>JAZLCW010000018.1:0-19374 GCA_045614445.1 Candidatus Cryptobacteroides sp. | reverse complement strand
TCTTTTGCGGGTGCAAAGTTAACATCTGAAACGGAAATTGCATCATCAACTCGCAAAATAAAATCACTAAGTACGTTCATATAGTTGATAAACGCCTCATATGGAGTATCATACGGGTTGAAATATTTATGCACTGCTCCGTCCGAGAAGAACTTTGTACACATATAATAGAAGTGGTCGCTCTCCTGAAGATGACCGAAATCAGACCAGAGAGCCTCGTCATTGAGAAGGGCGAGCTTCTCTGCCTGGTCGTTGAGTTTGTTGAATGCGTCGTTCTGGAGCACGTTTCCAAGCCATGCAGTAACGTCACGCTCCTCGTCTGCCCATGAGATAGGGTCCATCACGTCAAGTTCTCCTACTGGACGATGCTTCTTGGCTGCCTGTATAAATATTACAAACTCGAACTCACCGTCATTGATAACGATCTCAGGAAGTGCTCTCATGAAGTCGAAGATTCCGCTTGCAGCCTTCTGGTGCTCACCGAATGTCTCGTAATCCATGAAGAGGTTCACGATATCCTCGTTCTGAGCGGCTGACTTGAGCCATCCGAGATACTTCTCACCTGTGAGCGGCCAGTCTGACCATCCTCTGTCAGAGAAACGGAATGCGATGTCGTCGCTGAGTGAAGAGTTCTTGAGCAGGAGCTTGAGGCTTGGAGCCTGAGCACAGCTGTAGATGAAGTTAGGGCTCTTCCATGCGAGGACGTGTCTTGCGCCTTCAGTAAGCATTGTCTTGAAGCCCATATCATAAACCATTTCACCGATTGCATCCGAGTAGATGAGCTCAGTGTTACGGAAAGCCTTAGGAGTCACACCGAAATAATGCTCGATAGCTGCCTTGTGCTTGAGTCCCTGGTTCTTGAACTCGATCGGAGATGCAAGAGATGCAAGTGAGTGATAGTAAGTCTCCGAAAGGAACTCCACGCTGCCTGTCTGAGCAAGCTTGCGGAAGCTCTCGATTACCTCCGGTGCATATCTGTCGAACTGCTCGAGGACTGAACCTGAGATAGAGAATGCCACCTTGAATGCACCCTTGTTAGCCTCGATGAGTTCAAGGAGAAGGGCGTTCATTGGGAGATAGCACTTCTGGGCTACCCTGCGGAGGATAGTCCTGTTAGCGAAATCGTCATAATAATGCGAATCCTTTCCGATGTCAAAGAATCTGTATAATCTCAATCTGTTTGGCTGATGAACCTGAAAATACAGACATATACTCTTTTTCATAATATGGTTAATTTAGTTTTTGTCAATTACTTCCTGATAAATACCCTTGATCTTAGCGGCTACATCGTTCCACTTGATGCTGTTCACCTCATCGTATCCGCAACGAGCTGCAAGCTGAGAGATCGCCGGATACTGAAGAAGGCCGTAGATAGCGTCAGACATTGCATCCACATCCCAGAAGTCCACCTTGAGGGCGTACTTGAGAATCTCGGCACAACCTGACTGCTTAGAGATGATTGAAGGCACATTGGTCTGCATCGCCCCAAGCGGAGAGATTCCGAAAGGCTCTGAGATCGAAGGCATTACATAGACATCCGAAAGGGCGAACATCTTATGCACCTCCTTACCACGGAGGAAGCCTGTGAAGTGGAATCTGTCTGAGATTCCGAGTCTTGCGACGTGACGGATACATCTGTTGAGCATGTCACCGCTACCAGCCATCACGAAACGTACATTGTTACATCTCTTGAGAACCTTGGCAGCAGCCTCGATGAAGTACTCCGGTCCCTTCTGATATGTCACACGACCGAGGAAGGTCACGACCTTCTCCTTTACGTTTCTCTCGACCTCGAGCTTCTCACGGCCGCTGAAGTCCACTGCATTGTGAACAGCCACCACCTTTTCAGGCTCGATTCCGTAACGGTTGATACAGATGTTTCTTGTAAGTTCACTCACAGCCATCACCTTGTCGGCAGCCATCATACCCTTGGTCTCGAGATCCACCACGCGTGTATCCACCTGGTCGTCACTCGCACGGTCGTATGATGTGGCGTGCATATGAACTACGAGAGGCTTGCCTGTAAGCTGCTTTGCAGCGATACCTGCAAGATATGTAAGCCAGTCGTGAGCGTGGATCACATCGAACTGATCCTTGTACTGCATTGCAATCGTAGCTCCGACCATTGCATAGCGCGCTACCTCCTCCATGAGGTTTGCACCGTATTTTCCTGAAAACTTATATTTCTGGCCGTACTGTACACGGAAGCCCTTGATCTGTCTCTTGCGCTCCTCCTCGACGATATTCTTGAAATCGACTGGATCTACGTAAGGGACCATATTGGTACCGATGTGTACGAACTGAACCTTTCCGAGGAACTCATCCACAGTAGCGCTGACAGTATCCACAGCCACATCGCTGGCGTTGATGATCTTCACTGCGCTCTCATCCTCATCACCTGAGGCTGAAGGCATTACGAAAAGTACCTCGACATCGTTGTAGGCCAGACCCTTGGTCATACCGTAGCAAGCTGTTCCGAGACCTCCTGCAATATGAGGAGGAAACTCCCATCCGAACATTAAAACTCTCATTATCTGTCCTCCTTCTATTTATATTGTTCCATAATATATGCGATTCTCAGCAATGCAGCCGTACTCATTGCAGATGCAATGGCTCCGTGCGGCTCGTGCGGTGGATCACCGTCATAAAGCTCAGAGAATGCACCTACACCGTGCTTGCTGATGTCCTCAAAGATTCCCTCAACGAGATATTTGGCTCTTCCGTAGAAAGTCTCACCCATCATTCTGAAGCAAAGGTCAATATATGGTGCGAGAAGCGCAGGGAAGGCGCAGCCCTGGTGGTATGCGAGGTCGCGGTCGATCTGCGAACCTTCATATACACCTCTGTATGCCTCGTTTCTTGGTGAGAGGGATCTGAGTCCCCTCTTGGTCACGAGTTCGTCGTTGATAGTCATTACAACTTCTGAAACCACCTCGTCATCTACAGGGCAGTACTCGAGATAGATCGGGAAGAGGATATTAGGTCTTACCGCCTGATCCTGAGGGCCGTTACCTACGTAGTCTACGAGATAACCCCATTCTGATCTCCAGAATGTAGGCTGGAAGTTCTCCTTCACGAGGTCACGTACCGGAGCCCAGCGGTCTACGAATTCGCTCTTGCGAAGACCGTACTTGTTCTCCATATCGATCGCGAAGCAGAGGGCATTGTACCAGAATGCATTTGTCTCCACCTGATATCCGGCACGCTCTGTTACAGGGCGACCGTAAACATATGCGTTCATCCAAGACAGTGCGACTCCGTCCATCTGTGCCCAGAGGAGTCCGTTAGGATGCATTGCGATTTCTTTTCTTCTACCTGGCGCATAGCTCTCGATGATACCCTTGAGAGTCTCGCCATACTTTTTCCACACATGCTTCTCCTTTCCGCTGAAACGGATGTACTGCTGGAGTGTCTCTGTAAGTCTGAGAGGAGCCTCGCACTGAGTGGTCCTGTGGAAAAGACGCTCCTGCTCGTCTGCGATGAGGGTGTCGAGAATCTTCTCGAACTCATTGCAGTCGCCGTTCGCATAGAGTGTAAGTCCAGGGAGGGAAACGATGGTTTCACGAAGGAGACCTGTCTCAAGCCAAGAGAAACCGGCATTGATCTGAGCTCTGTCTCCGTTGTGGCACTTGAACATCTCGGCATTGTGCACGAGGAGGTCATGATAGTCCTCGATCACATCCATCTTCTTGAGAGTGTCAGTGAACTTTCTCTTGAGTCCGCGAGGGTTGATTTCATTTACAGAAGCTGAGAATACCACTGACTCACCCGGCTTCATCTCGAGCGAGAATGTTCCCGGAACGAAAAGGTCCTCACGGCAGTCGAATCCACGACGATACTCATCTGAGTAAGTCACTCCGTTGTACCAGTAAGGCTGATACTTGAAGGCTGCATTGGCAGATGTCTGGAGATTCAGAGCCGGGAAGCCGTTGTAGAGGCAGAAAGATACGCCTCCGTCCACATCCTCATAAGCAGTGTATGCTTCCGAGTTCTGGCTTGTCAGGCTATGGACGCTTCTGAAGGCAAGGAAAGGCTTGAGCTGAAGCGAGATCTTTCCTGGAGCCGAGTGAAGCTCATACTTGATAAGCACCTGATCATTGTCCGGAACCATCATGATGGTCTTGGTGAAAATGATTCCACCGATCTTGTAGGTTACTACCGGTACCGGATTGGCATCGAAGTCGATGATGTACTTATGACCTCTTGGTTCGTAAGTATCACCATAACAGTGGATGCCGAGGTTAAACTGCTTTCCGCCCATCACAAGGCTTTCATCGAGTGAGGAAAGAAGCATATACTTTCCACCGCCCAGTTCAGCCACAGGTACAGCCAGCAGTCCGTGATAGCGTCTCGTATTGCAGGTCACGATAGACGTGTTGCAGTACGCACCTGTCTCGTTCGCAGCGATGATCTCACGCTTGAGCGAGTATTCCAGGTTAACAAGCTCGGACTTGTTGAATTTAAGAAAAGCCATATAAATACGTATTTAGTTAATCAATCTTTTTCAACACCACTGCGCATCGGCTCGGCAGATAGAGATAGAGTGTCTCGTCATATTTGCCGTTTCCGTTCTCGCTTGGCTCGGATACACTGAAATGAACTTCTCCAGTCTTAAGTCTGGAGAAGCCGTCAAATTCGTCTTCATCTGAGTTAAGCACCACCTCATATTTTCCAGCCGGAACAGCGAAGCCATAATCGGCAAAAGATGAGGCAGGGTGGAAATTGAGCGCAAAGATACAATTATTTCTTCGGAATATCAGAATCTTTTTTTCTTCATCCTGCACAAAAAGTTCAGGTTTTTCGTCAAGAATGGCCTCCTGACGCGCCAAAGCTATCATTGCCTTGTCGAAATTTCTCAAATATCTGTATCTGAGATAGTCCGGTTCAGCCAACGACCACTGTCTTCTTGCGTGCTTGTAAGACCAATTGTTTCCTTCTCGAGGGAAGTCGATCCACTCAGGGTGACCGAACTCGTTACCCATGTAGGTAAGATATCCGTTGCCGCATGTAGCCATTGTCACCAGACGGATCATCTTATGAAGGGCCATTCCCCTGTCCACTACAGGAGACTGCGATTCCTTATTCATCGATGTGTACATCTCTGCATCCATCAGACGGAATGCTATGGTCTTGTCACCCACCATAGCCTGGTCGTGACACTCGGCATAGCTTATGGTCTTCTCGTCTTCACGCTTGTTGGTGAGCTGCC
The DNA here is from genome assembly GCA_045614445.1 of Candidatus Cryptobacteroides sp. Classification (GTDB taxonomy): domain Bacteria; phylum Bacteroidota; class Bacteroidia; order Bacteroidales; family UBA932; genus Cryptobacteroides. The sequence continues at coordinate 14,165 of JAZLCW010000018.1, read as the reverse complement.
ACCAGATTTCGCCTACGCTCCAGTGGTCATCGGAGAGTTCCTTGATCCATTTGATCCAATTGTCCGCGACTCCCATGCTCATACGGAAGTCGAAGCCCACGCCACCGATCTCAAACGGTGCCGCAAGGCCGGCCATTCCGCTGACGTCCTCAGCTATCGTGAATGCATCCGGATTCACTTCACGGATAAGCATATTGGCCAAAGCCAGATATGTGACGGCATTTTCATCGACGCCCTGATTGAAGTAATTTTCATAACCGACGAAGGCCTTTTCCAGACCGTGATCCCAGTAGAGCATACTTGTCACTCCGTCGAATCGGAATCCGTCGATATGGTATTCTTCCATCCAGTATTTGCAGTTCGAGAGGAGGAAATATTTGGTTTCATCCTTGCCGTAGTCGAAGCAGCGCGAACCCCAGGCCGGATGATGGCCCTGCCATCCGTCATAGAAATAAAGGGTTTCCGTTCCATCAAAGAGTCCGAGTCCCTCGGCTTCATTATCCACTGAATGAGAGTGAACGATGTCCATGACCACTGCAATGCCCAGTCCGTGAGCGTCGTCCACCAGAGCCTTGAATTCCTCGGGAGTACCGAAACGGGAACTGAGGGCATAGAAATTGGCCACCTGATAACCGAATGAGCCATAGTATGGATGTTCCTGCAGAGCCATTATCTGGAGGGTGTCATATCCCAGCTCAGCCACCTTAGGGAGCACATTCAGACGGAATTCCTCGAAGGTGCCGACCTTCTCTTCCTCAGCAGCCATACCGATGTGGCATTCATAGATAAGAGGATGCGTCCTCTTGCCCGGAGAAGGGTTCTGCCACTCGTATTTCACGAACGGATCCCACACCTGAGCGCAGAAAGTCTTGGTTATCGGGTCCTGGACAGCACGGGTCAGATAAGCAGGAAGCCTCTCAGCACCGCCACCCTTCCACTCGATATAGAGCTTGTACAGGGTTCCGTGCTCGAGGAACATCGTCGGAAGGACGATCTCCCAGTTTCCGCCTCCCAGAGGCTTCAATGCATAAGCCTCGGTGCGCTTCCAGTTATTGAACTCACCTATCAGATATATCTTTGTCGCATTGGGTGCCCACTCGCGGAATACCCAGTTGCCCTTTCCGTCACGATGCAGGCCGTAATACATATGATTGTTCATTGCCTTGGAAAGAGAACCGTCCACAGACAGCCTTTCCTTGGCACGAGCGATCATATCGTGCCTTTTGTCAATGGCCTCCTTGTATGGAACAAGCCATTCATCGTGATCATAGATCATTGTCTTTTTAACGCTCATATTTAATATGTATCAGTTATTCATTGAATCCAGTTTTTCCCTTGCCCCACGCAGATATGCGCGGCAGGCTGAAATCAGCTGCTCCGATCTCTTTATATATTTGTCGATATCATCGATTCCCGTCTGCGGATCCTCCACCTTGGAAGCGATCGCCTCCAGTTCCTCGACAGCCTTCACGTAATCAAATTCCTCTTTCATCTCACATTCTCTATTAAACAATCCATCGTTCCGTCGGCAAACATCATCGACACCTTATCTCCGGCCTTTCTGCCTTCCGTCCCTTTCACCACACGACCGTCGGCATCCAGAACCAGGGCAAAGCCTCTCTCTATGACTTTTCTCGGATCTGATGCATTGATCCTTGTCTGAAGCACCTGCAGGGCTGATTCCATCGCCGCAATCTTCAGAGCGAAAGTCCCTCTGATTCTCGAACGGAGCACGTCCAAAGAGGATTCCATCGCAGATATCCTGCCACCGAAAGCCAGGCGCATACGGGTCTGAAACGAAGAAAGCCTTGCATCCTCATCCTCATATATGGAGAGGATAAAGTCCGCAAGGGCTGTCGGAGTCTTGAGATATTCAAATGCTACCATATCGCATACATGGAAATCCTGATCGTGTCCTATGGCGGTCAGAACAGGCAGCGGATATTGGGCGATGACAGATGCAAGTCCGTAGTCATCATAGCAGGCCAGATCAAGTCTCGCTCCACCGCCACGGAGAATCAGCACTGCATCATATTCATTGCCGCTTTCCAGGACTGCATCCATGGCAGCGACGATCGACTGCGGACATTCCGCTCCCTGCATAAGAGCCGGGAACAGTTCCAGGCTGACCTCGAATCCGTATGGATTTTCAGCGATATGTCGGGTAAAGTCTCGGTATCCGGCAGCATCCTCAGCTGAAATCACGGCCAGACGATATGGCAGGAGCGGGAGTGAAAGTTCCTGCTGAAGTGCCATCAGTCCTTCTTTTTCCAGGCGCTCGATGGCCTTCTGTCTTTCAAGTTCCTTGATGCCGAGGGAATATTCCGGATCAATGTCATTTATGATCAGCGATAAGCCATAAAGCTGACTGTAATTGGCCTGCACTTCCACCAGAATCATCATGCCTTCAGATATCGGCGAACCGGTAACTGACTCGAAATACGGAGCAATGAAACGATACCTCGATGCCCAGATTATGGCATTGGCCTTTGCGACAAGGCCTTTTTCATCGCTTTGGGACAACTCTATATAACAATGGCCTCCGTTACGCGCCTTCACCGCACTAACTTCGGCCTTCACCCATAGACGGGTCGGAAAAAGACATTCTACCCCCTGTTTAAGTCGTGTCTGAAACTCAAATAGGTCGATAAATTCCTTTTCCATACATTTTTTCGTTCTATCGCAACAAATTTAGTAAAAAATCCAATATATGCACCATCTGGAGCTATTTAAATTTTTTCATAGAAAATTTATATTGATTGAATCTGCTGATTCCGCATTTTTTCATATCTTTGCCGACTGATTCAGTTACCGGAAAGAAGTATGAAGATTACCGAAGCACTTTTCTCGGGCAGCAGCACGAGGATATCCGAGAAGCCAAAACAGAAATTTCCTGAGTTTGCCTTCATCGGAAGATCCAACGTCGGCAAGTCGTCCCTGATCAATATGCTTTGCCGCAACAAGAAGCTGGCGATGACTTCCAGCAAGCCGGGAAAGACAAGACTGGTGAACCATTTCCTGATCAACAGGGAGTGGTATCTGGTCGATCTTCCAGGATACGGATATGCAAAGATGTCCGCCACCGCCAAGCAGAAGCTCGAACAGGTCATCAGAAACTATATCAACCTATCTCAGGAGATGGTGATGCTCTTCGTACTGATCGATTCACGTCACGATATCGGCAAGGTGGACATGGATTTCCTCATCGAGCTCGGACAGAGCAACATCCCGTTCGCCATCATATTCACAAAGGGCGACAAGAGCGGTCCTAAGGCTCTGGAAGCTCAGATCGAGAAGATGAAGGCCCAGATTCTCGAGCTTTGGGAGGAGCTGCCTCCTACATTCATCAGTTCGTCAGAAACAGGTCTGGGACGCGAAGAGATCCTGAATTACATAGGCTCGGTACTGGAAACATTGAAGTCAGAAGAAAACTAAAAAACCCCAAATACGATGATTAAGGAACATAAAATGAAGCTGTTCGCCTGCAGGGCGTCAAAGGATTTTGCATTGAAGGTAGCTAAAAAGCTTAACCTTGAACTCGGTTCATCAGATGTACTGACATTCAGCGACGGAGAATTCCAGCCTTCGTTCAATGAAAGTGTCAGAGGCGCGACAGTGTTCATCGTTCAGTCGACCTTCCCGCCGACAGACAATCTTTTCGAGCTTCTCCTTATGGCAGATGCAGCCAAGAGAGCATCTGCACACAGGGTCATCGCTGTCATGCCGTACTACGGATGGGCAAGACAGGACCGCAAGGACAAACCAAGAGTTTCGATCGGAGCCAAGCTTGTAGCCAACATGCTTCACGCTGCCGGTTGCGACCGAGTAATGACCTGCGACCTTCACGCTGACCAGATCCAGGGATTCTTCGATTTCCCTGTTGATCACATCTATGCAAGCGCAGTATTCCTTCCATATCTGAAGTCTCTCAACATCGATAACCTTGCAATCGCTGCGCCTGATATGGGTGGTGCAAAGAGAGCGAACGCTTATGCAAGATATCTCGAGTGTCCTGTGGTAATCTGCCACAAGTCACGTGAAAAGGCCAATGTAGTGGCATCGATCACAGCCATCGGAGATGTAGCAGGAAAGAACATCGTCATCGTGGATGACATGATCGACACTGCCGGAACTCTTGCTAAGGCAGCAAATGTCCTCAAGGGAATGGGCGCTCTCAGCGTCCGCGCCTGCGCGACACATCCGGTATTCTCAGGCCCTGCTTACGAAAGAATTGCAGAGTCTGCACTGGAGGAAGTGATCGTGACAGATACCATTCCATTGAACAGTGATCCGGATAAGAACAAGAGCAAGATCACAGTCCTTTCCATGACAGACATGTTCGCCGACATCATCAGCAAGGTTTACAATTACGAAGAGATCAGCTCAAGCTTCATCAACTAGGAATTTCACTGGTTAAATATGGAGTTATTGATCGCATCTGTAATCCTCATCGCTCTTTGCGTCTTCGGTCTTTGCTTCAACATCATCTTCAGGAAAGACGGAAAGTTTCCTGAAACAGAGATCGAGAACAACAAGGAGATGCGTAAGAGAGGCATCAAGTGCGCCAAGGAAGAGGAAATAAGGATTTGGGGTAAAAAGGACAAGGACGGCAATACCGTATCCTGCGACGAAGGAGGATGCGGAAGTTGCGCCAGCTCCTGCAGATAGAAATTGCCACGTGTTATCACGGACAATATATACACGTTCCCGGATAGGGATTAGCAATTATCGCCGAGAGGCGGGATTTTAACAATTAAACTTACTTTTTATGAGCTTATTAGCAATTGTGGGACGCCCTAATGTAGGAAAGTCCACACTTTTCAACCGCCTCGTAGGAATGAGGCAGGCAATCGTCGATGAGACAGCCGGAGTGACCAGAGACAGGCACTACGGAAGATGCGAGTGGTGCGGCACAGAGTTTTCTGTAGTCGATACTGGCGGATACACATCCAATTCTGACGATATTTTCGAGGAGGAGATCCGCAAGCAGGTAGTCCTCGCCATCGAGGAGGCACATGTAGTGCTGTTTATGGTAGAGGCCGGCACAGGTATCACTGACTACGATGAAGAAATCGCAGACCTGCTCCGCAGAAGCGGAAAGCCTGTCATTCTCGCAGTGAACAAGATCGATTCAGGCGAGAAGATGTACGATGCATTCCAGTTCTATTCACTCGGACTTGGAGAGATATACAGCATATCTGCAGCCAACGGTGGAGGCACAGGAGACCTTCTCGATGCGATTGTAAAGGTACTTCCTGCAGAGGATCCTGACACAGACGAGCATCCTGAACTTCCTCACTTCACGATTGTAGGAAAACCTAATGTAGGTAAATCATCCCTCACCAATGCCCTTCTCGGCAAGGAAAGAAATATCGTGACCCCTATCGCAGGTACGACAAGAGATTCCATCGCGACCCTCTACAACAAGTTTGGACACGAATTCATGCTTGTGGACACAGCGGGTATGAGAAAGAAGGCCAAGGTTCACGAAGACCTCGAGTTCTACTCGGTGATGAGATCCATCAGGGCTATCGAGCATTCGGATGTCTGCATCCTTATGGTAGATGCCCAGACAGGTATCGAGTCGCAGGATATGGCTATCTTCAACCTGATCCAGCGTAACAAGAAGGGATGCGTCGTGGTGGTGAACAAGTGGGACACCATCGAGAAGGACAGCAACACGATGAAGGAATACACCCTTGCCATCAAGGAGCGTCTTGCACCGTTCACAGACATTCCTATCATCTTCACTTCTGTGATCAACAAGCAGAGAATCATGGATGTGCTCGGTGCTGCAGCTCATGTGTACGAGAACTATTCACGCAAGATATCTACCTCTAAGCTCAATGAGGAGATGCTTCCAGAGATCGAGAATTACCCACCACCAGCATGGAAGGGTAAGTACATAAAGATCAAGTATATAACACAGCTTCCTACAAGATCTCCTTCTTTCGCGTTCTTCTGCAATCTTCCGCAGTATATCCGCGATCCGTACAGAAGATTCCTTGAGAACAAGCTCCGTACGAAGTTCGACTTCCAGGGATGTCCGGTGCAGATCTTCCTCAGACAGAAATAGACATACACATTAATTTTCAAGCGCCCCACCTGTTATTTACAGATGGGGCGCTTGGTTAATTGCTTATTTTAATCTACGCGTTCGATTTTCAGATGCTGGATCTTGTAGGAGGACTCATTGTAGCCGACGAAGATTGTGACGATGAACCTCTCTCCTCCTGCATTCAAGGTTCCCAGGGCATATTTCATATTGGAGCGACCTGCCTTGTGGGTTATTTCGAATGAGCGTGGTGTGTAGGAACGGAAGAAGGATTTCATTATCTGACGGGCCTGATTGCGGCTTGAGTCATTGGAATCCGAGAAGATGGTCACTTCGAGATTGTCAGAGAACCAGGCTGAAAGTTTTTCAGCATCACCCTGGGCAAGATATTTCGAGATCGGATTGAATACATCATATCCGCTTTCCTGGGCAGAAGCACCTGCACAGAAAAGGCACAATAACGCCGCTGTAAGAGCACCGACAATATATCTTTTCATCTGCAACACCTTGAAATTGACGGTGCAAAGATACTACAAAATCGATGCCCTGCAAGTTTTTAGCGAATTTATCTATTGGTCGGATTTTTGCATTTAAATTCCTAACTTTGCCAGATATAGCTGACAGCCTATGAAAATAACACTTCTGACCGTCGGAAAGACAGACAAGGACTGGGTAAGACAGGGATTGGACATATATGTGTCTCGTCTGAAACATTATATACCATTCAGTGTAGTGGAAATCCCCGAACTGAAAAATGTCTCGGCTCTAAGCAAGGAACAGATCAAGAACAAGGAAGGCGAACTGATACTCAAGAACATACGCCCGACCGACGATGTGATACTGATGGATGAAAGAGGAAAGCAGTACACATCTGTCGAACTTGCGAAGATCATTCAGGACAAGATTTCATATGCGGGAAAAGACATCGTGTTCATTATTGGAGGAGCTTACGGATTCTCTGACGCTGTGTATCAGAGGGCCAATTCCAAGCTTTCTCTTTCCAAGATGACATTCTCACACCAGATGGTAAGAGCTATCTTTGCAGAGCAGATATACAGGGCGTTCACGATAATGAGGGGCGAGCCTTACCACCACGAATAAAAAGCACAGATGAATACCAAGGAATGGCTGCATAAGAGACTGCCTTTTATGGCATTGATACTTGCATTGGTCCTGTTCGTATTGTCATTGGCAAGCAATAATGCCGGAAGCAATACGGACAAGGTGGCATTGGAAACTGCAGCGAGGATCGAGAAGAGGCTGAGCTCGCTGGACGAAAATATCGAGAGAGCCCTGGAGACTGGCAGGAAAGAGTTGATCCTGCCGGAAGGCATGCCGGAGGATATGGTCATCTACCGATATATCAACGACTCTCTCCAGTCATGGAGCAACCAGTTTTCGATAATCAACGACAACATCTCATCACTGCTTGTATTCCAGAGACTTACAGACAGAAGAAGCCAGATAGTCTCCCCTCTCGCAGATGTAACCGAGGAAATATCTTACCTCAACCTTGGTCCTAAATGGTATCTGGTGAAGTCGGTCAACGGCTCCGGAGGACAAAAGATAATAGCAGGACTTGAGATAAAGAATACTCTTATCGATGATGCCAGAAGGAATGAAAACGGAGTGAACCCTCACCTGAAGCTCCCTGGCAAATATTCTGTAATCCCACTGACTCATAGTGGAGGTTCAGCCGTAGAAATCGACGGAAAACCTCTTTTCAAGATATTATATGACGGAAGTCAGGCAACGTCTTTCTTCGATAATTCGATGCTCAGGTGGGTGGCTGTGATATTGTTCGCCTTCGCGATTGTCCTGTTTCTTGCAGGACACCGCACCATGAGAGTCTTTGCGGCAGCGACCACCGCCCTCACTCTGGCCCTAGCGATGTCATATCTATGGGGGATGCAGATAAACGGGGCTGTCGAACTGTTTTCACCTATCATTTATGCCGACGGACCTGTCTTATCTTCTCTCGGTTCTTTGCTGCTGATCAATTCATACATAACATTGATGGTTACCTGTCTGTTCCTGGTCAGGAACAGGATCACGGCAATGGCTCGCGGAAACAGAAGACATTACCGCAGGAACCTTCTGATATTCGGTGTCTGCATGATCATACTGGTCATTCTGACAATATTCTACACACAGTTCACCCTCAGAAGTCTTCTGCTGAACTCCAACATATCGATCGAGCTGTACCGCTGGAACACCAATATCCTTTATACTGTCATCGTATATCTTTCATATACCGGACTCCTGTTCTGCATCCTTCTTCTGCTGCAGTGCTTCAGACCGGTCGTAAAGGAGTTCCTGGGATACAGATATGATATGCTTTCGGGGAAGACTCTGATCATTTTCGCAGTGATCTGCTCTGCATATTTCACCATCATATCAGGACAGCTTGGATTCAAGAAGGAGTCCGACAGAGTCACCGTATGGGCAAACAGACTTTCCGTGGACAGAGACTTAAGTCTGGAAATACAGCTCAGGTCAGTAGAGGAAAGCATTGCCTATGACCAGCTCATATCTGCACTCTCATATCTGGAGAATACGGGTGGAATGATACAGAACAGGATAAGCGAATACTATCTCCACCGCATCAGACAGTCGTACAATATGCAGGTAAGGATTGTAAGGGACAATGATATCGTGAACCTGAGCTATTTCAACAGCCTGCTCCGCAACGGTACTCCTATCGCATACGGCTCCAGATTCATTTTCCTCACCGATGCCAACGGACGTAACAGCTATGCCGGCCTGTTCCGATTCTACAGTCCGAACAAGGGAGTATCGCGCATGATCATAAGCATCGAATCCAATTCTAACCGCGAAGACCGCGGATACGACAGCATCCTTGGCAGATTCTCGAACCCTGGCGACATCAATATCCCGTCATATTATTCATACGCAAAATACAAGGGCAACCGCCTGATGTCTTATAAGGGCAATTTCCCATATCCGACACATTATGACCATACTGAAGAAGGTTATCTGACTGACAGGAACAGGGAAGTGGCACGAAGTCAGGGATATGTACATTTCATGAATCTGGTGAACGAGGACGAGTTCATCATCATTTCCAGGTCTCAGAGAGGAGGATTGGTTTACTTCATATCTTTCTCTTACCTCTGTCTCGCTCTCAGCGGACTCCTGAGCATATTCGCAAGCTCGCGTAATAAGAAGAGAGTATTCAAGAGCAACTATTTCAGGAAGAGGATCAATACTATTCTTCTCATATCGGCGATTCTCATTCTTATAAGCATGACTGCCATCAGCATCCTCTTCGTTTATAAGAGGAACGAGGAGAATATGCATAATCTGATGACATCCCGCATCACGACCATACAGGCATTCGTGGAAAGGCAGGCAAGGACTGCGACCTCATGGCAGGACCTCAACACAGCTGAATTCACAGTACAGCTGGAGAATATCGGAAATACGACAAAGTCAGACATAACCATCTATACTCCAGGAGGAAAGGTATTCAAATCCACCACACCTGAAGTATTTGAAAGAATGATCATGGGCAGCAGGCTGGACGAAGAGGCATATCACAATATCAGGGATCTGCACCAGAGATTCTTCATCCACAGAGAGAAGGTGACCGACTACAGCTATTGGGCACTGTATGCTCCTATATTCAATGACAACGGACAGATGATCGCCATCATCAGCGTACCTTATACTGACAGGAATTTCGATTTCCGCAGAGAAGCATTCTTCCATGGAGCATTGATTTTCAACATCTTCCTGCTCCTGCTCATCGGCTCACTCATATTCAGTACAAGGGAAGTAAGCGCCCTCTTCTCCCCTCTTATCGAGATGGGTAAGAAAATGAATGCAGCTGACATCAACAATCTTCAGTATATCATCTACAAGCGAGAGGATGAGATTTCTTCTCTGGTGGATGCATATAACCGAATGGTGAAGGACCTTTCGGAATCCACCGTGAAGCTCGCACAGGCCGAGAGAGACAATGCGTGGAGTCAGATGGCACGTCAGGTGGCACACGAAATCAAGAACCCTCTCACCCCTATCAAGCTCCAGATTCAAAGACTGATAAGACTCAAGGAAAAGAACAATCCTGCATGGGAAGAACGTTTCGACGAAGTGTCGGCAGTAGTATTGGAACATATCGACATCCTCACTGAAACTGCCAATGAGTTCTCCACTTTCGCCAAGCTGTACAGCGAGGATCCTGTGCTGATGGATCTGGACAAGACATTGAAGGACCAGCTGCTCATATTCGACAACAGGGAGAATATCAAGATACAGTACATCGGACTCGAAGAGGCATTCGTCATGGCTCCTAAGCCTCAGCTCATCCGCGTATTCGTGAATCTCATCACGAATGCCATACAGGCTGTGGAGATACAGCAGAAGGAGGGCTCGGCTGAGTCAGAAGGAAAGGTCTTCATCGGTCTGCGAAACAGTACACGTGAAGGATATTACGACATCACGTTCGAAGACAACGGCCCTGGAGTCAGCGAAGAAAACCTCGGGAAGCTCTTCACGCCGAACTTCACGACAAAGAGTTCCGGTACCGGTCTGGGACTGGCCATCTGTCGCAACATCATAGAAAAATGCGAGGGCGAGATCCGCTATCAGAGATCATTCGCCCTCGGAGGTGCTGCATTTATAGTAACAATACCTAAGCACAAGGCTTAGAGTACATAAGCTTTTACATCGGAAGCAGTTATCCTGTCACCGGAAAGAATGAGAAGTCTTTCCACCACATTTCTCAGCTCACGAATGTTTCCTGTCCAGGTCTTGTCCACAAGCATCTGAAGGGCATCATTGTCGATCTTGCGAGGTGTCATTCCGGTCTCGGAGCATATCTGTTCTATGAAGTAATCCACAAGCAGAGGGATGTCGGACTTACGGTCATCAAGTGAAGGCATATTTATGACGATCACACTGAGACGATGGTATAGGTCCTCTCTGAAATTGCCCTTTTCTATCTCGGCCTTGAGATTCTTGTTTGTGGCGGCAAGTACTCTTACATCGACGATGATATCCTTGTCACTTCCCACGCGTGAGAGTTTCTTTTCCTGAAGAACTCTGAGGACCTTAGCCTGAGCAGCGAGTGACATATCTCCGATCTCATCGAGGAAGAGTGTGCCTCCGTCTGCCTGCTCGAATTTTCCCTTATGCTGCTTGATGGCAGAAGTAAAGGCTCCTTTCTCGTGGCCGAAAAGTTCGCTTTCAATGAGTTCCGAAGGTATGGCAGCACAGTTCACTTCTACATAAGGAGCAGACGAACGTGCACTTTTCTGATGAAGATTTCTTGCGACGAGTTCCTTTCCTGTACCGTTCGAACCGACGATCAGCACTCTGGCATCTGTAGGTGCCACCTTGTCTATCATATCCTTTACCTGGACAAGGGCAGGAGACTCTCCTACCATTTCCTGTCCATAAACCTTTTTCTTCAGGATCCTTGTCTCCTTCACAAGGGAGACCTTCTCTGTAGCATTCTTTATGGTGATGAGGATGCGGTTCAGGTCCAGAGGCTTAGGGATGAAGTCAAATGCACCTTTCTTGATGCATTCTACAGCGACATTGATGTCACCGTGGCCTGAAATCATCACTACAGCAGCATCCACTCCTATCTGATGGAGTTTTTCAAGGACTTCCAGACCGTCCATCTCCGGCATCTTGATGTCGCAGAATATCACGCTGTATTTTTCCTTTTCTGCCATTGCACAGCCTTGTGCGCCATTTTCAGCCAGATCCACATCATAACCTTCATCCACTAGGATTTCCTTCAGGGAATTACGGATAGACCTTTCGTCGTCAATAATCAGGAGTTTCATATTTCGTACATTTTATCTTTATTCAACTTTGGGTGATTCATTACTTTTTTCAGCGCAGGGGCGGAATATGAAACTTACACGTTACCTCTCCCCTAAATCCCCTCTCTCGGAGAGGGGACTTGCTATCGCTGCGCTCAAATTTCGTACATTTTATCTTTATTCAACATTGGGTGATTCATTACTTTTTTCAGCGCAGGAGCGGAATATGAATTTGGGGTGATTCATTAGTTTCTTCTGCACTGAGGCGGTATGAATCCGTGATGTTACATAAAGCCGGAACATCGTTTACAAATATCGTCATTTTTGGGAGTTTACGCAATATTTTATATTTTTGCTTGATTTTAAAGATTACCATGCAAGTACCAGACATCATAATAGCCATTGACGGCTACTCCTCAACCGGCAAAAGCTCCTTTGCAAAAATCGTAGCAAACGAGTTTTCCTTCACATATCTTGACTCCGGAGCCCTTTACAGAGCTGTAACTCTCTTCGCAATGGAGAACGGATTCATTGACGAAGAATGTACAATCGATGTGCCAGGACTGGAAAAAGCCCTTTCCGATCTCGATGTTCATTTCGGAGAAGGCGGTACATACATTGGAGAAAGATGTGTCGAAAAGGAGATCAGGTCATTGGCCATTGCCGGAAAGGTAAGTCCGATCGCGACTGTACCGCAGGTGAGAAACTTCGTGGACAAGAAGCTCAGGGAGTTCGGCAAGCTCAGACGCATCGTGATGGACGGACGCGACATCGGAACTACAGTTTTTCCGGATGCCGAGCTCAAGATATTCATGACTGCATCTGCTGAAATCAGAGCAGAAAGAAGAGCGGCGGAAATGAGAGCTAAAGGAGATGATGTCAATATCGAAGATGTGAAGAAGAATCTCCTCGAAAGAGACTATATCGACTCACACAGAGAGACATCGCCTCTGAGCAAGGCAGAGGATGCCATAGTACTTGACAATTCTGAAATGACAATGGAAGACCAGATGGTCTGGCTTAAAGGAATAATAGCCGAGCGTTTCGGCTGCTAAACGATATTTGTATGCTTACAGTTGATATCGACAGCAATTCAGGATTCTGTGCCGGAGTAATCAGGGCGATCGGCAAGGCCGAGGAATTTCTGAAAGATTCTGAAGGAGGGAAACGTCTCTATTCTCTCGGAGCAATAGTCCACAACGATGCCGAGCTCGGCAGACTTGTGAAACAGGGTCTTGTGACAATCGACAAGGAAGACCTCGATGAGATGGTCGCTGCGGAAGGAGAAGTCCTTCTGATCAGGGCACACGGAGAGCCTCCGCAGACTTACAGGACAGCAGAAAGCCTGGGATTCAGCATAATTGACTGCACATGTCCGGTGGTTCTGAAGCTTCAGGAAAGCATAAGGAATGCTTACAGCAGAATAAAGGAAGGAGGCAAGGGTCAGATAATCATCTTCGGAAAGATCGGACACGCGGAGGTGCTCGGTCTGATAGGTCAGACAGAGGGAAGCGCCATCGTAGTGGAAAATACATTGATGCTGGATAAGTTTATTGCTGACGGCACGATAGACCTCGGAATACACACAGAGGTGTTCAGTCAGACCACCAAGAGTCCGGCAGAATATTCAAGACTCTGCTCTCGCCTCGAAGAGAAGATGGCTGCTTACAATGAGCTTTCTATCGAGAGATTCAAAGGTCGCGAACTTCTGAAAGTTCACAATACGATATGCATTCAGGTGGCGGCCAGACACGAAAGACTGTCCAGATTCGCTTTGGAGCACGACATAATAATCTTTGTTTCAGGCAAGGCAAGCTCAAATGGCAAGGTTCTGTGCGACTTATGTAAATCAATGAACATCAGAACATACCATATCGACTCGACTTTAGAGATAAAGAGAGAGTGGGTCAGAGCAGATGACCGCGTGGGTGTCTGCGGAGCGACTTCGACCCCGAAATGGCTTCTGGAAGATGTCGCAGAGCATATTCTCGACCTGAACAAGTATGTACCTGCATGGGAAGAGAAATTTGCAGGCGGCGAAAACGCTGATAATCAGTAAAAATTTGGTAGGTAGCAGACAATTTTATATTTTTGCACCCGCTTTTTGAAAACCTTGGGTTGTCGTGTCGAGCAGAATCGAGACATCTCATTGACTAATAATTTAAAAACAATTATATTTTATGGCAACAACAGCTGATTTCAAGAACGGACTTTACATTGACTATAACGGCAAACCATGCCAGATCGTATGGTTCCAGCACGTAAAGCCAGGAAAAGGTCCTGCATTCGTAAAGGTTAAACTCCGCAACCTC
>JAZLCW010000017.1:0-9935 GCA_045614445.1 Candidatus Cryptobacteroides sp. | reverse complement strand
GTTCGTGGCATTGGATGGATTCACGGTCGCGGTAAGAGTGAGATCATCACCCTCAGTGAGAGTTGCTGAAGTCTTGTCCAAGGTCACTCCGGTGACTGGATAGACTTTAGCATTGACTGTAACTTCACAGGTAGCGGTCTTTCCGCCGTCTTCAGTCTTGACGGTGATCGTCGCCTTACCTGCCTTCAAGGCCGTAACCTTGCCAGCTGACACGGATGCAACCGTCTTGTCGCTTGAAGACCAGGTCACAGTCTTGTTCGTGGCATTGGATGGCGAAATAGTTGCAACCAGAGATTGAGTATCTCCTTCAGTCATTTCAATTGATGTAACATTTAGAGTTATTGATGAAACCACTATTGGATCTAGCTCCTTTTCTGTACAACCGAAAGAATGTATGAATAAGACAAGAAGAAATACTATCTTCTTAAAAATACGGTTCATACTCATAGGCGTATTATTGGTTACCCTTTTAAAAGTATGCTTCTTGTATCCTTAGATCAAACTATGAGGAATTTTCATGTAAGGATTTGCGAAAAATACTTTCACAATATGTAATGCCAGGATGTAAATCACTTAACTCAGCAAATATCGCAATAGATTTTCAAACGGCCAACACTCACAGAGGGTATTGCACTATAGAATAAAATCTAATCTCCAAATCTTAACTTCTTATTGGAAGAAAACTTACCATTTTCATCTCTGCCTCAAGCTTCAGATCATACTGAATAGCCTAATTACTGTTCTAATAGTACTACTTACCCAAGAGGAATCCATTCCAAAACATATGGAAAACGCAAGATGCCGACTACAATCAGAACTAGTATTATATTTATCACTATAAGCCCTCTGATAAACTTTCCTGTTTTCTTATCCACCACTTCACGTAAATCCTTTAGTGTCGTGTGAGCATGTTCTTGTTTTACAGTATACTCAGTTATGACAAAGGCTCTTCTCTTCTCATCTCATCACGTACAATCGGTACAATAGCTATCTCCATGTTTTTAGCAATTGCATTTACCAAATCATCTGTATCAGGAAGAAGACACTGTGTCTGTCCAACATACTGACTTATCTTCATCAACTCTGAAATAGGTATTATTGCCTGCGGATGCTGTTTCATCGCTTCGGCAAGGGTCTTGATTGTCTTATCATTGATTTCTCTGTATTGATTTACAGCTTCTACCAGCTCTGGTATCTTGCCGATGTACTTTATTAAAATTTCAGGTTCTGTCATATCTATATTTTCATTTTATGGGTTTTACTTTGTTGCTGAATTTCATTACTGGGCACTTATTCCCAGTTGATTTTCAATTGTTTATAACTTAGTTCATTGTCAATATTGTAATCGGCATTTGTAAGTATCTCATTTATAGGCGTTTTGTCCAGCAGGGAGAAACTGAGTATCTGTAAGATTTCGTAGATTGAGCGGTCAACTGCAGGACACAATCCGGATGGATACGCTCCGTTCTATCCAAACGACAGGAATGATGTAACAAAGGTGGAGGAGACATGGTGGGATCTTTACATCAATGCCATGGGTTATGTACTGGAGGCGAATAATTCCTGGGAGGTACAAACGACGCATGGGCCGGCTCTCCGATAGGTGAATATCAGTATGAAGGATGGACAAAGGAGGATTGCAAGAGTTTCAGACCTGCGCTCGCCTGTCTTTTTGACCAACTTCGGAGAAGATACCCCCAGGCACAGATCTATTCCATCCTTAATTCAGAGCTCCGCGAGGAAATCAATGAATCAAGCCGGACAATCTGCAAGCATTACGGAATACAATTGATTGAACTTCATGATATTGAAAAGCAGAACGGCCATCCTTCCATAAAAGGAATGAAGAGCATCTGCGAGCAGCTGATCCATGCAATCGGAAGCGAAAGGATCATCAAGCCAGCAGGAACAAAGACATACGACGCTGAAATTCGAAATACTTGAAGTGTATCCGGACACTCGTCATAAAGACACCGTCATTTCTGAGATATATTTCGACGGAATCGACGTGCATTGACCGTATGAGTTCCAACACCCCTCGAATACTACACTCCGAACTTTTTCTTATAATACGATCCTGCCGTATAAAGGGCTGCAGCCGGGTTATTGCCCGTCACTCTGTCTTTGGTCACGAGCGTAGTCACATACGCCTCGGAATATCTGTAGAACAGGCTGTCGTGTCCCACACAAAGACCGATCACGACATTCAGATCGGTACCAGCCTGATTCAATAGCCTCGCCTGAAGAATCGGATTGCACATTGCGGGACCGATTTCCTCGCACTTCTCCGGAATTCCCATGGAAGTCTTAGCTTGTCCTGCGACCTTGCATATGACAGCATAGGGTTCGAAACCATTAGCCCTCAGAATCTTGGCAAAGGTGCGCGCTTCATTGATCAGGCCGATGCAGTTCGCGATGCCTATCTTACGGGCACCTATCTTCCTCGCAAATTCCATGATCTCCTGCACGCGGGTCCATTGGCAATAGCCTTCATATTCCACTTCTGCACTGGCAATCATAATTTCTTTGTTCCTGCCCTCTTCATAACGTTCCAATGCCCATAGAGAATCTTCCTGGGAAAGATTGGTGGTGAGACAAAATTCAGGGTAGGTCCTTGTCTTGAATTTGCAGTTCTGGGTACTGCAATCCACACAGCTGAGAGTCTTCTCGTCCATAGGTTACTTCAATTCAGATACAAATGCGCTGACTTGCTCACACATGGCCGTCATGCCGGCAACACTCGGATGCCCCCATAGTTTATCAATATCCTTCAACAGCAGTGCATGAGCTCCGTAGTGCTCACATGCGTCGATCTGGCCCTGGGTGATTTCAGGCTTCAGCTCCGAGTTCACAATACAGACTATTTCAGTCTGAGGAGCCTCACGACGAAGATAGTCAAGCATATGACAGCAAGCCGGAAGGTATGAGGCAAGATCTTCGTCAGTCCAGTCTCCGAACTTCAGTTCTCCGATCGGTGAATCGGCCCATGAGTCATTCGTACCTCCGCAGATCAATATCAGGTCCGGATCAGAATCCCCAGCTACGATATTTTTCATTCGTGCTATGAAGGACCAGGTCGGACAAGGAACACCATCGTATCCTGTATTGCAGATGGTAGATCCACTCCAGCTTTCATTCAGAAGCAGGTCATATCCGGTTACACAGCTGAACTGATGCCACCAGGTATCTTCGACCCGTACTACATCATTCGGGCCCTGCGGACTTGAAGAATACCACCAGGCATTTCCCTCAGGGATATATCCCTCGAATGTGGAATATGAATCACCCAGAACAGAAAAGGTCTTGATAACATTTTCCTTATTATCAGGAGATTCCGTTACTTCAGAAGTTTCCTGTGCGCAGGCAAGAGAAGCTGACACTGCGAAAAATAGCGCCAAAGCAGAATACATTTTTTTCATAACAATTAATTTATCTCCACAAATATCAGAAAATTCCTTCATTTTTCGTAAGTTTGTGTCCGCATATAACAAAAACACCATGAGAAAAAACCTGTTAACCATCTTACTTGCCCTGGTAGCAATTGTCGCATCTGCGCAGAATCAGCGTGAGCGCATCAATCTCGATAAAGACTGGCAGTTCGCTTTCGGCGATGCATCCTCCCCACAGAAGGATTTCGGATGCGGCACAGAGTATTTCAACTATTTCACCAAGGCTGCCTCTATCCATAATGAAGGTCCATACGTCGCTAAATTCGACGCTTCCGGATGGGCCAAGGTAGACCTGCCTCACGACTGGGTGGTGGATCTTCCTTACGCTGGCGAAGCAAGTCACAGCCACGGTTACAAGCAGGTGGGATTCAAGTACCCTCAGACCAGTGTCGGCTGGTATAGAAAGACCTTCACCATCCCTGCAGAAGACTACGGCAAACATCTCTGGCTGGAGTTCGACGGCATCTTCCGTGATGCTCAGCTCTGGGTGAACGGATTCTACCTCGGACATGAGAAAAGCGGCTATGCATCACAGATTTACGACATCTCGGAATATCTGAACTACGGAGGCGAAAACCTTCTCTGCGTACGCGTGGACGCCACTCTTGAAGAAGGATGGTTCTACGAAGGAGCCGGCATCTACAGACATGTATGGCTTGGCAAGGCTTCCAAGGTCAATGTCGCTCCCTGGGGCACCTTCGCTTATTCGGAATTCGCAGCTCCTCTAAGCCTTCGCAACAACGCCGGACCTGACTTCTCTCAGGCAGCACTTCACATAGAAACAACCGTCCGGAACAGCGGCAATGCTCCTGCTTCATACACACTTCGTCACAAACTCGCTGACGCGACTGGAACAATTGTAGGCGAGTGCGAAGTGGATGGCGGACTCATCATGGCAAAAGATGATCACCACACTCTCGGAGCAATATCAGTGGAAAAACCACATCTTTGGAGCTGCGAGGACCCATATCTCTATACCATTATCACTGAAGTATATACAGACGGAAAACTCACCGACTCATATACTACATCCACCGGTATCAGACATATAGAATTCGACGCCGACCGAGGCTTCCTTCTGAACGGACAGGTAGTGAAGCTGAAAGGTGTAAACATGCATCAGGACCACGCAGGAGTGGGCTCAGGTATTCCTGACGGCCTTCAGGAATGGCGACTTCTCCAGCTGAAGAAATTCGGCTGCAACGCATACCGATCAAGCCACAATCCTATGACTCCGGCCCTTCTGGACATCTGCGACCGACTCGGTATCCTCGTAATCGAAGAGAACCGTCTTACAGGTATCAATAAGGAACATACTGAACTTCTGGGCCGTATGATCAGACGCGACCGCAACCACCCGTCCATCATCCTCTGGAGCGTAGGAAACGAGGAGTGGGGCCTGGAATGGAATGAATTCGGCACACGTATAGCTGAGTCAATGCGCGAATATTGCCACCGCTACGACCCTACCCGCTTGATGACTGTAGCATCCAGCAGCGGTCCTCACATCCTCATCCCGGCAGACGTGGCAGGATACAATTATATCCTCCAGAATCCTGTGGAAGAACATCGTGCGAACTATCCGGAGCGCCGTGCACTCGGTTCTGAGGAGACTACCGGATGCGGTACCAGAGGAGTATATTTCGACATCGCAGATGGTCGCGAGCCTTCAGCTGTGGACAGCGGAAATGGCAGAATGGTGGCCTTGAACCGCAGCAAGCATGGTCCTGACAGTCTTTATAACTGCATTGAAAGAGGATGGAAGTTCTACGCAGAGCGCCCATATCTTGCAGGAGTATTCTATTGGACAGGATTTGACTACCGTGGCGAGCCAAACCCAATGGTATTCCCTGCTACAAATTCCGAGTTCGGAATCCTCGATTATTGCGGTTTCCCTAAGGACGAGGCATATTATCTGAAGGCCTGGTGGACCGAAGAGCCGGTTCTTCACATCCTGCCTCATTGGAACCTTGAGGGCCACGAGGGAGAGGAAGTGTCGATCTGGGTTTACAGCAACTGCGACGAAGTTCAGCTGACCGTAAACGGACGCCGTCTTGAACGCAAGAAAATGCCGAAGAACGGTCATCTGGAATGGACAGCAGTCTATAAGCCGGGACATGTCAAGGCTGTCGGCTACAAGAACGGCCGCAAGGTAATGGAAGAACGCATTGAAACCACAGGAAAAGCAGTAAGGTCAGAGACTACATACGAGACTTTAGGAGATATCTCGATCGCCACTATCAGAATGGTAGATGAAAAGGGACGCTTTGTACCTACGGCCAACGGAAAGGTAGAGTTCAATACCGACGGAAGCTGGAGCATCCTTGGCTGGGGCAATGGCGACCCTGCCTTCCAGCACATCGAAAGACCGGTCATTTACGGCCCATCCGCATCAGGAGCGACCGGAACCCCGGCACCGGACTACGAGGCCCGTACAATCGAAATAACGACATTTAACGGACTTGCACAGGTAATCTTGAAAAGGAAATAAGGAAAAAGACAGATGACTTTTCAATCATCTGTCTTTTTTTTGACTACTCCATAACCTTGATACGGATGTTGCGGTACCATACGTCATCGCCGTGATCCTGGATACCGATGTAGCCCTTATGTTCTGCTCCGCCACAATTGTTCAGGAGTTCGAATCCGATCGGCCAAGCCTCTGCGCTGAACTTACTGTTCTGAAGCATTTCTGTCCACTTCGGAGTCCAAAGGTGATACTCGAGTACGTTTGCATCATTCTGTGCGTGAACTACTGTGCCCTTATAGACCATGATTCTTGCCTTGTTCCACTCGCCGAAAGGCTTCTGGTTCTGTGGCTTTGCAGGAATCATATCATAAAGTGAAGCAGACTGTCTGTTGCCGTCGATACCCAGCATGGCATCTGGATGATTTGCATTGTCGAGCACCTGATACTCAGGAGACGAAAGATAGATAGGCTCATATCTGAGAGTACCATCCTCTGCCTTTGTAGCGATTTCCTTTGCAAGGTAGAAGATACCTGAGTTTCCACCCTTTGAAACCTTCCACTCTAGTTCAAGGATGAAATTCTGGAACTGATGTGCGAAGATAAGGTCACCACCTTCTGCCAGCTGGCCTTCTCCCAGACCTGTTCCGCAGAACTTGATGGCTCCGTCCTCGACTACCCATCTTGAAGGGATACCGTCCTTTCCGTAGCCTCTCCATCCCTGCATCTTCTCGTTTCCGTTGAAGAGCACGTGGAATCCTTCAGCATCTACAGGGAAAGCCGCAAGGTCCACTTCCGGATTGTTAACCACTACATAGGCAGGACAGTTCGCTGTCGCAGGTTCATTGACCTCCACGACAGTCTTTTCTCCTACATATACAGGATCACCGATAACGAGTTCCTGCTGATTGCCGCCGCAAGCTGTCATAAGCATAAGAGCTGATGCGTAAAATATTGTTTTTTTCATAATTATTGGGATTTTATTCTGTTGGCATATCAGGAAGGCTGTAACCGTTCTGATAAGTGTGTCTGATGAGTTCCTGGGCGAATTCACGGGCATTCACCGGCTTTGTGTAAGTCTTGTTGAATGTCGGATGACCGTCCTTGATGGTGAAGCCGTCGCTGATGACGCTTCTGATAGTGGCATCCTCAGGAATATTGGTAAATTCCATCTTCTCTCCATCCCAGTCGAGCTCCATATTGAGGTCCTGGAGGCGCACTGCAAGCACTCCCATCACGACCATTTCATTGAATGGACCAGCTTCGCTGAAGTCAGATGCAGACGGAACTCGTACTGAAGGATCCTCCTTGCAGGCACGCACCCAGTCCTGAACGTGACCAAGTTCCACTCTTCTGAGAACCTTCGGAGCTTCAGGAACTCTTCCGGAAAGCAGATATGGCCTGTTACCATAGCAGCCTACAACCATCGTATCCTTAGTTCCGTAGAAGATCACTCCACCACCATCGATGTTGAGATTGAGACCATCCGCAATACCTTCCGGACGAAGCGGCTTGAGGCCACCGTCGTACCAATGCACTTCCACCTCAGGCATTGCTACCTTAGGCATATTGTCACGTGCTGGGAATACGAATCTTATCTTCTGTGCATTAGGGCAGGATTCATTGAGAAGAAGGGTGGATGTACCCTGAACCTTTGTCGGATATCCGAGATTAAGACCCTTGTGAACACAGTGAAGAATATGGCAGGCCATATCTCCGAGAGCTCCTGTTCCGAAATCCCACCATCCTCTGAAGTTCCAAGGAGTATAGATTTCGTTGTACGGTCTCATCGGTGCAGGGCCAATGAATGCTTCCCAGTTCAATGTAGAAGGAACCGGCTGTTCCTCAGCTGGACGCTCCAGACCCTGAGGCCATATAGGACGGTCGGTAAAGGCCTCCACGCGGGTCACCTCTCCGATTTCTCCGTTCCAGAGCCACTCGCAGGCAAGTCTTACACCCTCACCGGAAGCTCCCTGGTTACCCATCTGTGTCGCAACCTTGTGCTTAGCTGCAAGCTTGGTGAGAAGGCGCGACTCATAGACCGTATGTGTCAACGGTTTCTCTACATACACATGCTTTCCAGCCACAATAGCTTCGGCAGCGATGATAGCGTGAGTATGGTCAGCAGTAGCGACTACCACTGCATCAGCCTCATCGAGAAGCTCTGCATACATCACTTTGTAGTCATTGTACCTTTTAGCTTTCGGATAGCGCTCGAAAATATGCGCTGCATATTTCCAGTCCACATCGCACAGACCAATGATCTCCTCTGTTTCGAGTTCCTTAAGTACAGATGCACCTCGTCCTCCGATACCGACTCCAAGCACTTTAAGCTTTCTGTCCAGCGGCTTTGGAGCTGTTTCTTTCTTCTTTGATTTTCCCATCAGCATAGATGGAGCTACAGCCAGTCCCAGGGCAGCTGTTGTTCCTACCTTGAGGAATGAACGTCTTGAAAATTCCTTTTCCATAATCAAGTTATTAGTTTTATGTGTGGTTAAAGTTTTGTGCGTCTCTTATGTATCAGTCCGTAACCGTCCTCCATTGCGGCCCTGCGTGCCCTTATCTGCACCAAGGTATCATTATCCCCGATGGAAGGAAGATCGTTCATCCTGCTGTTCTCCAAACATTTCCATGCGAATTCCGATGCTGTCGCTGCATCCCTGAATGACGGCATCGTCTCAGTGTCTGCTCCATCGAGCAATCTTGCTGCGACGGCATCACAGAGGATACGGATATTCTTTCCTCCATATCTTTCTTCGCGTACTTCCGTCTTGGTAATGCCTCTGAGTTCCACTTTTGCAACCCTGAAGTTGTGGGTCATATGAATGGTACCTTTAGTACCTATTATATCGAAATAGCAGTTATGATTCTGGTCTTTTGAGAGCTGGCCGTAGACAAAGCCCTGAGTGATGTCATATACTACACCATTCTCGAATGTTCCGTGGCACTGGAGCCACCAAGGGTCCTTGTAATCCCACATCCTCACTGCTTGAGAATGCATTGTCTTGAACTCCGAACCGGCCAGATACCTCGCTATATCTACATAATGCATCCCACAATCATGAAAAGACGGTCCTTCCGCTTCATGTCCCTCTCCTGGGGCGAGACCTGGAGTCATATGACATATCCTGACAATCGCCAATTCTCCGATCTCCCCAGACTGAATATATTCTTTTACAGCCCTGGCATACCAGCTGTTACGCAGATACAGATTGACTACAGCCGTGACACCCTTCGATTGCACCTTATCCACTGAGTCCCACTCATCTTCCGGGGTCATGCCAATGGGCTTTTCAGATATTATATGTTTACCAGCCGCAATAGCCTTGTCGATCTGATTTTTCCTCGAATCCGCCAATGCAACAAGCGCTACTACCTGGACCTCGGGGTCGTTGAATATGATATCTTCGTCTTCGACAATAGTCGCAGAAGGGCAAGCTGCAGCTGCGTACTTCCTGGCAGTGCTGGATGTATCACATATATATTTAACATTCCATCTTCCGCTGGCAAGCATATCTTCAAGATAAAACTCACCCATTCTGCCAAATCCTATGATTCCTACGGTCAATTCCATCAGTATGACATTTATTTCCGTAAAAATAAGAAATTTATCGTTTGATTGGAGGGATATGCAAAAAAAGCACTCACATTTTTAATGCGAGTGCTTTCGTGGTCCCAACAGGGCTTGAACCTGTGACCCCCTGATTATGAGTCAGGTGCTACTAACCAACTGAGCTATAGGACCAAATTATTCGTTTCTTTTGCTTTATTGCTTCGTTGGACATCGCATCCTCTGTCAGTCACTACCACAAGGTAGCTCCCTCCATCGTCGCTTGTCCGCCTTGCACTAAAAGCAAAACAATACGAAAATTATTATTTGAAAGAACTAAGATATTTGCTGTGGTTCGGAGTGGTTACCGAACCACTATGCAAATATAATACTTTTTTCGATAATTCGATTAGTTGAGCTTGATTTCTACCTCAACACCTGAAGAAAGCTCGAGCTTCATGAGAGCGTC
>JAZLCW010000016.1:0-45055 GCA_045614445.1 Candidatus Cryptobacteroides sp. | reverse complement strand
CGAGGAACTCAGAACTATCGAGCGAGTTACCGACGATGGCGTTCAGGATGTGGTTGTCAGCCGTACGACTGAGGTCCGCATCGTAGATGAGAATACAGGTATCACATACTCACAGTATGATGTTCCTTACGGTTCAATCCTTTATAAGAAGGAGGGTGATACAGTCAAGAAGGGTGACCTTATCTGTGAGTGGGATGCATATAACGCTATCACTATCATCGAGACAGCAGGTAAGATCCACTACGACAGCATGATTGAAGGTGTTACATTCCGTGAGGAGGCTGACGATATCTCTCTCAACAGAGACAAGGTCATCATCGAGTCACGTGACAAGTCTAAGAACCCTACTATCGTCATCGTGGATGAGAACGGTGAGCATCTGAAGCATTACAACCTCCCTGTAGGAGCGCACGTAATGGTAGAGGATGGCGCTGATGCGAAGGTCGGTGACATCATCATCAAGATCCCACGTGCCATCGGTAAGGCATCCGATATCACAGGAGGTCTTCCACGAGTTACAGAGCTCTTCGAGGCACGTAACCCATCTAACCCTGCGATCGTTTCAGAGATCAATGGTGAGGTCATTATGGGTAAGATCAAGAGAGGTAACCGCGAGATCATCATCAAGCATCGTTCTGGTATCGAGAAGCATTATCTCGTTCCTCTTACCAAGCAGATCCTTGTACAGGAGAATGACTATGTAAGAGCTGGTACAAGACTCTCAGACGGAGCTGTATCTCCAACAGATATTCTCAATATCCTCGGTCCTATCAAGGTTCAGGAGTATATTGTGAACGAGATCCAGGAGGTTTACCGTCTCCAGGGTGTGAAGATCAATGACAAGCACTTCGAGATCATCGTACGTCAGATGATGAGAAAGGTACAGATCAACGATCCGGGTGATACTGAATTCCTCCAGGAGGAGCTCGTGGACAAGTGGCTCTTTATGGATACCAACGATCACATCTATGGCAAGTTCTTCGTACTTGACAAGGGTGATTCTGAGATTTACTCAGAGGGTGATATCATCACTGCACGCGAGATGAGAAGTGAGAATTCTTCACTCGATCGTCAGGGTCTCAAGATGATGACACTCCGCGAAGCTAAGCCTGCGACTGCATGCCAGGTGCTTCAGGGTATCACAAGAGCAGCATTGAAGACAAACAGCTTCATCTCTGCTGCTTCATTCCAGGAGACTACCAAGGTGCTCAGCGAGGCTGCTATCCGTGGTCGCGTCGATACACTCGAGGGTCTTAAGGAGAATGTAATCTGTGGACATCCGATTCCAGCAGGTACAGGCCAGAAGGAATTCCAGGAAATCCTGGTTGCTCCGGCTGTCGATATGCAGAAGAATCTTGCAGATCTCTAACAGAATCTCATATACATTATCAGAGGATGGTCAAAGAAGACCATCCTCTGTTTTTATATAATATTGTCGTTTTGTTCAAATATATTGAATTTGAATTGTGAGTGTTAGTTTTTGGTGTGATTCAATAAGTGTTTCAGGCGTAAAATGATTAATATTGTATCATCCCAGATAAGTATTTATGAAGACCTTATTACACCTCCTGATAGCTTCAGTTCTGCTCGCTTCCTGTTGTGCGCGGGAAATACCGTTTGTGTTCGATAGTGAGAATACCGCCTGTAAGTATAGGACACCAGAAATGCCGGTTCTGGAAGATCTCCCTGTGCTGGAGACGCTTCCGGATCCGTTGACCTTTGCAGATGGAAAAAAGGTGCGTAAATATTCACAGTGGGAGAAACGTCGTGCTGAAATTCTGGCCCAGCTTCAGCATTATGAGGTGGGATTCAAGCCTCAGACATCTGAGGATGCTGTCAGTGCCAGTATGTCGGGTGATACTTTGGTTGTGAATATAACAGAGGGCGAAGAAACATTGACGATCCGTTCACTCATTACATATCCGGAAGGAGAAGGGCCTTTCCCTGCAATTATCGGCATCGGACTGGGGGCAGGAAGCCTTCCTCGTGAGATATTCGAAGAAAGAGGGGTGGCAATGATTTCATTCCCGTTCTGGGAAGTTATGTCTCATACGCAGAAAAGGGGGGAGGAACCTCTGAACAGACTATACCCGGATCAGACTGAAATAGGAAGCTATGCGGCATGGCCTTGGGGTGTCAGCAGGCTCATAGACGGTTTGGAAATTACAGGATCGGAAAATAAGATTGACCTTAGTCATATTGCCATTTCCGGATGTTCCTTTGCCGGAAAGATGGCCCTTTGGGCAGGAGCAATGGATGAACGTATTGCCCTTACCATTGCTCAGGAACCTGGTGGGGGAGGAGCGGCGGCCTGGAGAGTCTCAGAGACTTTGGGCAATGTGGAGACCCTTGGAAGAACAAATTATTCCTGGTTCAAGGAAAGTATGAGGGTTTTCAGCGAGGAAAATGTCAGCCGTCTTCCTGTAGATCATCACGAACTCTGTGCATTGGTGGCTCCGAGAGCCCTCCTTGTATTCGGAAATCCTGATTATGAATGGCTTGCAGATGAATCGGGTTATGTGTCCTGTGTGGCGGCACGTAAGGTATGGGAGCATTTCGGAATCGGTGACCGTATGGGATATTCTTTTCTTGACGGACATATGCATTGTATGCTTCCGCAGGAGCAGTTCCCTGAACTTGAGGCTTTCGTGGATCGTTTCCTTCTGGGAAAGGACATTGCGACAGATGTACGCAAGGCTCCGATGTTCGAGCACGTGGATGTTGACAAATGGATTAATTGGTAACACTAAACGATATGAGAAGAATCTTTATTTCAGTAATTGCAGTCCTGGCAGCTTTAGCTGCGCAGGCACAGGATCCTGATTTTCATATCTATCTCTGCTTCGGCCAGTCCAATATGGAAGGCAACGCAAGGATTGAAGAGCAGGACCTTCAAGGTGTAAGTGACCGTTTCAAGATGATGGCCACAGTCGATGATGCAGAACGTCAGCGTGTAAAAGGGCAATGGTATACTGCTGTTCCGCCTCTTTGCCGTCAGAATACCGGTCTTACTCCGGCTGATTATTTCGGCAGGACATTGGTAGAAGGACTTCCGGAAAATGTGAGGGTAGGCGTGATCAATGTGGCTATCGGCGGATGCCATATCGAGACTTTCCTTCCTGACAGTATTGCAAATTATGTGGAGAAACGTGCTCCGGGCTGGATGAAGGGTATGCTTGATGCGTATGACAATGATCCGTACGCAAGACTTGTGGAGATGGCGAAACTGGCTCAGAAAGAAGGCGTGATAAAGGGAATCCTTGTTCATCAGGGTGAGTCAAATACCGGTGATCCACGCTGGCCTTATCAGCTTAAGAAGGTCTATGACAATCTTATGCGCGACCTCGGCCTTCAGGGGCAGGTAATTCCACTTCTTGTCGGTGAAGTGGTTCATGCGGATCAAGGTGGTGTGTGTGCATCACATAATGAGGTGATAGCTAAAGTACCTTCTGTCATTCCGCAGGCAGAGGTAATCGGTTCAAGCGGTTGTACAGTCGCATTTGATAATCTTCATTTCGATGCAGCCGGTTATCGTGAACTGGGAAAGAGATACGGACTCAGAATGCTTCAGCTTCTGGGATATGATGTTTCTGAATAATAACGAGTGAGTATGAAAAAGATATTGATTATAGCTGCTGTGCTTGGTTTTGCAGCCTGCACGCAGTCTCAGGATGAGTGTCAGCTCCCTGACAATGTAATGATTACAGGAACCAATCCCATCATTACTAATCAGTTTACTGCCGATCCTACAGCTCG
The DNA here is from genome assembly GCA_045614445.1 of Candidatus Cryptobacteroides sp. Lineage (GTDB taxonomy): Bacteria > Bacteroidota > Bacteroidia > Bacteroidales > UBA932 > Cryptobacteroides. Next base: position 41,299 of record JAZLCW010000016.1, on the reverse strand, counting down.
CGTGTTCAATGGAAAGATATATCTCTATCCATCACATGATATTCCGAGTGTGATAACTCACTATGACGGATCACCTTGGTTCAGTATGGCCGACTATCATGTCTTCTCATCTGAAGACCTTACCACCTGGACTGATCATGGAGTTATCGTGACACAGGAAGAAGTCCCTTGGGGCAAGCCGGATGCATATTCGATGTGGGCTCCGGATTGTGTCGAGAAGGACGGTAAATACTACTTCTATTTTCCTAATGCAACCAAGACAGGGGGATTTGCGGTCGGTGTTGCAGTTGCAGACAGTCCTGAAGGCCCGTTCGTGTGCGAGCCGGAGCCTATCAAGGGTATTCATGGTATTGACCCTTGCGTACTTCTTGCTTCGGACGGCAACGCCTATATTTTCTGGGGCAACGGCCGTTGTGCAAAGCTGAAGGACAATATGAAGGAACTTGCTGACGATAATCCTCGTGAAATCGTGAAATGGGGACCACGCGAAATGGAGATGGTCGGTGTGCACTGCTTGAAGGATCTTCCTAACCGTCAGGCAGAGGGCCCGTTCGCTTTTGAATACAATGGCAATTATTACCTTACTTATCCTTATGTAAGGGAGAATACCGAGGTCCTCGCTTATGCTATGAGCAAGAACCCGATGGGGCCTTACGAATATAAGGGAATCATAATGGCGGAGCATGAGAACGGTTGCTGGACCAATCATCACAGTATCGTGAATTATAAAGGACAGTGGTATCTTTTCTATCATCACAATGCTTTCTCACCTGATTTTGACAAGAATCGCTCTGCTCAGATCGAAAGATTGTATTTCAATGAAGACGGTACAATTCAGGAGGTCAAGCCGACTATGCGAGGCGTTGGCCCGATCAAGGCTTCTCAGAAGGTTCATATAGACCGTTACAGCAGTATTGAAGGTGCAAGAATCGAATATCTTGATACCACAGATTATTTCAAGGGCTGGAAGACAGTATTTGCTGATGCGGGTGACAAGGTGTCCTTCAATGAGGTCAATTTCGGAAAGAAAGCTCCTAAGCAGCTGGTAATGAGAGTCAAAGCCTCAGTTCCTGCTGTTATGGAGGTAACTATATGCGAGACTTCTGTCGATGCTGAAGTCTCTGAATGTAATGATTGGACAGAAGTGTCGTTCCCTATGCCGGTCAAGGTGAAAGGTGTGCAGGATATTATTGTACGATTGCAGGGTGACGCAGATGTGGAAGTCGATTGGATAACATTTAAATGATATTGATATGCGAAGTCTTTTGTGTATTCTTTGTGCAGGAGCTTTGATCGCTTCCTGTGCTCAGGGACCTCAGGGCAAGACATTTGTCAATGAGGGTAACCCGCTCGTTCGTGACAACTACACTGCGGATCCGGCTCCTATGCTAGCTTCAGACGGACGCCTTTATGTGTTCTGCGGACATGATGAATGTTTTGAAGACAGACCTGGCTATGAGGGACAGTATGGATTCAATATCACCGAGTGGCTCTGCTATTCCACTGAGGATATGCAGACCTGGACCGATCACGGAACTGTTATGAAACCGACAGATTTCAGCTGGGCTGTAGGTGAGGCATGGGCTTCTCAAGCTATCGAAGGACCTGATGGGAAATATTATTTCTATGTATCTACACAGTGCGGAGATCCTAACTGCAAGGCGGTGGGCGTAGCTGTGGCAGATAAGCCTGAAGGCCCATATGTGGATGCGATAGGTCAGCCTCTTATTGTGGATTCAATGACTGATAACGGCCCGAGAGGTTGGTGGAATGACATTGATCCTACAGTTATGATCGACGATGATGGAACTCCTTGGATGTCATGGGGTAACGGAACATGCTTCCTCGTGAAACTGAAGAAGAATATGGTCGAGCTTGACGGCGAGATACAGATTCTTCCGATGGAAAACTATGTGGAAGGTCCTTGGATCTACAAGCGTAACGGACATTATTATAATGTGTATGCGTCTATGGGACAGGGACGCGAGACCATTTCATATGCAATGGCAGAGAATATCGAAGGTCCTTGGACCAATATGGGAGAACTCTCCGGAATGGCTCAGGACAGCTTTACGATCCATCCGGGCGTGATAGATTACAAAGGAAAATCATACCTTTTCTATCACAATTCTACACTCTCTCTTGAAGGTTATGGCCCTGCTACAGGCCGTCGCAGCATTTGCGTGGACGAAATGCATTACAATGAGGACGGCACGATCCGACCTGTAATCCAGACTGCAGCAGGAGTTGCCGGACAATAAACAACAAAGGCCGATATACCGTTGACCCCCGCCTTCGCTACGCTCCGGCACCCCCTAGCCGGGGGTGGCATGTCAACTATATATCGGCCTTTGTTTGTTTTACTGTCCGAGATTCTTTACAAATTCTGAAGGTGTGATGTTGAACTGCTTCTGGAAGCAGGTCGCGAAATAAGACGGAGATGAGAAGCCCGTCATAAATGCCACCTCATTGATCTTATATTTCTGCGATGACAGGAGTTCTGCCGCCTGCTTCAGGCGGCAGAGTCGTATATACTCATTGATGCTCAGACCGGTATTGGCCTTGAGCTTACGGTAAAGGGACGACTTGCTGGTTCCAAGCTGAATGGTAAGATTCTCGATACTTAGATCTGTCTCGGAAATATGCTTCATAATGAAGTCGTGAACCTTGTCCATGTAGTCCTGATCCACCTTGTTCACAGTCACGCTGTTATAATGAGTCAGCGGCTTGTTCATGAACTGACGGTAAGATATCTCTTTGTTCTTGAACAGGTTGGCTATGTTCGATTTCAGGAGTTCAATAGGGAAAGGCTTCTCGATATATCCGTCTGCTCCTGCTTCAAGTGATTCGATACGTGTGTCGTTTCCAATGACAGCTGTCAGAAGGATTACAGGAATATGACTGAGGTCTGAATCCGATTTGATGGTATTGCACAATTCGCATCCGTCCATTACAGGCATCATCACGTCACTGATGACGATATCCACCTTTTCGTTTCTTATGATCTCGAGAGCGTCAGCACCATTGCAGGCAGTCCTGATATTATAATTGTCGGAGAGTTCGTCTGCGAGATATTCACGCATTTCCTCGGAGTCTTCCACCAGAAGGACTGTATGTCTGGAATTATCATATTCGACATTCTCTCTTTCGGATTGTTTCTGATTCACTGGTGGCAGAACGATATTAACTTCCTCAGCCTGCTCTACGGGTAACTCGAGAACGAATGAATTCATTTCCAGTACATTGCTGTCAAGATACAGTTTGCCGTTGTGCATATTGGCCAGGTTTCTCGCATACGGAAGTCCAAGACCTGTTCCCTGTCCTTCTTTCGCTGCTCCATCGCGTTGGAAGAATATCTGGAATATCCTTTCTTTATCGAATTCAGGTATCACTTCTCCGTCGCTGTCCACTCTGACTACTGCTGTGTCTCCATTCTTGCATTCTACTGTGATATTTATCTTTTCCTTGCCATATTTGACTGCGTTGGAGAGCAGATTGGTTATTATGGTAAGCACAGAGTCCTTTGCACACATGATCTCCAGCGGATTCTCCGGAATATTGATTGTCATAGTGATGCGCTGTTCCTGAGCCATCTGCTCGAAAAGACTGATCGCCTTCTTTACGATAGTGCACAGATCTTCCTTGATGAACGAGAGCTTCATCTCGTTCCTTTCCATCTTCCTCATATCCAGAATCTGGTTCGTCAGACTGAGCAGACGGTCTGTATTGGCCTGTATTGTCCTAAGGTCCTTCTCTGATTCCGGAGTATAGCTTTTTGATGACATTATCTTGTCTATCGGCAGCTTGATGAGGGTGAGCGGAGTCCTGATCTCGTGCGTGATGTTGGTGAAGAAATTGATCTTGGCGTTGTATATCTCCTTCTCCTTGTTGTTCACCAGCTTCGTATATTGCCGTGCTCGTTCCTGCTTTCTTCTCATTTCCATCTGGAACATCATACCGGCAAAGAGTCCCAGGCCGATAAGCACATATAAGATATATGCAGGTGTACTAAGTAGGATATGAGGCTGAATCCTTATGGTAAGTTCCTTGGACTGTCCATCTCCGCTCTGTCCCATAAGGCAGACATGGAATCTGTATTTTCCGGGCCTGAGACCTGTGAACTGTACACTATGCTCTTCCGATGTGCTGCTGAAGAGCTCTCTCTTGCCCTTGGACAGGGTATAGTGCAGAAGAGTGTTGCTTGCAGTGAACTCCGGTGCGGCAAAGCCTATGATGATTGTGGAGGCATCCCTGTGTCGTACCTTTATGTCAGTGGATGTCAGTACTGATTTCCCTTCATTCTTCAAGTACAGTGTCCTGCCTGATTTTCTGGCTTCAATGGATGTGATGTAGAGCTGCCTTCCCGTGTCTGCATTCTTGATTTTGGAAGGCATGATGGCGATCATACCTTTTGTATTTCCGAAGTACAGAATGCCGTTTGTTCCGGAAAATGAGGCTCCGTATGAATACTGGTGTCCGTTGACCTCATTATCACCGTTTAGATGGCCTGTGACCTTTAATGTACTTCCGGAGATGCTGGTAATGCCGTTGGCAGTGGATATCCATATCATTCCGTCACTGTCCTCTGCAGTGGAGCAAGTGACATTGGAAGCAAGACCATCTTCTCTTGTAATGCTGGTGAATCTGATGTCAGAGATGTCATAACCAGGATCTGTTACGCATACTCCACCTCCTTCAGTGCTCACCCACATCCTGTTCTGGCTGTCTTCAAAGAAAGATGTTATAAATCTGGATGTCAGACCGTTATCTGCATTTCTGTATCTGAATGGGGTCTTCTCATCATGATTCAGGCAGTATATGCCATTTCCGTAGGTGCCGATCCATAGCTGGTCCCTCTTGTCCTGGTACAGGCAATAAATGTAATCGTTTCCTGCAGTTTCTTTCTTGATGATGCTGTCACTGTCCTTGTCGTATGTGAAAAGACCCTCTCTTGTTCCGAAAAGAAGCTCATTCCCTTTTGTCTTTATTGCGCAGATTACATAGTTGTTTTCGAGGTTGTAGTGTTTTATGACCTTATCTGATCTGTAGTCATATAAAAAGACTCCGTTACCGTATGAGCATATCCACATATGGTCTCCATCCATCAGGATGTCGTGCATATTCAGGTTCTTTGTTATCTGGAATGTTCTGGTAATCTGATTCTTTGCGTCCAGACTGTTAAGCCATCCGTCTTCCGTGCAGAACCATATCTTGCCATCGTTGTCCGAGGTTATGCTTCGTACAACCTCTCCTTTGATGGAGTTCTTTGACGGATTCTGGAAATATACAGCTATTTCGTCAGCTTTGTTCTTCCAGATATTCAGTCCTGTATAAAATGTTCCGATCCAGATGTTTCCATTCCTGTCTTTGTCTATGCTGGTTATCAGGTCTGCCGAGATGGATGCCGGAGTACTTTTATCATGGAAGGCTTCACCGTGATAATCTTCATGTTCTCTTCTTATGAACAGGCCGGAGTCTGTACCGATCCAGAATTCTCCTTTATTACCCTCCGTCAGACAGCGTATCGTCCTGTCTTTCGATGAAGGGAATATTGTCCTGCATCCTAATGATATGCAGTCCAGCAGCATCACCTCGTTTTCTGCTGTAGCGACGAGCAGGTTGTTCCCGAGAGTGGCTTCTATGATACTGAATCTTTCATCTATGCCTTGCGGATTGAATGTGTCGTTAAGCCTGTCGTATGTATATAGCTGTCCGTCCCTGTCCAGAATCCAGATGGTTCCCATGCTGTCTTCGGTAATCATTGATGGCTGGCTGTCTCCGAAAGAATAAGTATGCATTCCGCCGTTGCCTGTATCATATCTGAAAAGGCTGCCAGATGCCATCCAGACATTTCCCCTGCTGTCAGCCTCCATTTCGACTATTGCCCTTCCTCCCAGCAGACCGACCGTTCCGGCTTCATCAGTATATGGGTCATAATAACCTACTCCTGTAGAAGAACTGAACCAGATCTTACCTGATGCATCTTCCGTAATGGCGAAGGTCGAGCTATTCATTTTATGAACCGGAGTGATCTCCGAGATCCTTTGGAAATTATGTCCGTCATATCTGCACAGACCGTCTCTGGTTCCGATCCACATGAAGCCAGCCTTATCCTGCATGGCGTCGAATATTGTATTGCTTGGAAGTCCGTCAGTGGTCTTCAGATGGTCGAAATAATAGTATCGTTCGGCACTGGCCGCGTGTGATGCCATCAGGAAGATGACAGTTACAGCATATATCAAGTGTTTCATTTATGTGGTTTTCTTTGTTGTTCAAAGGTAATAAATGTCTGTTTAAAAAATGTGTCATCGTATGTCAAAATTGATTCATATTGACGTGTTTTTGAAATATTGTGTGCTGGATGGCCTTTTTTGCCCTTTTTGAAGGGATTTCTGGTCGGATATTGAAGTGATTTGAAGTGCATATAATAGGTATTTAGGTTAACAAAAGTTAAATTTGTATGTCTGAAATAGCGCAAAGTCGAAATTTCAACCAAACACACATAATTTTTAAACTAAACCGTAATGAAACATGTAACAAAAACTATCGCAAGAATTTCGCTGGTAGTGACATTGCTTCTGGGCTGCCTGTCAGCTTCGGCTCAGCAATTTACAGCGAAAGGCGTCGTGGTCGACAGCAATGGCCAGCCGGTCATTGGTGCCGGAGTTGCACTGAAAGGCAATGAGACGGTAGGAACAATCACAGATCTGGATGGTAATTTCAGTCTGTCTGTTCCCGGAACGAACACAGTCCTCGTTGTTACTTTCATCGGAATGGAGACCGTTGAGGTCCCTGCTACTAAAGCAGCGATGAGAATCATCCTTAAGGATGATACTCTTATGCTGCAGGAGACAATCGTTGTCGGTTATGGACAGCAGAAGAAGGCTTCCGTAGTCGGTGCGATCACTCAGACTACAGGTCAGGTCCTTGAGCGTGCGGCCGGTATCAGCAGTGTCGGTGCAGCATTGACCGGTAACCTTCCAGGTGTCGTAACTACCCAGAGTACAGGTATGCCAGGTGAGGAAGATCCTAAGATCACTATCCGAAGCGGCAGCTCATGGAACGGAAACGATCCTCTTGTCCTCGTGGATGGTATCGAGCGTCCTATGACATCGGTAGACATCTCATCAGTGGAGAGCATCTCTGTTCTTAAGGATGCATCTGCTACTGCAGTCTATGGAGTAAAGGGAGCTAACGGTGTCATCCTCGTGACAACAAAGCGCGGTACTGAAGGCAAGGCAAGAATCGATGTAGGCTTCAATGCTACAATGAAGGCTCCTTCAAAGCTTCCTAACAAGATGGATTCGTATGATGCCCTCATGGCTCGTAACGTATCTCTCGAGCATGAGCTCGCAGTGAACGGTGCTGACTCATGGGAGTACATCAGACCTCAGTCATTCATTGAGAATTACCGTAACCAGACAACAATCGCCCAGCAGGAGCGTTATCCTAACGTCGACTGGCAGAAGGCACTCTTCAATGATTTCGCGATGTCTTACAATGCGAATGTCAATGTGAGCGGTGGTACAAAGTTCGTGAAGTATTTTGCTTCCGCTGACTATGTGAACGAAGGTGACCTTTTCAAGGTTTATCCAAACAATCGTGGTTATCAGTCAGGATACGGCTACGACCGTGTGAATGTCCGCAGTAACCTCGACTTCAAGATCACCAACACTACTACACTCAGAGTGAATCTCGCGGGTTCGAGTGCAAGAAGAACAGCCCCTACAATGAACTCTACCAACGATATCTGGCAGATTCAGCAGCAGTGGGCGGGTGCTTACAACATCGCACCGGACGTGTTCCTTCCAGTATATTCTGACGGAGCTTGGGGATATTATCCACAGACTTCAAACGTAACCAACTCTGCTCAGAACCTTTCTACCGGTGGTGTCTTCGAGACCACTACAAACCGAATCAACACTGACTTCACCCTCGAGCAGGACCTCAGCTTCATCACCAAGGGTCTCTCCCTCAGAGGTATCATCTCATGGGATAACCAGTTCATCGAGTCAGGCCGTGGTGTCAGCGATATGTACAATGATCCTCAGTTCAGATGGATCGATCCTGTGACAGGTCAGGAGTACCTCAAGAGCCAGTTCGACCAGTATCATGGCTTCGACTACTCTCAGCCTATCAAGTGGACTACAGGTGGCGGTTCAGTGAATAACTATTCTACAATGCGTAATCTTTACTATCAGGGCCAGATCAACTGGATGCGTACCTTCAAGAAGCACGATGTAAGTGCGATGGGTCTGTTCAGCCGCTCTGAGAACGCTACAGGTTCAATGATCCCTTATTACCGTGAGGACTGGGCCTTCCGTCTTACTTACAGCTGGAACAACCGTTACTTCGCTGAGTACAACGGCGCTTACAACGGATCTGAGAAGTTCGCAGACGTTAACCGTTTCGCATTCTTCCAGTCAGGTGCAGTAGGTTGGATGATCAGCGAGGAGCCGTTTATGAAGTGGCTTCGCGAGAAGAGATATGTCGAGGTTCTCAAGCTCCGTGCTTCTTACGGACAGATCGGAGACGACAATATCGGACAGCGCTGGCTTTATATGTCTCAGTGGGCATACGGCGGAACTACACAGATGGACCTCAATCAGACAGCTTCCATCTATGAATTCTACCGTGAATCTGCAATCGGTAACCCTGATGTGAAGTGGGAGACTGTAACCAAGATGAATATCGGTCTCGACTACTCTATGTTCAAGGGCCTTATCGCCGGTAGCCTCGAGTTCTTCCAGGATGACCGTACAGACATTCTGGTAAGTGGTGGCGAGCGTTCTGTTCCTGCATATTATGGTGGTACACCTCCTACCGTGAACCTCGGTAGAGTACGTGCAAAGGGTTATGAGCTCGAACTTCGTGTGAACAAGCAGTTCGCGAACTCTCTCCGTCTCTGGGGTAATTTCAATATGACACATGCAGAGAATACCATCCTCAAGAAGGACGACCCTGAAATGCTTCCTGACTATCAGAAGCAGGCCGGATATGCTATCGGACAGTACAGGTCTCATATCGATGCCGGTCATCTCAATACTTGGGATGAGGTCTATGGTTCTCCTATGCACGATAACAGTGATGCTCAGAAACTTCCTGGTGACTATTATATCGTTGACTTCAACGCCGACGGTGTGATCGACAGCAAGGACTCGGCTCCTTACGGCTTCACAGGTACTCCTGAGAATACTTACAATGCTACAATCGGAGTTGAGTACAAGGGCTTCAGCGCATTCGTGCAGCTCTACGGTGTGACAAACGTTACCCGTGACGTTCCTCTCCAGAGCTTCGGCAGCAAGTTGAATACAGTATATAATGTAGGTACATGGTGGAATCCTCAGGAGGCAAATCCTGATATGGTAGTACCTTCATTCAACAGAACTCCAAGCTACAATGAAGCTACACAGTTCCTCTTCGACGGATCTTACTTCCGTGTAAAGAACCTTGAGGTCGCTTATACAGCATACGGCGGATGGGTGAAGAAGATAGGACTTAGCTCTCTCAAGATTTATCTGAACGGTAATAACCTCTGGCTCTGGACTCGTATGCCTGATGACCGTGAGTCTAACCTTAACGGTTATGGTGGAGGCGGTGGTGCTTACCCTACAGTAAGACGTTTCAACCTCGGTGTCAAGTTTACACTTTAATTGATTGGAGCAATGAAAAGAATATTCAATAATATAATCTGTCTGGGATCGGCCCTGATTCTTGGAATGGCTGCTGTATCTTGTGAGGCTTATCTTGACAAGGAAGCGGACTCTACCATTTCAGAGGAAACCCCATTCGTGAACTTCCGAAACTTCCAGGGTTTCGTGGAGGAAATCTATAACTGTATTCCTGACAAGGAAAAATGCAACTGGTGTCCGTCTTGGAACTGGGGTGATGATGAAATCTTCAACCCTGAGGCAGACAATCGTATGACCCATCAGGCTGACCTTGGTAACTTCCGTTACCTCTGGAACAACGGCAGTGGTGGAAACTGGCTCTATAAGCCTACATTCAATCCTACCAGCGGCGGTGACATGGATCACTCTCTCTGGCCAAACTCTTGGTACTGCATCCGTAAGGCCAATGTCGGTCTTGAGGCTCTTGAGGCAGGTAAGATGATCAATGGCTCAAAGGAGGAAAAGGATCTTATCGCAGGTCAGCTTTATTTCTTCCGCGCATGGTGGCATTTCGAGCTTATCAACTGGTTTGGAGGACTTCCATATGTTGACAAGGCTTTTGATGCAAACGAGCCTCTCGATCTTCCTCGTCTTTCATATCAGGAGTGTGCCGACAAGTGTGCCGAGGACTTCCGTCGTGCAGCTGACCTTCTCCCTATCAACTGGGATGACACAGCAGCAGGTAAGGCGACTTCAGGAAAGAATATGCTCCGTATCAATAAGGTGATGGCTCTTGCATATCTGGGCAAGTGCTACCTTTGGGCCGGTTCTCCACTCATGGAGCACGGTGCGCAGCTTGGTGCTATCGCCAGCGGAAGAACTTATGAGTATGACACAGAGTACATGGCTAAGGCAGCCGAGGCTCTCGGTGAACTCCTCAATCTTGTGGAGACAGGCCAGACTCAGTATGCTCTCGCAGACTTCAACTACGAGAATGTCTATACTCACACAAAGGCTAAGGAAGCTGCTAACCGTTTCTCTGACAACTTCTACACCAGAGGACAGAACTGGCTTATGCCTGGTACAGTAGAGGCGATTTTCCGCGGTCCTTCCCACAGCCATCCTAACCAGTCTCACTGGAATACTACAAAGGTATTCGGTCCTAAGGTAGCCGGTGTAGTAGAGCACGATAACGTCATTCACCAGCCGACTGCAAATGCAGTGAATATGTATGGTATGGCTAACGGTCTGCCACTCGATGATCCTGAATCTGGCTTCAATCCGGACTTCCCGTTCCAGGGACGTGACCCTCGTTTCTACCATGACATCGTATTTGACGGATTCCAGTATATCCACGGAGCTGCCGGTGACCGTGAGGCGTACCGTTTCTGTGAACTCTTCACTGGTGGAAATATGCGTCCGATCGCAAACGGAAGCCGTACAGGTTACTTCATCCAGAAGCTCGTTCCTCACACTTGTAATGTGATCGACCGTGACTATGACTGGGGTGCTGCAGTTCACGTATACCTTCCTTATATGCGTCTTGCTGATGTATATCTTATGTATGCTGAGGCAGCTGCCGCTAAGGATGCAGGATTCTCAAGAAGCAACAAGGCTAGCAACTGCTCATTGACTTCAGAGGCTGCCATTAATAAGGTACGCGCACGCGTAGGTGCAGCTGACGTTCATGCTAAGTTCACAGGCAATGCATATATGGACGAGATCCGTCGTGAGCGTGCTGTAGAGCTTATGTTCGAAGGCCATCGTTTCAGCGACCTTCAGCGCTGGCTCCTCCTCACTGAGGCTCCATATACAGTGAAGACTTCTCAGGAGTTTGACCGCGTACTTCCAAATGACTGGTACACAAGCGGTACAAATGATCCACGTGACGCTCAGGTAGCCAACTGGCGTGAGGAAGTTATTCTCGAGCGCGTATTCGGTACTAAACATTACTGGTTCCCACTCCCTGACAGTGAGGTGTATCTCTATGAGGCCTTCGCTCAGAACCCAGGATGGTAATCGTAAGGAGATTTTAGTGTATAATTATTAAAGAATAGGCAATGAAATATATTAAATCAACTTTCATTCTTTCTGCGATGCTGGCTGTTTCTCCTTTTACGATGAACGCTCAGGTGGCAGAGAATGAAGCAGATAAATCAGAAAGCGATGCTCAGGTCCAGGTCGCTTATCGCAAGGTCGCTGAAGGTGATCTTCTCGGTAGCGTTGCCGTATTGGATTATGAGGAGCTTACAGACAAGAACTACAATACATACAGCCTTGACAACATGCAGGCTTATGTGAGTGGTTTCAATGGCAATTCGCTCTGGGGTATGGATGCTGACAACAACCAGGGATATCTCGTCCTCATCGACGGTGTTCCACGTGCTGCCAACAACATCATGCCGACAGAAATTTCTTCTATAACTTTCCTCAAGAGTGCCCAGGCAGTAGTTCTCTACGGTAGCCGTGCAGCCAAGGGTGCAATCCTCATTACCACAAAACGTGGAACAAATGACGGACTTCAGGTGAGTGTACGCGCAAATACAGGTGTGCACGTGGCTAAGGCATTCCCAGAGTATCTCGGTGCTGCTGAGTATATGACTTACTACAACGAGGCTCTTGCAAATGACGGAAAAGCAGCTCTTTACTCTCAGGAGGAAATCTATCACCACAGTGCAGGTCTGAATCCTTACAGATATCCGGACATCAACTACTACTCATCAGAGTACATCAACAAGGCGTACAACCGTACTGATGTGACTGCCGAGATTTCAGGTGGTGGCGGAAGAGCTCACTTCTACAGCAATGTAAGCTACTACAACCAGGGTGACTTCCTTAAGGTTGGAGAGGCTGCAAACAACAACACAAGCCGTTTCAATGTACGTGGTAACGTCGATGTAAAGCTCAATGACTTCATCAAGGCTTACATCAATGCCAACACTACATTCTATGACTCTAAGTCAGGAAAGGGCAACTACTGGGAGGCTGCCGCTACAATGCGTCCTAACTTCCCTCAGCATGCTGCTCCGCTCATTCCTACAGACATGATCGACCCTAATGCTACGGCTGCCTGGGATCTTATCAATGCCTCTGGTAACATCATTACTATGGGTGGCAGGGATTATTTCCTTGCAGGTACACAGCAGAACAAGACCAATGTCTTCGCTGATATGTATGCAGCAGGAAGAAGCAAGTGGACAAGCCGTCAGTTCCAGTTCGACGCAGGCGTGGAGTTCGACCTTCAGAGAGTTCTCAAGGGTCTCACTTTCAAGACTGTATACGCAGTGGACTACGCTACTTCTTACTCTACTTCTTACGATAACGAGTATGCTATCTACACTCCTACCTGGTCTAAGTACAATGGTGTAGAGTACATCACTGACCTTAAGCAGGAAGGCCTCGACAAGAAGTCAGGTAACCAGAATATCGGTGGTTCTGATGCAGATATGACAATGCTCTGGACAGGTCAGTTCAACTATGACAGAACCTTCGCAGGCAAGCACAATGTCAATGCAATGCTCGTAGCTGGTGCATTCCGTCAGACTCTCGCAGGTGAGTATCATCGTATCGCAAATGCGAACCTTGGCGTTCTCGCATCTTACAACTACGACCACAGATATTACTTCGATTTCAGCGGCGCAGCTGTACACTCTTCAAAGCTCGCTCCTGGTCATCGTGGCGCATTCTCGCCATCAGTAACTCTCGGTTGGAATGTGGCAAATGAGTCTTTCCTTAAGGATTCAGATGCAGTGAACACACTCACACTCAGCGTTTCAGGCAGCGTCCTCAACCAGGATATCGACATCGCAGGTTACTATCTCTATGCTCCTACATGGGCAACTGACAGATGGGGTTACGGATGGGCAGATGGTGATGATTCACAGTATGCAGTTTCTACCCGTGGTGCTAACGAACTTCTTTCATTCATTCAGCGTAAGGAAGTATCAGCAAACCTCAGAGGTGCATTCTTCAACAGAAGCCTTACATTCGACGCTTCATACTTCATCCAGTCAATGGAAGGTTACCTGATCGACAACACCACTACATGGCCTTCACACCTCGCTACATCTTATCCTGAGCAGTCGTTCATTCCTTGGATGAACTATAACAACAATGCTCGTACAGGTTTCGATATCAGCGTGAATTACAATAAGACTTGGGGTGACTTCACACTCGGAGCTGGTGTAAATGCTACATGGTATGACACTATCGCCAGCCGTCGTGACGAAGTCTATACAGACCACAGACAGCGTGAGGGCAAGCCTCTTGACGGTATCTGGGGATATAAGAGTGCAGGTCTCTTCCAGAGCCAGGAGGAAATCGACGGATGGGCAGAGCAGAACCTCGGTTCAACTGTACGTCCAGGTGACATCAAGTACATTGACCAGAATGCTGACGGTGTAATCAATACTGATGACCAGGTATTCCTCGGTAAGGGTGGCTGGTATGGCAATCCTCTTACTCTCGGAGCTAACATCACTCTCAGATACAAGAGCTTCACACTCTTTGCAATCGCAACTGCAGGTACAGGCGCTTACGGCCTTAAGAACAGCTCTTACTACTGGATCGATGCAGAGGATAAGTATTCGGCAATCGTACGCGACCGTTGGACTCCAGCTACAGCTGAGACTGCAACATATCCTCGTCTTACAGTATCTGAAGGTGCAAACAACTTCGTTGCTTCAGATTTCTGGATGTACAAGACTAACCGCTTCGACCTTGCTAAGGTTCAGTTGACATATGAAATGCCTCAGTCAGTATTGAGAAACAATAAGGTAGTAAAGGGATTCTCTGCATACATCAGCGGAAGCAACCTTCTTACTGTCTCACCTGAGCGCAAGCATATGGAAATGGCTGTAGGAGAAGCTCCTCAGACACGTTTCTACAACCTTGGATTCAAGCTCACATTCTAACATTAAAACCAGAGAACAATGAAACTGAAAAATATAATTGCAATTGCGGCTTTGGTAACCACCTTCTGCGCCTGCGACGACCTTTTCGAGCCTTCTGTGGAGAATGCACAGACTGTGGATGTGGTCTTCCAGAATCCGTCGAGTGCTCAGGGTATCTTGGGATATGCTTATGCAAATCTTCCTTTCGAGACCAAGAGTACTACTGACGTCGCTACAGATGACGCGGTGACCAATGACCTTGAGAACGGCTATCGTAAGATGGCTCAGGGATCTTGGGCAGCTACAAACGACCCTATGTCTCAGTGGGTTGCACGTAAAGCTACGATTCAGTACATCAACATCTTCCTTGAGAATGTTGACAATGTGAAGTGGTCTGCAGTACCTCAGAAGCAGCAGATGTTCAAAGATCACGTAAGTGGTGAGGCTTATGCTCTCCGTGCTTTGAATATGTACTATCTTCTCAGAAACCACGGCGGTTGGGCAAACGGCCAGCTTCTCGGTGTTCCAGTAATCACCTATACAGAGGGCCCTGGTACAGACTTCAATAAGCCAAGAGATACATTCCAGGCTTGCGTAGAGCAGATCTATGCAGATATCGATGCAGCTATTGAGCTTCTTCCTCTCACTTATGTAGACCTTACAAGCAACGAGCAGCTCCCTGCAAAGTACAAGGAGATCGGTGCTAACTTCGTGGACTACAATGTGATGTTCGGTGCCAAGATGCTCGGCCGCGTGGACGGACAGATCTGTAAGACCATCAAGGCTCTGACTGCACTCCTTGCATCAAGCCCTGCTTTCAGAGAGGGAACAGAAGTGACTTCAGAGGAGGCTGCTCTTCTTGCTGCTGACGTTCTTTCATATATCGGCGGTATTTCAGGAATGGACCCTAAGGGACATCTCTGGTATATGCAGAAGGCTGAGATCGACGGTCTCGCAGGTGGTGAGAATCCTAAGGAAATCATCTGGAGAGGCGGTAACAGCAACGGTACTGCTGACTATGACTTCGGTCTTTCACAGGAACTTGACAACTTCCCTCCGACTCTTTACGGAAACGGACGTATCAACCCTACACAGAACCTCGTGGATGCATTCCCGATGGCAAGCGGTTACCCTATCGATGCAACAGGAAGCGGATATTCTGTAAACAATCCATACGCAGACCGTGACCCTCGTCTTAGCGAGTATGTAATGTATAACGGTACAGTATATCGTGATACTGAGATCATCACAGGTTCTTACTCTGCTGATGACAATGGTCTCAACAAGGTGGCTAACTCGACTCGTACAGGTTACTATCTCCGCAAGCTCCTTCGCGACGACTGTAACCCTAACTCAGCTCAGCAGCTTGCTCAGTTCCACTATCCTGTTTACTTCCGTTACACAGAGCTCTTCCTCGCTTATGCAGAGGCTGCAAACGAGGCTTGGGGACCAAGAAATGCCGGTTCTGTAGGATATAGCGCTTATGATGTAATCAAGGCTATCCGTCAGCGTGCAGGTCTTGGTGTCGGTGGAAATGACCCTTATCTCGAGACTTGTGCAGGTAATCCTGAAATGATGCGCGAACTCATCCGCAACGAGCGTCGTATTGAGATGTGCTTCGAGAACAAGCGTTTCTGGGACCTCAGACGCTGGAAGGTGGATCTGGATCAGCTCAATGCCACTACAAAGGGTATGGACGTTACTCAGGAAGGTGGAGCACTCAAGTATAATGTCATCGAGGTGGAGAACCGTAACTATAAGGACTATATGTACTACGGACCTATTCCTGACGGTGAAGTGAGAAAGTGGAGCAACCTTGATCAGAATACAGGTTGGTAACAAGTGTTATAGACATTAAAGATAGAATATTATGAAATTGAGAAATATTTTTAGGATTTTGTCTGCTGGCGTAGTCTTGGCGTCTGTCGCATCTTGCCATAATTCAGAGAAGATTTTCCCTGATTATGAAGGTGGTATTTCAGCCTACTTCGCTTATCAGTATCCTGTACGTACCATCGTGCTTGGAGAGTCTGAGACATTCGATACTTCTCTTGACAACCAGCACAAGTGTATCATCTACGGTACAATAGGAGGTTCGTATGAGGGTAAGGACGTCGTAATCGACATCGATGTGGACAATTCGCTTGTGGAAAACCTCTATTTCGCAGACGGTTCTCCTGTTCAGGCAATGCCTGAGAACTATTACACTCTTGGAGGAGATAAGCTTAACTACGGCGGCACTCATCTCGGTGGTGTCGAGGTTCAGCTTACTGATGCATTCTTTGCAGATCCTGCAGCTCTCAAGAACACTTATGTAATCCCTGTAGTGATGACAGATGTGGTCAAGGGTGCAGACAGAATCAAGTCAGGTACTCCTCTTATCGAAGGTGAAAGCCCTATCCGTACCAACCCTGCACTTTGGAATGTAGCTCCGATGGACTACACTCTCTATTGCATCAAGTATGTAAACCAGTGGGACGGTAGCTGGCTCCGCCGCGGTGTTGACCAGATTACAGGTCAGGATGCAGGAACAGTCGTACGTCATGAGCAGTATGTGGAGAATGATGAGGTGGTAAGACTTAGTACCGAGTCTCTCGACGCTGTGACAATCCCTGTTTCAACAAACATCACTACTGTCAATACCACTACTGTAACAAGCAACTATGCTATCCATTTCGTAAACCCTGCAGTGGGTGATGCAAACTGGAGCGCACAGGTATGGTATGAGCTTGCTGAGCCTATGAAGGCCGGTAAGACATATACCCTCAAGTGCAAGGCTGCTGCTTCCGAGCAGTATGACTGGTGCAGTATTTTCCTTCAGTCTTCCGACGGAAGCGTTCAGAACTTTAATCACGGTATGAGCTTCTCGACTGAATGGAAGCAGGTGGAGATCAGCATCAATCCTGATAAGGATGTTTACCAGAGACTTACATGGTGCTTCGGTGACAAGGCAATTACCTTGATGCTCGACGATGTATCTCTTACTGAAAAAGGTTCGGATGTCAATCTGATAACCAACGGTGACTTCGAAGGCCAGACTACTGAAGGCTGGGCAAGCTGGGCAGGTTATGAGAAGATCGGTGCCGGTGAAGGCGGTATCCAGTCAGAAGTTGTAGAATCGACAGATGTCAACGCCAAGACTTGTCAGGTGAAGCTTACTTTCGACGCAAACGGTAACTGTACAGTGACTTCAGCTACAGAAGGAATGACTGCAAGCGGTTCAGGTAAGTATGTGAAGGATGGTGAGAAACTCGCTTGGGGTAACAAGGACCGCGACGGTATCTACCTTGACTATACTGTGGACTTCGGTGAGAAGCAGTATGCTATCAAGGATACACTGGTATCACGCAGCCGCGAGATCAAGCTCGAGACCTATATCCCTACATACCAGGAATAATAATTTAAAGTGACTAAGTTATGAAATACTATAGTAGAATATTGCTTATTGCAGCTGCTGCCGCTGGCCTTGCATCTTGTGCAATGGACGAGGTGAAGGAGTTCCCAGTAGAAAAACCGGAATATCTGGAGCAGTATGCATATCTGAATGACTATGACGTATTGAAGAACTATGTTGACCGTGAGGCCTCTCCTAACTTCAAGTTAGGAGCAGGCGTCACCGCCAGTAAGTTCGTCGAGCACGGTCAGGAGTATCTTATGGCAGTCTCTAACTTTGATGAGATCACCCCTGGCAATGCGATGAAGCACGCTTCCGTGGTGGCTAACAATGGTAAGATGAACTTTGACGCCATCACTACATTCGTAGAAGAAGCTCAGAAAGCTGGTCTGTCTGTCTATGGACATACACTCGCTTGGCATTCTCAGCAGAACAACAAGTTCCTGAACACTCTCATCGCGGACAAAGTCGATCCTAACTATACTCCTGAGCTCGTGGAGCAGGTGACTTACAAGAAGAGAAACTGTCTGGAAATCATTGCTCACGATATGGTGGCAAATCCTTGGGACTCACAGTTCTGGATCGTTTCGCCTACTACATTTGCAGAGGGTGATTCATGGGAGATTTCTATGGATATCTATGCTCTTAAGGCAGCTTCACCTGGAACTCAGATCCATGCTGCTCCAAGTGCATATCTTCACTGGGCTGCTATCGGAAATCCATCATTCACTACTGAGTGGACTAACTGGACAGCTTCAGGATCGATCCCTGCAGAAGGAAACGGCGGATATTCCATCGCCTTTAACCTCAACGACTTTGCTGAGGCCAATACATATTATATTGACAACGTAAGCTTCAAGCTCAACGGAGTGGAGCAGATTACAAACGGTGACTTTGAGGATCCGCAGGTAAGTGAGAACTTCGTAGCTCTAGAGCACGGTAAGGACAGCTCTCCACGTCCGGCTACAATCGTTGATCAGTATTTGTACGTCGAGATGGTGGAGGTTCCTAAGACTCAGGACGTACAGAAGACCTGTATCCTCGTTCAGTCTCAGGATATGGCTTCTGCAGCTTGGGATACTCAGTTCTGGCTCTATTTCCCTGACAGCCCTATGAAGGAGGGTGACTCTTGGGAGGTATCGATGGAGGTACGTGCCGACAAGCCGGCTTCTTCAAGTACTCAGACTCACATTGGACCTGGAGGATATATCCACTGGGCAGCCATCGGAAATGTGAACTTCACAGAGGAGTGGGAGACTTACACAGCTTCTGGTACAGTAGCGGCAGAGATGAATGGTGGTGACGCTATCGCATTCAACCTCAATGACTTCGCTGAGGCAAATAATTACTATTTCGATAATCTCAGCTTCAAGGTAAATGGTGTCGAACTCCTCGCAAACGGTAACTGTGACGATCCAAACGGAACTGCAAACTTCATAGCTAAGGAGTATCCTGCAGGTGCCGGCAGCGGAGCAAGAATCATTGACCACTATACTATCGAACTCCCTGGCGGAAGAACTCCACAGACTCCAGAAGAGAAGAAGGATACCCTCACCAAGGCAATGGATGCTTGGATCAAGGGTATGATGGAAGCTACTGCAGGTAGAGTCGTGGCTTGGGATGCTGTAAATGAGGCAATCTCAGGAGCTGACGGTGATGGTGACGGCAAGTATGACCTTCAGTCTGCAGCCAACGGTGATCCGGAAGCTAACTTCTACTGGCAGGACTACCTCGGTGAGGTGGATTATGTAAGATTCGTATTCACAAAGGCACGTCAGTACTTCGAGGAGTTTGGCGGCAACCCTGCAGAGCTCAAGCTTTTCATCAACGACTACAACCTCGAGTCTTGGTGGGATGGCAATGCGAAGCTCAAGAGCCTTATCAAGTGGATCGAGATCTGGGAAGCTGACGGACAGACTAAGATCGACGGTATTGGTACTCAGATGCACGTAAGCTACATCCTCAATGAGGAGGACCAGAAGAAGCAGGAGGAGTCAATCGTCGAGATGTTCAACCTCCTCGCTCAGTCAGGAAAGCTCGTGAAGATTTCTGAGCTTGATATGGGTATCGTAGAGAACGCTTTCGGCGCAGGTATCGCAGCTTCTGCGGTGACAGAGGAACAGCATCGCAAGATGGCAGAGTTCTACACATTCATCGTTTCGAAGTATCTTGAGATCATCCCTGCAGCGCAGCAGTACGGTATCACACAGTGGTGCACATCTGATCCGGGCGGAGCTCTTGGAACAGGCTGGAGAGGCGGTGAGCCTGTAGGCCTGTGGGATGTGAACTACGGTCGCAAGCATACTTATGCCGGTTTCGCTAACGGTCTTCAGGGCAAATAACGACAGCATCAATCCATAAATTTCCGGTCATCAGAATATCTGGTGACCGGATTTTATTTTTTACAAAGCGCCTGAATTGTCATTCCGAGCGAACGAAGTGAGTCGAGAAATCTCTTTTATTTTTATGCTAAAATCAGTATATTTGTAAGATTAACATAGCCTGCGCGCAAACAATGAAAATATCCATCATAAAGCATATTTACGGACTCTTGTCATTGGCTGGAATCCTTCTTTTATCCTCTTGCGGAGGATGGGAGGAGCCTTCCGCTCACTCTGATGAGCTGCCTCCGATTTACCCTGATTATATCGATGTAACTGTCCCTGCCAACATCGCCCCTCTGAACTTCATGGTCGAGGGCTCGGAAAGAGTCCAGGCGGTGATAAGTCTTGACGGAAAGGAGCTCTCCAGAAGTGCTGGTAAGGATGTACTGTCAATTGACAGTAAGGATTGGGCAGAGATTCTGAGAACTTCGGCAGGCCGTACTATCGATGTACAGGTGTCTGTCTGGAATAAGGAATGCCCTGAAGGACAGGAATATGCAGCCTTTCCTATTCATATTGCAGATGAGCCGATAGATGAGTGGATTGCCTATCGTCTCATTGAGCCCGGATACAGGAGCTGGAGGCAGATAGGTCTGTATCAGAGAAGCCTTTCTTCATTCGAGGAAAGTGCGATCGTGACAAATGCGACGGAGAACGAGACCTGCCTTAACTGTCATCATTTTCCGGCATATTCTTCCGAGAGCATGATGTTCCATGCCAGAGGAGCCGACGGTGGAACCATTCTGTATCATGACGGCAAGCTTTCAAAGGTCAATTTCAATGAAATAGGCCCCAAGAAAAATACTACCTATCCTGCCTGGCACCCCGGGGGACGATTCATCGCATTCTCTTCCAATACCACCCGCCAGACCTTCTATCTTCACGGAAAGAAACCGATCGAGGTGTATGACTATGTTTCCGACCTGCTTCTGTATGACACTCAGACAGGGGAAGTCATCACAGATGAGCGCTTCATGACCGATCAGGCTCTTGAAACTTTCCCGGCTTGGTCTGAGGACGGCAGTTCTCTTTACTTTGCATCCGCATCAGCTAGGAAACTTCCAGATGAATTAAAAGACATGCATTATCACCTGCTGCGCGTAGCCTTTGATCCGCAGGCAAGAAGCTTCAGTGAGAAAATTGATACAGTCTATAATGCTGATGCTCAGGGAGGAAGCGCTTCATATCCTCGCATATCCGCAGATGGCAGATATCTGCTTTACACCTGGTCTGAATACGGAACATTCCCTGTATGGCATCCGGAGGCTGATCTGAAGATGATCGATCTGCAGACAATGGAGCCAGTCGATGTATCAGTGTGGAATGCCAAAGAGGAAGCTGACAGCTATCACAGCTGGTCCTCAAACGGAAGATGGACGATTTATGGCAGCCGCCGTCAGGACGGAAGATATACTCATCTTTATATCGGCTATTTTGACAAGGAAGGCCGTGCCCATAAGCCTTTCATTCTTCCTCAGGAAGATCCCCGCTATAATAATTGGCGCCTGAAGTCCTATAATGTGCCGGAGTTCATTGATGGCAAGGTGGAACTTCCTGATGAGGTGGTGAAATTGTTTGACCCTGAAAACTGATGCAGCTATGAACAGATCTTTCTTTACCCCGGGCCGAATCCTGGCCATTGCGTCATCGCTGCTTTTTATCATTTTCTGGGCAGTATGGTTCTTCTCCTATCGCTATTTCCTGATCTGGCTCGAGGGCTATTCTTTCTTCTCGACTCTTCCGGATTTCAGCAATCTATACAAAGCTATTCCTGAAGGCTTGCCTGGCTACATCGGTGCATTCCTTCATCAGTTCTATAAATGGCCAGCAGCTGGTGCAGCGATCCAGGCTCTTATGACTGTGTGGCCGGTAATCTGTACAGGAGTAATAGTTAACCGTCTGTTTGAAAACCCGGGCAGACTTCTTTGGATAGCATTCCTTCCGCTACCTTACTTTGTCTTCCGCCAGTTCTGGGATCTGCATATGTACTTTGCAGTCATTTATAATGCAGCCTTCACGGGAATTATGCTTATCGTGCTGATATTCACATTGATACGCAAAGTGACTATAAAGGTGCCGAAATGGGTGGGCAGCCTGCCGGTGAATATCTTGATCATGCTTTCAGCCATTGGTGCTTCACTGTATTTCCTCCTTGTTCTGGACGAAAGGAATCATGAGCAGAATGATCATGCCCGTCTGGAATATCTCGGAGAAAACGGACGCTGGATGGAAATACTGGAGAGAGTCACACCTGCTGATGCTCATAGTGATGACATCAAGCACCATTATGCTCTCCTCGCATTGGCGCAGACAGGGCACCTTACCGATTATGCCTTCCTATATGGCCTGGATGGCTCGGACTCCTTCCTTTTCTATGACAATATTAATCCGTTGTGTCTGGATTTCAATGCCATCTTCTATCAGTCGATGGCTATGCCGAACGCCGTCATCCATCAGTCCTATCAGCTTGGTGTCCAGTCTGTTGCAGGAGTCGGATTTTCTTCTATCAGACGTCTGGCAGACACTTATATAGACCTTAAGGATTATGCATTGGCTAAGAAGTATGTGGATATCCTTGCCCACAGTACATGCCACAGAGCATGGGTGAAAGACAGGCTTCCTAAGCTTGAGGCAATTAAAAATGCCTCCCCGGCATACGCCTATGATGAATTCAATGCAATGATCGCTGAGTTCCCTCATACTATTTCCTCGATGGTCGATCGCAACAGAAAGGACCGCAGATATGCTGACCTTCTGATGTGTGCTTTGCTTGCAGATGATGAGGGCGATAAGTTTCTGAATATATTCAGGTATATTGCTGAGGTTCAATATCCTGACGGCAAGAATCTCCCGCGTCTTTACGAAGAAGCGCTTATCCTGATATCGATGGTCGACCCTTCTGCGCTGCAAGGCATCCACATAAGCAATGACACTCAGCAGCGCTTTGCAGATTATGTGGCGCTCATGAATGCCGGAAAGGGAAGTCAGGCGCTTAGGAAATATAAGGATACTTACTGGGCATATTCATATAGAGCTCAATGATGAAAAGGATTATACACATAGCCTTCTGTCTAGGCCTTCTTTCTTTCCTGTGCGGATGCTCGTATCGGTCTCAGGAGTGTGCGTCGTCGCAGGAAGAGCCTTCTATCTTCCCTGACTACAAGGGGGTTACGGTGCCGTACAATATCGCTCCGCTGAATTTCATGGCGGAGGGTGCGGATATGATTGTCGCAGATTTTCGATGCGAAGGAGCAGAAGGTTTGAAAGTCAAGGGGCGCGGTGGAATCCTGGACATCCCACAGAAAAAATGGAAGGCTATGCTCGACCAGGCCAAAGGAGGGACTCTCGAAGTCGAAGTCACCCTCTGGAATGACCAATATCCCGACGGAATAGCCTATAAGCCATTTAAGATCAATGTCTCTGCAGATCCGATCGACGACTGGGCGGCATACCGTCTTATCGAGCCGGGCTATGTGAGCTGGCGTCAGCTTGGCCTGTACCAGCGAGATCTCACATCCTTCTATGAGACAGAGATCGTGACCAATAAAAATTCGAACACCACATGCCTTAACTGCCATAATTTCCCGTCGTATTCACCTGAAAGTATGATGTTCCACGCCCGAGGCACTAACGGCGGCACCATACTCTGGCATGGCGGCAAGGTCTTCAAGGCAGATTTCTCCAGAACCAGCTCGGTAAGCAGTGTAACTTACCCCGCATGGCATCCGGAAGGAAGATTCATCGCATTTTCTGCCAACACCACTCATCAGGTCTTCTTTGCTGAAGGAAGACAACCTATCGAGGTCTTCGACACCGCGTCGGATCTCGTCATTTACGATACTGTTCTGGATGAAGTGATTACAGATCAGAGGTTTATGACAGAGGCTTCCCTGGAAACATTCCCTTCGTGGTCTCCTGACGGCAGATATCTGTATTTCGCGTCATACACATCGGATACACTTCCGGTGGAGCTTACATTCGATATGCAATACGATCTGAAGCGAGTGGAGTTCGATCCGCAGACCGGCCGCTTCGGCGAAAAGGTGGATGTCTTCTATGATGCCTCAGAGCAGGGCGGAAGTGTTTCCCATCCGCGTCTTTCTCCTGACGGACGCCATCTTCTCTATACAATAGCAGATTACGGAACCTTCCCAGTATGGCACGCGGAAGCGGATCTTCAGATGATCGATATTCAGACAATGGAGCCTGTGGATGTGACAGTATGGAATGATCCGGAAGAGGCTGACAGTTATCACAGCTGGTCATCAAACGGCCGATGGGTCATCTACGGAAGCCGCAGACTCGACGGTAGGTACACCCGCCTTTATATCGCTCACATGGATGAAGACGGAGTGCCGCACAAGCCTTTCCTCCTGCCTCAAAAAGATCCGAGATACAATACCTGGCGTCTGAGATCATTCAATGTGCCTGAATTCATAATGGGAAAGGTAGACCTTCCGAAGGAAGCACGCAAGATGTGTATGGACAATGACTAATGGAGGAGAATGATATGAAGAAGATAGTTACATTGTCAGCATTTCTGCTTCTGGCTGCAGGGTGGTTCTTCAGCTATCCTTGCCTTATGAGATGGTACGAGGGATTCAGCTGTTTCTCGACCCTGC
This sequence comes from Candidatus Cryptobacteroides sp., assembly GCA_045614445.1. Classification (GTDB taxonomy): domain Bacteria; phylum Bacteroidota; class Bacteroidia; order Bacteroidales; family UBA932; genus Cryptobacteroides. Next base: position 16,396 of record JAZLCW010000016.1, on the reverse strand, counting down.
CTGATTTCACCGCCCTTCATTTCCATTTCCCGGATGATATATTCAGATATTGCGGATCATTCCTCCTGCAGTTCTATGCACATCCGGCAGCGGGTGCGATGATCCAAGCATTGATCCCGATATTGACCGTACTTTGTCTCTGGATCATCATTAAAAGATTTTTTAAAGACTCTGACTCACTTTTCTGGTTCGCCTTCCTGCCGCTTCCGTACTTTGTCTATCTCCAGCTGGATGACATGACATTGGCCAAATCTTGTATGATATTGGCATTCATGGCATTACTTGCGGCGATTGTTATAATTGTGTCATTGTTCTTCAGGATGAAGAACCCTCTGCCGAAGGCTTTGCGAAGACCTTGGATCTCGGTGGTGATGCCGATATTGGCGGTATTTGTTTCATTGTACATACTTCAGGTCGGCCCCCTGAGCAGGCAGCACGAGGCGATAGCACGTCTTGAATATCACGGAGAACGTCAGGAGTGGGGAGAAATCATCAAGGAGGTCACTCCGAAGGAGGCTCTTCAGAACGAATATAAGCGCAAGTATGTATTGCTGGCTTTTTCGCAGACAGGACAGCTTGCAGATCATGCTTTCAGATACGGTCTCACAAGTGAGGATGACTTCTTCTTCAAGGCCGCGGACGGACCTTTGTCCCTGAATTTCAATGTGCTCTTCTATCGTTCCCTCGAAATGGACAATGCTGCTGTCTACTATGCCTATCAGCAGGGCCAGCAGTCACTTCCGGGCATAAGCTACAAGTCCCTCAGAACCCTTGCGGACATATATATCGAGAACAAGGATTATGCTCTGGCCAGCAAATATGTGGATATTCTTAGCCATACCTGCTGTCATGGGGACTGGGTCGAAGAAAGGCTCCCTAAGCTGGAGGCCATCAGAAATTCTGAGCCAGAGTATCATATTGAACGCGAGCCTTTCACCCTTGACACCTTCCTAACGGATATGTCGGCTCTTGTCACAAGGTACCCTTACAATAAGAAATTCGCCGATTACCTGCTTTGCTCGGTATTGGCTCAGAAGGACGGCAATACGTTTATGAGCGCATTCAGCATAATCGCCCAGACCCTTTATCCTGAGGGCAAGGGGATTCCGCGTCTGTACCAGGAGGCCCTGCTGCTTGTGGCCAGCCACGAGCCGGCAATCCTCGAGAAGTACCACATCGACGAAAAGGTATGGAGTGATTTCAATGACTTTACCGCTCAGATGCAAAGTGGAAAGACCAATATCGCCAAGAGAAAATATGCGGGTTCGTATTGGGCCTATATTTATTGATTTATGAAGCAAAGGACAAGACATATTATCTTCTATGCCGTGGCTGCAGTGCTTCTCGGAGTCGGAATACACCTTACTCAGGAGTTCCGCTTCTACAATATTGCCGCAAACGAGCTCTTCATTTATGACGGGGCGGAGATAGCAGGTATATTGGCCGAGACCGGCGGATTCGCGACATTGGTCGCATCTTTCCTATCGCAGTTCTTCTGCCTTCCGTTGGCTGGAACTGTCATATTATCAGCTCTTTATATCCTGGTTGCCTGGCTTGCGTGGGCTTTGCTTTCCAAGATGAACGGCCGTCCTGTCTTCCGGGGAGCAGCTTTTCTTCCTCTCGTATTCCTTTACCTTTGCCTGGAAAATGATTATTACAGATTCCAGGGGCATGTGGCATTTGCCTTGGTGCTGACTGCTCTTTATGTCTATATGAGTGCTCCTAAGGAAAAGATACGTTATGCTGCGGGAGTGGTGCTAATCCCTCTGCTTTATCACCTTGCAGGAAGCGTGGCTGTGGTCTTTGCGCTTTGTGCTTTTCTGTGGGAAGTGCTAAGAAATGGCCTTAAGGGATTGTATGCGCTGATTTATCCAGTGGTTTTCCTGCTGACAGCGTTTGTGTATGTAAAGGCTTCAATGACAGCAGGTTGGGAGCATGCTCTTACTCCGTTTATGTATTATGATTGGCCTTCGACATATTTCTTCCCTCTATATGCGTGGGCAAGTGTACCGGTGCTGATGCTGGCAGCGCGTTTTCTTGCAAAGGATTCTTCGCGTCTTTCTGCTTATGGCCCGGCAATCGCCCTGGCGGCTGCCCTCGCTCTTGCCGGATATTTCTATAATGCAGTCCACAGTCGCAGTTACTATCGTCTGATCCAGGAGCAGCAATTGGCCGCAGAAGGGGAGTGGGATGAGATTATCCGGACAGCAGACCGCCGTCAGCCGGATTATCTGATCAGCTATCTTAATCTGGCGCTCGCTCATAAGGGACAGCTAGTGGAAAAGCTCGGTTACTATAATCCTCAGCCTGTTTCGAAGGTTATGTTCCCTACTCCGAATCTCAAGACCGGTCTGAGCCTTCAGAGTGCTGTCTATCTTTCATGGGGCTATGTCGCAGCGGCTCGTCAGGCTGCTTTCGATGCCAATATGGTCACCCCGGGAATGCATAGCCCGCAGCAGCTTAAGGTGTTGGTACTCACTAATATGGCTCTTGGTGCACCAGAGGTGGCTGAGAAATATGTCAATATATTGGATAAAACTCTTTTCTATCGCGGATGGGCTCAGCAGATGCGCCGAGCTTTGAATGATTCTGCTTGTGAACCTGATGAGCTGCGCAGGCTGCGCGAAGCCCTGCCTCAGAAAGGAGAGTATGTACGATATGACGGCCTCAAGGGTGATATGAAGGATATTCTCGAGGCGGATCCGTCCAATGAGATCCTGTCCCAGTTCTATACAGCCTATCAGATGCTGGAAACTTTGGAGGAACGCAGATGAAGCGATATATAATCATATTGGTTCTTATGGTTTTGGTGTCATGTCGTCCTGAGATCAGCGGCGATATTGCCCAGTGTCCTGAAATCTTCCCTGATTACAAGGAAGTTACCATTCCGCGCAACATAGCTCCGATGAATTTCCAGGTGATTTCGCCGGAGGGTAATGCCTGGATGGCGGAAGTTACTGCTGCGGGCGAAACCTTGACCATCCGCTGTGGCAGCGGCCTTGTGTCATTCGGAAAGAGGCAGTGGGAGAAACTCCTCAGCTCCGGCGGTGAATTGAGCTTCTGTATTTATGAAAAGAGGGACGGCAAGTGGATGGCTTATCAGAGTTTTAAGATGTATGTGGCTGAAGATGAGATTGATCCGTATCTTGCATATCGTCTTATCACCCCAGGCTATAGCATCTGGAGGGAGATGAGCATCTGTCAGCGTGACCTTGAATCATTTAAGGAACGCAGGATATATTCGAATACTCATGGAAAAGGCAATTGTGTAAACTGCCACTCTTTCTGCGACCGCGATCCGGACCAGATGCTTTTCCATATGCGCTCGGAACTTGCCGGTACATATATTTTTAGAAACGGGCAGAAAGAAAAGCTTGATACAAAGACCGACCAGACCATTTCATCTTTGGTATATCCTTACTGGCATCCTTCAGGACAATATGTCGCATTCTCGGTAAACAAGACCAATCAGGTTCTTCATTCCACCGATCCGAACCGTATCGAGGTCTTTGACGAGGCTTCTGATGTGGTGGTGTATGATGTGGAGCGCTGTGAAATCATGACTGCTGCCCATCTGAGCCACGAAGATGCTTTTGAGACCTTCCCGACATTCTCTCCAGATGGCAGGAGCCTGTATTTCTGCTCTGATAAGGCTGTGGAACCGATGCCGGAAGGTTATAAGGATGTAAGGTACAGCCTCTGCCGCGTGGACTTCGATCCTTCTGACTGTTCTTTCGGCGAGAGAGTGGATACATTGTACAATGCGGCTGTCCTGGGTGGCAGCGTCTCTTTCCCGCGTATATCACCGGACGGAAGATACCTCGCATTTACATTGGGCGGATACGGCAATTTCTCGATATGGCACAAGGATGCCGATGTTTATTGTATTGATCTTCAGGATGGTAGCATCTCTGCAATGGCGGCATTGAACAGCGCTGATGTGGAAAGCTATCACAGCTGGAGCGGAAACAGCCGATGGATGGTGGTCAGCAGCAGAAGGGATGACGGCCTTTATACCCGTCCGTATATTTCGTATGTGGATGCGCTCGGTCAGGCTCACAAGCCTTTCCTCCTGCCTCAGAAGGATCCGAAGAAATACTATGACTCACAGATGTTTTCGTACAATATACCGGAATTTGTTGAGGGAAAAATCGAACTAAACGGCCGTCAGATCGCTGACTTTGCGTCGCAGTCGGACGGCGTACAGGTAAAATATAATAATTGACTATGATAAGAAATATAATGAAATACGAGAACGGATGCTCCCTACAGGCATCCTGTCAAGGAAACGAAGTGCATCTTATGCTTCACGCAGACCCCTCGCAATCCTTTGAAACTCAGCTTGATGCCATGCATGAAGCATTGGACGGCTATCTTGGATCGCAGGAGGCCAGACCTGTCTTTATGCGTTATTTTCTCAGCGACGCTGCCAATCAGGCGGAGACTGTGAATTCATATGTCCGCGACCATCAGGTTTGTGCTGTGTCAGTACTCGAGCAGCCGCCCCTTGACGCAAGCAAGGTCGCTCTGTGGGTATATCTGATGAAGGATGTGGAAGTCGCCAGGACTGAAGCCGGTCTGTGGGAAGTGCGCCAGGGAGATCTGCGTCACCTGTGGATGGGAGGCTCATTTGTCAGAGGAGGGGATTCCGAGAGTCAGATGAGAGTGCTTTTTGAAGACTATATCGCATCTTTGAAAGCCTACGGATGCACTCTCAGTGAAGACTGCATCAGGACCTGGATCTTTGTCCAGAATGTGGATGTGAACTATGCGGGCATAGTGAAGGCTCGTAGGGAAGTGTTTGAAGGTGAGGGACTTACTGCTCAGACTCATTACATCGCCAGCACAGGTATTGCCGGAAGGAACGCCTACGCTGACTCATCTGTCATAATGGATGCATATGCCGTTGCAGGACTTGGCAAGGAACAGATCAGATTTATTTATGGCTCCACCCATCTGAATCCGACATACGAATATGGAGTCACATTCGAGAGAGGAACAGCAGTGGACTATCCGGACCGTCGTCAGGTCTTCATCTCCGGAACTGCCAGCATTGACAATAAAGGTCAGATCGTGCACCCGGGCGATGTCTCGAAGCAGTGTGAAAGACTTCTGGAAAATGTCTCTGTCCTGCTTTCTGAAGCCCAGTGCGGTTTCGAGGATGTGATGAGCATGATAGTCTATCTGCGTGATATAGCCGACTATAGAAAAGTGCAGGAGATTTTCGACAGCCGTTATCCGGACCTGCCTAAAGTCTATCTTTGGGCTCCCGTATGCCGTCCGGGCTGGCTGGTGGAAATGGAATGTATTGCATTGAAGCAAAATTGAATCTTATGAAAAAGGTATTGCTTGCTCTGGCGTTTGTGATCCTTGCCGCTATCAGCGCGACAAGTTGTTTTCCAGATGACTATCTGGATGATAATCCGGTCGTTACCCCTCCAGAAGAAGAGCCTGACCCAGATCCGCTTCCAGATCAGCCGTTGGAGCTTAATGTTGTGGGACGTTTTCTCCAGGATGCAGACGGAAATCGGGTGAATCTCCATGGATTCGGTCAGACCTACAGTCCCTTCTTCAATGGAGGTGCCTGGAACGACTACGATGTGTCCGGTTGTCTGAGGCATAACAAGAGCATGATCGACAAGGTCCTTGCAGCAGGATGGGAAATGAATTTCATCCGTATGCATATGGACCCATACTGGAGTGACGATACCTCCATGCCGTCTGTCCGCTACGAAGGACACGAGAGATTCTCCGAGCAGCGTTTCAGGAAATATCTTGATGAAGTCTTTGTCCCGATGGCTGAATATGCCATAAGCAAAGGCCTTTATGTCGTTATGCGTCCTCCTGGAGTCTCTCCGGAAAAGATCGCTCTGAATGATGATTATCAGGCATTCCTGATAAAGGTATGGGATATAGTTTCCCGTCATAAGAAGTTGAAGAACAATGGTTTCGTCATGTTTGAACTGGCCAATGAACCGATCAGTATCAAAGGCACGGATAGCTCGTATGGAAGTAATGGTGACGGACATTTTCAGAATATGCAGCTCTATTTCCAGACTGTCATAGACAAGATCCGTGGCAATGGTGCGCGCAATATAATATGGGTTCCGGGTCTTGGCTACCAGTCTCAGTATGCCGGTTTTGCGACTCATCGCTTCAAAGGAGATAATATCGGTTTCGCCATCCATGTCTATCCGGGCTGGTATGGAAGTGATGCCGAGGTGGATCCCAACGAGAATGTCGGTGGTATAAGCGGAGGTGGATATGAAGGATTCCAGAGAGGCTGGGATGCTCAGATAAAGCCCGTGGCTGATTATGCTCCTGTGATGGTTACAGAGATGGATTGGGCTCCTGCCAAATATGATTCATCATGGGGAAAGAGCATCACCGGAGTCGCCGGAGGCAAAGGCTTCGGCGCCAATTTCAAATATATCGCGGACAATACTGGCAACGTCAGCTGGATGATATTCACATCCCAGGAACTTCTTGCCCAGTTCAGGGATGAACCAGGAACTCCTGGCAATTATACCTTCCTGAACGATCCTGAGGCCTGCCCTTGGCCGGTATATCATTGGTTCAAGGAATATGCTGGTGAAGCAGCCGCGGAAGGTGAACTTTCCGGAATCGAACTTATGAATGTCGGCGAGTCTATTGATATCCGTATGGGTGATAGCAAGAGTTTGATAGTTAATGCTTTATATACTGATGGTACATCCAGGGCCGTTACCGATAAGGCGGTATTTTCACTTGATGTAACCGGCGTGGTGGCTTTGGAAGGAGGAAAGCTTCTCGCTCAGAGAGAAGGTCGTGCAACGCTCACTGTTTCATATACATCGCAGGCTGGAGTAACAAAGACATTGACCATTAAGGTGAATGTACTTTCGCCCTTCCCTCTTAATGAGGCTATGTTCAATCCTTCCATCTGGGAGCAGGGCAGTTTTGATGAGGCCACCCGGACCTTGATCACCGGCCAATATGGCTTCGGCGGTTGGCAGTATGCGGAGGGATTGGATATTTCTGCTTTCAGCACACTTACAGTCCAATTGGGCAATGACAATGATAGTCAGGTATCATTCCGCCTTTTTGACAAGAACAATTATTGGAGTGATCCGGCAATGTATGATTTCGGATCTTCTCGTAAGGTCGTGATCGACCTGCATGATATGAAGGATAAGAACGGTAATGCAATAAGTCCTTCACATATATATATCGCTGGCTTCTGGTCACTTGGCTTCAAGCCTATCATAATCGATAAAATAACACTTGACTGATATGAAACGATTTTTAATGTTTCTGGGAGCCTTGGCTCTTGTATCTGTTTGCTGGACAGGATGTTTTCCAGATGATTATCTGGATGATGTGGTCGATGTGACACCTCAGAAGCCGGATCCTGATCCTGGCCAGAATCCGGATCCCGAGCCTGAACCGTCGCCAGAACCAGATCCGGATGACCATCTGAATTATGATAATCTGGCTGCTTACGGTCCTCTTAAGAGCTATGTGGACCGCGGGGTTTCCCCGGACTTCAAGATGGGAGCGGCTGTCTATGTGGGAGACTTCCTGAATAAGTCGAAAATGTACAATGTCGCCCTCGAGAATCTTGATGAAATGACTGCCGGAAACGCCATGAAATGCGCTTCAGTCGTCAGATGGGACGGTTCGATGGACTTCAGTACCGTGAAGAGGTTCATTGATGAGGCTGATGCAGCCGGAATGACCGTCTATGGACATACATTGGCCTGGCACTCGCAGCAGCCGGTTCAATATCTGAACGGTCTGATCGAGAGTAAAAGAGTTCCGCTCCCTGACGGAGAGACGGCTGAGGAAACGATACTTGACCTTGATTTCAATGATGGAACTCATCCTTTCAACGGCTGGGGAAACAACTCCACCAGAAGCGTGGAGAACGGAGCATTTAAAGTGTCCAATCCATCGGCGGTGAACAGCTGGGAGGCTCAGTTCGCCTATGATGTGCAGACTCCTTTCGGAAGTGGCAGCGAATATAAGCTGAAGTTCAAGGTGAAGGGCTCATCTGCAGGAAGGCTTGCTGCCGGCCTCCAGATTACGGATGGATATAAATCTGCCGGTGAATTCCCTGGTGTTCAGTTCGGTACGCAGTGGAAGGAAGTGGAGATATCATGCGAGTGCAATGCTTCGGGGGCCACACGATTGATCTTTAGTTTCGGAGAGTTTGCGGGTGATATCTACATCGATGATTTCTCCTTTACAGCTTCAGATGCAGACTACACGATAGAAGATCTCACTCCTGTGGAAAAGAAGGAGGTCCTCACCGCTGCAATGGAAAGGTGGATCGAGGGAATGATGGAGGTGACAGCTACCAAAGTCTCTGCCTGGGATGCTGTAAATGAGTCAATATCAGGAAGGGACAATAACGGAGACGGCTTCTATGAGCTGGAGTCTGCTGCCTGGGGAAGCTCGAATAATTTCTATTGGCAGGATTATCTCGGATCAGGGGATTATGTGCGCATCGTGATTGCGGCGGCTCGAAAGTATTATGCCCAGTATGGCGGAACCAAGCCATTGAATCTTTTCATAAATGACTACAATCTCGAGTCTGACTGGGATGATAATAAAAAGCTCAAGAGTCTCATCCATTGGATCGGAGTCTGGGAGTCTGATGGCGTGACAAAGATCGACGGAATCGGCACGCAGATGCATATATCTTATTATGAGAATGCCGGAACCCAGGCCAGCAAGGAGCAGCATATCGTCAAGATGCTTCAGCTGATGGCCAATACCGGAAAGCTCGTCAAGATATCGGAGCTGGATATGGGATATGTCGACAAGAACGGCAACACTCTGAAGACGTCTCAGCTGATAGATCAGCAGCATAGACAAATGGCTGATTACTATAGGTTTATTGTTCGTAAGTATTTCGAGATCGTCCCTCCTGCGCAGCAGTACGGCATCACTCATTGGTGCATCACCGATGCTCCGGACAATTCCGGCTGGAGAGGCGGCGAGCCTGTCGGTCTTTGGGATATTAACTATAACCGCAAGTATGCATACGCAGGTTTTGCGGACGGTCTAAGAGGAAAATAATAAATTTACGATTATGAAAATCTTTAATCTTTTAGCGGCTGCCGTTATATTGGCATCCTGCACGCCATCAGTCCTCAAGCCTTGGGACAAAGGCGCATTTGAAACACGCGAGTACCGTAATGTCTTCGTCGAGGCAGGATATTCTCCTGAAGAGGTCGATGCTAAAGTCCAGGAAGTGTTCGAAGAGGTCTTCTTCGGCCCTTCGAAGGTGTATTTCGAGGTGGAGGATTCCCTTGCCTATGTCTCTGATATCAAGAACAATGACGTGCGCACGGAGGGAATGTCCTACGGAATGATGGTGGCAGTGCAGATGGACCGAAAGGATATTTTCGACAAACTTTTCCGCTGGTGCAAGAAGTATATGCAGCATCAGGAAGGCCCGATGGAGGGATATTTCGCCTGGAGCTGCAAGGTGGACGGTACCCGCAACGCGCAGGGGCCTGCTTCGGATGGAGAACTTTACTATGTGACAGCTCTGCTTTTTGCGTCGAACCGCTGGGGAGATGCCACAGGAATAGATTATAAGAAGGAAGCGCAGTACATACTTGATTGCGCCTTTGCCAAGGATGGATCAGAGGGTGTCAATAACTTCATAAATACCGAGCACAAGCTCATAACCTTTACCCCTGACCGCTTCGGTTACAGGTTCACAGATCCTTCATATCATATCCCGGCGTTCTATGAGGTCTGGGCAAGATGGGCCGATGACGGACGCGAGGATTTCTGGAGGGAGTGTGCTTCCCGTTCGCGTGAATTCCTTCACCTTGCTGTCAATGACACTACCGGTCTGAATCCGGATATGTGCGGATACGACGGAAAGGTCTTCTCGTTCGGAGGCCGTCGCAACGGCTCAGCTAATTTCCGTTATGACTCCTGGAGAGTGCCAATGAATATCGCAATGGATTATTCATGGGCATGCCAGGATATAGAATGGCAGCGTGCATACGGCCATAAGATCCAGAATTTCTTCTATGCTCAGGGCATTGACTCCTTTGTGGACCAGTACCGTGTGGATGGAACCCTTCCTTCTGAAGAGGAGATTCTTCCGGCAGGAAGTTGGACAAAGGTTCTCAGGCATTCCGTAGGTCTGGTTTCCACAGTGGCAGCTGCTTCGCTCATGTGTGAGCATGAAATCAGCCGTGAGTTCATCGACGCTCTCTGGAACTCTGAAAATGTTCCATACGAGGACGGATATTTTGACGCTTATTATGATGGTCTGCTCAGACTGTTTGCCTTCATGCATCTGAGCGGAAAATATCAGATAATTTTCCCGGAATAACCACATAAATCATATCGCCATGAAACACTTTTTTCGTACACTGGCTATTGCCGTGGCTGTAGCAGCCGCAGCATCTTTCACTGCTGATGCCAGGAAGAAAAAGGACCTGGTACAGACTTATCCTGCTCTGGAGGCATATTTCAGCACTCCGGTTGAGGATACTGTGCAGCCGGATGATAAAGGATTCATCCGTCGCTGGCTTCTTCTTGAACCTATCAGCAAGCCGAACCGCACCAATACTGTCTTTGTGGACAGCTATCTAAGAGCAAATCTTGACACTGGCTGGAACAAGGGAGACTTCGAGGTGCCTGCAGATGGTCAGGTAGAGAAGATGGAAGTGGAGTTCCAGGCACCTGTGGATATGTCCGCCGGTCGTCCACGCAATCCTTTCGAAGCTCCTGAGATCAAGATTGTCAAGGCGAAGCTTACCTGGCATGCTCTTGACAGCAAGCTCTTCAATGTGAAACTCTATCGTTATGCAGTAGGAACCGAAACCGGCCGTTATGGTGCGATTTTCCGTGCCGTAACTGTCATAGATGTACCTGAAGATCTTGTGGATGTCCGCCTTGCAGTGGGCTCCAACTCGGCTTCAATGTGGTGGATCGACGGTGAAGAGGCACTCATACTTTCAGGTGACCGACGAATGGTGATGGATGACGGAGCTTCAAAGAGGCTTACACTCAAGAAGGGTCGTCATGTGATTACCGGTGCTGTGATCAATGGCCCTGGAATGAGCGATTTCTGTGTCCGTTTCATTGACGAATCCGGTGCCCCTGTCCTTAATTATAACATCCTGAACAAGTAACCTTATGAAGACTCTTTATAAAACATTGACAGTGGCTTCATTGGCCCTTATTTCATTTTCTGCATCGGCTCAGGAAGGAAAACCGTGGATTCATGATCCTTCTACCATCATGGAATGTGACGGAAAATATTATACATTCGGAACCGGCGGTGGAGGACTTATATCTGAGGACGGCTGGAACTGGTATCCTGGCGCGGAGCGCCCAGGTGGGGGTGCTGCTCCGGATGCTCTCAAGATAGGTGATAAATACCTTGTTGCATACAGCTCGACAGGTGGTGGCCTGGGCGGAGGTCATGCAGGCAGAATCCTCACAATGTGGAACAAGACCCTTGACCCATCTTCTCCTGATTTCAAGTTCACCGAGGCGATCGAGGTGGCTTCTTCTCAGGTGGATGAAGACTGCGATGCCATCGATGCAGGTCTTTTTATGGACCCTGTGACAGGACGTCTGTGGTGTACTTACGGAACATATTTCGGATTTATCCGTGTGGTCGAGCTCGATCCTGTGACAGGTGCTCGTATCGAGGGAAACGAGCCTGTCGATATTGCAATTGACTGTGAAGCTACCACCATTACGTACCGTAACGGCTGGTATTATCTTCTCGGAACTCACGGAACCTGCTGTGACGGTGTCAATTCGACATACAATATCGTCGTAGGACGTTCGCGCAATGTTACCGGTCCTTATATTGACAATGTCGGACGTGATATGGTCGCAGGTGGAGGCAAGATGGTGATCGATGGAGCTGACCGTCAGTTCGGAGCCGGACATTTCGGAAGATATATCGAGGATGACGGAGTAGAGAAGATGTCATTCCATTGGGAAGCAGACCTTGACAGAAGCGGCCGAAGTGTTCTCGCCATCCGCCCTCTTCTCTGGGTAAATGACTGGCCTGTAGGAGGCGAGCTCTTCACTGACGGTGTTTATGAAATAACTTCGGTACGCCGTGGATATGCATTGGAACTTGCAGTGGATTTCCAGAGACAGCAGATCGCCCGCGCCAGCTGGCGTATGGATCCGGACGAGCCATTGGTATCCTATCCGAACCAGACTCTCGAGGAGGTGGCAGCAGGATGGCCTGCCGGGGAGGTGGACATCCGTATCGGTGACTGGATGAACCGTCCTCATCAGAGGTGGTCGATTGTGGCTGTGCCGGAGGCAGGAGGATATCTCGGAGGACAGTATTACAAGATCTGCATAGAGGGAACCGAGAGAGTTCTTGCTGCTGTGCAAGGTGCCGAACTTGTCGCTGCAGATGGATTTACAGGCGCAGATGAGCAGCTCTGGAGAATCGAGCAGCTTACAGACGGATCCTACCGCATAATGCCAAAGACTGTTCCAGGCTGCGACAAGCCTTATGCTCTGGTATCAATAGCTGACAGTACACCTACACTCGCTGCCTTCGATTTCGAAAGTGACAATTGCAAGTGGAATTTCCGTAAGCTTTAATATAGAACACTAAAACCATCAGATATGAAACGATTACTGACCGCAGCTCTGCTGCTCTGCACCATGGCACTATACGCCCAGCCTCAAGGAGGTTTCGGTGGCTGGCAGATGCCAAAGATCGATGTACATTGTTCGGAGAAATTCATAGATCTGGACTATGTAGGAGATGATCAGGTATATCACAAGCTTGATATTTATCTTCCGAAGGTCGAGAAGGAATCTTATCCTGTGGCAATCCATATATATGGAAGTGCCTGGTTCTCGAATAATTCCAAAGGAATGGCGGATCTTGGTACCATTGTGAACGCTCTTCTGGATGCCGGCTATGCAGTCGTTACCCCGAATCATCGTTCGTCGATGGATGCGAAGTTCCCTGCTCAGATCCACGATATCAAGGCCGTGGTCCGTTATGTCCGTGCTAATGCCCAGCAGTACAAGTTCGATACTTCGTTCATAGCTACCTCCGGTTTCTCATCAGGAGCTCATCTTGCCTCTCTTGCCGCTACAAGCAACGGAGTGGCCGAGCTCGAAGGTTCTCTTGGAGCATATACGGATTACAGCAGCCTCGTGGATGCTGCGTGCTGCTGGTCAGGTCCGACTGACCTTCATTATATGAGCTGCGGCAAGGAGGTGGATGACTGGAACCATATGCCTGAGGAGACAGTGATGGGTTTCCCGTTCAAGGGTAATGAGGAAGCTTTCAAGGCACTCAACGCCACTACTTATATTGACCCTTCTGATCCGCCGATCGTGGTTTTCCACGGAACTGCAGACAATGTGGTGCCTCATTGCCAGGGAATCCACTTCTACGAACTTCTTGACGAGGCCGGTGTAGATACAGAACTTTACCTCCAGGAAGGAGCAGGTCACGGAATGGGTATGTACACTGAGGGCAATCTCAAGGCGATGACAGACTTTCTTGACAGAATCCGTGCGGTGGAGCCAAAGGATGATTTCATTCCTAATGCTTCGAATCAACCGGGACATCAGTATCCGATGGTGAACTCCGAGCGCATAGTCCGTGCCCAGCTCAAGGCACCGGATGCAGTGACAGTGAAACTTGATATCGGTGGTGTCAAATATCCGATGAAGAGAGATGCAGATGGCGTATGGACAGGTGATTCTGCACCTCAGGACGAGGGCTTCCATTATTATCAGTTCGAGGTCGATGGAGCATCTGTTCCGGATCCGGGCAGCCTTTATTACTATGGTGCAAGCCGCTGGGGAAGCGGTATCGAGGTTCCGGCACACGATGGTGATTTCTATGCATTGAAGGATGTGCCTCATGGCGATGTCCGCGAGGTATATTATTGGTCCGAGACCAATAAGCAGATGCGTCACTGCTATATCTACACTCCTCCTGGATACGATAAGGATAAGAAGAAGCGTTACCCGGTCCTCTACCTTCAGCATGGTAGCGGTGAAAGTGAGCACGGATGGACCCAGCAGGGAAAGGCGGGCCTTATTATGGACAATCTCATTGCGGAAGGTAAGGCTGAAGAGTTCATTATCGTTATGGACAATGGCACATGGGCAAGGCCTCAGGGAATGCAGCGTGGTGCAGGCCGTCCGTCCAACTGGGCAGATGGATTCATGAATACTCTGATCAATGATATCATTCCGATGGTAGATTCAAGATACCGTACAAAGGCGGATAGGAAATATCGTGCAATGGCCGGCCTTTCAATGGGAGGTATGCAGACCAAGGCTATTACAATGAAGAATCCTAAGGTGTTCTCGGCTCTCGGTATGTTCAGCGGGGGAGTGATCACTGCGGAAGAGGCGGCTCAGACCGAAGGCTTCAAGAATGCATATGATCTGGTATTCATCAGCTACGGCAGTCACGAGCTCAAGAACCCTCGCTGGGGACAGAATCAGGAGGCGACAACGGCAGAACTGAGGGCTTCAGGAATGAATGCACATTTCTATGTTTCGCCTGAGACTGCACACGAGTGGCAGTCATGGCGTCGCAGCCTTTACCAGTTCGCCCAGCTCCTGTTCAAGTAGGATTTATATTCATCTCGGAGCGTCCGCTCCGCTGGTTAACAAAAAACGGCAGACTGATTAAAGTCTGCCGTTTTTTTGTGCTATATGAGAAATGTCTTAGAACATCTCTGGCTCGTTGTTCTGCTCTGGAGCATCAGCCGGACGCTCGCGGCGTGGGCCTCTTGGGCCTCTGTCATCGCGACGTGGACCACGGTTGTCGTCACGACGTGGGCCACGGTTATCGCGACGGTCATTGTCACGGCGTGGACCTCTGTCTCCGCGTGGCTTACGCTCTGGCTCTACATATCCTTCAGGCTTTTCAAGAAGAGCTTTGCGTGAAAGTCTCATCTTGCCGGTCTTCTCGTCGATCTCGAGGAGCTTTACATCCACCTCGTCACCTACCTTGAGAACATCCTCTACCTTCTCAGTCTTCTCCCATGCGATCTCTGATACATGGAGGAGGCCTTCCTTACCTGGGAGGATCTCTACGAATGCACCGAACTCAAGGATTGAAACGATCTTTCCGTGATATACTGTACCAGCTTCAGGAACTGCAGTGATGCCGTTGATCCAGTTGAGAGCCTTGTCCATTGACTCCTTATCGAGACCGAAGATGTCTACAACACCCTGTGATACGCCGTCTACCTGCTCCTCAGTGATAGTGATGGTCGTGCCGGTCTCACGCTGGATGCGCTGGATAGTCTCTCCACCCTTTCCGATGATTGCGCCGATGAACTCGCCTGCAACACGGATCTGTACCATACGTGGAACGAACTCCTTGTACTCTGCACGTGGCTCGCTGATGGTCTTCATCATCTCGCCCATAATGTGGAGACGACCCTGACGTGCCTGCTCGAGAGCTCTCTCGAGAACGTCGTATGAAAGTCCGTCTACCTTGATATCCATCTGAGTCGCAGTGATACCGTCCTTAGTACCTGTTACCTTGAAGTCCATGTCTCCGAGGTGGTCCTCGTCACCGAGGATGTCGGTAAGGATTGCATAGCGCTCGTTAGGATTGTCCTTGTCAGTGATAAGACCCATTGCAACACCTGCTACAGGCTTCTTGATCTTCACACCTGCGTCCATGAGGGCGAGGCAGCCTGCACATACTGTAGCCATTGATGACGAACCGTTAGACTCGAGGATGTCTGAAACCACGCGAACTGCGTATGGATTCTCCGGAGCCATAGGGATCATAGGCTTGAGTGCACGGTATGCAAGGTTTCCGTGTCCGATCTCACGACGGCCGATACCACGCTGTGGACGAGCCTCACCTGTAGAGAACGGAGGGAAGTTGTAGTGAAGAACGAACTGGTCTGTCTCCTGGATGAGAACCTCGTCACGCTCCTTCATGTCGAGCTTTGTACCGAGGGTTACAGTCGAGAGTGACTGAGTCTCACCACGTGTGAAGATTGCAGAACCATGTGCGCATGGGAGGTAGTCAGTCTCGCACCAGATAGGACGTACTGTAGTAGTGTCACGGCCATCGAGACGTACACCCTCGTCGAGGATCATATTTCTCATCGCAGCCTTCTCGACAGCGTGATAATATCTCTCGATCATCATTCTCTTCTCTTCCTGCTCCTCCTCCGGAAGTGTTGCATAGAACTCCTCCTTGAGTGCCTCGAACGCGTCAGAACGCTCGTGCTTTGCAGAACCTGACTTTGCGATGGCGTAGCATCTGTCGTAGCAGAACTCCTGGATAGCCTGACGGAGAGCCTCGTCGTTCTCCTCGTGGCAGTAAGTTCTCTTCTCTGTCTTGCCTACAGCCTCCATGAGCTCCATCTGCACCTTGCAGTGCTTCTTGATCTCC
>JAZLCW010000015.1:0-9598 GCA_045614445.1 Candidatus Cryptobacteroides sp. | reverse complement strand
CAGGATTGCAGAAAGAGGCGGAGGAAAGAATTGCGAAAGAATCGCAGAACATTGACCACGAACGATCGTTCATGAATCTGACCATCCATGGTCTGGACGTGTTCGGCAATCCTGTCGTTAATCACGAAAAGTCCGAAAAGTCTCTGGAAGAAAGAATCTATGGCAGAATCAACGAAGTGGGAGCCAAGGTCAGATTCGACAAACAGGAGACCTCGGTGGAACGAGGGCACAACTCCAAGGAAAGCGTCATCTGTGAAGGCATTATCTTCCAGGTTTCCCACGAACGCTCAATGGAACTCTTGGCCGAGGATGGCATGTTATATGAGAATGGCCAGATCCGAAAGGATCGTGAACTACCAGTGGATGGAAAGGTTTATTCTCTGTTCATGGATACCTATCGCTTTGCTTGTGAAAGGTTCGGTGCAGACAACATAGTCGGTGCCTACATCCACCTTGACGAATACACTCCTCACATGCACGTCTTTGTAGTTCCAGTGACGATGAAGGAAAGCAGATATGCCGGCAAGGTGCGTCTGGATGAGCATGGGAAGCCTATCATGAAGGGAGTCCTGGATGCGAAGAATATCTTCTCTCCAGTAACTATCAAGCAACTTTGGTCAGACTATGCTGAGTACATCGAGAAGTATGGCGTATCCAAGGCGGAAGGAAAAGTCCCGAAGGGCATGTATACCGAGGTTGCAACAATGGATGCGGTCATCGAACAAAAACAGGCTGAGATTGATGTGCTGTCAGAGATGCTGCTTAAAGGGCAAGATCGCTTCCAGGAAATAGAGCGGAGAATGGCTGCAGTATCGGGTAGTCTTGATGCTTTGGAAGGCGTTATCCGTGGCCATGAGAAGCATAGTGTAGGAACTCCTGTCTATTCTGATCCCATGTGTCAAGAGGTGCTGGCTGCGACTCTTTTTCCGACTTTGGCTGATTGGGATATTGTGAAGAGAGTGGATGATAGTACATTGATTCTCCAGAATTCAAGGACATTCGGTGCTGCTCAAATCCGTTTCGGGGTTGGTGGGCCGTATGTAAGAATGTATGAAAATACTTATGAGGTGGGCCAGGATGGAAGATACGTTTACCGCTGGACTAAAGAACAGAGATATGACCATTATCTGTACTCCCATCCACGTGAGTTTGAAGACCTTGGTAGAGCTGGTGTCGCGGATACCTATGTGCAGCATCTGATGCAGTTCTCTCTCCGGTTAAGGTCTCACCATGCATTTGAGGATGTTATGTATGCGGCCGCTTCTGTGAGTCCCTCAGTGAGGTATTATCTTCTGCTGGAATATTGCAATCGTAATGCAGGCAATCTTCCTCAAAATGTGAAAGACCAGTGTTCTGCTGTCAAGAAGGAGCTTAAAGATGTTATCTTGTTCCCGAAAGACTCGAAAGGGCAAAGCCAAGTTATGCATCGTTAAAATTCTCAGAGAGTTTTTGGTGTTTTGGAAAAACTCTCTATATTTGCAACATGATAATAGTAAGCCGCAAGGCTAGATTAGATGACGAATTAGGTATCAGCCCTCACTGATACCTTTTTCTGTTAAAAGGGGAAAGAGCAAGAAAGCCGAGGGACGTAGTTCGTGAAGAGTCGAACTTTGTTTTACAATATCTAATCTAATGAGGGCAATAATGTTCTAAAACTATTATCATGAAAACAAAAGTTCTATTTCAGATCAGACTTGATGTAGAAGTTGAGTCTACAAGAAAAGTCCAGGTCAAGGCTCACACACGTGTGGTCAATGGCAAGACTGTGAAAGTCCGTTCGCATTATCGAAACATCTGAGGGGGTGTCCGGTAATTGTAAACGGATTGTGATCGTTTCTTGACGGTCAGCTTCAACACCTCGGCATACCGGCAGGAATGATGTCAGCAATGGCGTTGTTCCTGCTTTTTCTATCCTCCAAATCTCTTACCCATAGTAAACTCAAAGTTCTCAGCCCTGAAGTTATGCGCCTTGATAGCGAAGCCAACGAAGGTGTCCCCTAAACGAGGGAAGTAATATCTCACCCCAGCCTTCTCATAGTGGCGGCTCTGACAGCCGCTGACTCCGTTTCTTAAATATGGATATGCACCAAGGGCTATGTAACCGGCAAGATTTCTCCAATATAATTCCTGAACTATTGCAATACCGACGGATATCGGCATGTAATCGTTCGCTGTAACGGTATTGTCGCCATATAATATCCTGTCGCACTCCTTGATCTCCTCCATATTTGAAGAGTAAAACAAATCTATTCCAATGCCTGTAGCATACTTCAGAGCATATCTATACATCGCATCTGCACTGAGGCAGAACCTTGGATGTCTCTTGAACTTGATCTGCTTCAATGTAGGATCATCGACCATTTCATTATACACCTTGAACTCACTCCGGCAACTATGAACGCCACCGCTGAATGAGATATGGTAAATCATACCTTTATCCTTGAACGAAGGCTTTGGTGATGTCTCGCGAAAATCTGCAGCAGAGTATTCCTCCATACGGTATCTTGCAAACACTCCTGCTCCGACTACATCCATTCCACCATTCGGAACTGACAGCATTCCGTTTGAATAATGCCTGTACATAACTTCAGCACCGGCCTCCCAATGCCTTCCGATCTGCCATTTTGTAAAGAAACCACCGCCGAAATAACACATTACAGGTGAACTCAGAAAGGTGTTTCCGGGGTTGTTCACCGGGTCATACACGCCTGGATTAGTTGTGATTCCAAGATTCAGAAGGTGACCGAAAGAAAATCGTTCCTTACGAATATGTGTCCTTTCAAACGCACCATATACACTATATATATCCGGCAGGAACGAATCTCCATCCATCACAAAATCACTCAGGCTCGACACAGATATGCCAACACTCAATATCGGATATCCATACGAACGGACATACACACAACTGTCAGAAGGCATAGTTTGAAATCCTACCTCGACATCGTATGTCATATATCCGTTACTCTTCCTGTAAGGATTGTTATTCATTGCGAAGCCGTAGAAATTCTTGCCGCCGAAAGCCATATCCTGCCTGGTAAACCTCTGAGCATCAATCGTCGTGGAGATTGTTGTCAGCAGTAGAATAAGGAATATGATTTTTCTTCCATAGTTCATAGTTAAAACGCCTCTGCAAAACCAAAGCACAGACCGGCAGTCTCTTTACCGAAGCCGAAGTCTATACGTATGTTCATATTATGCTTGAATTCCACTCGAAGACCGATACCGTAGTTCGGCAGGACATTCTTCCATTCGAATTTCGAGAGTGACGGAAACACAGTTCCTGCTCCTACCCAAGCGACGCATCCGAATCTTGATGCTATGTGCTGACGCAGTTCCACCTGTGCGGAAATCTGATTAGAGTCGATGTATCTGCCGGCATAATACCCACGCATTCTTCCCATAACTCCGCCGAGTTCTTCACGCAGAATCCAAGGCGCATCCTCACTGTTGAACTGTGCATAGAGGTCTCCTGCTATGAGTCCTCCCTTCCATAAAGGCTGATAACCGCAAATGGTGAATGCCGTGCCCCAGTTGGTCATCGAGGCAGTGCCGAGAAACTTCGGATGAACAGTCTCTCGCAGCAAAATATAGAGACCTTTCTGCGGATTTGTCGGATTATCCCTTGAATCATATTGGAATGATGCGCCTATTCCCGTAAGGAAATAGTCAGGATTTTGTCCGGACAGATAATCAGATTCCATAAGGCGACCTGCTTTGGTGTAGTTCATATTAAGAACGGCACCGAAATACACGTATTTCCCGATTCTATAACTATGGTCGGCATCTATCCTGAATTGTGTCCTCACGTATCCGGATGTAGGATTGACAGAGCATTCATCAAATCGTATCCCCCAGAAATCCAATACCTTTCTTGTGAATTTTGCACTATAAACTAATTTGCTGTGCTTGTCTGAGAAATAGTTCGTGCCATTTGCAATAAGTGAATAGAATCCTTTCAATGAAGCATTTGCACCGAAGGTAATATTTGACGGAATCATGGTAGAGTCACGCCTATCGACTCTATAAAGCCCTGTTGCAGTGCCTCCGAATCCGAAACCACCCTCGCGGGAATATGATGGAGCAACGGCAAAACTGACATCAAATGCCTTTTCGTGCGTCCTGTCAACATTCCCATGAATCAGACTCTGCCAATAACGCCGGATGAAATTTGTTTTTCTGACAGATGTAGTATCCTGTGCCAATGCCGTCATACCAACAACGAGGAACAGGATAATACATAGATATCTTTTCCTGCTCATCATATTCTTCCGAAATTATACGCCAGTCCGAATCCGATCGTCTGTGGGAACAATGAAACTCCCTGAGATGTGTTCGGTTGGAGAATATTGAAATAGCATATCTTATAACTTGCCTCAATGCTGAGTCCGCATCCGAATTCGTAGCCGATCATCGCCCCAAAACCGGATTGCGAGTCTTGAATCATAGGCTCGCCGGTCTCGTTCAGTTCGAGCATATTTACTTTTCTGCCATCTATTTCCCACCGTGCAAAATAGCAGAACTCTGTATACGGTCCCAGACCTATAAACATACGATGATTGTCAAATACCTTCCATCCGGCAGTGACATATATCGGAATTTCGATTCCCATCGACCTGAATTTCCCGGAATTTGACGCCCATGAAAAGTCGTTCTGTTTATAGTTCAGATTGAGTTCCGGTCTCAGACTCCAAGTCTCAGTAAAATCAATCTGTACAAATCCTCCGACCGATCCTCCCGGGGTCATTCCGCTTACAGCCCCAGGAGCAGCCTTCTTCAGAAAGTTCAGGAACAGTGCATCAGCCTTTATTCCACCGCTGACAATCACTGTCTTCTCTACAGCAGTATATTCTGCAGATGTCTGGGCACCGGCTGAAATACCGATACCCAGACATAATATTAAAGTGAATATGTGTCTGTTCATCATATGTGTAATCTCCTTCTGAAAAACCATATCAGGGATTTCAGGAAGTTCGTGTTGGCGGTATGGTCTTTCGGTGTTATGTAATTTATCACATCCGAACATTGGGCTTTCAGACCAAGTTTTTCTGCCTCTATAAGAAATGCCTCTGCATATTTCTTTTCCGGGAAATTCTGCAGGAAATCCACGCTGAATGTATCAGCAACCGACATCATCTGAAGACTTATTCCTTTTGTGCCGCTGCTGTATGCGTGCATGCTTTCCATATACTTTTCAGCATCTCCCATATCAGCCTTGCCGGTGTAACTGCATATGAACGAATTTATCGGTTTTGATGTGAATCCGCTCACCATTCCCTGTTTCTTTTCATAACTTCCAAGTCCGTCAAGCATATCTGACATCATCTTCATCACGCTTGCGCTGCATCTTGCGGAATCGACCTCTTTCTGTCTGGCTATAAGACTTCGGAAATGCGTTCCAAGGTCTTTCAGCTCCATATCTTCCTCAGTTGAGCCATAAGGGAGATATATGGAACTGACGCAGTTGCGGAATGTGTTCGGCACTTCAATGCTGTCTCTCCAGTCGCAGCTCATACTGCACAGAATCTGTTCTGCCGCATCCGGATTCAAAGCCTTTACTCCTTTCTGCATCATAATCGTCATCAATATTGCCGGTGTACAGTTATTGGCCTTGCAGACCTTCATCACCTCGTGAACATCGAATATGATCTCATATCTCCAACTCTGCCCACCGGCATCTTCACCAGTCTGGACTTCCGGGATAGCAAACGCCGTCCTGTCTGCCTGATAGACTTTTGTCTTGTCGAATGTGAGATTGCCGTCATTGACAGGATCTGCTGTCTCTCCTTTGAGGAATCCCTCGCCGGCAAGCATCACGCCAGGAATACGGACGTTGTTATGAGGATATCTGAAATTGAGATAGTAGTACATCAATGTCTTGATGAACTTCATAATACCTCTCCCATCACACATCGCGTGATGAAATGAAATATAGATTATATTCTTGAAGAATGTGATATCCACAAGGTTCCTGTTCGTCGTGCTTCCGCCTAAAGGTCTGAGTCTCTTTGCCCTCGCAGGTGGCGGGCTGAACAGATTCTCACACAGATAGACATTCCCGTCCTCCACCTTGAAACGGCTTTTGAAATACGGATACCTCCTGTATGCAAGTTTAGCAGCCCTCGTAAGCGAGGACTGCCTGATATTGCTTTTCATACGGATCTCGAACACCTGGCTTTCGGTGCCTCCCTTTCTGTACAGGAAGGTCTCTCCTGCGCGGATCTTCAATTTGAATCTTTTGCCCATATCTTATATCTTCCCGTTAGCCTTCAGCCACTGTATCTGGTCTCTGAGGGTTTCTTCGAGCGGTCGGGTCTTATATCCGAGTTCCCTTTCCGCCTTGCTGTAGTCGAACTGGTTGTTTCTCTTGAGATTATATACAGAGAAAGTGGTCATCATCGGCATCTCGCCCGTCTTTGCAGCCTTCTTCTCCATCCTCCTGGCAATTCTTTCCGCCAACTCTATCGGAAGGAAGAACTTGACAGGGTCACATCCTGTCTCCCTGACAAGGATCCTGTTCAGATTCTTGAACCTGATGACCTCATTTCCAAGGATATATCCTTCACCGATCTTTCCCTTGTCGGCAGCTGCAATACATCCAGCAGCAAGGTCGCGGACGTCCACAAGATTGAAGGACCCGTTGATTCCTACAGGCATCTCTCCCTTGATGATCTTGATTATAGTAGATGTGGTCTCACTGACGGCATGGTCATTCGGACCGAAGATTCCGGTAGGATATACCACACAGGCCTTGAGCCCTCTCTTCTTGACGGCTGTATATACATTGTTGGTAGCCATCGCCTTGCTTTTGCTGTACCAGCCCTCAAGAACGTCAAGATTCACTTCCTCCACTTCCTTTATCTTCTGCCCGTGAGGGAGTTCAGGGATTGCACCGGTAGAACTTACATAGACAAGTTTCTGACACTCCTTGTGCTCAAGACACATATCGACGATATTCTCTGTGCCTCCCACATTTACATCAAGTACAAGTTTTCGGTAATATGGGTTTACGGTCACCATACTTGCAACATGAATGCAGATGGTCTGGACGCCTTCCTCTACAGTAAAGAACGGCTCAAGAGATGCCTTATTGCAGAGGTCGCCATAGAATATTTCCACTTCTTCCGGGATATACTTTGCAGACTTGTCGCCCTCAAGAACAAAGGCTCTTACCTTTTCTCCGCGCTCCAGTAACTGGGCGCATACATTAGATCCTAAGAAACCGGCCGCTCCGGTCACAAGATATATTACGTTATTCATCATCTTTTACTTCTTCCAGAAATTATGATTTGCTATGCCCTTATTTCTTTGTTGCCTGAACTTTAGCCTGTGCCTCTGCGACTCTCTGATTTGCAGCCTCAAGTTCCTTCTGCATTCTTTCCTTTTCCGCTGCCGATCTTACTGATGGCTTTGACAGTCTCTTCTGTTCCTGATAGAAGGCTTTGGTTTCTAATTTCACTGCCTGAAAATTTGCCTTGTCGATCTGACGCTGGAGTTTGGCACTTTCCTTCATATCGCGGAAAGCACGCTTCATGAATCCTTCTTTCTTGGCTTCTTCTCTTACTTCCTTATTGTTCTGTGCGCCTGCATTTAGTGTGCATCCGAGCATTACCGATACGATGCTCATTCCTTTTAAAATCTTATTCATACCCTTATTATCTTTTTGTTGCTGCAAAGGTATGGGCAGAATGTCCTGGAGTAAAGGGATGAAATGCTTGTTTGTTGGGCAGTTTTGCCGGATTATTGGAATGATTGGGCAGATTTGCCGATGTTTTGGTCTGAAATGCCGAAGAATAGGGGAATTGATTGTTCAATTTTTCCAATTTCCTAACTTTGCACTACAACAATGGTGACCGATATGCAAATAGAACTTCTTAATAACGATTCAATACTGAGAGGCTTGCGATTCCCATACAAGATCAGCAAAGTCACTCAGCTGGTTATTGCCGAAGGCGAGATGTCGTGTATCGTGGATTTCTATTCATATACACTGAAAGCTCCGTCAATGGCAATGTTCTTTCCCGGACAAGTCATAGAATCAATAGAAGCAAGCAGTGATTTTCAGGGCTTCGGTATGGTAACATCAGAAGAGTTCACTGATTCCCTGAATCTTCCGGTCAGTTTCCAGGAAAGGCTTTCATACAAGTCCAATCACTTCTATTCG
Organism: Candidatus Cryptobacteroides sp.; assembly: GCA_045614445.1. Taxonomy (GTDB): domain Bacteria; phylum Bacteroidota; class Bacteroidia; order Bacteroidales; family UBA932; genus Cryptobacteroides. The sequence goes on along the minus strand of JAZLCW010000015.1, from coordinate 1,434 downwards.
CTCAATGAGGAAGGGTTGAATGCATTTATGAACTGCTATACGCAGGTGGCAAGCATACTGAACCGTGATGATCATCCATATAGGGAAGAGATAATCAGACATCTCTTCTCCGCTTATTATTATGGCATGGGATATTACGTGCACAATGCCCAGCAGCAGAAATCTGTAATGACCGGCAGTCAGGAAGTCTGCGAGAAATTCATCGCACTTGCAGCAGAACATTTCAAGGAACACCGCGACATCGGATTCTATGCAGACAGGCTATGCATCACTAATAAATACCTTTCTGCCATCCTGAAGCAGGAAACGGGAATGACAGCATTGGAGTGGATTGAGAAATATGTCGTCCTTTATGCCAAAAGCTGCCTGTCGTCCACTTCAATGACCGTTCAGGAGATCAGCAACGAACTGGATTTCCCATCACAGTCTGTATTCGGTAAGTATTTCAAAAGAGTCGAAGGAATGTCCCCTAAAGCATATCGTCAGTCTTTAGAGATTCAGGAATGATCTCAGCGATAATATGTCCGGATCCGGTTTCCGACAGGCTGTTCTCTGACCAAGATGTCTTCATATACGGATGACGATAGGCAAGATATTCCTCAATCACAGCCTTTGCAAATGCTGTCACATCCTTCAGAACAACCATCTCTTCGTTATATACCACATAGAGATCTTTCTTGAAATATTGTACCCATATAGGATGCCGTCTGAAACCGAGAAGCGGCCGCAAACACTCCGGCTTTCTTCTGACCGGAGGCGGAGTAGCCATTATGTTGGCTGTCAGAAACGGAAATCGTGAAAACGCCTTCTTCAACCCATACATCAGACAGACGTGATGTATCTCTTCGAATGTATTTATTCTGATCCTATTCATGCTTCATTAATCTGCGTGCAAAGATACACCAGATTGTATTCATTCACTATTCCGATAAACTGAAATTGTGGTCTGATTTGCCGAATGTGTATTTTCGTTGATTATTGAGGATGGCTGCTTAACAGAAATATCGTTATAAAACTGCGAGATGTAGTAAAAATGTGGTAAAAATTCACCAAATGAATAAAGGCAACCTATTGATAATCAATAAATTGCCTTGAATTTTAAGTGATTCGGTTGGAAACGGAAAATATGAAGGTGGGGAAACGTGGGGAAAGGTTTGTAAAGAATATAAGTGTTTAACAGTCAGTATGTTGTAGGGTGTAAAACTTTGATTCGGTTTCACTAAGAATCATTCGTTTTTACAAATGTGGGGAAAATGTGGGGAAAGTCGAAAGGTTTTGTATATTTGCAGAAAAGATATGCGATATGACAATTTCTTTCATACTTAAGAGGGCGAAGACCGGGTTCTCGATGGACGATGCGATTGGCGGAGCAACCATATATGTAAGGTTGCGTGATGGTAGACTTTTGGATTCGACAGCTTCCACTGGTGAGAC
>JAZLCW010000014.1:0-1876 GCA_045614445.1 Candidatus Cryptobacteroides sp. | reverse complement strand
TGATCGACAAAATACTGGCCGCACAAACGAAGACGCCAAGCTGGGTTAACCTAGCTTGGCGTCTTTCGTAGACTACGACCTTAAAATTATCGAACTTCTATACCGATTACTGTAAGCTCCTGAAATTCATAGAATATTGGGAGCAGACGCTACGCGCCGACTCTCTCGCGCTGGGCGCGAGGCTAATGCTTCAAAACGCATAGTCTAGGAAGCCTTGCTACGCTTGGGCTTCCAGACCACGCTGATTAAGAATTATTCTTGGAGACAACGGACAGATTGACCCCACGCGCGACTGCGGCCGTTCGACGAACTGACGTCGCCATTGTTGCCGAAGCACAGGTCGTACGCGCCGTAATCGTTAGGAGAAGCAGACCCCCAATAGTAGCCGCTATTGCCGACATTGCTGAGACCGCCACCGATGCTGACGCGAATACCCGAAGCAGGATACCAGATGGTGGATGCGCTACCGAATTTACCAGAGAAGGTCATGCCTTTATTGGTGCTGTCGTATGGGTAACCAGAAAAGGATGAACTTGAACCAAGGGCATTTGACCATACACCATTGGCTCCGCCATCTGGAACACGCCAACCGGCTGGGCATGGATCATAGATGGATTTTGATGTCTCTGAAGTTGTCCATCGAGTATTATCTGTTGAATCATCCCCTGTATAATACCAATCATAATTACTGTCGTTATACTGTATAAAAGTAGTAGGGTTAGCGGTAGCGTAGGCTATTGTTCCATTACTTGAATTTGAAGATACTGCAGATGGCCAGGTGAGGGTTGATTTGGCCTCAGTGTCTGACGAAATTGATGACGAACTAAGGAATGGGTCCTTACGACCCCACTGATAAAGCAGGCCGAGAGCACCAACATCACCAGGAGTAGCAGAAGTAGCACCAAGGTTGCGGTCCATCATAGTACCCGCATTGTTGTAATAGACCTGACCTTCAGGCTGATCTGTAAGCCAGATATGCCATGACCAGAGAACAGTGCCGCTTGCATCCTTAGCGGCGATAACTGCATTACCTTCCTTATAAGTCTCAGGAGTCTCAAAGCTGATCACGCCATCCTCATATTTCACATTCTTCACAAGATCACCAACATTCGGAGTTACATCTGTTCCAAAAGTTTCCCAAAGCACCTCCGCAGAAGCAATCGAACCAACGGACTCATTACTATTTCCCTTGGTAGGAGTGAACCTGTAAGAACCGGCTTCACTGACGATATAGCTGTTTGCAGTGCCAGCATCAGAGAGGTTGGAAGAAGCTGGCTCCGACGGCCCACCACCCTCAATATCTCCTCCGACTGTGCCGCCCATTGATACGGCAGGCATGAGTTTCAAAGTCTTGCGGCTGATGGTGTTGGTGACTGTGTTAGAGTAGGTCCAGATTGCCTGGTCGTGATCATAAAGGCCAAGAGCAAGTGTGGTATAAGTACCGACTGGGAGCGGAATATAAAGGCTGACATCTGAGGTCTTGGACAGAGCATCGAAATTCAATGTAATAGTCTTTTCTGCTGCCGATGATGCTGCTTCTGTCTCCAGGACAGGGAAAGCTTCTGTCAAATCGGCGGTGAAAGTACCGTTGATCTTCTTATCGAGGGTGATTGTAAACTTGTTAGCACCTGCTGGCACGTTCTTGAGCACAAAACGCATCACGCCTGCAAGGTGGTTGAACCTGATGGTTCCGCCTACATTCACACCATACATGGCCGCATTGGTATTTGACAGATTGGAACCGAGATTATAGGATGCAGGAAGAAGTACGCTGAGCTGGTCGCCAGACACTGAATGACCTTCATTGTAAGGATAGACTGCTTTACCTGTCATAGTACCGAAATGAGCACCGTAAGAGAACTGGGCGCTGGAAGTG
>JAZLCW010000013.1:0-2975 GCA_045614445.1 Candidatus Cryptobacteroides sp. | reverse complement strand
TCGCTGTCGTTATATATATATCTTGCACCGTGTCTGCCATAATGACTTATATAAAACGGCTTGAAACCTTTAGGTGCGCACTCGTTTAGTCTCTCGACATCGAAGTCATACAGACCATATACACTCCTTGCCTGCTCTCTATCCAGTGATTGGGCAGAGAGAGACAAGGTGAGCATTAAAGCGACATATGTAAAGATTGTCCTCACTTCTGATTCTTTTCAATTATAATAGTTGTCAAAGACCATGTCTCCATCGGGAGCGGCAGGCCGAGATACTGATTCTTGAACTTAATCTGCACTCTCTGGCGGGTCTTCGGTTTGTGACCTGCAGCCACACAGATTACATACTCTCCATCAGGATTCAGGAAGGTGATGGCAGTGATATCCTCCTCAGGTTGCTCGATGTTCATAATCTTCGCACCACGTTTTACATATGGGCTGAACTGATGGAACACGGTATACTGATGACTCTTTGTCACCTTTCCGGTCTCAAGATCAACAGTCTCCAGGCCTGCACATGCATAACGGCCTGTACAAGGCTGTCCATCCGGATCAAGCACAAGATTCCAGCTTGAATATGAAGAACAGCCGTTATTAAGTGCACCGAAAATAACATCTGCGAACCATTTCGGGTCCTGTACATCCTTCATAACGAGATTCGGTCCGCGCTCAGTAAGATGCATCACAGTGCCAGGATACTCCTTTGTAATATTCTTCATCATAGACGGCTTGCCAGCATACGGATGCCATGCAACTGCAGAAATATTCTTACGCACATTCTTATCTGCCAGAACTTCCATCACTCGCTCCCATCCGCCGTAATCATGATCCCAGGCCCATATCTGAGACTTGAGCCCCTTCTTCTTGAGAGCTGCCGGAAGAAGTTTTCCTGCAAGCTCGATTTCCTGCTTTGCAGAAACATAAGTAGCAGGGTTATATCCTCTCTGATCGGTCGCAGGCTCATTCTGAACAGAAAAAGCATCAATCTCGATACCTGCTTTCTTATATGCATCCAGATATGCTGCCCAATAATTGGCAAATGCTGGAAGATACTCATCCAGAAGGCTTCCTCCGCACATATTTCCGGAATCCTTCATCCAGCCGGGAACGCTCCATACTGCCGAATAGACAAAAAGATCTGGGCAATAAGTGTATATCTGCTTGACTGTAGGTATCAGATAAGCCTCGTCACGAGCAATAGAGAAATTTTTCATCTCCACATCGCCAGGCGTGTCATTATAATTATAAAGTTCTGTAGAATAATCACTTGCTCCGCAGTTGAGACGGACCATTGAAAGATTCATTCCTCGAGTAGAGAAGGCATCCTTCAACAGTTTATGACGAGCTTCCGGATCCATCTGAGACAGAATCCAGCATGAGGCGTCAGTCATAGACACTCCGCATCCGAAATACTCGTGCGAAGGCTTTGCCGCATCCAGATCGATGGACTTCATCGCTGAGAAAGGATGCTGAGTAAAGGAACTTGTCCTTATCTGGTGAAGTGGCTTATCCTTGGTGGTCTGAAGGACCTTGAACTGGATTTCGCCTTCTTTAGGTACATAGACCTGAGCCGAAGCTGTGACACATATCAGTACTGCCAATGTTATATTAATAAGTCTCATATATATGATTTTAAATTCCAACATGGTCTACAAACGGAACATATCCTTCCGGAAGCTGACACGCAGTCCAATCGAAGGCGTTCTTCTCAATTATTATCAGCGGAGAATCCCATAACGGAAGTCCGGTGAACTTGGTTGCATTTTCCAGACGCTGCTGACCGCCGCGAAGCATCACATAGCTAAGGTCATACACTCGACCGGTAATAGGGTCCACCAATGCAGGATTCTCAAACACAACACCCTGTATCAAGGCATTGACTTTATCTTTATCAAGAATATCAGAAGGCTTGTCATCGCCCCGCCAATATGCGACTCCGACACACTTGCCTCCTTTGGCGATTCCGACAGACTTTATTTCAGTTCCCTTGCTTTCCTTTACACCGACCCCTGAGAACGGCTCTGTTTCAGAGTTCAGAAGGGCAACAGCATGACTTACAGCATAGAATGAAGGTCTCTTATAGATAGGTTCTTTCAAAAGATTCATCCTCACAAGTCCGAAAGACTGAAGCATGAAATCATACTGCAGGTCGACCATAGTAAATATCGACGACGGGATATCAAGTTCGAAATCACACATCATTCTACGCATAATCCATTTCACCTGACTATATTCCGTCCATTTATGATAACACAAAGCATGGTTATATTCCAACTGTGACGGACAGCCTGATTCGCCCTGCAGAAGGATAGTTGAAGGATTGTAAGCATGGACAAGCTCTTTCAGACGCAAAATAGCATCTGTAGCCTCTTCCGGGATAGGATAATAAGGATGGAATGTCACAGCTTGAAGATGCCCGATAGCACCCTTTTCTTTAATTCTATCCAAGGCTTTTGTAATCCAGTCCATCCTGAAACGGGCTGTAAACGAACCTCCGGCAATCATTACATCCTTGTCGGCCTTACGTATCGCCTTTGCAGTCACAGCAAAAAGATCTCCATATCTCTCGGGATACTTCTTGTTCTCTCCACTGTCCGGCTCGTTCCACACCTCATACATATACACACGGCCTTTGAAATGCTTCACTACTGCCTGAACATACCGGCTCCAGGCTTCAAGAGTTGCGTTATCAGTAAATATCGTAGCATTCAGACTGACCCCGCCGTCGCTGTATATAGGATTACCATAACACAGGCACATCCAAGGCTTTACTCCCTGGGCAATCAGACCGTCTACAATCTTGTCCAACCATGCAAAGTCATATTTACCCTTCTCTTTCTCGCACCTGGCCCAGCCGGACTGTATCCTGGCATATCCGGCGCCGAGTTCCCCATAGAAGTCCTTGATACGATCAAAGTCCGCATAGTCTCTGTCAAGACACTCACAACCGATTGACCAGCGTGAGGGTTTATCGAG
>JAZLCW010000012.1:0-7970 GCA_045614445.1 Candidatus Cryptobacteroides sp. | reverse complement strand
TACGCGTGAGGATATATTGACGATACAAGAGAAGATAAACACCCGGCCAAGGAAACGTTTGGCGTTTTCTTCGCCTAATGATATATTTGTAAAACTAACGCGATTAGACCCTAAAAGTTGCGTTTAATACTTGAACTCGTGGAGGCAAGAAGATGACAAAACTTATAATTTTCGACCTTGACGGCACCCTTCTGGACACCCGCGAGGACATTGCCGACGCCTGCAATCATGCACTTAAGATGTGCGGTTTCCCGGAAAGGGATCTCAACGAATATAATATGCTGGTCGGACGTGGAATATATAATCTGTTCCGGGGAGCCTTGCCCTCTGGGAGCCGCAGCGACGAAATGGTGTTGAAGATGAAAAGTCATTTCGTCCCTTATTATAATTCCCACATATGCGACAAGACCAGGCCTTACACGGGAATCATTGAAATGCTTGACGATCTGAAGGCCGCGGGCATTGCATTTGCCATTGCATCAAACAAGTATCAGGAAGGCACGGAAATACTTGTAGAAAAACTTTTGAACAGATATGGATTTGTCAGGATTCTTGGGCAGAGAGACAACAAACCTATCAAGCCAGACCCGGAAATCATAAGAGAGGCAATGGAGGCACTGCCAGGCATATCTGCGGAAGAGGTAATCTACTGTGGTGATTCTGATGTAGATATGCAGACAGGAATAAATGCAGGCGTAAAGACGGTCGGAGTCACATGGGGGTTCAGGACAAGAGAGGAACTGGCAGCATACAGCCCTTGGATTCTGGCAGAAAACCCGGCAGAAATTTCCTCGACAGTACTGTCCAATTCAGAATAAAAACATAACTTTGTACCAAAGAACACCGATATGGAACAGACCGAAAGATATGTTGACAAACTAGCCAAATACATTCTTGCTGCATCCGGAATAGGTATCATATGTACCATCTGCTGGTTTTTCAGAAGCGTCATCATATATATATTGGCCGCAGTAGTGGTCTCACTCATAGCCAAGCCGGTGATGAGCGGCCTGCAGAAAATAAAAGTGAAGGGAAAGAAGGCACCGGACTGGTTTCTGGCCGCATTTTCACTGACACTGGTCATTTCGGTAATTCTGACGATATTGACTCTCATCATACCTATCGTAAGCGGAATACTCAAGGGAATATCCTTTGGCAGTATCGAGAATGCTGCCGGACAGATATCGGTTCCGCTCGCTCACTTTAATGACTTTCTGAAAAACACATTCCCGCAGCTGGGCAATGATTTCCGGATCGAGATGACGCTGACGCAGGAGCTGCAGAAACTGCTCGGAGCATCAGCGATATCTTCAATAATCGGATCAGCCACTTCATTCCTTACCGATCTGGGAATAGGGCTTTTCTCAGTAGTATTCATCGGCTTCTTCTTCATCAAGGATGACGGCCTTTTCACAAGCATCGTCTGTGCCCTCGTGCCTGACAGACACGAAAAGACGACTGAGAAAGCCATAACTGACATCGGATACCTGCTTTCCCGTTATTTCATCGGAATAATGATCGAAGTCTGCGGAGTAGCCCTTCTGAACTTCCTCGGGCTGCTGCTTATCGCCCGCATGGGCTTCAACGCGGCGATAGGAATTGCCTTCCTCACAGGAATTCTGAACATAATCCCATATGTCGGTCCGCTGATGGGAGGAGTGCTCGGAACTTTACTGTGCCTCATTCTGAAATACAGCAGCATCACTCCCATCGGTCTGGATGTCAATTTCTGGATGTTCACTTCCATCCTTGTAGCCATATTCGCCTTTACACAGCTGGTGGACAATTTCCTCTATCAGCCGGTAATATACTCGACAAGCATCAAGTCAAAGCCTCTGGAGATATTCATAGTCCTTCTCATTGTAGGACACATCGGTGGTCCTCTGTCAATGATCGTTGCAATCCCTTGCTACACAGTGGTCAGAGTGATTGCCTTCAGGTTCTTCAGACATATCAAGGCGATCAGAAGGCTCATTCCTTCCGAGAGGCTTATCACAGGAGATACAGAATAACACAATTGAATATGCTAAAGAAACTATTGATCATCGCAGCAATAACAATGGCTGGAATCACAAGCGAGATTATGCAGGCTCAGGAGCACAGCATAACACCTGACGGAACATATCTTTTCGTACAAAGAGACACCTGCGACCTTTTCATGGATGTTTATAATCCTGCGGCAGGAAGCAAGACCACTGCATTCGGACTGGAGAAACCTACAGTGATATTCATGTTCGGAGGCGGATTCATCGGAGGCACCAGAGATGATGCGGATTATCACAGATGGTTCAGACTTATGACCGAAAACGGCTACAGGGTGATTTCCATTGACTACAGACTTGGCCTTAAAGGTTCCGATAAGGTAGGAGTGGCACAGGTGAATGTTCTCGACAAGGCTATACATATGGCTGTGGAGGATCTTTTCAGTGCCACCAACTTCATACTTGAGAATGCAGATCAGTTCGGAGTAAGGCCGGACAATATCGTAATCAGCGGATCATCTGCCGGCGCCATCACTGCAATGCAGGCCGAATATGAGATCGCGAACAACACAGCCTGGGCATCAGTTCTTCCTGCCGGATTTAATTATGCCGGAGTAATGTCATTCTCGGGAGCTATACTGTCAAGAGAAGGAAAGGTGGATTTCGAGAAGGATCCTTGTCCTACACTCATGCTCCACGGCACAGCAGACAAGCTGGTTCCTTATAATCAGATAAAGCTGTTCAATCTCGGATTCTTCGGAGCAGGAAAGCTGGTCGAGAGATTCAAGAAATATGGACTGAGCTACAACATGTACCACTTCATCGACTATGGTCACGAGATCGCAGGATCAATGGCCGCTACTCTCGATCTTCAGATCAAATTCCTGGAGACCAATGTAATGCAGAAGAAGATGAGAATCGTAGAGGCCTGGATAGATGACCCTGACGTATATAAAGGTTCGGGGCCTCAGTCAAGAAAGGAACTTTACGGTAACTGATAAAAATGAAAGGCGGTTTAAAACCGCCTTTCATTTTTATTCTGCAAGTTTGTCAAGTACCAGTTCCACAAGCTTTCTAACCTGTGGTTTGTAATCAGGATTGCTTGCCTTGTGATGTCTGTGGGCAATGATACAGCATACAGTACCAGCATTATGTCCCAGATGAGCTGCGATTCCGGCAATAGCAGATCCCTCCATCTCGAAGTTGGTAACCTTCAGGTCATTGAAACGGAATGACTCGAATGTATCGAGCATATCCGGCATCGCCAGAGGCATTCTGATCACACGTCCTTGAGGTCCGTAGAATCCGGAAGCAGCGATGGTCATACCAGGGACTGTACAGTCACGGAAAAGCTCTGACATCTTTTCGCCAGCTTTCACGAAATATGGATCAGGAAGATGCTTGTTCCATCCTGTATGTGCCTTGAAGGCATCCTCGATGTCCTGCATGGCTATCTTGTCACGGTCAGCATACCAGTTCATGAGGCCGTCACATCCCACAGACACATGAGAGAAGACGAAAGATCCGAGAGGAATCTCAGGCTGGATCGCTCCGGACGTACCGATACGGATGATATTGAGGGAACGATGCTCCGGCTTGACCTCACGGGTCTCGAAATCTACATTTGCAAGGGCATCAAGCTCATTCATCACGATGTCGATATTGTCCGTTCCGATACCTGTTGAAAGAGCAGTTATTCTGACTCCCTTATATTTTCCGGTTACAGAAACAAACTCTCGCGAAGAATGCCTGAATTCCTTTTCCTCAAAATATTCTGCGATCATATCGACACGACCAGGATCTCCGACAAGAATGACATTGTCAGCGAGTTCCTCAGGACGAAGGTGAAGATGAAAGACCGATCCGTCACCATTGATTATAAGTTCTGATTCTGCGATTCTCATATTCTCTAAAATTATCTTTCAATATTATGTTTTCCTAGAATGTCAAGATAGAAAGGGAAATTATACCATTATTTTGCCAAATATAGTTTTTTATACCGAAAATTCCTACTTTTGTTTAAGAATCACAATCCCTAGAATTATGTGGCAAAGAATCCAGACATTATACTTCGGCATCGCGACCGCCCTGATATTTTCTATGTTTTTCTGCATTTTTGCGACCATCATAGGACCTGATGGAACAGAAGTGAATATCAGATATTCAGAGAAAATGCCCTACCTGGTCCTGATGATCATGCTCATAACTGCTCATATCGCAGCCACAGCCAGCTTCAAGGCATTCTTCCTACAGGCAAGAGTGGGCGTAATCGCAGCCCTGCTGGCAATAGGATTCCAGATCTGGCTGGGTATCGACATATTGGCTAACAGGCATGATATGACATTCTCATTCACAGCTCTCTTCCCACTTGTGGCAGCCTTTCTCGATTTCATGGCAGCAAAGAAGTCAATGGTCGACGAAATGACAGTACAGGCTGTCAAGAGTGCAAGAAAGGCCGGAAAGAAGAGAAGATAAGTTATCCTACATATTTTCTGAATACGACGCAGCTGTTATGACCTCCGAATCCCAGAGAGTCAGACATTGCTATGGTAAGGTCCGCCTTCACCGGATGGTTCGGGGTATAGTCAAGATCGCACTCCGGATCCACCTCATCAAGATTTATCGTAGGCGGGACAATTCCCTCTTTGACAGCCATCACGGTAGCCACAGCCTCTGCTGCTCCGGCAGCCCCAAGCATATGTCCGATGGCTCCCTTTATGGAACTGATATGTGCCTTGTATGCATCCTCGCCGAGTACAATCTTGTAAGCCTGGGTCTCGCATACATCATTGAGAGCCGTACCTGTGCCATGAGCATTGATATAAAGCACATCTTCTGATGTATATCCGGCCTCGTCGAGAGCCTGTCTGAAAGCTGCAGCCTGCGTAGAGCCGTCCGGACGAGGAGCCGTAACATGATAGGCATCACATGTATTGCCATATCCGCATACTTCTGCAAGTATCTCAGCACCTCGTGCCACCGCGTGTTCATATTCCTCCAGTACAAGGATTGCTGCACCCTCAGCCATCACGAAGCCGCCACGATTCTTATTGAACGGAAGAGATGCATATTTCGGATCTTCACTGCGGGACAAAGCCTTCGCATTGGCAAATCCGGCAATGGCCAGAGGAAGAATGGCAGCTTCTGTTCCACCTGCAATGATTGCATCGGCATAGCCGTGTCTGATAGCTCTGTAAGCCTCACCTATAGCGTGCGTCGAAGTAGAGCAAGCTGTCGAGACAGGAAGACAAGGACCGCAGGCATTGTTTCTTATGGCAATATTACCGGCAGCGATATTGGCTATCATTGTAGGGATGAAGAGAGGGGAAACCCATTTAGGGCCTTCATTCATGATTTTCTCAGTCTCTCTTACCTGAGTGGTGAAGCCACCAATTCCTGAACCGACATATACGCCATATCGCAATGGGTCTATATTACCGCCTTCTGCCGCACTGAGTCCTGACTGCTTTACAGCCTGCCATGCCGCAGCCACCGCATATACACTGAACTTATCCTGCTTTCTGGCAAAAGGAGCTTCTATTTCATAATCGGACGGATTAAAATCCTTTATTTCTCCTGCAACCTTTACAGGAAGGTCATCAGTCGGTATTGACTTGATGAGGTCTATTCCGCAGACTCCGTCGAGAAGATTCTTCCAAAATGTCTGCACATCATTTCCGACAGGGGTAATCACACCTGTACCTGTCACCACAACTCTTCTGTTCATTTCGTATTCCCGTTGGTTAATAATCTTGTGCTGTACGCACTGACTATGATTTTTTCGGCGCCCAGAATAATGTCTTCGACAATTGTCTGTGCTGACTCAATAGCCTTCACCATTCCGGCACATTCTCCTGCCATATAAGTTCCGTCAGGACTTCCTTCCTGCACGGCCTTTCTGAGTGCACCGCTTCCGAATTCAAGCATATCTTCACGATTCACCGAAGGATCGGCTTCCATTCTTGCCAATGTCTTGGAAAAAGGAGTCTTGAGAGAGCGCACAGGATGACCGAGGCTTTTTCCGGTCACAATCGTAGAGATATCTGTCGCCTTGATTATTTTATCTTTATATTCCGGATGGATATTGCATTCCTTTGCTGAGAGGAAGCGGGTTCCTACCTGGACGGCATCAGCTCCCAGCATAAAGGCTGCTGCCGCTCCTCTTCCATCACAGATTCCACCGGCAGCGATAACCGGAATATCAAGGGCATCGACCACCTGAGGAATAAGCGGCAATGTATGCAATTCGCCGACATGACCACCAGACTCCGCACCTTCCGCCACCACAGCATCGGCTCCGGCAATCTGCATCTTAAGCGCAATCGCTACGGATGGGACTACAGGAATGACCTTTATCCCGGCCTCTTTCCACATCTGCATATACTGTACAGGAGAGCCGGCACCTGTGGTCACGACCTCTACACCCTCCTCCACGACCATTGCAGCCACTTCAGCAGCATTCGGAGCCTGCAACATTATATTAACTCCGAAAGGTCTGTCAGTCATCTCACGGCATTTCCTCACCTGCGTCCTGACGGCTTCCGTTCCAGTATTGACAGAAGTTATCAATCCTAGTCCTCCAGCATTCGACACAGCAGCAGCCAAGGACGCATCCGCAATCCAAGCCATCCCGCCCTGAAATACAGGATATTTTATGCCGAGCATTTCACAAATTCTGCTTTTAATCATATCCCTTGATCTTACGCCGAAGACAAATATAGTATATTTTTCCTTTGACTATTCCCGAAAGACTCCATTGAATCCTTACAAAGGAAGGTTCGTGGTGAGTTTTTGGTATTTGGGGTAAAAATTCATACATTTGTCCGATCTAAACTTGAAAAAATGTTTTTAAAAGATAAGATTCCCGGATATCTGCTTGGAAAATATCAGCTTATCGGAACCGTAACTTTTTCAGTTCTTTTTGCTGTCGTATTCCTCAATATATATATACCTTTCTCAGACACAGCGTGGTTCGGACTCGGAGATTCATCGATGTTCGTCCTTACAATCATATTCATCGCAGTATCGATCATGACTCTGATCGCCAGCCGTATGATGATGTACAAGATCAAGAACCTCTTTGAAATCAATTACAACGAGTACATAATCTGGTGTCTGATAGAAATCATCACGATCAGCGGCTTCTATACAGGCCTGACTATGGGGCATGATATTCATCAGGGCGAAACCGGATGGGAAGTATTCGGAAGAGCGATGCTCTATGGAACGATTGCACTTGGTATACCATATCTGATATCGGGAATGTATTTCGCGATCATTGACAAGAACAATACCATCAGACTGATGAATTTCGAAAATGTCGTGACCGACGAACCGTCCAAGCCGGAAACTCAGATGAGCAAGATTACCCTCTTTGACAACAGCGGTGCTCTGAAGTTATCTCTGAATCCGGACAATCTATACTATATCGAGTCTGATGATAATTACATAAAAGTCTGGTACACAGACAATAAGACTGAGCTGAAACAGTATATGCTACGCTGCCGCCTGAAGACAGTGGAAGAGAGTTTCAGAGGTGCCGGCCTTGTGCGATGCAACAGAAAATATATTGTCAATATAAACAAGGTCGCGACATTGAGAAAGGAAAGCGACGGCTATGTACTGGATCTTGCCAATGAGGCTATCCCGCCTCTTCCTGTGACAAAGACATACACAGACAACGTACTCAGCTACTTCACTGAGGTACAACCACTTATGGATCCTATCGAGGAATAATATACACAAAGCAACCGTTGGTATATAGGTGACATGCCACCCCCGGCTAGGGGGTGCCTCCCGGCAGGGAGGCGGGGGTCACCGGTATACCAACGGTTGCTTTGTATATTAGGTAATGTTGCCAAAAACAGTTGGTGACATTGGATAAAAAGAAAGGAAAATAGGTAGAACCGCCACACGTAGTTCGGACTATTTTCCTTTCTTTTTATTGTCCATGTTCCTAAAGTATAAATACCATTTGACATAGTTCTG
>JAZLCW010000011.1:0-104804 GCA_045614445.1 Candidatus Cryptobacteroides sp. | reverse complement strand
TGTCTTGAGGTCACCCTCGAAACCGATATAACCCCAGATAGGACCCCAGAGACCTGCGCCGTAGCAAGGAACTACTGTGATGCCGTTCTTGAAGATATATACCGGAAGAGCTTTCTCATCTGCAATTGTCTGTCTCTTGAGAGCTGAGTTGTCATAAACCTCGCATGAAGCGATGTCAAGGTCACCGACCTTCTCACCGTTGATGTCAACGAGGATTGCTGACTCGATCTCCTGCTGATATGTCGCAAGGATGTCCTCACTCTGGATAGTAGCCGCTGTAAGGATCTGACCGATTGTGTCCTTCTTTACGTTAGCTTCCTGCATTGGCTTGAGGAACATTGCTGCAAAAGCAAGAACCGCTGCGACAACCACCACGAGGATGATCGAATATATCACTGTATATGTATTACTGTTTGTATTCATACCTTATATATATTAAGCGGTTTTTACTTTCTTTGCTCTTCTCTTGATCGAACCTTCTACTACATAGTGGTCAATCAGAGGTGCAAATGTGTTCATAAGGAGGATCGCAAGCATCATTCCCTCCGGATAACCAGGGTTCCAGATACGTACTGTAACTGCAAGAGCACCCACGAGGAATCCGTAGATCCATTTACCGCACTCTGTCTGTGCAGAAGTTACAGGGTCTGTAGCCATGAATACTGTACCGAAGAGGAAACCACCCATCACGAGCTGATAATAACCAGGAAGGTCTGTAGCTCCGACTGCATATCCGAGGTATCCGATTGCGAGGCCACCGATGACTGATGAAGCCATGATCTTCCAGCTTGCTACGCCTGTCCAAAGGAGGATGGCAGCACCGATAAGGATAGCGATCACTGAAGTCTCACCGACTGAACCAGGGATTGTACCGATGATCATGTCCATGAGACGCGGCTCGAGGTTTGCGAGTGTCGCGTCTGCAAGCGGAGTCGCACCTGAGAAACCGTCAACAAGGCCATTTCCAGCCTGGAATGCAACGCCCTCGTTCATGAAACGTGTAACGCCGCCAGTCCATACTGTGTCACCTGACATCATGCTTGGGTATGAGAAGAAGAGGAATGCACGTGTGAGGAGTGCAGGATTCCAGATGTTCATACCTGTACCGCCGAATACTTCCTTGCCGATGATCACTGCGAATGCCACTGCGATTGCAAGCATCCAGAGAGGAACGTCTACAGGAACGATAAGCGGAATGAGCATACCTGATACGAGGTAACCCTCGTTAACCTCATGTCCCTGGATCTGAGCTGAAACGAACTCGATTCCCAGACCGACAAGGTAAGATACGATATAAAGAGGAAGTACTTTAGCAAGACCGTAAAGTACAATGTTCCAGAAGCCCCAGTCGAGACCGAATGCGAGGCTGTGCTGATAACCTGTGTTCCATACACCGAAAAGCATAGCAGGAACAAGGGCGATCACCACCATAATCATGACTCTCTTCAAGTCGACGCAGTCCCTTACATGCGCACCTTTCTTGGTCACAGTGTTCGGAACGAAGAGGAATGTCTCAAAAGCGTCGAATGTCGAATGAAGGAATCCGAGCTTGCCGCCTTTCTCGAAAGTCGGCTTGATCTTATCTACTAAATTTCTTAATCCACTCATATTCTTAGCTTTTAGCACATTTCTTTCAACATAAGGGCGATACCGTCAGTGATGATCTGCTGGATGTAGATCTTAGACGGACATACATATTCGCAAAGTGCGAGGTCTTCCTCGAGAACTTCGTAGATTCCGAACTTCTCCATCTTGTCGATGTCGTTTGCGAGGCATGCCTTGAGAAGATATACAGGATAGAGGTCCATAGGGAGAACCTTACCGTAAACATCGTTCACAACGAATGCACGAGGACCACCGTGAAGATTGGTGTCCATGTCATACTTCTTGTTAGGAGTAAGCCAAGAGAAGTATGTGCGTGATGCACTGAAGAGCTTTGGTCTGAAAGGCTTAGCCCATCCGAGGAGCTCATACTTGTCACCCTCTTCGAGGATTGTAACCTGATTGTCAAAGAATCCGAGGAATCCTTCGGCTCCGATGCTGGTTCCTGAAAGAACGTCACCGCTTACGAAACGGAGGTTCTCTTCTGCATTGTAGAATTCCTTGATATCCTTCATTGAAATACCAGGGTAGCCATCTACATAAGCAGGATTGTTGGCCTTAGGACCTGTCACAGCAATCTTTCTGCTTACATCGTACTTTCCTGTGTTGAAAAGCTTACCGATAGCTATGAGCATTACTGGTGAAACTGTCCATACGATCTCTCCCTTTCTGATAGGGTCGATGTTGTGGATCTGTACGCCGACATTACCTGCTGGATGCTTTCCTGCAACAGTGTGGATCTCTACATTCTGAAGCTTTGAGAAAACTGAAGCTGAAGAGTTCACGCACACATGTACCTTGCAGCCTGCAAGCTTTGCAAGTGCGTCCACTGCAGTCTGCAGATGAGCGGCCTGGCCGTTCAATGCGAATTCAGTGTCAGCTGCCAGAGGAGCAGTCGAGAATGCAGATACGAAAATTGCCTTAGGCTTGGTCTCAGGGTTGGCGATGATGCCGTATGGCCTCTGAGTGAGGGCAGGCCAGAGACCTGCTGCAAGGAGATCCTCCTTGATCTGCTCAGCAGAAAGAGAAGATACCTTCTTCACACCGAAGTCAACATACTCCTGATTTCCGTCCGGCTTGATGCGGACCTCAAGCAACTTTCTTTTTTCGCCTCTTACAACCTCTGCTACAGTTCCGCTGACCGGAGACGCAAAGAGGATGTTCTGAGACATCTTGTCAGCCAATACAGGTGTACCTGCGAGGACCTTGTCGCCTTCTCTTACCAGAAGTTTCGGAACGAGACCTCTGAAATCGGTAGGCTTCACGGCCACAACATCAGGAACAATCACCTTCTTGGTGTTCTGGGCCGCCGTTCCATTGATCGGAAGGTCGAGGCCCTTTTTCAAATAGATGTTGTTTGACATTATATAAACCGTTTTGAGTATAGTATTCAAAATGCGCCCGCGAAGTTAAGGATTTTTTCCTTATTTACGAAGTAAATCCAGCCTTTTTTCATGTATTGAATCTTTTTGTAAAAAGTTCGGATGAATTGCAATGTTTTGTATAATTTTGCACCCGTTATGGAAAATGTGTGCAGTACTATATTGGAGGGACTGAACAGTGAGCAGAAGGCTGCTGTCAGTTGTGTCGAAGGACCGGTGCTAATTGTGGCAGGTGCGGGGTCGGGAAAGACAAGGGTCTTGACGAGCAGGATCGCTTACATATTGGAAAAGGGATGTGATCCGGCAAGGATTCTTGCCCTGACATTTACCAAGAAGGCGGCATCGGAGATGAAGGAAAGAATCGCTCTGATGGTGGGTGAAAAGCGTGCCAGAAGGCTCTATATGGGTACTTTCCACTCTGTCTTCATCAGATTTCTCAGAGAGTTCGCCGAGTCGCTCGGCTATCCGTCTGCATTTACGATCTATGATACAAGTGATTCAGTCAGCGCGATAAAGACATGTCTGAAGGAACTCCAGTTGGATGAAAAGGTATATAAGCCGAAGGATGTTCTCTCGCGTATATCGATGGCGAAGAACAATCTCGTGACTGCTTCAGCATATCGACGTAATGCCAACGCTCTGCAGAATGATGCAGCTGCGAAGAAGCCGCGCATATGCGACATTTACGACCTTTATGCATATAAATGCAAGATGGCCGGAGTTATGGATTTCGATGATATCCTGCTCAATATGAATATATTGCTCCGCGACAATCCTGCCGCTTTGGAGTCAATCGCAGGTCGCTTCGACTACATAATGGTCGATGAGTACCAGGATACGAACTTCTCCCAGTATCTGATACTGAAAAAGCTCAGTCAGTTTCATAAGAACATATGTGTGGTAGGTGATGACTCGCAGTCAATCTATGCTTTCCGAGGTGCTAAGATCGAGAATATCCTGAATTTCAAGAAGGACTACCCGGAGCATCATATATTCCGCCTGGAGCAGAACTATCGTTCTACCAGGACTATTGTTGAGGCTGCCAACTCTCTTATTGCCCGCAATTCTGCCCGTATCCCTAAGGAATGTTACTCGATGGGGGCACAGGGAGAGAAGATAAGGCTGATACAGGCTTATACCGAGCAGGAGGAGGCTATGCTCATTACCTCGTCAATTGTGTCGAGGATACAGACTGAGTCGGCTCAATATCAGGATTTTGCTATATTGTACAGGACAAATGCCCAGTCCAGGGCACTCGAGGAGGCACTTCGCAGGAGGAATCTTCCGTATGTGATCTATTCGGGAAATTCATTCTTCGAAAGGGCCGAAGTTAAGGATATGATGGCTTATTTCAAGCTGATTGTAAATCCTAATGATGATGAGTCCTTCAAGAGAATCGTGAACAAACCGGCAAGGGGTATCGGTGATACCTCGGTGTCAGCATTGACAGCAGCCGCTTCCAATCAGAAATTGTCACTTTTTAAAGCAGCGTACAGTGAGAATCTTCAAGACTTCGGACTTAAGGCGCCAGCAATAAAGAAGATACGTGATTTCTGTGATATGATCGGAAGACTCTGCCTGCGGTCGAACAATGAGGATGCGTATGATGTAGCGGCAGCCGTGGCAATGGAGTCAGGACTTCTGATGTTTTATAAGACTGATACAAGCATAGAGGGACAATCCAGGACAGCCAATGTCGAGGAACTCCTGAACAGTGTGAAGATCCATATCGAAGAGAAGCAGAATGAATATATGGAAGAACTTCAGTCTGAGGGGCTTGTAGGTGATGGCGCGGAGGTCGCAGCGGCTGATCTGCCTATAGTTACATTGGGCGATTACCTTGAGAATGTATCTTTGCTGAGTGCGGTGGATATAGATGATGAGGAATCGTCCAATAAGGTAACGCTGATGACAGTCCATTCGTCGAAAGGTCTGGAGTTTCCATATGTGTTCGTGGCAGGAATGGAGGAAAATATTTTCCCTTCAGGAGGGTTTATGATATCTGAAAGCGAGGTAGAGGAGGAAAGACGACTTTTCTATGTGGCGATGACACGCGCAAAAAAAGCATTGGCCTTTTCGTTTGCCCAGACCAGGACACGCAATGGCAAGCACGAGTCGAATTCTCCGTCCCGTTTTGTGAAAGAGGTTGATTCTCAGTATATTGTCAATCCTTTGAGCTCGGTACTTGATGATGACGACGACCATGCTGGTCAGAGCTTTGGCGGATGGGGCAGGACATATCAGTCCAAGACCGGATATACATACGGACAGTCGTCCAAGGTGCAGATCGAAAAGCGCCCGGCCTCAGCTCAGCAGGTGCGTAGGTCGGAACAGATAAAGCGATCTGAGCCTCAGCCGGTAAGAAGGCCACAGGTTCTACCAAAGAGAACTCATGATGCTGAATTCGAGCCGACTCCTATCCTTCAGCTGAAGGCTGGTCAGAGGATAGAACATAACAGGTTCGGCTATGGAAAGATCATGGAAATCACAGGAAATGCAGTGGATTTGAAGGCCAGGATAGCTTTTGATGACCACGGCGAAAAGATATTGATTCTTAAATATGCAAAAATTCGTGCGATAGATTTGGAAAATAAGTAAATATCCCTACCTTTGCATTGAAGTTTTTCATAGTTTAAGTTTAGGTTAAGTAGCGGGGCGTTCGCAGATGATGCGGGTGCCTCGTGAATTTTTTTTTGTCTTTTAAAACCTTTTCGTTATTTCTCGATGAAAACGACATAAGATTTGTTAAAAACACATAAAAAAGAGAAATTTTCAGACATTTAAAAAAAAGAAACGGAAGGTTTTTCTTTTTCTTAAATACGGTTTTGTTTTCATCTCCTACTTTTGCCTATGTCCGCAATGTCGCGGAGTTAAAGATTTGTGGAGATTGATTTTATGAAAAACCCTTATGCAAAGCTGTGTGTCCGATTCCGGCTTTTATCTGTTGCAGCTTTATTAATTTCTCTTTATTCGTGTAATCTTTTGGGAGAATCATCTGACAAGGATGGTACGCTTCATGTGTCTTTTGCGCCCGGTCAGGAGATATTGACGCGCTCGGGCATTGAAATACCGGATACCAGTGATTTCATTCTGACTGTAAAGGATTCGAAAGGAACAGTAATGTATGAAGGCCCGTTCGGGGATTCTCCGGAAGCAATGTCTCTGAAGCCGGGAAGTTATACTGTGCGTGTTGTGTCGGAAGAATTCAGGAAACCGGCTTTCTCGTCTCCGCAGTTCGGGGATGAACAATGTGTGGTCATCACCTCGGAGGCAGTTACCGATGTCAGGCTTCTATGCACTCAGATCAATTCCGGAATACGCCTTCGGATCGACAGCGGATTCCTTGATGAATATCCGGATGGGGCTTTTCTGCTGAAATCGTCTTTTGGAAAACTTATGTATTCTTATTCGGAGAAGCGAATAGCGTATTTCACGCCAGGCAATATCTCCCTGATTCTTACCAATAAGGGGACTGATGAAGTCCTCGTGACCAAGGCTCTGGAAGCTCAGGAAATTCTTGAATTGAAGATTGCTGTAGCGGGGTCCCGGAAGGACGACTCGGATGACTCTTGGGAAGGAATCAGCCTTGCTGTCGATACCTCAAGGACTTGGCTTTCAGATCAGTACATTTTAGGTGGTGGAGGCGGTTCCAATGAAATCCTGTCAATCTCTCAGGCATATGACATGGTAGGTGAAGAAGGAGTCTGGGTATGTGGATATATTGTCGGAGGTGACCTTACCTCGTCGTCGGCTTCCTTCGGAAAGCCCTTCTCGTCAAGAACGAATCTTCTTATCGGTCCTCGATCTTCCACTTCGGAAAAGTCGTCATGCCTGTCTGTGCAACTGTCGTCAGGACGGTTCCGAGATAATCTGAATCTGGTGGATAACCCTCATCTTCTGGGACGTAAGGTCTGTCTGAGAGGGGATATTGTGGAGGCTTATTACGGCATACCTGGAATTAAGAATATATCAGAATATGAATTGCAGTAAATCAGCTCTTTTCATTCAGTTACAATTGAATTAAGGTGGGCGGCGTTGCCGTGAGGTACCGCCGCTTTTTAAAATTTATCGGTTATGAGAAAGTTGTCGTTATTTTTATGTTTGATGTTCTTGGTTTCCTGTGCACTAAGCGAACGGAAGGAAGGTTGTGCTCGGGATGTATCGGAAGCCTTGATTGATATTTCATTTGCAATGGAAGTGGCTGGTGCAAAGGATATTGATGTCAAAAGTATATTGTCTGACGTTATTGAGTCGAGGGTCTCAGATATGACTTTGGCTTCATATGGGGCAGATGGCAGGCTTTGTGATTCGAGATATTATGATTCCGGTTTTGATTCAATGCCCCTTTTTGTCAGTTCTGACGGTGTAAGCAATGTATATGCATTGGTGAATATGGGTGATATGACCGGCAGTTTCCCTGCATCTGAAGCTGAAGCCGGAGCTATGGAATATTATGTCAGGTCGTATTCTTCAGTGAATGAAAAAGGAATCCCTATGAGCGGTGTGCTGAAAGGATTTATTCCTGGGCAATCGGATGAAATCGTGACGGTGAAGCGGCTTTTTGCCAAACTTTGCGTGCGAATCATCCATAGAGGACTTTCCGGCTATTCTTCATCCGCATCTTATGCTTTTAATATGTGTAATAATAGTCTTTTTGTGAGACAGGCGAATAGCCGTCTTCTTCCATTTTCGGAAGAAGGCAGCCGCGCTGTGAAATCTGCCGATATTCTTGAAGTTTCTGACAGTCATCATAATCTGAATGACAGGAATGCTTATCAAGGCTCCTTGGCACAAGGCGGAATAGGTCCTGGACCTGGATACGTCCAGGATACAACTCTGGTATTCTATGTGCCTGAAAATGTGCAGGGTAATCTTTTGCCTTCCAATGATGATCCTTTCGGCAAAGTCTATGAGGCGATTTCAGATATTGGTGGCAGGTCTTATTCTGACCTGTGTACGTATCTGGAATTCAATGCCCGAAGAGAAAATACGCTTGGATATTCAGGCGGAGTGATGTACAGGTATTATCTGGGTGCTGACAATACATCTGATTTCAGCCTTGTACGTAACTGCCGTTATGATCTTACTCTTGATTTTACTGAGACCGGATTTTTTGCGGAAAGCTGGAAGGTGATACGGGGTGATGATTGGAACGATTTCAGGGTTTTGAAATTTCTGGATGACTCGTTTGCCATTCAACCTGGTGAAAGTATCGATGTCATGGTGCATTATCATCGTGCCGGGCTGGAAAATGTTGATTCTCAGAATATTCCTGGAGATTGGAGCTTTGTAACGGATGATGAGCAGATGAGCTCTGCAGGATTGACATATTATCTTGATCCGACCGGTCCCGTCGTCGGTAAAGATGGTTATAAAGATTTCTGTGTCAGGATTACAGCTTCTGCAGATGCTAAGGTCGGGGCGTCAGTTCCGATGATTGTGACTACCAGGGATGGAGGCATTTCGGACAATGCTGTCATAAACGTTTCCGCTTCTTCTGAAATGTTGCCGCAGTGGAGTTTCCGTCCTGAATATGTTGCTCAGGAGGGAGTTGTGTCTTTTCCAGCTGCAGTCGCGGCTGATCTTCCGCTGACTGTGTCTCTGTCTGATGAGGCCAAGGTTTCCTGTGAACGTCTGTCAGACAGGTCGTTCAGGATAGTTGCCCTTGAAACAGGTGAGGTGACAGTTGATGTCAGAAATGCCTCGGGGACGAAAAACGCTGTTACCAGGCTTGATATAAAGGCGCCTTGCCTCAGAATGGATGAGTCTGGGTTTCTTCTTAATCCTGACGGGGAGACTGTGACGGCTGCGTACAGATATCTGGACTTGAATGGAAGGAATCTGACCAATATCAATACTTCGGCTTTTGATTCATGCCTGCTTCCTGTCTTGGAAACGAAGCCTTATTTCAAGGCTGAGGTAACTTCGTCGGCTGTCTCAGTGAAGATAGTGTCTTTAAATGCAGGTGGAGATACGGTGAAATTAGGACATGATTATGAGGCCGTACTCAAAGCGGCTGGCTGTGATGAAGTCGCACCGATGCAATTGATTCTGAGCGTCAAGGACCCTTTCGAAAGGATTATGCAGAGAGATTATGGAACAATAGATGATTTTACTCTTTTCTCAGGAAGTGGTGTGGACGAAGTGCTGAAGAATACTTTCCGTGATGAGGTGGAAGCTAATGAGTCGATTGAATATCAGGTTTTTGTGCCTGAAGCGTCCAGTCAATATCTGACGGCTGCTCTGGAACCGGTGTGGAAAGGGGATTTCAGTAACTCCAATGGTGTGTTCGGCGCTGAATTGAATGTATCTGCCGGCAAGATAAGGCTCAGTTATAATCCTCTTTATCCTTCGACAGAACATAGTGCCGGCCTGCATGATCTGATGCTTTATGTAACGAACAGACATTCCCGTGAGAAAATCGGTCGCTCCTGCGGTACTTTGGAGGTTTATGTGCATACCGCAGTAGGGGCCAGGTCACAGATCGGCTCTCAGAAATGCAATTATAATCCTTATGGCAATGAAACATTTGCATCAGTTTACAACAATATCGCAGGACGTAAGGTCTATGCTTCTACATCCCCCTCTGCGATGATTTACTATATGGATGTCTCTTTGGAGTGGATGACTGATGTCTCCAGAGTTTATGTGTGGAACAGGATGAATGCAGCTGTCCAGTCCGGTGCAGCGTGGATGGATGCCCTGGATATCGTAATGCCGTCTGTTACTGATGGCGAGCTGGATTACAATACCAATATGCTCTATTCTGTGATGAACGGCTCTGATAGCCGGATCTCTGTCGGAGGTGAAGGATATGGCCGGAGAAGAGGCATAGGCAGGGTGCTGTACAGGGCATTGCTTCAGCCTGTCTTTACCTATGCCCTGACTGATACTGATCTGAAACTCAGGTTTTTCGGATATCAGAGTGTTACCGGTAAGGGAAATACCTCTATGGCTCCTTGTTACACCTTGCACGATATGAACAAGGGTACGGATATGCAGAAGAATCTGGTCACTTCCAGGGAACCATATTATTTCTCTCCTAGCTCGTGCAGATCATATGTGGACGATCAAGGAAGGGGGTATCATGTGATACATTTTCTGGAAGATATATCGCCTGATACATATGGGTGGATCGACCTTCTTTAAAATCTCTTTTCCGGCATCGGGGTGGCGGCAAGTCCTCCCCGATGCCCTTTTTATGGGATGATATACTAGTTTACATATAGTCACTTGTGCTCTGATTCATCGCTGAAATATGTGGTTTCATCTGGGAAAATCAGCAGTTGATACGGAATGCCGCAGTTGTCAGTGTGATTGTTTTGAGTAGTCACTTAAAATGATTATATTTGCAGGTTTGCATATAATATAATAATAACTGATGAGAAATTTTCTAAGACTGATTCTGGCAATGCTATTGTCAGCCATCTGCGGGACATCTCTGTGGGCGCAGAACTCCGTAAAGGTGAGTGGAGTCGTGACCTCAGCTGATGATGGACTGCCGATGATCGGCGTGGCCGTGATGGCCGGCCCAGGCAACGGTGTCATAACTTCTCTCGATGGTGAATACATGATCGAGGTGGCTCCCGGCACCGAACTGATATTCTCAAGTATCGGTTTCCTTGATGACAAGGTCGTTGTTCCATCTGTCGAGACATTCAATTACAATGTCGTGATGAAGACGGAGACAATGAACATCGAAGATGCTGTCGTCATCGCTTACGGTGTACGCAAAAAGGGTACCGTGGCGGGATCCGTTTCGACTGTGAAGTCGGAGAAGCTTGAGAATACGCCTACAGCAGCGTTTGACCAGGCCCTTCAAGGTCAGGTCGCAGGTCTTACCGTGCTTTCAAGCACCGGTGAGCCAAGTGCCTCTGCAACAATGACTATCCGTGGAACAAATTCAATTAACTCAGGTACCTCGCCTCTCTACATCCTTGATGGAGTGGCGATTTCAGCTGCCGATTTCAATACGATCAATCCGGCTGATATCGAGAGTATGTCCATTCTCAAGGACGCCTCTTCGACTTCCATTTACGGTGCCCGTGCTGCCAATGGTGTGGTAGTGATCACTACCAAGAGAGGCCGCAATATGGAGCGTCCGAATGTGAATTACCGTATGCAGATGGGATGGTCTGCCCTGGCTCATGGTAACTGGGACCTGATGAATACAGCTGAGCGTATCCAGTATGAGAAGGAACTTGGCCTGACTGCCGGCCAGAACTATGATTATCTGTCCAAGATCGATGTGAACTGGATGGATGTCGTGTTCAATGATTCTGCCATGCTTCAGAGTCATGAACTCTCTGTAGCTGGTGCGACAGATGTTACAAACTATTATTTTTCAGGTGGATACTATGATCAGCAGGGTATCGCTCCAGGTTCACAGTTTGAGCGCTATTCAATGCGTTTCAATTTCGAACAGCAGATGGCCAAGTGGCTCAAGATGGGTACGAACACCATGTTCAACTATCAGAATATCCGTCAGGCTGACGAAGGTGCCTATACGCTCGTGACTCCTATCTCGGCAGCTCGTTTCATGCAGCCTTACTGGAATCCTTACAGGGCTGACGGAACTCTTGCATCCATCAATGACGGTTCTTGGACAGGTCAGGGTCAGAATCCTTTGGAGTGGCTTGAGAACAATCCTCTGAGATACAAGAAATACAAGATGATTTCTACAGTGTTTGCAGATCTCACCTTGTACCGTAATCTTGTGTTCAGATCGCAGTTCGCTGTAGATTTCTCTCACACTACAGGCTTCAGCCAGTCATTCCCGGATTATGAGCCGAACCTTGGAGAAGGATCTGCAGCCAGAAGTTCGACCGATGGTCTCGGTCTTCACCTTACCAATACGCTGACATATCGTTTCGATAAGGACAATGTCCATGATTTCAATTTCCTTCTCGGTCACGAGTGGCAGGATTACCACCTGGAGGCGTTCAGCGTAAGCACAGCAGGCCAGACCAATTCGAAGCTTACTGATATTTCTACAGGAACAAGAGCTACTTCATGGACCAGCACGGCAGACTCTGACTATTCACGAGTATCGTTCTTCGGCCGAGGCGAGTACAATTATGCAGACCGCTACTATGCTGAAGTTTCCGTACGTACTGACGGATCATCACGTTTCGGTAAGAATAACCGTTGGGGAGTCTTCGGGGCAGTAGGATTCATGTGGAATCTCAGAAACGAGAACTTCATGGCCGGCACGCGTGACTGGCTTACAATGGGGCAGGTGGCATTCAGCTCCGGAACTTCCGGTAACTCGGAAATCCCTAATTATGAGCATCTTGCATTGATTGGAGGAGGTTCTGACTATGTCGGTGATGCAGGTGTGGCACCTATTCAGCCTGGAAATGAGGATCTTACCTGGGAGAATACCTGGACTACGAACCTTGCCTTCCACTTCGGTTTCTGGAACAGACTGAATCTTGACCTTGAGTTCTATAATAAGAAGACTACAGATATGCTTATGTCAGTTCCTCTTGCTTACTCGCAGTCTAACGGCTACGGATACAAGTGGGACAATGTCGGCGCGATGGTCAACAGGGGAGTGGAACTCAACCTCAATGCCGTAGTACTTCAGGTAAGGGATTTCGTATGGAATATCAATGCCAATGTGGGATACAACCATAACAGACTTACCGAACTTTATAACGGTGTCGATGAGTATGAGACTTCCAATACAAGTACCAAACTCGTAGTAGGACATCCTGTCGGAGAGTTCTATATCAACAGATATGCAGGAGTCAATCCGGCTAATGGAGATGCTCTCTGGTATGATAAGGACGGAAACATAACCAATGAACTCCGTGATGAAGATAAGGTGCTCGTAGGAAAGACATACCATGCTCCTTGGCAGGGAGGATTCGGCACATCTCTCTCTTGGAAGGGACTTAGCCTCAGTGCTCAGTTCAGCTGGGTAGGTGACCGCTGGATGATCAACAACGACCGTTATTTCGATGAGTCCAACGGACGATTCATGACATACAACCAGTCAAGGAGACTTCTGAACAGATGGAAACAGCCGGGTGATATCACAGACATTCCTCGTCATGGCGAATATACTGAGTTTGACAGCCGCCTTCTTGAAGATGCTTCATTCCTCCGTCTGAAGAATCTGATGGTTTCATACAATCTGCCTTCGGCTCTCTTGAAGAAGACAGGGTTCATCAGAGGCCTCAGAGTCTATGCTCAGGGACAGAACCTGCTGACTTTCACGAACTTCTCCGGCCTTGATCCGGAAGGAGTCAGCAATGTATATGCGGCTCAGTACCCTATGTCGCGTCAGTTTACCTTCGGACTTGACCTTATGTTCTAAAGTATGAAGAAGATGAAGAATATATATAACGCAATATTGAAGATGACGGCAGTGATTGCCGTTGCCTTCGGTCTGAACTCATGCCTTGAGAAGCTCCCCGGAGACTATATCCTCGAGGAGGAGGCTATGCAGACCCTGTCTGATGCAGAGCAGACATTGACCGGTATCTACACTGCATATATGAGCAGTGCTCTTTATAGCGGATACCTGACACTCTGTCCTGATATTCAGGCTGACCTTGTATATGCGGTGCAGGGTAATTCCAACCAATACGGTACCCTCTGGCTATGGGATATCCGCTCGACAAACTCAGAAGTGGAGTCAGTATATGCCGCACTTTACAGAGTCATAGGACGCTGTAATTTCTACCTTGACCAGGTGGAGAAATTACGCTCAAGCCTTACGGATGATGCTGAGATCCAGTATCTTGACTATTACACCGGAGAGGTATATTGTGCAAGAGCTCTTGCATACTCTGAACTGATCAAATGTTTCTGCAAGACCTATGATCCTGCTACGGCAGAAAGCGAGCTTGGTGTGGTTCTGGCTGATACATACTTTGGTGAGAAGCCTGCAAAGCGTGCAAGTCTCAAGGATTCGTATGCATTCGTGATCGAGGATCTGAAGAAGGCTCAGGAACTTCTGGATGAGGAGAATGACGGATATGACGCTCCATATTTCACTCAGGCTGCAGCTCACGCCATCCACGCACGTGTGGCTCTTTATATGCAGGACTGGGATGCTGCCATCGAGCATTCGACAAAGCTCATAGATTCTGACAATTTTGCACTTGCTTCAGCTAAGAGCTATGTCACAAGTTCGCAGACATATCTCCAGTATATGTGGAGCAATGACGCTTCTTTCGAAAACATATGGAGAATAGGCTATACAACTACATCCTTCGGTGGAGCGCAGGGATCGGTATTCCTTAACTTCACTACAGATTATTACTACTATTATCCTGACTATGTACCTGCTCAGTGGGTACTCGACCTTTATGGCTCAGGTGATGGCAGATACAATGCTTATTTTGCCCAGCTTCAGACCGGATATTCCCATCAGCTGACCTGGCCTCTTCTTGTCAAATATTATGGTAATGAGTCACTTATGTCTAACATGATTTATCATGTGAATATGCCTAAGCCACTGCGTCTTGCGGAGCAGTATCTTATCCGTGCTGAAGCTTATTGCAACAAAGGCAGCTTCGCCCAGGCATCTGCAGACCTTTCTGCCCTCAGAGAGTCAAGACATACATCGGGAGGCTCACTTTCGGTCAATGCGTCCAACTGGCTTGAGACCATATCAGACGAACGTGTACGCGAACTCTATATGGAAGGATTCCGACTTAATGACCTCAAGCGTTGGGGGCAGGGCTTCGAGCGTACTCCGCAGTCGCAGACTCAGTCGGAGGGTAGTTCTATGAAGATCGAAGCGGATGACCCTCTCTTCGTATGGCCAATCCCTAATCACGAGATCGTATCACCTGGATCACAGATCCAGCCAAATGAAAGTAACAGATAAAACATAGTTATATGAAGCAGATATTGAAATATATTGCAATTCCTTTCCTTGCGGTCCTTTCGATTGCCTGCCAGGAAAGATATGTGACATATTCAGATGCCGAATATGTTATGTTTGCCGATACTCTTGCCACATATCCGGTGCAGCAGGATGTTGAGTATTTCAGCATTCCTGTAGTCTCGACAGTGACAAGGGATTATGATCGTACCTTCGGTGTGGAGATCATTGACAAGGGAAGCAATGCTATTGAAAAATATCATTACAGCCTCAAGTCAAATACCGTTACCATCAAGGCCGGTGAGAATCGTGCCGATGTCCTTGTGCATGGTCATTATGACAATATAGGAGCTACGGATTCGCTCGGATTCCAGCTTCGTCTTGTAATGAACGACAATCTTGAAATGCCTTTGTACGGCAAGGATACCAAGGCGGTATTGATGAAGAGTTGTCCGTTCGATATAAATGACTTCACCGGATATTGTGTCCTTACATCTATGTTCCTGTATAATTACAGCATAACAGGTTCATATCAGAGGCTTGTCTATACTGAAAAGCATCCGACAGAGGAGAATATGATCATCTGCCGCGGTCTTCTCAATGATGGATATGATGTGACGATGAGATTCAATTCCGAAGATCCGATGATGCCTTATGTTACTATTGACGAAGGTCAGGTGGCGAGCGATGAAGGATCATTCTTCGGAACAACTCACGGTGATGATAAGATTCTGATACGCACAAGCCCGCTTTACGACTCTATCTTCTATCCATGCGGAAGTTATCTTTATGTGTGGACTGAAATATATGTGGAAAATCTTGGAGTTTCGGTAGGAACAGTCGGACACTTCTATAATATTATGGAGTGGATCAGCGACGAGGAAGCCGACAGACTCAAGAACGAAGCCGGTATGTAAACCTCTTAAACACTGAAAAATATGAAGACTATGAATATATTAAGATCTTTTGCAGCGATTTTCGCTGTCAGCGCCTTGATGGCTGCTTCTTGTGATAATCCGACTCCCGACGGACCGGATGTACCGGATTCATTGAAACCGGAGTTTCCGGCACTTGTCGAGAAGAATGATGTCACACCTGGTGATGTCCTTACCCTTACTTTCCAGGCCAATATGGATTGGACTGTTACGGTACCATCAGCAACTTTCCAGTGGTTCTGGATCCAGGATGGTTCGTTCAAGGCTGAGAAAGTATCAGGAAAGGTCGCCGAAGGCCAGAAGGAGACCGTTACAGTGCAGATCGGTGTATCAGAAACAGAAGAATTCGATATGAACCGCTCTTGTGATGTCACTCTGACAATGGGTGGAGAGTCGAAGGTTATTGCTAAATATATGCGTCCTGCCAAGAATAGAAGCATCTCGGTATATGCTGCAGAAGTGGAAGGTGGAGAACTGGTAGCGGATGAAAATGGAGCCTATGTATATCAGACAACGGAAGCCTCTTCTCTTGATCTGGTATGGTCAGCTTCGACAGCAGATTTCAGAATGCCCGTCAAGGTAGATGCAAACTGCCAGTGGCTGGTGGAAACTCCAGAGTGGCTCGACGTACAGGCACCTGAGAATACAGTGGGAACTGTAGAACTGGTATTTACAGGCGCTTCTATCGAGGACGCATCTGGTACAATCGCGTTCAAGGCCGGTGGTGCTGTTCTGAAGGAAATGAATGTGACGGTTCCTGGATGCGGCGAGGTGGATGTATATGCTGCCCAGATCGGCGAGGATGGTGAATTCATGTTTGCTGAGGATGGCGGATATCTCTATACGACAGATCCTGTGGAAGCTGTTACCTTGGTATGGCCGGGAAGCGATTATCGCATGCCTGTAATGGTAGATGCCAAATGTGACTGGACTTTGGAACTTCCTGAGTGGCTTGAGGTCAGATATGCTGAAGAAGCACCTGCTGTGAATGCCGGTATCGTGGAGTTCACGCTTATGGGTAATCCTATGAACTATCCTCTTGAGGACACTACCGGTAATGTAGTGTTCAAGTTCAAAGGACAGACAGTATATCAGCTGGCTGTCACTATTCCAGGCTGTAAAGATAGATTCAGCTATGGTGTTGACATGGGTCTTGCACAATGGGAGTTCAGTGCGACAGGTGAGCTTATGACATCTCTTGGATTCCAGGAACTTCCGGCAACTGCCTGGATAAGCGGAACTCAGAAGGCTGCAGCCATTGTAGTGGAAATGAAAGATGGAAAGAAGGTTTCTGAGAACCCTGACTGGATTACAATGGATGTTCAGGCTTATGTTCAGGGTGCAGAGGTACTTCAGAACAGAAGCATCACCCTTACAGTGAATGATAATTCAGACCAGGAGCGTACTGCAGTTCTGCTTTTCTGCAAGGAGGGAACGGCAGACGGCTTCTTTGCTGCAGACGGCAGTCTTGTCAGTGAAATGCAGAAGTATACTGTAAACATCATCCAGCATGGAAGTGATATGGATTATGTTACAATGATTTCTTCAGAAGAGACTATGAATTCTGCAGGAGCTATGTTCGCAGTTTCGGAGAATCCAAGACTCACAGGATGGTTTGGTGAAACTGACTATCGCTATACTCTTACATATTCAAATGTATATGCAAGTGATAATGCATATATGTCTTTCGCAAAACCTTATGCCTCATATAAGGTATTCAATTCTATGCGTAAGGATATGACAGAAAGTGCAGACTTCTGGCTTAAGTTCGTTCCTACAAGTGATGAGAACAATGGTGGCGTAATCAATATGTATATGGATATGACACCAGCTGATAAGAAGGATACCGGATATGTCGTATTCTATGATGCTGACGGAAGCGTGCTTGCAATTATCGAGTGTATCTTCGATCCTGAAGTGGTTGTGGAAGATGAGATCGTTGTAGAGTTCACTGCTGAAGCAGCGCAGTATGCAACTATGGTCGGAGCATCCCTTGAGCATCTGACTGAGGGCGCGATTTTCGATCAGTTCAGTGACGGTATGTATACGGTATATCACCTTACATACAAGATGGAGGGAATGCCTCTGAAGGTCAAGATTCCTTCAAAGATCAAGAAGCACAATGTCAATCCTTATTCTTACAGGACATTCTTCAAGGTGAACAACCTCGTATATGACGAGTATTTCGGACCAAACGATCTTCTTGGAGAGGTGGAACTTGACAACGAAAGTGCTGTGGAGATATATATGAACAGGCCTGATACTGTAACTCAGATCGGTGGAGTGGAACTTCCTGAGAATGTATATAGATCGGTAATTAATTTTGTAGACAAGTCTGATACAGTAGTATTCGTACTCGTTTGTACACTTGATCTTTCAGAATAATAACAAGTAGAACTCATAAATAATATGAAATTATCAAGAATCAGCATATCTGCAGTCTTCGCAGTAATCCTTGGGTTCATTCTGGCAGGGTGTGCCAGAGTGGAGCAGCCGGATTATCGCGAGCAGGACTACGGATATGTACAGTTTAAAATATATAAGGAGGCTTCGTACCCTGGTACAAAGGCACCTCAGCTGGATTATCTTGCTGATGTGGCTAAACTCAAGGTGACGCTCCGCTTTGAGGACAATCTGATTTCTCAGACTCTTGTCATGGGAGCCTCTTCGGATGCTGCGGCAGAGTATGGCCTCAGAAGTGATAAGCTTAAGCTCCTCTCTGGTGATTATCAGGTGGTTACATATACCTTGTACAACAAGGTGGATGAGCCGGTATATGAGGCTACTCCTTCTGAGGGACATAGTGCCTTTTCGATTACAGCTGGAGGACTTTCAGTGCATGACCTGCTGGCAGATGTCGTGGAAAGAGGAAAGGTTAAGTTCTCTATCATCAAGGATATGTCTGATTTCAAGGATACTCCTGTGACAAAGGCCGCTGAAAGAGAGTATACTTTCGACGAGATCGAATACCTTACCGTATCTGTAAAGAATGGTAACACTGTCACTCAGTTCGAAATGCTGCCGGCAGAGTTCTCCATTCACTTCTCGGATAATGGTGACGATACAGATGGTTATCAGACCTCGTCTTGTGTCTGCGACAGTCTCCTGTCTCTCAGAGCTGGTGACTATCAGATCCTTTCCTATAGCGTCTTTGATGCAGGAAAGAGACTTCTGGAGACTAATGACGAAGTGAAGGCCACCTTTATCGTAGAAGATAACAAGACAACTGAAGCGGATGTGCCTGTCAGACTCCATGAGAGTGATGAGTTCATCAAGGACTATTATGCTCTTTACGAAATCTGGAAGTCTCTCAATGGACCCCACTGGTATTATGTCGGAGAAGATCATCCGCGTGGATGTAACTGGGACTTTAACAAGGATCCCGATCTCTGGGGTGACCAGCCTGGTATTTCACTTCATTCAAATGGTCGTGTCGCTCTGATCAATCTCAGTGAATTCGGTTTCTATGGTGACCTTTCACCAGCGGTCGGTCAGCTTACCGAGCTTGTGGAATTGTATCTTGGTAACCATAATGATGGAAACCTTGTGACT
Organism: Candidatus Cryptobacteroides sp.; assembly: GCA_045614445.1. Lineage (GTDB taxonomy): Bacteria > Bacteroidota > Bacteroidia > Bacteroidales > UBA932 > Cryptobacteroides. The sequence continues at coordinate 85,491 of JAZLCW010000011.1, read as the reverse complement.
TACGATCCGACTGTGCAGCCTGGAAAGGGAACTGCACAGAGAATGGAGAGACATAAGGCTTATATGGCTTCTGCCCGTACTGTGACACAGGTTTCCGAGCCGATAGCCAGAGCATTGGCGGAAAATGGAATTTCCATCCCGGAAATGGCTCTTTATGAGAAGATGAATGAGTCGGATATTATCGAGAAGGGCACTGGCAAGATGAGGATCCAACCTAAGGATATGATTCACGGTAAGATCAATAATGGTCTGAAGAGTCTTCCGAAGGAAATAGGAAACCTTACTAAGCTTGAGCAGCTCTTCATTGCCAATGGTGAACTTGAAACTCTCCCTGATGAAGTGTCGAACCTGGTATCTTGTACTGATGTAGAGCTTTACAACTGTCCTAAGATGACGAAGTTCCCTATGGCAGTCACTAGGATGCCTAATCTTGCCCTTCTTAATCTTGCTAATAACAAGCAGTGGAGCTCGGAAGAGGTACTCAAAGGATTCAAGGGACTGGCTACGGGACCGTCAAGAGAGAAGCTTCAGATCATCTATCTGAATGAAAACAATCTCGAGGTCGTTCCAAAGGAGATCAAGAATATGAAGAAATTGGGTATGATTGAATTTTCGTCAAATAAGATCCATACCATCGAGGAAGCATGGGGTAATGACATCAAGCCTGTGCAGATTTATTTTGACAATAACAGACTTTCGGAGTTCCCTGTGGATGAAAAGGGAGTCTTCTGTTATATGGAGGACGCCGAGACTTTCTCAGTAAGGAACAATAATTTCACTCAGTTCCCGAATATCTTTGACGCAGAATCATTATATGCGATAGTTTCAATCGACTTCTCATATAATCATATAAGCTCATTCCCTGAAGATTTCCGTGGAGTTTATGTGCAGACATTGACGATTGCCAATAATCCGGAATTGACAAAATATCCTGTCGAGCTTGCCAAGTCAAACTCGAAGGTCATGAACATCAATTTCCGTGGATGTAACATCAATGAAATTCCAAAGGGATCCTTTGAATATGAGAATGCGATAAATCTTACTTCATTCGACTTCTCATACAATGATCTCAAGGAACTTCCATGGGAGATGCATGCTGGAAATCTGCCATATCTCTATGGTGTGGAGCTTTCTTATAACCAGTTCTCAGAATTCCCTTGGTCACCGCTTGACAGCCAGTATCTTACTGTCTTTGCCATCAGAGGACAGCGTGATGAAAACGGCGCAAGATGTCTTTCAGACTGGCCTGAGGGAATCTATCAGCACAGAGGACTTCGCGGATTTTATATAGGATCCAACAATCTTGGAAAGATCGAGGATACAATATCTACAATCTGCTATTATCTCGATATCAGTGACAATCCTGAGATTATCTTTGATGCATCGGATGTCTGCTACGCGATCCAGCAGGGAGCATATATCCTGATTTATGACAAGACCCAGGATATCAGAAACTGTGACATATTGTTTTAATGAGGAGGAAAGATATGAAGAATAGAATCATGATGATTTTGGCCGTTGCATTTACGGTCGTAGCATGTGTCGATCCGAATCCTCAGATTGAATTCGGTGTGGACACAGATAATATAAACATTGGTGCGTCCGGAGGAGAAAAGAAGATCAATATCAGCTCATCCGGTAACTGGGTGGCAATGACAGAGTCTCCTTGGATCACAGTTTCTCCTGCAAACGGAAGGGGAAGCGTGGAGTGTGTGATCAGTATTGACTCTACACTTGTAGTGGACCAGCGTACCGGCTCAGTCCGTATCCAGAACCTTGATACGGAGGAGAAAAGAGACTTCACAATCGTACAGGAAGGATTCGAATATCAGATCGTTCTCGATGAACCTCAGGTGGACGTGGCGGATTATGCTGCTTATGAGTCCAGATATTTCGAAGTGAACGTGAAATCCAATGTGGATTTCGATGTAGTTCTCCCTGAAGGCGCTGATAAATGGCTCACATATAAAAAGTCTGAATTAGCTCTTGACAGAGGTGCAAGACCACGTATGTCCAAGGTGCGCTTTGACTGGAAGATCAACTCGCGTGATACTGAGAGAATCGCCGATATCGTATTCGAGCCGAAGAAGGACGTGCAGATGAGCAAGCATGATGCTTTGAAAGTGGTTCAGAAGGGAGCCCTTCCGATTCCGGTCGGAACTCCTGCCGGTGATTCCCTGGCTCTGCTTGCGGTAAGCCGTTCACTCAATATGTTCACAGAGTGGAATACAGCAGAGAGAATGGAACATTGGACCAATGTGTCTGTATGGAAGAACGGACCGGATAAGGGACGTGTCAGATCTGTACAGTTCTTTATGTTCAAGACTGTCGAGGAAATTCCTTTTGAGATCCAGTATCTTACTGCTGCTGAGGAAATTATGATTTATTCCAATGCCAATCATTTCCTCCGCAGTCTCAGTACCGGAGAGCATATCACGAAGCTCACTAACCTTAAGAGACTTACAATCGGAGCTTACGGACTTACTGAACTTCACCCTGACTTCAAGAATCTGAAGAATCTCGAATATCTGGATCTCAGCTCGAACTGTTTCCAGACTATTCCGGACATACTTACTCCGGAAAACTTCCCGAACCTTCATGCTCTTGAACTCAATGCGAACCAGCGTCATACCATATATGACCTTAGCAATGATATCAGAGAAAATGTCGGCGGATTCATTGATGAACCGAAATTCCCAGAGAGAATACTTAGATGGAATAACCTTGATACTTTGAGATTGTCCGTAAATTATCTCCAAGGAGAACTTCCTAAGATGCTTGATCATGAGAAGTGGACTGCAGAAGAGGTACATGCGTGTGATACGCTTCCGGAAATCCTCATAGGACTTCCTAAGGTTCTTCCTGAAACAGAATTCTTTGCGATTAACTTCAACCGACTCACCGGAGAACTTCCGGAGTGGTTGCTGTATCATCCGAAACTTGATCTCTGGTATCCGTATTCGTTGGTGTTCCAGCAGGAAGGCAAGACACGTGACGGTCAGAGTACCGGATTCAGCAATGAGCCGGCCAGCCTTGACTATTATTATCAGCACTATCCGAAGAAGAAGTATAACCCGAATAACAGAACAGAAGAATAATGGCAATAAGAAATATCATATATGCGATGGCGGTCATCCTGCTTACAGGACTGTCTGCTTGTTCGGTGGATGTGCCTGAGACAGGTGCACTTGCCGAAGATAAGAATACACCGCAGCTTACTGAAGATGTCGTTCAAGGCCAGCTTCTTGTACGCTTCGATGCTCGCGTAAGCGATATCTTGGAGAAGGCTGGAGTTACCAAGAGCGGTCCTATGATGCCTATGACCCGTTCCGGTATCCTGAGTGTCGATGAGATTCTCGACCTTGTCGAAGGCTATCAGATTGAGAGGGTATTCCCGGTGGATGTCCGCAGTGAGGAAAAGGCCAGAAAGGAAGGTCTTCATCTTTGGTATGTAGTTCGTTTCAGTGAGGAATATCCTGTGGAGAAGGTGGCGGCAGACCTCTCTAAACTTGGTGAGGTAAGCCGTGTGGAGTTTAATCGTACTCTCAAGAGGGCTTCTGATGATAAGCCTACTCCACTTACTCTTGAAAGACTGAATGAACTCACAGCCAATGCGGCTGGCGGAGCATTCAATGACCCGCTTCTTTCAGATCAGTGGCATCTTGTCAATAACGGAAACCTCCGTCCGACCAAGTTCGTCAAAGGAGCTGATGTGAATGTGGAGAATGCCTGGGAAATGACTACAGGTGATCCGTCAATCATTGTCGCGGTTCTCGATGAGGGAGTGGATGTATCTCATCCTGACCTAAAGGCAAGTATGTGGGTGAATGAAGGAGAGATCTGGAAGTCACACGAAGACAATGACGGAAACGGATATGCAGGAGATGTTCACGGATATAACTTCGTTTCAAAGCACGGAGTGATTTCTACTGACAGCAGATATGACACAGGTCATGGAACCCATGTGGCTGGCGTAATTGCAGCTGTAAACAATAATGACACAGGTATCAGCTCGATTGCCGGTGGAAATGGATCACAGCCGGGTGTGAAGATCATGTCCTGCCAGATTTTCTCAGGACAGTATGCCGGAACAGTGCTTGAGGAAGTAAGAGCGATCAAATATGCTGCTGACAATGGTGCCGTGATCCTCCAGTGCAGCTGGGGTTATATCTCAGGTGCAGCCAATCCATATGAATGGACTCCTCAGTTCTCTACTGATGAGGAGTGGGAGTATTATAATGTTCTCGAAAGAAAGGCTCTGGATTACTTCATCCACAATGCCGGCTCTCCTGACGGAGTGATCGAGGGTGGTCTTGCCATCTTCGCCGGAGGAAACGAGGCGGCTCCGGCTGCCAGCTATCCTGGAGCATATCCTGACTTTGTAGCAGTAGCGGCAACAGCCGGTGACTTCACTCCTGCTGTATATAGCAACTATGGTCCTGGAACAACAATTTCAGCTCCGGGTGGAGATCAGGATTACTACTATGATTATGTCGATGATACCCATCGTATCGGTGAAGTGGGATGTATCCTTTCGACACTTCCATTCAATGTAAGTGAAAGCGGATATGGATATATGGAGGGAACTTCGATGGCATGTCCTCACGTTTCAGGTGTGGCAGCTCTCGGACTTTCATATGCGGCTAAGCTGAGAAAGCATTTCAAGGCAGAAGAATTCATCGCAATGCTTTATGATTCAGCTACTCCTATCGATGAATATATGAAAGGTACCAAACAGTACAAGAGATATGTCATCGATCTGTTCGAGTCAGCTCCGATGATGTCATTGGATATGAATGCTTTCCGTGGCAAGATGGGGTATGGACAGGTAAATGCATACGGACTTCTTAAAGCTGTGGAAGGTTCCGGAGTGGATATGACATTCCCTAATCTTTATGTGGCTATAGGTGGCCAGACTACTGCTCTGCCATCTATGTATATGGATGGAAGCACCTTTACTGTTACTGTCAGCGACACATCTGTGGCGACGGCTCAGATCGTGGATGGAAAAATGATCGTAAAGGGTCTCAAGGCCGGTCAGACAGAGGCTTCCGTGACAGGAAGCAGGACTGACAAGTTCATCATTACCGTGCGCGAAGGTGCTAACGGAAACGGTTGGCTCTAATTGTTATACCGATTGAGCGCAGCCAATGGAGAAATCGATGAAATGCATAAGATTCATACTGGCAATATCAGCCGTTATGGCTTCGTCCTTGACGGCTGGTGCCCAGCTCCGTATGATTCCCAAGGATAAGGTGACCAATGTTTCAAATCCTCGTCTTTCTCCAGATTCTGCAGCACTTAATTTCGATACGAAGCATATCATAGCTAGACAGATGAATGAAGATGATGCACCATCGACATTTGTCTTCCGCTTTGAAAATACTTCTGACAAGACGCTGAATATAGACAGATTGGTGACTACATGCTCCTGTGCTTCAGCTTCGATTGACAAAAGAGAGGTCAAGTCAGGAGAGAATGCTGAGATTTCAGTCAGATATGATCCGAAAGGACATCCGGGAAAATTCGAGCGCAGAGTATTTATCTATACCTCTGGCGGCAATGCCCCGGCAGCGGTTCTGAAGCTTACGGTAGATGTGGAGAACGGAAAAGATCTTTCAGGTTTATGGCCGGTACAGATGGGACCGATAAGACTGAGACGATCTTCCGTGGATTTTGTAAAGGGGGAGAAAGCTGTGGAGAAACTCCGTTTCATAAACCTTTCCGGAAAGCCATTGAAACTTCAGTGCGAAGAAGCGTTTATGCCGGAATGTCTGAAGTTTGAGGCAGAAACGGTGGAAGATGGCCATGAAGGTGTGATAATGATATCATACGATCCCTCTAAGCCGGGAGCAAAGGAACAGATGAAGGTCATCCTCAAAGGTCTGGGCCTTCCTCCGACCAAGGCTACGATAACAGTGAATTTAAAATAAAATAAGATATGAACAGAATTAAAATATTGATTACGGCAGCATTGACAGCTCTGATGGTTTCCTGCACAGAGAAACCTGTAGAGACCGTGGAGTACCTCGATGTCAATGCAAACAATATCTCAGGAAAGTGGGAGCTTGTGGAGTGGAACGGTTCTGCCCTTACTGAAGGTACATATGTGTATCTGAACATTGTACGTAATGACAAGACTTACACAATGTACCAGAATCTGGACAGCTTTGCCAATGTCCCTCACGTGGTGACAGGTTCATATTATATAGAGTATGATCCGGAGCTTGGAGCTATTCTTCGTGGTAATTATGACCATGACTCAGGAGACTGGGCTCACCGCTACATTGTCAAGGATCTTACAGCTGACCAGATGTACTGGGTGGCAAAGGACGATCCTTCATTCATTCAGAAATTCATCCGAGTGGATTCCATCCCTGTAGAGTAGTCCCCTGGAGCACTCTGAACCTGGTTCAGAGTGCTTCCTGCTTCTTCTCCACCATCTGAACCATCTGGCGTAAATCGGCCCCAGAATTCCTCCTGCCAATGCCGGCAGAATGAATGTGTACATTATCTCCCAGAAATCCATCACAATACTATTTACGGTTCATTATAATCAGTTTTATGGCCTGGTAGAGCTCTTTAGTTCCATAAATCATAATAATGATCACCATGCCGATTCCGACCATATGATCGCTGTTATTGACTTCGTTCCACCACATTATTATGACGATGAACCATAGTACGGCATCAATAATCTTCAATGCTGGCAGCCATCCGACAGGTGGATTGTACTCTTTCTCTTTCCACATTCTGACGAACCGGGAAATGAACAGGACTATTAGGACAGTCTGAAGTATAATTGAAACTGTAGCTACTGATGTACCTGGCATGATGAACATTCCGAATGCACCGAAACAACCGCTCAATGCCAGATAGATACCGCTTAGCGGATCTTCATATAAATTTCTCATGATGATAGATTTTCAGTTCGATTAGAATTGGCTATTCATCTATCTCTTTCAGAAGATTCTGAATATAGATATTGATATTCGTGTCGTGTTCGTTAAGTCCAAGTTTCTTTCTGATCGTGCTGCTGGCGTTGTAATAGCTCCTGCTGTTCAGATATGATACTATCTCTTTTCCTCTAAGGCCGATGGCGTGCAGACAACAGTATCCGATCTCCGTGTCTGTCAGTCCCTTTTCTTTAAGGTATAGAAGGAAACGGGGATGCCCGATCGCGAATGACAGTCTTGTGGAATCTATGAAGCCGACTCTGTTGCTCATCATCTTATCCAGCTTATTGTAGGCTTTTTCGGAGCAATTGCCTGAAATATATGCAGTGATGAAGCCGTTCAGCACATTGAGCCTTTCCTCGATCAGTTCCTTGATCTCATCGTTCATCTCTCCATCCTCCTTCATCCCCGAGAGCATCTCCTTCTCCTGCTGCACCTTATTGTACATTGTCCTGTACCTCTCCTTCTCCTTTTCCAGCTTCTCTATATCCCTTTTCAGCCACTTGTTCCTGATCTCAGTCTTTCTCTTTGCGACCGCGATCTTGTCCACGACCACAGACGAAAAGATGACTGTCAGAATGATTGCAGTCAGCATCATGCTTCTGGTATTTCTTTCTTCCTTCAGCACCCTCTGAGTAATTTCTTCCTCCAGCATCTGTATATAAGCTGTGGTATCTTCCGCCATACTGATCTGCGGCCTTTCGTCAGTCTGCATCTCTCCTGCACATCCGGTCATCAGAACCAGTAAGAATCCTATAAGCAATCGTTTCATAATCGTCGGGTTTTCTGACTGCGAATATATGTAGAAAATCCTTTAACGAGAAAAATAAAGTTTCATTTTGGAATATATGTATAATGTCTTGATACATAGTATTTTGCGCTGGATGCCTGCTGTGCTTTTGTAGCAGGCATCTGGTGCAAGTTTTTGATAATCAGGGAAGTGCGCGTGCTGCATGTGAAAGAATGAAAAGGTATTGGAAAACCTAAATGAGAGTCTGTAGCCAGTAAGTAAGGATTCCGGCGAGATAACCGATGCAAGCCAGCCAGCTGAAATGCTTAAGATACCATCCGAAAGAAATATTCTGCAGTCCCATCACTACAACTCCGGCAGCTGAACCTATGATGAGCATACTGCCTCCGATGCCTCCGCTATATGCCAGAAGTTCCCAGAATGTACCGTCGACCCCGTAGAGTTCTGCTCCTGCCCCGGATGTGACCACATCATACATTCCCATACAGCTTGCTACCAGAGGGACATTGTCCACAACCGCTGAAAGAAAACCGATCGAACCGGTGACAATATACGGATTGCCGTCCGAAATCCGGTTCAGGAAGGTTCCGGCAGATTTCAATATCCCTGTTTCTGAGAGTGCGGATACAGTGGTAAGTATTCCAAGGAAAAACAGGATGGTACTAAGGTCGATCTTATGCAGGAGAGCTGAAACATCCGGCAGTTCGGCAGATGGTATATCCTTGTATCTTCTTTGCTGGAATATGAATTCTGTAACAATCCACAATATAGCCAGAATCAGAATTATTCCCATAAACGGTGGCAGACCGGTCAGAAATCTGAAGACAGGCACGAACAGCAGCCCTCCGGCTCCGATGAGGAATACGGCAATTCTTTCCTTAGGACTTATCCCGATATCGCTGCGGCTTTCAGTCTGCAGTGCCGTCCTGTCAATGTCCAGCCTGCCCTTCAGGAAGAAGGTCAATATCACTGCTGGAACAATCACAGAGACGATTGACGGAAGGAACAATGACCTTATCACCCCGAATGTGGATATATTGCCTTTCACCCATAACATTATGGTCGTAACGTCTCCGATAGGAGAGAATGCACCTCCGCTGTTAGCCGCCAGAATCACCATTGACGCATATAGCAGTTTATCCCTCCGGTCGGAAATCAGCTTGTCCAGGATCATTACCATAATGATGGCAGTGGTCATATTGTCCAATACGGCCGATAGGAAGAAGGTGGTCAATGTCAGTTTCCATAGCAGCCCGACCTTAGTTCTTGATACGAGTTTTTCCCTCACGAAGTTGAAGCCACCGTTCGTGTCCACGACCTCTACAATGACCATCGCTCCCAATAAGAAGAACAGGATTTCCGATGTCTCGCCGAGAGTTTTCGTGAAGGTGGATATATTCTCGGCAGATGCTCCCGCCCCACAATAATACAATGTCCAGCTGAGAACTGCCATCAGAAGTGCTACAGCAGATTTATTGATCTTTGTCCAGTTCTCCAATGCTATCAATGCATATCCGGCAATGAAGATGCATAGTATCGCAGTCGTCATGATCCTATCTGTTAAAGTCCGTGTCCCCTCTATTCCAAACCTTGCACCAAACCATCGTTTCCTCCTTCCATATGCTGATAATCATCCTTCTATCAGCTCAGTCTCTGTTCTGTGACCCGTACGTACAGCTCGTGTCGCTCGCACGAGAAATGCGCAGAAGTGCCCTGAGCGTTATTTTTATGTGCGTTGGCAGTGATAACTATATGAAAAGAGGACGGCTCCGATGATGGAATCGTCCTCTTCCGTATATAATGTCAATCAGTTCTTACTGCTCGTCAACGCCCTGGTCGTCAGCGCCGCCCTGTGGACCTGCCTGGCCCTGGAAAGGACCCTGTGCACCTGGCTGAGGGCCAGCCTGAGCTGCCTTTGCCATATCCTCAGAAGCTGCATGCCATGCTGCCTCGAGCTCTGCGTTGTATTTGTCGATGTCTGCGAGATTCTGAGCCTTCACTGCATCCTGGAGCTTGTTCTTAGCTTCCTCGATAGCAGTCTTCTTGTCAGCAGGAATCTTGTCGCCGTACTCCTTGAGGTTCTTCTCAGTCTGGAAGCACATACCGTCAGCGTTGTTGATCTTGTCGATACGCTCCTTCTCAGCCTTGTCAGCAGCCTCATTAGCCTTAGCCTCATCTCTCATTCGCTGGATTTCAGAGTCAGAAAGTCCTGATGATGCTTCAATGCGGATGTTCTGCTCCTTGCCTGTAGCTTTGTCCTTTGCAGATACGTTGAGGATACCGTTTGCGTCGATATCGAATGTAACTTCGATCTGAGGTACACCTCTTGGTGCTGGTGCGATACCGTCGAGGATGAAGTTACCGATGAGCTTGTTGTCCTTAGCCATCGGACGCTCTCCCTGAAGTACGTGTACATCTACTGCAGGCTGGTTGTCAGCAGCTGTAGAGAATACCTGTGACTTTCTTGTAGGGATTGTTGTGTTAGCCTCGATGAGCTTTGTCATCACGCCACCGAGAGTCTCGATACCGAGTGAAAGTGGAGTTACGTCGAGGAGGAGGACATCCTTCACATCACCTGCAAGCACACCACCCTGGATTGCAGCACCCATTGCCACTACCTCGTCAGGGTTCACGCTCTTGTTAGGAGTCTTGCCGAAGAACTTTTCTACAACAGCCTGGATAGCAGGGATACGTGTAGAACCTCCTACGAGGAGTACCTCGTTGATGTCAGATGCGCTGAGACCAGCCTCCTGAAGAGCCTTGCGGCATGGCTCGATGGTTCTCTGGATAAGAGAGTCTGCGAGCATCTCGAACTTAGCTCTTGTAAGGGTCTTCACGAGGTGCTTTGGAATACCGTCTACTGGCATGATGTAAGGAAGGTTGATCTCTGTAGAAGTCTGGCTTGAGAGTTCGATCTTCGCTTTCTCAGCGGCCTCCTTGAGTCTCTGGAGAGCCATAGGGTCCTTCTTGAGGTCGATACCTGCATTCTCTGCTGCAAACTCAGAAGCAAGCCAGTCAATGATTACCTGGTCGAAGTCATCACCACCGAGATGAGTGTCACCGCTGGTGGAAAGTACCTCGAATACGCCGTCACCGAGATCCATGATAGAGATATCGAATGTACCGCCACCAAGGTCATAAACAGCTACCTTCATATCTTTGTTCATCTTGTCGAGACCGTATGCAAGAGCTGCTGCAGTAGGCTCGTTGATGATACGCTTAACCTCGAGACCTGCGATCTGACCAGCCTCTTTTGTAGCCTGGCGCTGTGAGTCTGAGAAATATGCCGGTACTGTGATCACAGCCTCTGTAACCTCCTGTCCGAGATATTCCTCTGCAGTCTTCTTCATCTTCTGGAGAATCATTGCAGAAATCTCCTGTGGTGAATAGAGGCGGCCGTCGATGTCAACACGTGGAGTGTCGTTATCACCCTTTACTACCTTATAAGGTACGCGGGCGATATCACCTGTAACCTGGCTGTACTTCTCACCCATGAATCTCTTGATAGAGAAGATTGTCTTGTGAGGATTGGTGATAGCCTGACGCTTTGCAGGGTTACCGATTTTTCTCTCACCGCCGTCGGTGAATGCCACTACTGATGGAGTAGTTCTCTGACCTTCGTTGTTGATGATGACTGTAGGTTCGTTACCTTCCATCACTGCCACGCATGAGTTGGTGGTTCCAAGGTCGATTCCAATGATTTTTCCCATAATTCTTATCTTTTTAAATTTATTATTCATGTTATAGATTCCTGCTGCACTAAGAGTGATGTCATCAGACTTGGTGCTTTGCCGCTTGGCGGCTGCAGAATCTGTCATCCTGGAGAGGCTGATAATCTTTTGTGCCAATGCTCCGGACGACGCCAGGATAATATCGAAACTTGTGCCAATGGAAATTATAAGGAAATATATGTCAATTTGTCAGTTTTTTCGTGACAATCTGCCTCGGATAATGACATAATTGCTATTTTTGCAGCGGTATTGGCATGGATTGCAGGTGTGAGATTTCTGGCCAGGCCGGGGATGACACTTGGAAGAAGTGAAGGACCTTTAAGAAACGATTATGATTTACAGAGAACTTTCCCGCGAGGAATTCGATGATCTCGCATCCAGAATATTGTACGAGGACAATCATCTCCTTATAGTAAATAAAAGGGTAGGAGAAATCGTCCAGGGAGACAAGACTTCCGACGAACCGCTTACGGAGACATATAAGGCATTCATCGCCCAGCGTGATTCCAAGCCTGGACAGGTCTTTATGGGACTGCCGCATAGATTGGACCGTCCGGTCAGCGGAATTGTTGTGTTGGCCAAGACCTCCAAGGCTCTGGAGCGTCTGAACGCTATGTTCCGAGATTCTGATGTACGAAAGATTTATTGGGCGCTTGTATGCGCTGAGCCAAAACCTTCAGAAGGTCATCTGGAGGATATGATGTGGCGTAATGAAAAGCAGAACAAGTCATATATCTGTCGCCCCGGATCGGCAAGAAAGGATGCCAAACTGGCTAAGCTGAATTACAGACAGATAGGAAAGACTGACAGATATTGGCTCGTGGAGGTGGAACTTCTCACCGGTCGTCACCATCAGATCCGCTGCCAGCTCTCGAATCTGGGCTGCCCGATCAAGGGTGACCTGAAATACGGATCTCCGCGTTCGAATCCTGATGGAGGTATCTCTCTCCATGCCAGACGTATCACCTTTGTGCATCCGGTGAAGAAGGAGGAAATGACTGTCGAGGCTCCCGTACCATCTACTTGGAAAGGCGTAAATTAATACTGGAATAACCCCGGATTGCCATTCCGGATGGACAGGAAAGATTCTAAACTGATCGATATGAAACGATTATTTCCTTTTATTTTCATGCTGCTTGCTCTTGTGAGCTGTGCCCGGAAACCTTATGTCATCGTTCAGATTGCTGATGCTCAGCTTGGATTTACAGCGGCTGACAAGAGTCAGAGAGAGGGGACTGAGTACGTCAATGACCTGACTTATGAGATCGATTGTCTTACAAAAGCAGTGACAATGGTTAATGAGCTCCAGCCTGATGCTGTGATATTTACCGGAGATCAGGTGAACAGGCATAATGATGCTGAACAATGGGATGCTTTCGCTAGAGTAATTGCTGAGATCGATCCTTCGATCAGAGTTTTCCATATTCCGGGTAATCACGATGTCGCCATATCTGAGGGAAATGTCGATTCCACTCCGTTCACCGACAGATACGTTTCTGACCGTTTCCTGCACGTCGAGAGGGGAGTGAGGATCATCGGAATCAATTCCAATCTCATCAAGTACAATGACCCGCGCGAGGGCGGACAGATGGTATGGTTGAAAGAATCTCTTGTCAAGAACAGTTCTGGCGAGGTTTCGATAATATTCTCACACCATCCTTTCTTTCTGAAGGATATTGCAGAAGAAGACGGGTATTTCCAGATCCAGAAGGCCAAGAGGCAGGATTATTTCAATATCTGTACGGAACTGGATGTCAATGCCTTGTATGCAGGTCATCTGCATAATGATTCGAAGGGATCCTATGAGGGCATCCCTGTGACTACCACTACTTCGGTAGCTTTCCAGATCGGTCCAGCCCAACCTTCCATCCGTGTCATTACAGTCCAGAACGGTATGGTGTCAGATGAACTGCTGAATTTGTAGATGTGTAATTGATTTAGATACAGAGAGTTATATAAAATGCCTGCTGCAGTTACGCAGCAGGCATTTTGTGTAAGATCTTGTTGGTGAATTAGTTATGCGTCATTGTGGTTTAGAGCATCAGGCCAGCCTTTACTTTGGCGGTGATTTCCTCACCCTTTATATGAGTAAGGATGGCAAGACCGAAGTCCACAGCCCAGCCCGGACCGCGACCAGTGATGATATTGCCGTCAATGACCACTCCTTCCTTTACATATGTAGCACCCTTTGCTGTCAATGCTTCTTCAAAACCGTCGTAGCAGGTCATCTTTTTGCCTTCCAGACCTGGGAGGAGGCTGAGGACAACGCTCGGTGCAGCGCAGATTGCTGCAACAGTACCGCCACCTGCATAATGCTCCTGCATGATGTCCATAAGTTTAGGAAACGCAGCCAGATTTGCCGAACCAGGCATTCCGCCAGGGAAAATCATTACATCTGTAGGCAGACAAGGACCGAATGTGGTCGAAGCCTTGAATTCTCCGAATGCCATATCTGCTACCACCGGGATTCGGTTGGAGCTTGTCACGATCCTGTCATCGTAGATTGATACGGTTTTTACATTGACTCCGCCTCTGCGAAGCATATTGACGGTAGTGAGGGCTTCCGATACTTCGAAACCATCGGCTAGAAATACATATACTCCTTTCATATTTTCAACGTTATAACAATATTCAAATTTAAAAACTTATCTCTTCTTTCAATGTCACTGCACAATATGAAAATATCTTTACGTTACCTATCCCCTAAATCCCCTTTCTCGGAAAGGGGACTTACTATCGCTACGCTCCAATTTTCACATGAACAATATTCAAATTTAAAAACTTATCTCTTCTTTCAATGTCTCTGCACAATATGAAAATATCTTCACGTTACCTATCCCCTAAATCCCCTTTCTCGGAAAGGGGACTTACTATCGCTACGCTCCAATTTTCACATGAACAATATTCAAACTTAAAAACTTATCTCTTCTTTCAATGTCTCTGCACAATATGAAAATATATCGTTCTACATTGCAAATGTGTTGAAGCCTCCGTCTACAACGGCTACCGTGCCTGTCACGAACTTCGAAGCATCACTGATGAGATAATGTATGGTTCCGCAAAGCTCCTCCGGCTCGCCCATACGTCCGAACGGTGTCTGACGGATGACATCCTCGCCTCTCTGAGTCCAGGTTCCGTCAGGATTGGTCAGAAGGCTACGGTTCTGCTCGGTAAGGAAGAAACCAGGTGCAATGGCATTGACACGTATCTTCTCGCCGAATTTCTTGGCCACCTCCGTAGCGAGGAAGGCGGTGAAATTGCTGATTCCGGCCTTGGCAGCAGCATATCCTGCCACGCGGGTCATCGGACGGAAGGCCGCCATGCTTGAGAAGTTGACGATATTGCCCTCTCCCTGCTTGACCATCTGTTTCAGGAATACCTGAGAAGGAATGACAGTGCCGGTAAGGTTGAGGTCCAGTACTCTCTGGAATTCTTCAGGCTTAAGGTCGAAGAACGTTCCGGTAGGAGCTATGGTCGCTCCCGGCATATTGCCTCCAGCAGCATTCAGAAGCGAATCCACACGTCCGTATGCAGCGACAATATCAGCAAGATTCTGCTCGAGAACTTCCTGCTGCATTACATCTGTGACCAGAAACATCGCTTCGCCGCCTGCAGCCTTGATATCCTCGACAATGGCATTCCCAGCTTCGACTCTTCGGCCCAATATGACCACCTTGGCTCCTTCGAGAGCCAGATATTTAGCGATTGCCTTACCGAGTACTCCTGTTCCTCCGGTAATGACAACTACTTTTCCCTTTATGTCAAAAAGTGTGTTCATTATTCTTCAACTTTTATTCTGAACGGTGCCACTGGGAGGCCCTCTGAGTTCTTTAGGTTACCAGGTTTGAAATCGCCCCATCCATAGCGTACTTCGCATGGGTCGTGTACGAATTCCGATCTGATTCTCAGAACTTTAGGCTCATATTCAAAATATGCGTATGTCACAGGATAGAAGACTCCTTCGCTTCCGCATACTTCAAGTCCCTGAATCTCCTGCCATCTGTTCAGACCGTTTCCGGTATTGGTGAGTTCGATGGCGAGTTCGCAGCTGTTCGGCAGACGGTAGCATCTTACAGCTTCCGGACTGTCACAAGGGATACGCTGGAATCCATAGTTACGGTGCAATGCCATATATGCCAGACGCTCACCGACTTCCTTCTTCTTTGCAGGATGGATATTGTCCTGCTCGTATGCTTCTACAAGGTCGTTTGTTACGATTACCCCGCAGTTAGGAATCTCTTTTGCAGCCTTATGCTGTACCTCGCGCAGGAGAGCGAAATATGGAGTGGCTGTTACCGGCTTGTTGCGGTATGGAGCAAGCTCCACCATATAGAACGGCATCTTTGCTTCTGTATCGTTCCAGCATTCTCTCCAATGGCTTACCAATGTGTTCATACGCTCTACAAACTGCTCGTGCTTACCTACGTTCGAACAGCCCTGATACCATATGAATCCTTTGGCAGTATAGCCTTTCAGTGGAGTGAACATTGCGTTATATGCAAGGTATGGCCTGTGATAGTGGATCAATGACTCGATATGCTCTTTGCTGAGATCCTCGTCAGGATATGTCTCGAGGATTTCCTTCGGAAGCCAGCTCTCGATACGTGCTCCGCCGTATGCACATGACAGGATTCCTACAGGGATATCCAGCATTTCGTTTAGTTCTCTTGCGAAGAAGAAGGCCACTGCGCTCATATATGGAATCGTATATGAATCGGCACCTTCCCATTTGCTGTTCTCTACATCTTCGAGCGGCTCGTATGTCTGGTTCTGGTGAACTTTGAACATCCTGATCTTCTCTCTGGTAGCTGGTGCGCTGATATACTCCAACGAATTCTCTACAGGGCAGTTGTAGTATCCGCACATCGGCATTTCCATATTGCTCTGGCCTGAAGCAAACCATACCTCACCGATGAGGACATCGTTGATGCGGATGGTCTGGCCGTCACCTTTTATGGTCACTGTATAAGGCTTGTAGCTGGCTGCCGGAGTGGATGCATATATCGTCCAATGTCCTTCGCTGTCAGTCTTGGCGCGGTATGTCGCTCCGTTCCATGATGTGGTTACACTGATCTGCGAGCCAGGATCGGCTTTTCCCCAGATCTTTGCATTCGTGTTCTGCTGGAGAACCATTCCATCGCTGAAAAGGCTGGATGGGACAAGCTTCGCATTTGCGCTGATGCAGAGACTGAGCAGGAGCGCCATTATGATGGTTATACGTTTCATTGTCATTGTTTTTAGTGTGTGGCGTTGTTTCGATGTGAAATAATATAAAAAAGGCTGTCCGGATGGTTAAAGTCCAGACAGCCTTGTATGGATTTAGAGTGAAGCGAGGCACTCAGTCACATTCTTCTCGATGCGTGCGAGGATGTCACTGCCTTCAGCCTTCTCGAATTTCTCACCTACGATGTTTTCGTAAAGCTCTACATAGCGCTCTGTGATTCCGCTTACGATCTCCTCTGTCATTTCAGGAACCTGCTGTCCTTCCTGACCCTGGAAACCATTTGCCATGAGCCACTCGCGTACGAACTCCTTTGACAGCTGCTTCTGCTTCTGGCCAGCTGCAAGACGCTCCTCATAACCCTCTGCATAGAAATAGCGTGATGAGTCAGGAGTGTGGATCTCGTCCATAAGGTAGATCTTGCCGTCCTTCTTTCCGAATTCGTACTTTGTATCCACAAGGATGAGTCCCATCTTTGCAGCGATCTCTGTACCTCTCTGGAATATAGCTCTTGTATAAGCCTCGAGCTGCACGTAATCCTCCTTGCTTACGATGCCCTGAGCGATGATCTCTTCTTTAGAGATGTCTTCGTCGTGGCCTTCTGCTGCCTTGGTGGTAGGGGTGATGATCGGCTGAGGGAACTTCTGGTTCTCTACCATTCCTTCCGGCATCTCCACACCGCAGATTGTCCTCTTTCCTGCCTTATACTCTCTCCAAGCATGTCCTGAAAGGTAGCCGCGGATCACCATCTCCACCTTGAAAGGCTCGCATTTGTGACCAACTGTCACCATAGGATCCGGAACGGCAATCTTCCAGTTAGGGAGGATGTCAGTGGTAGCGTCAAGGAATTTCGCCGCAATCTGGTTCAGCACCTGTCCCTTGAATGGAACGCCTTTAGGGAGAACCACGTCAAAAGCAGAGATACGGTCAGATACGACCATGACGAGATAGTCGTTTCCGATGCTGTAAACGTCGCGAACCTTGCCTACGTAATGGCCTGTCTGGCCAGGAAAATTGAAATCTGTCTTTACGATTGCTTCCATTGTATAGTTGTTTTAAAATTATTCGTTTCTTAAATCATACAAAGATAGTAATTTATTCGTGATTTATCCATTCCGGGTAAGCGATTTTGGGAATGAGTGCGCGGATCTGGCCGGCGCGCTTGGAAACATATGCGGATGGCTTACCTGCCTGACGCTGTATCGGGTTCGGAAGACAGGCTGCGATCAGGGATGCTTCCCGGCGGGTCAGATCGGCAGCGGATTTCCCGAAAATCTCTTGTGCAGCCGCTTCAGCTCCATATATCCCTTTCCCCATTTCCGCCACATTCAGATAGACTTCAAGGATGCGTTCCTTGCTCCAGAGACATTCGATCAATATCGTGAAATATGCCTCAAATCCCTTTCTGATAAAGCTTTTGCTCGGGAACAGGAATACATTCTTTGCTGTCTGCTGGCTGATGGTACTGGCTCCACGGAGTTTTTTCCCTTTGTTCCTGTGCTCATCAATGGCCTTTCTTATTTCCTTCCAATCGAATCCATTGTGCTCTGCAAAAAGATTGTCTTCGCTCGCTATTACAGCCTTGGCAAGTTCCGGCGAGATTTTCTCATAACTGCACCATTTCTTACTTGTGTGGAAATTCTCATCGCTTCGGTATTCGATGCTGCGGGAGATCATGAGCGGAGTCACCCACACCGGTACCCATTTCAATATGAGGACCCATAGAACAGACAATGCGATGAATATCAGAGGAATCTTTATCAGGAACAGCTTCAAGAGCCTTTTGTATAATGGTACCTGGGCCATAGTCTTATCTTTTTAATCTGTTCATTCCGGTTATAAGCCAAGTTTCCTGAGTCTGCTTATGATCGAACTGTTCTTTCTGCAGAAATAATCCGCAATCTCCTGTACTGATCTGCCTTCTTCCCACATCTGTTTCAGTTCCTCGTCATCCTCAGATGTCCATACGTTATATGCATTCGGATGCTCCTGACGGGCTGCGTAAACCGAATATACCGGTTCTCCAATCAGTTTTTTGTATGCCTTCAGATATTTCTTTAGACGTTTCACATCCTTATCGCTCAGATAGGGAAGGCGGCGGATGTCCATATTGTCAGACAGGTCATTTATCTTTACTGCAGTAGCGAGAGGGTTCTTCTTAACCCTTTCTATGAAGTCGTCATAATTCTCGTTCTCCGATAATTTTGTGACGCATTGCAAAGCAGCAATGATCTCCTGTGAGAATCCTTCTTCGGCGAGCCTCTCGAACGTCCAATCAGTATCTTCGACTACATCGTGCAGGATTCCGACAATCTTTTCCTCATCAGTCCTGCCCATATCCATCACGCGGATGGGATGCCCGATATAGTCATTGCCGGCCTTGTCGTATTGACCTTTATGTGCTTCGGTGGCGATTTCTATCGCTCTTTCAAGTGTGCTCATCTTATTGGTAGTCAGTTAATTTCAAGCGTAGCTTCCTGCTGCCGAAGTTTGTGTAGAACAGGCCCCCGTCCGGGATTTCTGCCTTTATTGCCCGTCTTTCCCATGTTTTAGGATCAATCTCAAAGCTGACAGGATTCTTCGGCTGCTCCTCTTTGAAGCCCAGCGTCTTATATACATTGCCCTCAGACCATTCCAGATCGGCATAGCTCATGATATCATCCGGCTGCACTTCCTTGATGAAGGTCTTCAGCAGCTTTCCCATTCCTCCGCTTACTCTCATTTCCGGAGAGGATGCATATCTGGTCCATTCATAAGATCGGATTTCCTTACCGTCCTTGATCCATTTCCTGGCATTGGAAAATGTCGCTACTGCTATCAATGTGCCGATATTGTCGTTCTTGCATATCGGTTTCTGCGAGCTCGTCGATAGCTGAGCACATTCAAGGGAATCCTCTTCCATCATCTCTCTGGCGATATGCCCCGTATGTCTCTTAAGAAAAAGTCCGTACCTATACTTGCATGCTGCATAACCATATGAATGATTATCATCCAGAAATCTCTGAGCAGTCTCCTTATCGATCCTTCGCACTTCACAGTTCCTGGCATAGGCCTGGCTGAAAATTTCCATATGAGCCAGCAGTCTGGCTTCCATCATCGGCCTTTGCCTGTTCCATCTGTCTTCAGGGATCATTATCGGATAGCCTTCCAGCACGCTTATCGAACGGACTGCTTCGTAAGCCTTCCGGCTTTCCGCCTCAGCTTCCTCTAAGGTACAGGCAGTGATCTCCAATGGCAGAATGACTCTGGTGTGCCTTCCGTCCGGAGTCCTGGCACATATGACATCGAAGTCCTCACGGATCTGAAAGGAATATTCAAAACCGTTAGCCTCAAGGAATGCACCTATATCATCGATCAGCCTGCTCATATGCTGCAAATATACCAATTAATTCTCATAACGGTATTATTCGACGAGCGTTGTGAGGCCTCGAACGGCACAGAATACGCTAAGGTGGAGATTGCCTCTCATTATTGTAACTTTAAATGACCGTCGTGTGGTTTTATATGGCACAGATTTACTAATTTTGCCAGACAAGGTAAGAATATGACAGAGAATGAAATTATAAAGGGTGAACTGCATCCGGAAAACATGAGGCCTGATAACGGTCATGCGGCAGAAGAGCTCCCGAAGATGGCCCAGGAGGGGATCCACGCAGGATTCCCATCACCAGCCAATGATTATATGACCCAGGCTATCGACCTGAATCGGGAACTTGTAAAGCATCCGGCAGCTACCTTTTATGGCCGCGTGGTAGGAGATTCTATGATAGATGCCGGTGTCGAGGAGGGAGATATATTGGTGATAGACAGGTCTTTGGATGCTCAGGACGGGGATATGGCCGTGTGTTTTGTGGATGGTGAATTCACATTGAAGCATCTGAGGATGCACGAGGGAGGAATCAGTCTGGTTCCGGCTAATGAGAAGTATCCTGTGATCGAAGTCGGGGAGGGTACGGACTTCAAGATGTGGGGTGTGGTGACTTATGTAATAAAGAAAGTAAGATAGAGATCACTCTGCTCAGATTGGCAATATGTACGCTTTAGTGGATTGCAACAATTTCTTCGTGTCCTGCGAGAGGGTGTTCCGTCCGGATCTGGATGGAAGGCCCGTCGTCGTATTGTCCAATAATGACGGCTGCGTGGTGTCCAGAAGCAATGAGGCTAAGGCAATGGGAATACCGATGGGACAGCCTTTTTTCAAGATCCGCAATCTTGTCGAGACAGGTCAGCTTGTCGCCTTCTCCTCCAATTATGCCCTTTATGGTGACTTGTCCGCTCGAGTGATGTCCCTGCTTGCTGATGCTGTGCCACGGATAGAGATTTACTCCATCGATGAAGCGTTTCTTCATCTGGAAGGGATTGATCCTGAGATGGTTCCTTCTCTATGTCGCGACCTGGTGGATAAGATAAAGAAGTGGGTGGGAGTGCCGGTAAGCATCGGGGTGGCACCGACCAAGACACTTGCCAAGATAGCCAGTCATTTTGCCAAGAAGCATAAGGGCTATAAGGGAGTCTGTCTGATGGATACTGATGCCAAGAGGCTTAAAGCGTTGGCACTCACCCCGATAGATGATGTGTGGGGCGTCGGAAGAAGATTGGCCCCGAAGATGCTGACCAAGGGAATAAAGACGGCGTCGGACTTCGTGCAGAGACCGCGGGAATGGGTGGGGGAGACATTCAATATCAATGTCCTACGCACATGGGAGGAACTTCAGGGGCGGCCTTGCCTGGAAGAAGAGAGGGATGAAAGACGCAAGTCCATCTGTACCTCGCGATCATTTGCGGATATGATCGAGGATGAAAAGGAACTCCAGCTTAGGATATCTGATTTCGCGGCAATGTGCGCGCGGAAACTTCGGCAGGAAGGATCCGCTGCCTACGACATCACAGCCTTTCTTTACACCAATCGCTTCCGAGATGACCTTAAGCAATATTTTCCGTCTGCTACCATCAGGCTTGAAGTGGCAGCCAACAGTGCTCAGGAAATCATAGGAGCCGCCCTGAGAGGATTCCGGATCGTATATCGCTCAGGATATCAATACAAGAAGGCCGGCGTGATAGTGAGCAATATTGTACCGGAGGATCAGATCCAGGGAAGCCTGTTCGGGTTTGACGATGTACTCAGGCACAAGCATGACAAACTTTCGGAGGTGATGGATGCTGTCAATGCCGCTGCGGAGACTTCCGGTAACTCGCTTCTGAGATTGGCTGTACAGCGGCCTGGACATTATGCCGACGGTATCCGCAGCGAATTCCGCTCAAGTCTCTATTCTACATCATTGGATGAAATAATAAAGGTGCGCTAGAATGAAATCTGCGCACCTGGTACTTTATCTTTTCGACGGAAATTATTTCAATTCCTTGATATTCATCTTCTCCATAAGGGCTCTTGCCTCGAGAGGATTGTCGGTAGTAAGGAAATTGACTCCGAGATTGAGCATCTGCTCCATGTTGTTCTCTTTATTGACTGTCCATGCGTTGACGGTCATGTCGAGCTTCTGAGCTTCTTTTACCCAGCTGTTGTGATTGTTGAACTTGCTGTAGTGGTAGTCGATTCCATTTACACCATCTGCGTGAACCTTCTCAGGGTTCTTGTCGCCTTCGAGGTACTGTACTGTGAATCCAGGAAGTTTCTTTGCAAGCTCCTTGCACATGTGCCAGCTGAATGAGATGAACATTACTCTCTTAGGGTTAAGGAGTTCGTGCTCTTTAAGCTTTTCGATGGTGAGCTCGATGAATCTGTCTTCCACCTCTGGTGAAGAATGAGGCTTCATCTCATAAACGAGCATTGTTTCAGGATATTTCTTTCCCTGCTCAAGATACTGGTCGATGGTAGGGATGGTTTCTCCGTTCTTGATCTTGAAATCCTTGAATTCTGAGTATGGATGCTTCTCGATCTTCTTTCCTGCCACATCGCTGTCGTGATACACGATCAGGACTCCGTCGGAAGTCATGTTGACGTCGAATTCGCTTCCCCAGAAACCGGCTTCCTGAGCGCATCTGAGAGCTGCTACGGAGTTCTTTGCATAACCTGCCTCTTCGCAGTTCCAGAAACCTCTGTGGGCAACGATGCCTGTCTTCTTTCTGGCATCAGCAGAAAGCGGGAAAAGGAGCATTCCAGCAAGAATAGCTGTGGTAATCATTTTTAATGTCTTCATTATCTGATAGTTTAGAATTATATCAAAATATTTGCCATCACAAATATATAACTATTTTGTCAATTTTGACTGCGATGTATGACTTCAGCGTCAGTTTTGAACACGTTTTCTATATTTTCCTGCCCGGAAACGGCAGAACATCATAGGAATCTGAGCGTATGTGCTCTGAAGTGATTTCGCTATATTTTTCTATACCTTAATTAAAAAAGTATTATCTTTGCCAAGTTGTGCATTTGATAAAACAAGTAATAGAATAATAAGATTTATGGTAAAAGTTAATTTGGGAGGCTGCAGCTCCTTTGTAAATGATGCAGACTACAAGGCATATGTAGAGAAGGCCCTTTCGGCTCTCGAAGTTCTTGAAAATGAGACTGGTAAAGGAAATGATTTCCTTGGATGGAAGCATCTTCCGTCTGAGACTCTCGCCGGTTCGCTTGTAGCTGACTGCGAGGCTGTAAGAGATGCATGGAAGGCAAAGAATATCGACCTGGTGGTAGTTATCGGTATCGGTGGTTCATACCTCGGTGCAAAGTGCGCTCTCGAGGCTCTTTCACACCAGTTCGCAAAGCAGCTCAAGAACAAGGGTGAGGCTCCTGAAATCGTATTTGCAGGACAGAACCTTTCTGAGGAATATATGTGTGAGCTTATGGATCTCGTTCAGGAGAGAAACGCAGCCTGCGTGGTTATCTCGAAGTCAGGTACCACTACAGAGCCTGCAGTGGCATTCCGTCTCATCAAGAAGTATCTCGAGGATACTTACGGAAAGGCTGAGGCTGCTGAGCGTATCGTAGCTGTTACAGACAAGGCTCGCGGAGCCCTCAAGGGACTTGCTACTCAGGAAGGCTACAAGACTTTCGTTATCGAGGATAATGTAGGTGGTCGCTTCTCAGTGCTTACTCCAGTAGGAATCCTTCCAATCGTTCTCGCAGGCTTCGATATGAAGGCTATGCTCGAGGGTGCTCTTGCAATGGAGGAGGCTTGCGCAAAGATGTGTGAGTGCAACCCTGCCATCCAGTATGCAGCAATGCGTAACGCTCTCTACAATCAGGGCAAGAAGATCGAGATTCTCGTAGCTTACAATCCTAAGCTTACCTTCCTCGGCGAGTGGTGGAAGCAGCTTTACGGAGAGTCTGAGGGTAAGGATGGTCTCGGAATATTCCCAGCATCAGTAAACTTCACTACTGACCTTCACTCAATGGGACAGTACATCCAGGACGGTGAGCGTACACTTATGGAGACTGTCGTTACAGTAGAGAAGAGCCGCCGTTCAATGCTCATCGAGAACGACCCTCAGAACCTTGACGGTCTTAACTTCCTCACAGGTAAGCATGTTGAGGAGTGCAATGCAATGGCTGAACTTGGTACCAAGCTCGCTCATATCGATGGTGGCGTTCCTCAGCTTTCACTCTCGATCGAGTGCATCGACGAGTACAACCTCGGAGCTCTCTTCTATTTCTTCGAGAAGGCTTGCGGTATCAGCGGTTATATGCTCGGCGTGAATCCTTTCGACCAGCCGGGAGTGGAGGCTTACAAGAAGAATATGTTCGCCCTCCTCGGCAAGCCTGGTTATGAGGAGCAGGCTGAGGCTCTCAGAGCAAGACTTTAATCTGGCATACCCTTTGCAACTAGTTTAGCCACGGTTAGTTTAGTTGTTAATGATAGGGTTATGGTTCACCTCTCCGGCAGGTTCTCTGTCGGGGAGGTGTTTTATTTATGTGTGGAAATTCTTATATTGCGTGAATATATATTGCAGTTATGAAAAGATTTTTGTGTGTAGTGATGATTTTCATGCCTCTCCTGCTTTGTGCGCAGAAGGAGTCCGGCAAGAAACCTGAAGGACTTAGGCGTCTGGAAGTCTCGGTATCTGACAATCCGGTGCAGGGTGGCAGACTCGAGGTGACCTATCTTATAGAAGCTCTTGACATGAATATCCCGCATCCTCCTGTCGCTGACGGAGGAAGACTCGTCGATGTCCGTGCATCCGAGCTGAAGATGAAAGGCAGATATTACATCAGGGAATTCACCTTCGTTTATGATATTCACTGCAACGGCTGGTATAGGGCTATTGTCATACCTTCGATGAAGGATTCCCAGCTTCCGTTCACATCGATGATCACCGGTATATGTCCGATGGATCCACCGCAAGGGAACTTTAAGGAGGTTACGCTTTCCAAGGCAGGAACCCTGGCGCAGATCCTCTCTGACGAAGATAAGACAGAAATCACATCATTGAAGGTCAATGGTAGGATAAACGGAGAAGATATTGCCTTGATCCGCCAGATGTGCGGAGGAACTGCAGCTGACGGACATCCCGGATGGACAGGCTCTCTGATGACTTTGGATCTGAGTGATGCTGATATGGTTTCCGGAGGAGTCTATTATACAGAAATCGTTGATACTCAATTGCCATTCATAGCTTCTAAAGATGTGATCGGACAATTTATGTTCATCGATTGTCATATCCTTCGCAGCATTGTGCTTCCTCGCACGGTACGTTTTGTGGATGATTATGCTTTCTTCGGATGCACTTCCCTTCAGCATATCGATCTTGGAGGTGCCAGGAATAATGCATGTACTACGGCTTTCCGTGAGTGCTACAGACTGGAAACTCCGATTCCTGAGGTATAGGTCAGCTTTGGTACAATATCTGAAAATGTCCGGGTGAATTTAACACTTGGACATTTTTTATGGATACAGGCAAATCTATTTTAGTGTTTATGGCTGGTGCAGCTGCAGGAGCTGTGGCTGCCTTGCTTCTGGCTCCTGAATCAGGAGCCAAGACCCGTGAAAGAATCCGTGCCAAAGCAGCTGATGTGACCGGCACAGCAAAAGAAAGGATTCTCGAAGGACTGGATGCAATACAGGAAGTTCTGGAGGAGGAATAATATGGCGGAAGGTCAGGGAAGAACGGATCCGGATATCCGTAATTATCTGGATCTCAGGATGAATGAATTGAAATTGAAAGCGATTGACGGCCTTTCAATCGGCGTGAGCCGGGTCGTCTCGATGATGCTTGTCATAATGCTGGGGGCTATTGTTCTTGCTGCCTTTGCATTCGGTACGGTCCTGCTTCTGGGGGAACTGATCGGAAGCTGGGCGGGAGCGGCATTCATTATCGGAGGTATCTTTCTCATTATCCTCGCCCTGCTGCTGATTTATTGGAAGCGTCTTTTTGTCAATATCTTTGTGAAACTCTTCATCAGCATTTTCTATGAAAACGATTGATTTTACGAAGATCTCCTCATTGGAGGAGCTCCGCTATGCACGCAAGATGCTTTCTGATGCGATAACAGTTTCGGAAAGAAGTTTTTCAGCACGCATCGATTCCACTATCCGCATCTTCAGTCTCGGAAAAATACTTCTTCCCCTGATAAAAAAGCTTCGCAGTTCCATTTCTGGCACACCCTTTGCTAAATCTTAAGTCACGGTTAGTTTAGTTGTTAATAATAGGGCTATGGTTCACCTCCCGGGCGGGTTCTTTCGTCGGGGAGGTGTTTTCATTCAGCCTATGCTTCAGATACCGCGCTCTTTGCATATGGCATCATATGCCTGTGATATGGCCTTGAATTTTTCTTCTGCAGCCTTCTGGATGTCTTCACCAAGCGTAGCTACCTTGTCAGGATGATACTTGATGGCCATTTTACGATATGCCTTCTTTACTTCCTCATCAGTAGCGCTTGGGTCGATTCCCAGAATCATATAATTGTTGTCATTGTTCGGACGGAATTGAGCGAATATAGAGTCAGAATCGCTCTTCGAGAGACCGATGTAATTTGCGATTGTCTCGAGGACATCGGTTTCTCTCTGTACCAATCCGTCGCAGGCTCCCAGTGAAACGAGATAATGAAAAAGCTGAAGACGCTGTGAGTATTCCATGCACGAGCGTATCTGCATACAGACTTCGTATAGATTGAAGTCTTTATTAATCAACTCTGTAATTATTCTCTCAGCCTCGTCAGCAGCCTGACCGCCGAAGTTTGTCGCAAAGAATTCCCTGAGTTTCGAGATTTCTGCCGATGTAGTCTTGCCGTCAGCTTTGATAACTGAAGATGACAAGACGAGAAGACTCATCAGGAAGCTGTTACGCTGCCCCTGATTCCAGGTACGGTCTCCGTCACCCACTGCTGCAGCCTCTGCATTCTCCAGTTTTGCTCCGAACCAAAATCCTAAAATGCCTCCGATAGGTCCGAACATCGCCCATCCGAGAATTCCTGCTATCCATTTACCTAATCCCATACCTCTTGTCGTTTCTTGGTGTAAAGATAGGCTTTTGTTTTGATATGATGCTATCTTTCCACGATTATTGTTATATTTGTCAGTCATAACAATCGCATGTGAAAGATGTCGAAGAAAGATTCTTATATAAATACCTGTCTGTCGGACGATTCTGCAGCCGTTAAAGAAGGTGCTGGCAAAAATATAATTCCCCCTCCCGAAAGAGAACCCTTATGGAAACTATATCTTGAAAAGTTCAGGGATCCGATCATCATAATTCTGCTGGTCGTATTCTTCTTTTCAGTGCTTATAGCTGTATATGAAAAGATATCCCTTGACAAGACCTGGGCGATATTCATTGAACCTGTCGGTATACTCACAGCCCTTCTTCTTGCTACCGGTGTGGGATTCATTTTCGAATTGAAGGCCGAAAAGGAGTTCGAAATATTGAATAAGGTCAAGGATTCACGTCCTGTCAAGGTATTCAGAAGGAAGGATGCTCAAAGTCAGCCGAGACTGATGAATCTCAAGAAACAGGATGTGGTCGTAGGTGATATCGTAAAACTGGAAAGTGGTGATGAGATCCCGGCCGACGGACGTCTGCTGGAGTCGGTATCCCTTAGAGTGGATGAGTCGAACTTTACCGGAGAGCTATATGCCAATAAGACTGCCGTCGCGGCTGATTTTGAAAAAGATGCCACATATCCGTCAGACTTCCTGCTACGTGGCTCTACCGTGATAGAAGGCAATGGAATTTTCCGTGTATCGGAGACCGGAATGGATACTGAGGAGGGTAAGGGCGTTGCCATAACCCAGGAGGGTAGCACGGAAGAAACACCATTGAACCGCCAGCTGAATCAATTGGGCCGCTGGATTTCTGTCGCCAGCTTTGTAATCGCCACCCTGATAGTGGTCGGACGTATCATTTTCTACGCATTCAATGGAGGTTTTTCCGCAGGAACAGGTTTTGTCGGTATCGCGGAGTTCATTCTGGCCTCGATAATGATAGCAGTTACATTGATTGTCGTAGCTGTGCCTGAGGGACTTCCGATGAGTGTTACGGTCAGCCTTGCTCTGAGCATGCGTAAGATGCTGAAGGAGAACAATCTTGTCCGTAAGCTTCACGCCTGCGAGACTATGGGAGCCGCTACCGTAATCTGTTCCGATAAGACGGGTACATTGACTAAGAATCAGATGACCGTGCTCGAGACTGATCTTTATGGTGATGATGAGAATCTGGAACTGATAAGACAGAATATGGCCGTCAATTCTACGGCAGAGGTTTTCAAGGAAAAAGACGGAACTTTCGTTACTATCGGAAATCCTACTGAGGCCGCGCTTCTGAAATGGCTGTATCGCTGCGGTGCGGATTATCAGGAATATCGTAAGGTTGCCGAAGTGAAAGACCAGATACCGTTCTCTACAGAGAAGAAATATATGCAGACCATTGCATCTGTAGGAAATGCCCCACAGCCGGTAAGATTTGTGAAGGGAGCTCCGGAGATAGTGCTTGATATGTGCGATTCGATTGCCTCGGATGTGACAAGGGAGCATGTGTTTGAAAAGCTTGCGGAATATCAGTCCAAGGCAATGAGGACCCTGGGTTTTGCCATCCAGAAGGACGGTGAAGGCATGGTATTTTCGGGAATTGTCGGAATTGCTGATCCTGTCAGAGACGATGTGAAGGATGCGATACATACATGTAAGGATAAGGCTGGAGTCAGAGTCATCATTGTGACCGGAGATACTCCTGGAACCGCCAACGAGATAGGACGCCAGATCGGACTTATCGGTCAGGACGAACCGAATCAGACTGTAACCGGAACGGAATTCGCCTCAATGCCGGATTCTCAGGCACAGACTCTCGTGGCAAACCCTGACTTCAAGATAATATCCCGTGCACGTCCGGAAGACAAGGCAAGGCTTGTAAGACTGCTTCAGGCCAATAAGGAAGTCGTGGCGGTTACTGGAGACGGAACCAATGACGCTCCGGCCCTGAGCAAGGCTCATGTCGGTCTGTCAATGGGAGATGGAACTTCCCGTGCAAAGGAGGCGAGTGACATCACCATCATCGATAATTCATTCTCAAGCATCAATAAGGCGATAATGTGGGGACGATCACTGTATCTGAATATACAGCGTTTCATCATATTCCAGATGACGATCAATCTATGTGCCTGCCTTATCGTGCTTCTTGGCTCGTTCATAGGTCAGGATTCACCTCTGACGGTCACTCAGATGCTTTGGGTCAATCTCATCATGGACACATTTGCAGCAATGGCCCTGTCTTCACTGCCGGCTGACAAGAGGGTTCTCGATGAAAAGCCGAGGAAATGGGATAGTCATATCGTGAGCAGGAAGATGCTGGGTCATATAGTCGGAACCGGAATATTGTTCTTTGTCATTCTTGCAGGTCTGTGGCAGTTGCTGTGGCACAAGGATATAAGCAGTGTCGCCGATCTGATGAATATGGACTCTCTCAAACTTTTCTTCACGGGATTCTTTGATCTGACCCACAGCAAAGCCCATATGGATGCCAAGGAAATGGGAATCTTCTTCTCGATTTTCGTGATGCTCCAGTTCTGGAACCTTTTCAATGCCAAGTACTATCACACCGGCAGGAGTCTTCTTTCGGATCTTATCGGCAGGTCAAGAGGAAAGGTCAGGCTGCAGGACTCGTTCGGCAAAGGATTCATCTGGATCGCTCTCGTTATCCTGCTCGGCCAGATATTGATCGTGACCTTTGCCGGTCCGGCCTTCAATGTCACCCGACTGACCCTCGAAGATTGGGGGCTGATATTGCTCGTTACCTCTCCAGTGTTAATCGTGGCTGACCTAGTGAGAACGGTGAAGAGATAATGTTTTTTTCTTATATTTGTTGGCGCCAATATGAATGTATCCGTTTGGTGCCTTTTAAATATTAAGAATGAACTTCCTGAAAAAATATTGGAACAGATGCGTCCGCTGGTTTGACCGTTCGTTTTCAAGCGGATGGGGGCGTCAGGTGATGTTCCTCTGTGGAGCATTGTTGATTATTCTGGCTGTGGGAACTACACTTTTATATTTCTTCCCATCTCCTTCTGAAAATAAAGATACTCCTATTATAAGAACCTTGGAGCTGATGCTTGATCCGGGTTCATTCAATGATAGTGATAAGGCCCCGTTCTCGCTTATCGCACAGCTGCTCGTGACCCTTTTCGGTGCTGTCTTCTTCACATCTATGCTGATCACGGTTCTCGGCAATATCGTCAGCAACAGAATTGACAACTTCAAGAAAGGTCGCGTACGATACAGATTCGATGACCATGTTCTGGTTCTTGGAGCCAATTCTATGCTTGTAAGTATGCTCAGGGAGTTCTTCCAGACCGGCGTGCACAAGAACAGAAAGATAGTTGTGCTGACTACTCAGGATACGGAAAAGCTACACGACAAGATTCTTTCCGATATGCCGGAGTTCGAAAGAAGACTGGATGTGACTTGGCTGAATGGCTCGAGGATAATCGAGCAGACATTGCGTAATGTCCAGATAGACGAGGCTTATAGCATTTATATATTGGGAGAAGATGATGAGGTGGATCATGACTCAATAAATCTGGAGTGCTGGAATCTTGTTAAGTCCGTATGTAAGGATGTTCGTCGTGCCGTACAATGTTATATGGTCGTGGACAGGGTGTCCACTTATCATGTACTTCAGTTCGGCAAGAAGGACAAGGATACCTGGCTGTATCTGAATATAATAAACTCATTGGAGAACTGGGCGCAGAGAGTCCTTGTGACGCGAGAATATGATTCCCTATGTGCCCCGGATAAATGCCGCTTCCCAGCTATTGACCGTAATGGAATTACAGCTGACTCAGATAAAACTGTTCGCTTTGTAATATGCGGAATGACGCAGATGAGTTATGCAATGGCCTCTACGGTAGCTCATATCGCTCATTTCCCTAATTATAAGGATGGAAACAATAGAACCAAGATCTGCTTCCTTGCTCCAGACATCAGAGAGGAGATGGACTTCTTCCTTGGACATTACGACAATCTTTTCCGTCTGTCGCACGCAAGCCATATATACTGGGATAGTGCAGGAGTGCAGCAAAGAAAGACAATGAGAACACCGTCTGCTGAATATGGCGATTTCCTGGATATTGAATGGGAATTCATCGACGGATCCATCGAGTCTGAAAATGTCCGTTCGCTTCTCCATGAATGGGCTTGCAATGATAAGGAATATCTTTCTATGGCATTATGCGAAAATGGTCCTGATTCTAATGTAGCCGCTTCTCTGTACCTCCCTGAGATCATATATGCCAGGAATGTGCCTGTGTTTGTCTATCAGCCACTTAGCGGTGAAGTGTTGAAATATGCCAATCATACATTGAGATACTCTAATGTATATCCTTTCGGAATGAAGGATGAGTGCTATGACCCGTTGTTCCGAAATAGGATAATCAAGGCCAAGAGGATCAATTATCTGTATCAGCTTGAAAACAACAAGCTTAAATATGAAAGAATGGCTGACTCTGCCGTTCTCGAAGAATATTGGGATACAGAACTGGCATATATCTATAAACTCTCCAATCTCTATGCCGCTAATTCCATCCCGGTCAAGCTTCGCAGCGTAGGAATCGATCCGGATAATGTGGATGTCAATACTCGATTTACTCCGGAGGATATCGCAATACTGTCGAGGGTCGAGCATAACAGATGGAATATGGAAAGGCTGCTTTTGGGCACTCAGCCATTATATATATCCAAGAGAGATGTGATCAATGGCATGTTGAAAGATAACGATGAGGCTGTTGTAGCTAAAGGTGAGGCCCTGAATGCCCATCTCAAAGAGCATTTCTATCATAAGGATATTGCTCCATACGATGAACTGTTACCTACATCCAGACAATATGATGAGGCAATTGTGACCAATATTCTGGACGTGATGAGGAATGTATGATGACCGACAGAGAGATTGTAGATAAACTGATAGAGCGCGACTGTAAGGTTACGGATGAATTCTTTTTCACCCGTTGTCGTCCTTTGTTTATCAGCATTATCCGGTCAGTTTATTCATCTCCGGTGGATTTTGATGAATTTGTCAATGAATTCTATATCCATCTGATGGAGAATGATGCATATCGGCTGCGCCAGTTCCAGGGCAGAAGCTCCATATTCCAGTGGATGAAAGTGGTGGCGATACGATTTTTCATTGCTCGCCGCGACAATTTGGTAAACGATGTGTCGAAAGAGTATCTGTTAGATTCTGCCGCAAATGCGGAAACTGTTGATTCTGAGAAGAAAACCTCTGCAGAGATGGATGTCAGGAGTTTCTTGCGGCTATTGTCTAACAAGAGGTATGCATATGTGATAAAACGCCTGATTCTTGATGATGCTGAGCCAAATACTGTCGCAGACGAGCTCAGAGTCAGTGTGGATAATTTATATAATATAAAGAAACGTGCTGTTGCAGCATTGACCGAAGCAGCACTTGAAGATGTCGATAAGTATGGAAAAGCCAGCAGATAAAACTATTCCGGCAGAGGTACTGGCAGCCTATCTGGATGGTAATGCCACGGCTTTGGAAAGCGATTCTATCCTGCAGTCGCTTGCCGAAGATGCGCAGTTGAGGGAACTTATGCGCATTTCCCTCTCGGTCGATGAGGAGTTGGGACTTAACTCTCCAAGTGTGGAGATTCTGCCGATGACAGCATTGGCTGCAAATTGTCCGGACAGCAATTGCTGTGCGCTGGAATGTGAGAAATATATTATGTCTCAACTTGGTATCCGGTACGATGATCAGCAGCTTCTTGCTGATGCTAAGCAGAACGGATGGCTGAAGGCTGACGGTACTGCTCTCTATAATGTAGGGCGTCATCTGGAAAGCAAAGGTATAGCAGTCACACGCCAATATAAATGTAGTGTCGAGGATATTGCAGCTGCCTTGGAAGCCGGTAATTATGTCATAGTGGCCGTGGATGGGGGAGAGCTGGCAGGAGATTATCTGGAAGAACTCAAGGAGGATATGCTTCTAGGACAGATTCCGGACCATACCGTAGTAGTTCTTTCATGCGATATCTCCCAAGGAAAAGTCACAGTTTTCGACCCGCATTCGCCCGATGCTGAGAATATATGGCCGATCGGTCAGTTCGAGGATGCCTGGGCTGACTCCAAAAATTATCTTGTAACCGTGATCTCAGAAAATATGAGTACCTATATTCCGAAACCTATCGATCTTTCAGATGTTGAATTGACTGAAGAACTGAACGAACTTCGTGAAGCGATTGCGGAAAACGCACATGAAATATGGGCTGAAAACCGTCAGAAGGAAGGCTGGACCTATGGCCCCGAGCGCAATGACGAACTTAAGCAGAATCCGGATATGGTTCCATACTCACAGCTCCCTGAAAGCGAGAAGGAATATGACCGCGAAATGGCTATGAAGACCATAAAGCTCCTCCTGAAACTCGGTTACGATCTCATCAAGCGCGAAGATACAGAGTTGTATAAGGTTCTGAAAAAGCGTATTCTGACATCTGAAGAGCAATATTTCTGCAGAAAATGCGGCAATCCTATCTATAAATATCAGGTCTTCTGTGACAGTTGTGGATTGGAACTGGATATGGACTGGAATGAGAAGTAGAGAATAATTTATAATATAGGGAGCCTGTGGATATGAAAGGAGTTTATATCTTGAGGTGATATGATAGAGAGATTCATGAACTATAATTTATAGGAGGATAAGATTATGTGTATTCTGGAGGTTCAGTTGTTTCCTTTCATAAGTGAGACATTGATAGGTGCCATACTTCTGTTGGCTACAATCATACTTTATTATAATTGTCGTTGGCCTGAAGAGACTCCGGTCAGAACATATGCGGCTTATGCAGCATTGTGCCTGCTTTCTTTCTATTATGTCTTTATGGAAGGTAAATCCCTTGGTGCGCTCTGCAATCCGATTGTGACCGGTAAACTATCGATTGTGTATCTTCTGGCTTTATCGTTGTTCATCGTAGCTAATTTTTCTCATTCTATGCTCTTCTGTCTCCGAATGTCAGAAAATGCCTATGTTTATCCCTTGTGGAAGATAGGTTTCTGGTCTTGGCCTGTCTTCATGCTCCTGATGCAGCTTATGCCGGAGAGACAGGGTGACTGGCTTATTTTCTTTATTCTGTGGCAGATAGGTTTTGCGATCTATATCGTAGTTACATTCGAGGACTCTGATTATCAAAATCGTGGATTCCTTCTGATAGGCTCATATCTGATGCTGGCTGTTGCTTTCAGTTATGGATATAAGGAGATTGCGGCATATGCCAGCAGAGCAATTGCAATTGCAGTTCCTTGCGTCATGATACTCTTTACAATCAAGGTGCGGTATAAAGCCAAAAGGAAAATGTTTGATGCTGAAAATTTCCATTTCTATGGAGAGCATGGACTGGTGTTTGTACCTAAGTCATATGTTACAGAGGAACAGATGACGGATATTATTAAGAAAATAATGGACTTTGATCTGGAAGAGTATGGTCTGGATACAAAGCTGAAAGATGAGTATTTTGATTGTCTGGATTTTGCTGAAGTCGCAAATCTCTTTATTATTCAATATTGCCAGAATTCCGGCAATAAGGTAATGATAACAGACTCTATTGCCAAGCGGCTTAATGAAATAATATATTCAGAATCAAACGAATATAAGGAATATACTTATCGGGATCTTTTTAACTTCTTGCATAAACTTCTTGGTTGAAGCAGATGATATATAATATAATAACGTCCTGTTCTACTGGTAGAGCAGGACGTTATTCAATCTAAGCCAATTCTATAATGAATTAACGTATCTCATTAATTCATCCTTGAACTGATTGAGACGTGTCTGAGCTTCATCTACATTGACTATATTGTGTATGAGTGTGTCATGCATAGATTGTAATTCTTTGTGGTCATAGCTGCTTTTTCCATCTGACAGGTCTTCACGGATCTTGTTTAATACCCAGTTGTAGCCATTCTGTGTATAATCGACAGCTATGTCATATGCAGTTTCATATAGGTTTTGAGGGAGCACTGCCTGACTTTTGCGTAATGCATTCTTCAAGGCATCATTGCATCTGCTCTGTTGCACGAATTCAAGGTCTCCATCTGCCATAGTCTTGACCATTAAAAGTGTTGATTTAGTCGAGGCTTGAAGCGCGTCATTCAATTCTGTAGCTGTTTTTATAGTGTATTCTTTAAACAGTATATCTAACTTTTTCGCTTCGATAGCAAATGTGCTGCTACCTGAAAGAGGGGATAGTCCGGCATCGTATTTCGGCATTTCAACTTTCATAAGGTTGAAGAGTGCATTATCAAAGTTCAGCATGACAATGTTCTTCAATTCTCCGTTTTTGTAATCGGTCCAGTATTGCCCTAAATCATTCATCTTCTTCTTGAAGTGCAGTATCACTTCATTCTCGGTTCTGGCTTCTATGTTATTATAGACGAATATTTGAGGCCTGTTATTCTGTTTGAATGCATCGAAGGCATGATCGAATTCTTCTAATGTCTTTTCTCCAAGTATGCCGTCAAGTATGAATACTACAAAATCAGCATGATTACGAATGAAATGATTATAGTCATTCTGGCGGCCATCTTTACAAAGTGAATTGTCAAAATTCTCGAAGGTATATGACTTGATTGAGTAACCATATTTATCGAATTTATGACTTATGTTCAGCAATGCTGAACGGACAGCATCTCTTGCTGATTCCAGAGCTAAAGAGCCTGCAATGAATACTTTAAGTTCTTTTACCATTTTTATCAATGATTATTGTGTTAGTGATATACGGTGGGTTTTCATGAAATAAGATTTACTCTTCCAATGAGGCCGCTGAAAGTGCATGAAGGTTCATTGTCAGCAGCCTTTTTACCAATGGAGACAACATGTCAAGCTCGTGGCTCGGTATATTGAATGTTATCTTGTGATTCCCGGTGAACTCTACAAGGATCTCCGTACGGACGTCTTCTCCTATGCCTATAGCGAATCGTTTTGATCTCTTGTAGAATGGGTTTTCTGTGAGGGCTCCGAGCTGCTCCTTGATAATTGTCTGTCGGCTTGCCGTCAGATATAAGCATAAGCTGATTCCATTGCTGTGGAAATTGCTCTTCTGTATTCAGTGTCTCCAATGTTCCTCAGCTCTTTTGATGCCAGGAAGGCATTTATTCCGTTATCAGTAAGGAAATGATTATTTCCTCTGCGTATTTGTAATCTTCGCTTCTGCAGGATATGAATGCATCGTATTTCATATGATATTCTTTGAGCCGCTAAGTTATAAAATAAATGGTACTTTTCCATGATATGGGGATATTATTAAAATATGTTTATCTTTGAAATCTATAGTATGGTTTTCAGAATCTATGATGAACTTTGTCAAAGTGACTAAGAAAGATAAACGCAGAATGATAGAATCCGACAATAAACTTGTTCTATATATACAATAAAACCAAAGAACAATGAAGAAAGATTATTTACCACAGCCAATGGATACAAATGATGTCTGTTTGCCGGAAGAAATGTTGCCGCTGGTCGAGCAGATGGCAAAAAATGTACATGAAGTATGGGCTCAGAGCCGTATGGAACAGGGATGGACATACGGTGAGGAACGCAATGATGCCCTTAAGCATCATCCGTGTCTGATTGAATATGAAGAACTCCCGGAGGTCGAGAAGGCATATGACCGTGATACGGCACTCAGCGCCTTGAAGCTTATAGTCAAGCTAGGCTTCAAGATTACGAAAGCCTAGCATAAGTTCATAAAAATGAACCGCTGTTTCCTAAGGAGGCAGCGGTTCAATCTTTTCTGCTATTTCTTGTTTCCCGGGATTATATATCCTTCTTCCGGATCTTATGGTTTTGATTGTCCAGACTGATAGAGTCATCTAAGATCGCTTATCAGGAACTGTATTCATAAAGAATTTTTCACCACAAGCCAGTCGTAATGCCTGGTCTCTTCACTGAGGTCTGCATACGGAACGAGGCAGTTGTGGGTGCATTTTAAATCGCTGGTTTCCTCAGCATATCTGTATCCCAGTATGATATGTGAGGCGTTCCATCGCAGATGTTCGCCGATTGCCAGATATTCCAGGATCGCAGCATCTTCTTCCGTACATTGTTCCTTGTTGATGTGCTGTCCGTCAGTATAGCTGTTCAGAATGAAGCATGCTGCAGCTGCCGTCCGAGCATCGCATAATGCTTTTTTGCTGATAGCATGAATACAATTGGAATAGTCCTGAGAAATCTGTCTTCTGGCTTTGTTTCTTGTCGCATAATCGTCTGACTGAAGTCTTGTAAGTCTTTCTGCCCAAGCACTTTCTGCTTCGGCTTGTGATGTCGCCGACAGGTAGCTGCAGTAGAATTGCTTGGCTTTTGCAGTAATATCTTCAGATGTTATGACTTTCAGTGTCCATATGTCCTTCATCATTCCGAATGGTCTGAGACAGCCTCCGAAAGTGCGGTTTGCCTTTTCTATTGTTTCTTTTTCGAGAAGACTGAACTCCTGCTGGCGGAATGCTATGACGAAATTGTCATTAAGATTGCGGCCTTTTCTGATGGCAAATTCAGCTATATCAATTGCGGTTTTAAGGTTCCTCTGATCGTCACCAAGGCATACGATGATGTAATTCATCTTATGGATGACCTTGCCGAGATTGTCCCAGAATATGTCGCTTTCCACAGTGCAGTCTGTGAAAGTGATTTCATCATCTGCCGGAAACTTTATCTTTCTTTTCAGATCTCCGGCTGCCTCAGAAGCCTTCTGATCGAAAATGTGGCATTGGAACGGAACTTTCCCCTTGTCTTTTCCGACGAATGCTCCGAATTCATATAAGAATTTCAAGGCCTCGTGACCGGTTTCTCCGAAGCCGGCAATGGCGCATGTAAAATCAGATTCGACATAGCCGAGGAACTTACCTGTGCGGCTGTCCCGGGCTTTATTTACATAACTGACCGGATATGTCTCTGCCGAATTATTTTTTTTCAGACTCTCGACAGCAAGAAATGAGGAATCGACAAATACTAGTCTGTTTTTGATGTCGGTTATCGAACTGTAAACAGATGCTATTCCGTCCTTCGCCGCATGGCAGTAGATCCTGCATTTGAACTGCTGTTCCGCAGATGCTCCCTCCATCTCCCAAATTGCTTCAGCAAGCCTTATGTTTCTTTCCTGGTCATCGGAAAGGATATATACATTGTTGGCTGGATTCTGAAGCCAAGGAATCAGACCTCTCATTCTTTTGTCTGCCTTGAGGATCACATCCGCTTCAATTTGTTCCCTATTCTTCTCGCTGAAGAAGAATCTGGATAGAATGTCCCATATGGAAATTCCTTGAGGAGTGTCAGATGTATCCGGCAGATCAATGAAAATTATTTTACCGGTACAGCCTGTCGAGCGGATGTCCGAAGCCAGGAGAATGGAGGCTTTGCTTATTCCCAGGAAGATATGGTTGCTACCTTCGGATGCAGCTTTGATATTCTTGTTTCTGAATAGCCATCTGCGTCCATAAGCCCATCTGGAAATGAAATGGAATATTACTAAGGCGCTGGTTATGACGGCGATATAATATGTGGTTATCAGTGCAATGAAAAGCAGCGGACTCTCTCTGAGAATTTCGCCGGCCATGCCTTTGAAGGCTATGGTCTTGGCGACAAACATTTCCAAAGTATATTGAGCTGAGAAATATACTATCATCAGCCAGTCTGTCAATGTCCTGGAGCTCTCTGGTGCCATCCGGGTGAACAGGACGATATGTATGGCCCAGCCGGTCGCGAAGATCGCAATGAATGCTTTGACCAATGCATCAGTGTTCTGCCTTCTTCCAGTAAGGTGCTGGAGTACGAGACCGTATGTTATGCAGATGATGAAAATGATTATTCCTCCTAAATCAGTGCCCATGGGAAAAGTCTATTAGTGTGCTCAAAGTTAGTCAAATATGTGATAAACTTGCAATAATTACGAGTGATTTTCTATATCTTTGCTGATTGTATAAATTTATCCTATGAAATATGATGTTTTCATAAGTTATCGCCGCGAAGGCGGGAAGGAATTCGCGCGTTCCATCAAGGCAGCCCTGGAACTTAGGGGATATTCTGTCTTTCTGGACTTCGATGAACTTAAGGATGGCATTTTCGATAACAGAATCCTTGAGGCTATCGAGGTCTCTCCTGTATTCCTGTTTATTTTGTCAAACGGCTCTTTGGATAGATGCACTAATGAAGATGACTGGGTAAGGAAAGAGGTGGAGCACGCATGCAGTCATGGCTGCCACATAATTCCGATCAATAAGGACGGAGATTTTACAGGTCTTCCTTCTGATCTACCTGATGTAATTGCGGAAGTGTTCAGTCGTAATCAATATTCAGATGTGATGGTGGGGCAGCTTTTTGAGGCGTCTATGGACAAGATGGTGAAGGAAAGAATCTCGCCGGTGGTGCGGAGACCGCGCAAGAAGATGTACTCGAGGATAATTGCAGCTGTGGCGTTCCTGCTCGTATGCGTTTCTTCTTTTATGTTCGTGTCGAAGAATGCACGTGCCCGTCAGGATGCCAGTGAGTACGCAGCTCTTTTGGCAGCGGCTGATTCGATTATGTGCTGTGAAGACAGCATCGGTATTGCGTTGGAGCGGATCGAGGCTGCGGAGAAATTATCGTTGGCATACAAAGATACTCGCCACAGCAGTCTTTTTCAGACCGGTACTTCAGGAGTCCGTGCCAGGTTGGAGCATGTCAAGGACTCGCTTTTTACAAGAAACAGAAATTGTGTGGAATTCTATATTGCCAGATATCGTCAGGACAGGAAGTCCGAAGATAAGCAGATGACCCTGCATTATATTGACAAGGCTTTGGCTATAAGAGATGATGCTGATCTGGCTTCCATGAGGAGGATATTGGAATGATAAAGAGAACGTTTGTCGCCGTGCTGCTGTTGTTGGCGTCACTGGCATTGACAGCTCAGGAGCTGTCAGGCAATTATGAGCAACTTTTCAAAGAAGGCATCACTGCCTTTGATAATCAGGATTTTGAAACTGCCCGATCTAAATTCATGAGAGTGGTCAATATGCCTGAGACATCTCCTGCGCTCAGAAATGAGGCCAATGAGTTTATCAAATCCTGCGATGCGCAGATCAGGAGAAGAACTCCCGGTAAGGCAACATCCGTTTCGGGGACAGATGCAAAGAAGAAAGAACCGGTTATCGAGGCATATCCGGCCAATCTCAGTCTCCCTTCTGTAGGAGGAACCAAGGAGATAACCATCGAGTGTAATGCCCGGTGGGAAATAACGTCAAAACCCGAGTGGTGCAAGTTGATGGAGATCTCTGATAAGTATCTGAAGATCTGGTGTGATGAGAATGAAGTGACTGAGGCAAGAGAAGGTGAGCTTGTCTTGTCTGTAAAGGGCAGCGAGAAGATAAGGACTGTACATCTGTTCCAGGAAAAGGGTACCGATAAGACAGGAATGGTGTATTTCAGAACTGTCCCGGGTAATGCTCTGGTAGAAATCCATGACAGTGGCATTTATGGAGTTTCTTCACGTGCATACAGCTTGAGAAAAGGTTCACATGGGGTCAGAATACTTAAGGAGGGCTATGAAACATTGGATACCACTGTGGTAGTGCCGGCTTCTCAGGACGGGAAGACAGTTATGTTTGATATCGCTCTTAAACCTGAATTCGGCATTCTTATGCCGGAAGTTGTCTTCGAAGATTCCGGAAAAGATATTCCGCCTTTGAATTTCCGCATCAACAAGAAGCCTATAGATCTCTCAAATCCGTCAGGCGGATTCTCTTTTGATGATGATGCCCTTGTTTACAACGCTCTCTATAAAGGTGGCAGGATTCCTTTGAGACCCGACATTTATGAAGTCAGTGCAAGTGCGGAAGGTTATGTTCCATATGAAGGCCATATAACCATCGGAAAGGGTGAAGAACAGGAACTCAAGCTTAATCTCAAATACAGGGAAGGATGGCTTACCGTGCTTGATGACAGAAATGCTGAAGGAGCTCAGGTGTCGATTTATGGAACCACATTCCAATGCAAGGTTGGAGAAAGGCTGAGACTTCCGGTCGGGAAGTATATTGTCGAGGTGAAGAAAGACGGCTATATGCTGGATGATGGTATTCTGGAAGTAAAGATCGAGGAGGGACAGGATGCGCTTCTTAAGGCGAAGATGACAAGAATGGTAGATTGTCTTGTCTCCACTGATGTACAGGGAGAAACAGTTTATGTCAATGGCGAGAAGGTTCCGTTCCAGCAGCCTATGCATACTATTCCTCTTGTTGAAGGACGTTCCTATATTGTGCATGTAGAGAAAGAAGGATATTGGCCTCATCGTGATTCTTTGTATGTGTCTGCAGCGGATACGCTAAAGGATATGCGTGGTATCGTGCTGAGAAAGGCTATGCCATTGACCATCAAGTATGATGAACCGAATGTAAGGATTTCCTTGTTTGCCAAGGATGATAGTCTGACTTGCGATTATCTTGAGGTTACTCCGACCAAGTCCAAGGATACTACGGTATATGTACCTTACGGAAAATATGACTTGAAGCTTACACGACGTTTCGAGCCTATCAAGGGACGACGAACTGCATATAAAGGTCGTATCAATTTCACTGAATCCCGTAATATGTTCAATATACAGACATGGCCTCGTAAGAATTTCATTTTCCTGGGAGCGGATATGAACCTTATCTCGGGAGATCTTACAGATTCCGGTTCGCTTCCTGTGTTGGGATATGCATACTTCGGACAATACAAGGTATGCAGCGGACTTTCTACAGACGTTCTGAAAGCCACTTTCTTCAATACTGGAAAATGCGAGTTCCCTTATGAGGACCTTTCTGCGGTGCAGCCGAAGAGGACGATGGGAGCTACATGTCTCTTCTTGAACTATGAATTCCGTATGGGAGGAGGATTCTGCCAGTATGGGGATGCGAACCTGCTTCTTGCATATTCGTGGTCTCCGTCTTGGACATTCGTGGCTCCGTTTACTCATTTCTGCGGCCACGACGCATTTGCTGGAATCGAGGTGGCATCCAGAGTTCCTTGCTTCAATCTTAATTTCAGATTAGGAGCTCAATATGTTAACGGACAGTTCAATTGCTATAATAACCCTCCTGTGCAGAATACGAAGACAGAAGATTGCTTTACATATGCTCCTTTGGAACAGTTCCGCTTCGTAGTATCTGTGGGCTTTGCTTTAGGAGCCAAGGATGCTAAGGGACGTAATGTGTTGAGACTATGGTAAAAGTATAAAATCAGATTTATAACTATGGAAAAGAAACTATATCCTTTAAAATTCATTCCAGTGGCTTCAAGGAGGCCTTGGGGTGGTCATGATCTCGTCGGAAAACTCGGCAAGAAGTTCGTAGAATGTGATGAAGATGGAAATGAAGTACCCGTGTCTGCCGATGAACTTATCGGAGAGAGCTGGGAGCTTGCTGATATGGGCGTAGAAGATTCAGTCGTTGCTGAAGGCTGGCTGGCAGGTAATACCATCGGAGACATCATGGAGACATATCTTGAAAGAGTGGTCGGAGAAGATGTCTATAAGTATTATGGAAGACAGTTCCCGCTTCTGATCAAGTTCCTTGATATCAATGACAAGCTTTCGGTCCAGGTTCATCCTGATGATGAGGTGGCTGCTGAAAGATATGATTCTCTCGGAAAAGCAGAGATCTGGTATGTGATGGATGCTAAGCCTGGTGCAAAGATGTATTGCGGATTTACCCGTGAGGTCAGTGCTCAGGAATTCTATGACAGATGCCATAACGGAACAGTAGATGAAATTCTTAATGTGATCGAGCCTCGCAAGGGTGATGTGATCTATATCACACCTGGTACAGTGCATGCTGCAGACGGTGGTCTTCTTATCGCTGAGATCCAGGAGTCGTCTGATATGACTTTCCGTCTCTATGACTGGGGACGCGAGTTCAATCCTGCTACAGCAAGAAAGACCCACCTTGATGAAGCGATCGATGTGATTGACTATCGTGCCTTCGATCCGGGGCTTTACCGCAAGGGACCGCTCTGGGGAGAAGAAGCTTCCAATGAGCCTTGCAAGCCTTCAGCGTGCAGCTGTGGAGATGAATGTCACTGTCACGAAGATGGTGACTGCCATTGTCATGAGGAGGGCAAGGAATGTCATTGCCATGAACACCATCATAGCGAAGGTGGGGTAGTGGAGACATTGGTGGAGAGCCCTCAGTTCAATGTCACAAAACTCAACCTTACCGATCCTCTTCACATTTATACCGAGCAGTTCGGAAGCTTTATAGTCTATATCTGTCTCGATGGAGCTGCTTCCATCCAGGTGCCTTCAGTGAAGGATAATGGTGAGGCATATATGCATAACTATGAATTTGCCAAGGGTGAGACCATTCTCGTTCCTGCGGAAATGCCTGATTTCTATCTTGTTCCACGTGATCCTTCTACAGTTCTTCTTGAAGCTGTTACCAGACCGGTAGAGGAGCAGGATGAATATATCGATCTTTCTACAGATGCTTTCCTGGAAGGAGAAGATTATGAGGGACTTGAGGATGGAGTATTTGACGACGATGAAGATATTCAGGGCCCCGCAGGAGCTTCACCTCTTAACTTCTTCAGTTAGTCATGGAGGAACTGAGAATCGACAAATATCTCTGGGCAATCAGAGTCTATAAGACACGTACAGATGCGACCGACGCTTGCAAAGGAGGAAAGGTAAGGATCAATGGCGCTGACACCAAGCCTTCAAAGCTTGTCAAGGTAGGAGATATGATTGTTGCCCGTAAGGGAGCAGTTACCTATACTTATAGGGTGATTCAGCTCATTGATAAGCGTCAGGGAGCCAAACTTGTTCCTGATTACGCTGAAAATCTCACACCTCCGGAAGAACTGGCCAAGCTCAGAGCTCCGGTAGAGACCTTTTTCCTCAAACGCGACCGAGGAGCCGGCCGTCCGACTAAAAAGGACCGTCGTCAGATGGAAGACCTCTGGTCCAATCTCAGTTTCGATGTCCCTGACGACATTGCAGAGATCATTGCTTCTGATTTCGATTTTGATGAAGAATAAACCAAA
Source organism: Candidatus Cryptobacteroides sp. (assembly GCA_045614445.1). Classification (GTDB taxonomy): domain Bacteria; phylum Bacteroidota; class Bacteroidia; order Bacteroidales; family UBA932; genus Cryptobacteroides. The sequence continues at coordinate 41,391 of JAZLCW010000011.1, read as the reverse complement.
AAAAAGCGGAAGATCGTCCGATCTTCCGCTTTTTGCGTTATTCTATCTTACTTGAAGTATCTGTTGAAAAGTCCCTGGAATCCGGCACCGTGACGAGCCTCATCCTTGCACATCTCGTGAACAGTATCGTGGATAGCATCCAGATTCTGCTGCTTTGCGAGAGTAGCGATTCTCTTCTTGTCCTCGCAAGCACCCTGCTCAGCAAGCATTCTCTTTTCCACATTGGTCTTGGTATCCCATACACACTCACCAAGCAGCTCTGCAAACTTTGCTGCATGCTCAGCCTCTTCCCATGCATATCTCTTGAAAGCTTCAGCAATCTCAGGATAACCTTCTCTGTCGGCCTGACGGCTCATTGCAAGATACATTCCCACTTCTGAGCACTCGCCATGGAAATGATCGCGAAGTCCCTTGAGAATCTCAGGATCGACACCCTGTGCTACGCCGATTCTGTGCTCGTCAGCCCAAGTGAGTGCCTCACCAGTCTCTACGATTTCCTCAAACTTTTCAGCGCCAACGTGGCAGATCGGACACTCCTGCGGAGCTTCATTACCTTCGTGGATATAACCACATACCAAACATCTGTATTTCTTTGTCATAATTATGTTTTTATGAAATAGGGGTTATTATTCTTTTATATGTTTATGCTTCTTCCTCTGTTACTTCTACAAAATCTTCTGGTCCTACAAAGCAAAGAGGGCATTCTTCCGGAGCGGTCTCGCCTTCGTGGATGTATCCACACACTAAACATTTGAATTTCTTGGTCATAATCGTTCAGTTTTAATTGTTTATGTTTTGTAGATTTGAAATATTCAAAATTAAATCTATTGCAAAGGTATGGAAAATTCTGATCTTTCCAAATATTTTTGTGATAAATTTCGAAAAAAATCTCTAAATTGTATAAAAATATTCCCTTTTACCTGTAATATGGGTGTTTGTGCTATGCTTTGGCATAAAGGGAGGGTATATTTGCATTGTAAAAACACATTGTTATGACGCCATTCCTTAAACAGGTAGCCAGACATTATTATCAGAACGGTGATATCGGAAAAAGATGTTTCATCTTTCCTAACCGCCGTTCCATGATATTCTTCCGTAAATATCTATGCGAAGAGGTGGCTGCATCAGGAACTGCACCTTTGGCAGCTCCTCAGATGCTGTCGATAAGCGATTTCTTTTCACGTCTTTCCGGTATGAATACATCCGGAAGAGTCAGACTCCTTGTGGAGTTGTATGAGTGCTACTGCAGACTGAATCCCAAGGCCGAGTCCCTGGATGAATTTATTTTCTGGGGAGATGTCCTGCTTGGAGATTTCAATGATGTGGACAAATATATGGTCGATCCCCAGCAGCTCTTCCGTAATATTTCCGATTACAAGGAACTGCAGGATGACTATACTTATCTTACTGAGACCCAGAAGGAAGCGATCAATGCCTTCATCAAGCATTTCAAGGATGATTCCGGAAGGCTTACAGTCAGTATCGACACTGATGATGCAGATGTCAAGGGGCGTTTTCTTCTGATATGGAATCTCCTGCTGCCTCTCTATAATGAATTTGGCAATGCTCTCAGATCCAAAGGTATGGCTTATGAGGGTATGGTTTACAGAAGCCTTGTGGAGAAACTCAAAGAAGAAGATGTCACACAGGTCATGCGTGCAGCCTTTCCTCGTGAAGAGTCCTTTGTTTTCGTTGGGCTGAATGCATTGAATGAGTGCGAGAAAGCTGTGTTGAGGAAGCTCAGGAATGCATCACTTGCCGAATTCTGCTGGGACTGGTCGGGTGATATGATACGTGATCCTCAGAATCGTTCTTCGTTCTTCATGTCTGATAATGTCCAGGAATTTCCTCAGGCTTTCAGAACTGATCCGGAAGGCTTGGTAACACCTCGGATCAATGTGTTGAGCATCGCGTCTTCTGTCGGGCAGGCAAAAAGACTGCCGGATATCATCGGCCAGATAGCTGATATGTACACAGGAGGGGATGTTTCCAAGGTCGGTACACTCGAAAATGGGGGAGCTGATTGTGCGATTGTCCTTCCCGATGAGAATCTCCTTAAACCGGTCTTGAACTCCGTCCCGGAAGAAATCTGCGATATCAATGTCACTATGGGGCTTCCGATGAAGTCCAGCTCCCTCTATGTTATGATGTCGGACCTGGCTTCTGTCCAGCTCCATGCTGTCATGAAGAAAGGGAAATGGCATTTCTATCATAAGCAGCTTTGGGATTTATTCTCATCCGAGATTTTCCGCAGTGCCTCCGATGAGCAGACTCAGGCAGTCGTGGCGCAGGTCAAGAATGATGCAAAATATTATATACCGCAGGATGAACTATCCGGCACGCCGTTGCTGGATGTCTTGTTCAAGCCTGTTATCATGGATCCGAAGGCTCGTTCCAAGGAACAGATTGATACGTTTGCCTGTTATCAGATGGAAGTGCTGAAAACTGTTGCTCCTGCTTTGGCCGATGATCCTGCGTTAGCCTTGGAACTGGAATATGCGAAGGAATATTATCAGAGCGTCAGTCTTATCAGACAGATCGGCCTGGAGATTCTTCCAGCTACATATATCCGTCTGCTGAACCAGCTTCTGGGTGCTGTGTCTGTGCCGTTCAGGGGAGAACCTCTCAAGGGCCTTCAGATCATGGGCCCTCTGGAGACCCGTGCCCTGGATTTCCGGAATCTGGTCATTATGTCTGCCAATGAAGGAGTCTTCCCGCGCAGGAATGTAAGCTCTTCTTTCATACCGCCTGAATTGAGAAAGGGATTCGGACTGCCTACATATGAATATCAGGATGCTGTCTGGGCCTACTATTTCTATAGGATGATTGCCCGTGCCGAGAATGTGTGGATGCTCGTGGATTCCAGGACTGAGGGACTGAAGTCTGGAGAAGAAAGCCGATATATAAAGCAGCTGGAATACCATTTCGATATTCCACTTGCAAGATATGTTGTCAGGTATGACAATATGAAGACAGCACAGATCCCGCAGATCCTCAAGGCGGAGGAAGATGTAGCCAAGATCAAGGATACGGTACTCTCGGCCACCACATTGCAGAATTACCTTGCCTGTCCGGCGAAATTCTATTACAATACCGTGAAGGAACTTTCGTTGGAGGATGAAGTAGCTGAGTCCTTGGATTACGGTATGTTCGGAACGGTATTTCATGATGTGATGCGTGCTCTTTATACATCACCGTCAGCTATGGCCGTGGACTTTGTTTTCGATCATCGAGGCGAGAATGAAGCGGCCCTGACTGACAGGATGGACCGTATAAGCCGTGATTATATAAGGCAGTGGCTGACTCGGGAAGATGATATAAAAGCCAAGGTCAAGGCTGAAATCGCGACTCAGCTGAATGCATTGGAAATCAGCGGCAGAAATCTTGTCGTGGCTGATGTGATCGTCCGCTATGTGATGAAGACATTGCAGAGAGATCTTCAGCAGCTTGAGGATGAGGGACGCGATCATTTCGAGATATTGGGCCGGGAGATAAAGGTAAGCGGTGAGTTCCGTAGTCAGAAACTCAAGGGATTCATAGACCGCTTGGACAGTTTCAGACCGGATCAGGCCAGGGTCGTGGACTACAAGACCGGAAAGGTGCTGAAAGATGATGAGGATATTCAGGATGGAAATGCTGAGGCTATTGCTGACAAGATCTTCGCACCTGATGTGGCTGACCGCCCTAAGATCGCCCTGCAGTTCTATATATATGACCTGCTGGTGCAGTCAAGGCCTGAGGTCCGCGGACGCGATATATACAACTGCGTGTATTCTACCTCCGGACTATTTACCAAGGCTCCGATGACTGTCAGACGTAATCAGATTTTCTTCGATGCTGTGTCTGAGCGTCTTGGAAAGCTGCTGGATGAGATGTATGACATTTCGGTGCCGTTCAGGAGGACCGAGGACGAGAAGGTATGTCAATATTGTGATTTCAAGACAATCTGCGGAAGATGATACAGATAATGAAAGCATCGGCAGGCTCGGGTAAGACCTACAGCCTTGCCAGAAAATATATAAGCCTTCTTTTGGAAAGCAAGGACCGATATGCCTACAGACATATTCTTGCCGTGACTTTTACCAACAAGGCGACTGATGAGATGAAGAGCAGGATTCTGAAGGAACTTTATATAATGGCTTCCGCTCCTTCTTCATCCGGCTATCTTGACTGGTTCGTACCTTCGGTATTCCCTTCGTCCGCTGATATGCAGAAGAAGGCGGAGGCTGTACTTCGTGACATCCTTCATGATTATAGTGCATTTGCTGTCAGCACGATTGACCGTTTCTTCCAGCAGACATTGAAGGCATTTTCCCGAGAGATCGGACATTTTGCGTCATATCAGGTGGAGCTTGATAAAGAGTCTCTGGTCGCTGAAAGTGTGGACCGGATTCTGGATTCACTTACCGAGGCAGATGGCAGTCTCCTGTCGTGGCTGACAGACAATGTGCTGGAGCAGATCGAGCAGGGAGGCCGTTATAGTATGGATGCAAATCTTCTGGAGATGGCAAAGAGGCTCAAGTCGTCCCAGAGACAGGAAGTTCTGGAGTCCGCGGGAATTGATCAGGATGAAGATTATTCCAAAGAAAGATTGCTGGAAATCAGGCAGAGATGTCGTGAAATAATCTCCGTTTTCAGAAATGAGGCCAAGACCAGGGCGGATAAGGCTCTGGCTATCCTTCTCGATGCCGAAGTGAATCCGACAGAGAGCAGGAACAAGTTTATGAACGATCTTTATGTCTATTCGGAACTCTCTGAAAATGAGCGTGTTCCTAGACCTAAGGATACTTTCTTCAAGAATGCTTCGGATAGTGACCTGTGGTTCGCCAAGACCAAAGCCAAGGTGCTTATGCCGAAGGTATATCCTTTTCTTGAGGCTCCCCTTAATGAATTCTGCGATCTTTTTGGAAAGGATTTCGATGTCTATAATACAGCATGTATTCTCGACAGTCAGCTTTATGGACTGGGAGTGGCAGGGGAGCTGTCCCGTACCTTCAATGAGCTGATGAAAGAGAAGAATGTCCTATGCATCGATGATTCCAATACTATTCTTCGCGATATCATTGACGGTTCTGATGCTCCTTTCGTATATGAAAAGATCGGAGTCCGTTATGACCATTATCTTCTCGATGAGTTCCAGGATACGGCCCGGGTTCAATGGCAGAATTTCAGCCCGCTTCTCAAGGAGAGCGAATCCAAGGGCGGGGACAATCTCATCGTAGGTGATGTCAAGCAGAGTATCTACAGATGGAGAGGTTCTGACTGGAAACTTCTGCAAGAGAGTATTCCGGATGAATTCCCGGGTCATACACAGACTGTTCTTGATACTAACTATCGAAGCCTTTCAAATATAATAGGATTCAATAATGCCTTTTTCAAGGCTGCATCCACTGTACTTGACAGTATGGCCGGCTATGATGGGCCCGGTCCGATGTCCGAGATCTATTTCGATGTCAGGCAGAAAGTCAGCAAGTCTGAGAAGGATCCTGGAAATGTAAGCTTTACATTCTGTCCTAAGGAGCAGGAGCTTGATAAGGTTCTGGAGAGTCTTATTGAGGCAAGGGAGGCTGGAGCCCGTCTTTCTGAGATTGCCGTTCTTGTGAGAAGTAACAGCGCTGGTGAGGCTGTGGCCAAACATCTTATTGATAATGGAATAGCAGTCGTGACTGATGACTCTCTCAAAGTGAAAGGAGCAGTTACGGTACGTCGTCTGGTGTCGTTGATGTCCTTGGCGGATAATCCTCAGGATACTGTGAACGGATACCTCGCACAGTCTCTTGATGTGCAGATTCCTCGTTCATGCAGTTCTCTTGTAGATATGGCTGAAAGCCTTTTGAGAAGTCTCAAGGCTGGCGATCCTGAAGACGTGTGGAAAGGGGAGATTCTCCATATCCAGTCGTTTATGGATACCTTGCAGGACTATGTCAATTCCAATGGCAACAGCCTAAGAGGCTTCCTGAAATTCTGGGAAGGAGAGGATCCTTCCATCAGTTCGCCATCATCCGGAGAATCGGTCCGTATTATGACCATTCATAAGTCCAAAGGACTGGCATTTCCGTATGTCATAATTCCTTTTGTGGAGAATATCCTTCTGTATAAGGCGGACAAGCATTGGTGCATGCCTGATCTGGACGGTACTTCTCTTGAGGGTCTTGCTGAAGGTGTGTATGATGTCTCTCTCAGCAGTGATTCTGCCAATACCCTGTTTGCAGAAGATTACAGGAAGGAGAACTTCCTCCAGCAGGTGGATAATATGAACATCCTCTATGTAGCAATGACAAGACCGGCTCTGGGTGTACATCTTATTTCTGCCCTTCCGCCTGCCAAGTGTATTCAGGCGGTGGAGGCAGGTCAGATGCCTGAATTCAAGAATTTCTCTCAGATTCTGTATTGGTTCCTCTCTTCAGACAATGGCATCCATGCAGTAAGGACAGACGATGAGGGGTGTTTCAGGTTTGATGTAGGCAGTATCGTGGATTTCACCAAGTTCGCGAAAAAGTCGGATGACGGCATGGGCGATTTTGAAATGGCGCCAGGCAATGAATATCCTTCGATTCCTCTGAATATCGGCGAAGGAGATTCCGATGCTGATGTGCGAGAGAGAGGACGACTCAAATATTCGGCTGATTCTATCGATTTCTTCTCGGAAGATGGTGAGGCCGGAATATCTGCTTCTAACAGGATCAAGGGTGTCGTATTGCACGAGATTCTTTCAAGGATGATAGCGGCTGATGATCTGGAAAAGTCTGCAAGACTGGCACTTGATGCTGGAGATATCTCTGCTGATGAATATGAGGAGACTCTTTCTCTTCTTCGTGACAGACTGGAGGAAATCAGGCCGATGGGCTGGTTTGACTGTGAGATGATAGAAGTGATGAATGAGAGTACTCTTATTGATACTGACGGACATATGTATCGTCCGGACAGGGTGATAGTGAAGAAGGATAAGGTTACAATAATTGACTACAAGTTCGGTGAACATTACCGCAAATATGAGAAGCAGCTTCAGATGTATGCCGATATATGGAGAAGGATGGGATATCAGGAGGTCTCGGCTTTTCTCTGGTATGTACAGACAGGAGAAGTGAAGGCCGTGGTCTGATGCGGAATCAATTGAAATAATTCATAGAAAAGTCAAAACACTTTCTTATATTTGCAAGTTGTGACTTTAATGATAACGAAAGATATGGAGAACAAGGATATAGATACCTGCAAGCTGCTCTACAATACTGAGAGAGTGAGGCTTTACATACCTGAGTATGGCAGGAACGTGCAGAAGATGGTGAATTACCTCAAGACCGTGGAGGATAGACAGAAGCGTAACGAACAGGCGAGGGCTATCATCAAAGTGATGGAGATCCTTAACCCATCGGTGCATCTGGAGGAGGATTTCGAGCATAAGCTCTGGGACCATCTCTTCATTATCTCAGGATTCGATCTCGATATAGATGCTCCGTATCCGATGCCTTCTCCGGAAAGCCTGGTGACTAAGCCGGAACCCGTTCCGTTCAATACCAAGCCTATCAAGGCTACTCATTATGGAAGAAACATCGAGAGCATCATAGAACTGATTGCCCAGAAAGAGGACGGTGAGGTAAAGACAGAGATGATTCGTCAGCTGGCTATATATATGAGGCAGCAGTATCTGATCTGGAACAAGGATACGGTGGCTGATGCGACCATTTTCCAGGATATCGAAAAATTGTCGGACTACAGGATAAAGGTACCGGAAGGAATCCAGCTTACCCGTATCGACAATGGGGCTGTATTCGCCCGTCCTGGTCAGAATCTGCAGAAGGGAAAGATGCAGAACCACAAGTTCAAGAACAATAACAACAGAATGCGTAACAAGCAGCATAAATAATATGGCTCAGAAGAAGACAAATACGAAGAAGGAGAAGCGTAACGGCTTCTCGTTCTTTTCTAATATCGATCCAGACAAGAAATCTCAGATTCTGAAGATTACCGGTCTTGTCGTAGCGATATTTACTATATTCACATTTGTGGCATCAGTGTCCTATCTGATGACCTGGCAGGAGGATCAGAGCCTGATGTCTTCATCTGATATGCTTGACAAGGATGTGGAAGTGGCCAATGCAGCCGGAAAGATCGGCTACCGTTGGGGACATTTCCTTGTATGCCGTTTCCTCGGACTGGGAAGCTTTGCCCTTATCTTCCTTCTGGCTGTTTCTGCCTTCAGACTCTTTTTCTGGAACAGGAGCATCGGATTCCTCAGGATGACATTCATCACCGTAAGCGGTGCATTCCTTTCTTCGCTCATCCTGGCCTTCATATCGATGCAGTTTACGTCAGATGTGTTCTTTGGCGGAGGACTTGGAGGAGATGCCGGTCATGGTGTGATCGCATTGATGGATAATCTTGTAGGACCGATTGTCCTTGGAGTGATTCTGATTTTTCTGAGTATCTTATGGCTTCTTTTTGCCAGTGGCCGTTTCGCACATTGGTTTGCTGTGGCAGGAATGGAGAGAAAACAGAAAGTGTCTGTGGATGAAATTGATGTCAGAACCATTGTAGAGACACCTGCAGCAGAGGAGACTTTCTCTATCCCGGAGGAATCGGCCGAATGCCCTTCTAATGATGAGGATGAAGTGGAGGTGATATTGCCGGAAGAGGAAATGTCAGCGGATGACCCTTCTGTAGAGCAGGAACCTGAGGTTCTCCCTGAACCGCAGCCTGACGATTCTGAGATAATAATTGAACCTGCTGATGACCTGGAAACAGAACAGATAGAAGGTCAGGAAGGACAAGAGGGACAGGTAGGAATCGAGGTCATAAGGAATTACCATCCTGACGAAAAGGTTACTGAAGAGCTCGAGCGTATTGACAACAGGGCTGAACTTGAGAGATATGAGTTCCCGTCCATCGATCTTTTGGATGATTATGCGGACGGACAGCACATAGTTTCCAAGGAAGAACTTGAGATCAATAACAACAGAATCAGGGCTACCTTGATGAACTATAAGATCGAAGTTGTGCAGGTGTCGGCTGTAGTAGGTCCTACAGTTACACTTTACAAGGTCGTTCCGGCTCCCGGCGTGAAGGTGTCAGCTATTGAGAATCTCCACAGAGAGATAGGTATGGCTCTGGGAGCAAAGGGTGTACGAGTGGTGGTTCTGCCGGACTGTGTCGGTATAGAGGTGGCCAACAGGGAACCTTCCATTGTTCCACTTAAAAAGGCTCTCAATGATGACTCGTTCAGAAATACCAAGTATGAACTTCCTATAGCCATCGGATATACCATCACAAGGAAGGTGAAGACTTTCGATCTGGCTTCGGCTCCGCACTTGCTTGTGGCCGGTGCTACGCAGCAGGGTAAGTCAGTGGGACTTAATGTGATCATCTCATCTCTTCTCTATGCAAAGCATCCGTCAGAGCTCAAGTTTGTCTTCATTGACCCTAAGATGGTGGAGTTTACGGCATATAACGAACTCATCAAGCATTATCTTGCTGTGATGCCTACAGCTGCCAGTGATGAGGATGAGCGTGAGCACGCAATTGTCAAGAAAGCCAGTGAGGCAGAACTTGTCCTGAATTCACTCTGCATCGAGATGGACGAACGTTACAAGCTTCTTGCATTGGCCGGAGTCAATAATCTTAAGCTGTATAATGAGAAATACAAGAATCGTTATCTGCTACCTACTGACGGTCATAAGTATCTTCCATATCTTGTCGTGGTGATAGACGAGTATGCGGACCTTACAATGGCTGGAGGAGCAGGTCCTGAGGCCAGAAAGTCTGCCAAGAATATTGAGTCAGCGATCGTACGTCTTGCACAGAAGGGTAGAGCTGCCGGTATCCATGTTATAATCGCCACGCAGCGTCCTTCGGTCAATGTGATCACAGGTCTTATCAAGACCAACTTCCCGACACGAATCGCCTTCAGAGTGGTTTCAAGAGTGGATTCGGCTACCATCCTTGATACAAACGGAGCCGAGAACCTTATCGGAAAGGGAGATATGCTTTACTATGCAGGAGTCGAGATGGAACGCGTTCAGTGTGCATATGTAAGTATGGCTGAGATCAATAAGATCACTGGCTTCATCGGCGAGCAGACCGGTTACAAGAAGTGTTACAATACCCCATATTATCTTCCTGTTCCAGAGTCTCAAGATGGTGAGACAAGTGGTGGAAACATTGATATGCAGAATATCGATCCTCTCTTTGCTGATGCCGCCCGTATGGTGGTTACGACTCAGAAAGGTTCGACTTCTGACCTTCAGAGGCGCGTAGGTATGGGATATGCAAGAGCTGGACGAGTGATGGATCAGCTTGAAGGTGCTGGCATTGTCGGCCCTCAGGAGGGTTCGAAGCCACGCCAGGTACTTGTGGCTGACCTCTCTGAACTGGACGAAGTGCTTTCACATTTCATCAGATAGTATGAACAATATATTGAAATATATGGTGACAGGCTTGCTGGCGATTCTGCCGGCAAGCCTTGTTGCTCAGAATGCTGTCCTCCTGGATAATTTATATGATAGCTTTGCCTCACATTGCATATCGATGGATTGTGAGTATACATTACAGACTGAATCAATACCATCCAAAGGGAATTGCAAGGTAGAAGTCCAAGGCACATCATACAGAATGCAGGGCATGGGACTGGATGTCTTTTGCAATGGAGAATCCGTATGGATGCTTGATCCAATGGCAAAAGAGGCCATAATCGAGCCGGTCAGTGATGATTCGTTCTCATATATGTCGAATCCAGCCTTGCTATTCCGTGATATGGAGAAGGTCTTTACGGTAGCGTCATCCACCGCCTCAGAAGTCGGAATGAAATTTCATATGACTGCTCGAAAATCATGTGGAATCAGCGAAGCGATATTTGAGATCGACAGGAATGCCCTTTTGAAGTCTGCCGACTTCACAATGGATGACGGCAGCGTAATGAAGATCAAGGTGAAGTCGATGCAGATTCAGCCATTGAAGACCAAGGATTCGTTTGCTCCTGCCAGTCTTTCTTCCGACTGGATAATAACAGATTTAAGATAGTCTATCTGTTCTGTATATTACTTTATTTGTAGATTGATCCGAAATTTCAGTTGGTATAGAGAACTACCAGCTGCCGCCGGCTCCGCCTCCTCCGAATGATCCGCCGCCAAAACCGCCAAATCCACCGCCGAATCCACCTCCTGAGGATCTTCCCCAGCCGCCGAAATCATTGCCGGTCGTGATGATTGGGCCAGTGTAGATAGTGCGACCTCTGTTGCCGCCGCTACTGCCGGAGCCACCGTTTTTATTGGCAACTGCTACTAAGAATACTATCAGACTGAATATCAGCAGTAATGCGATTATAGCATAGATGTCATCGTCGTCTTCATATTCCCTCAGCTGGGAGATCTCTCCCGATGCAAGTTTCATGAGTACCTCACAGGCATTCTGTACTCCGCCATAATAGTCGTTTTCCATGAAGCGAGGAATCATCTCGTTATTGATGATCCTTTTCGCGTATGCATCAGGAACAGCTCCTTCAAGACCATATCCTACAGCAATGAATACCTGCCCGGAGGTAGAAGTCTTAGGCTTTACCAGGATAACGATGCCATTATCGAATTTCTCGGATCCTACACCCCAGTCCAGACCTATGCGGGTAGCGTATTCGGATGCTTCGTAACCTTCCAGATCATTGACTGTCACGACAGTGATCTGATTTGAAGTGGAATCATCGAATGCTACGAGTACCTTTTCAAGCTCTGTTTCCTGTATATCTGTAAACAGTCCTGCAAGGTCATTGACCAGTTTTGCCGGGTTCGGGCGTGATGGAATAGCAGAAGCGGCAATGCAGCACAGAATACTAGCTGCGAATGCCAGAATATATCTTTTCATGGCAGTCTCTTATTTGCCGAATGAGATCTCATCAGGCTGTTCATTGATATCATCGCTGCTGATAGGGAAGAAGGCTTTCAGCTTTTCGCCTGCTGCTTTGACTGCTTCCGCCAGCCCTTCGGCAAACTGTCCCTCCCGGAAGCGGGCAGACATGATCCGGATGACATCTTCCCAGAAGTTTTCCGGCACAGCTTCATTGATTCCTTTGTCTCCGATGATGGAGAATACTTTTGTGTTGCACGCTACGTAGATCAGAACTCCGTTTCTGAGCTTTGTCCTGTGCATTCCCAGCTTGAGGAACACTTCCTCTGCTCTTTTCAGCGGGTCTGAATCACAATTTGCGTCAATATGTATGCGGATCTCTCCAGAGGTCCCTCTTTCTGCAATTCTGACCGCGTCCACAACAGTTTTCTGCTGGTCCGCGGTCAGGAAATCTTCTGGTCTCATTTATGATGATTTTTAGAACTCAACCTTTGGTGCTGTCTCTGCTCCGGCCTGAGCTTCGAAGTATGCCTTCTTCTCGAATCCGAACATTGATGCGATGATATTGTCCGGGAATCTTCTGATGCCTGTATTGAAAGCCTTGGCAGCTTCATTGAACTTCATTCTTTCGGTTGCAATGCGGTTTTCTGTGCCTTCCAGCTGCGCCTGAAGCTCGAGGAAATTCTGATTTGCCTTCAGGTCAGGATAATTTTCCTGAATGAGCAGAAGTCTTCCGAGTGCAGTCGTCAGTTCGCCCTGAGCTGTGTTGAACTGTGAAAGTGCCTCAGGTGTAAGATTCTCGGAATCTACTGTAACCTGAGTTGCCTTAGCACGGGCTGAAACTACGCTTTCAAGGGTCTCTGACTCATGTGCTGCATATCCTTTCACTGTATTGACGAGATTCGGGATAAGGTCAGCTCTACGCTGATATACGTTCTCGACCTGTGACCAGGCAGCCTGAACATATTCATCTGATACTACCATCTGGTTATATGTATTCTTTACCCAGATGAATCCGCCAAGGAGAACCGCTCCTATGACGATGAGTGCTATAAGTCCTTTTTTCATGATCAGTCAGTTTATTTTTCGCGAACACATCTTACGTTTGCTCCGAATGTGTGGATGTCTCCCTTGCCTATATGAATGTCAGGCTGGTCGCAGATGATATATCTGTAATATGCCATATTATCGCTTCCTTCGACCCTGTCGGCTGTCCAGAATGCGGCATACTCATATACTCCGAAGAATGTGGCTGTAGGATATTTGCCCTCTTCGCTTCTTTCTCCGAGGTTAGCATATCCAGCTGGGATGAATGAGAGTTTGCTTGAGTTGGTGATTTCTCCTACATTAGGCCAATACTCCCACATTTCAGTTCCGTTGAACTTTACATTTGCCATAAGGTCTGCAGCGATTCCACTGAACTGCTCTCCTGCTGTGGCATTTGCTTCAGGATTGATCTCGTTTGCTAGTGCTGCCCATTCAGCATCTGTAGGAAGTCTCCATCCTTCAGGGCAGGCGTTCAGAGCCTCTTCGTAGCTGTAGAAGTTTCCGAATACATCCAGCATGGCGTCTGTGTTCGAGTAAGATGCTCCGTATGATGGGTTTGCAAGATTGTTTCTGAACCAGTCCAGACCATTGTGAGCTGTGTAATAGTAGGCTGTACCGTCGATTGTGATCTTGCTGTCGTTTGACTTGATGCCGGTTTCGGTCAGCGATCCGTCCAGGCCGCCTTTTACGACAGTGGTGAATGATGATGCGTAGCCGCTGTTATATCCTTCGGCGAAGCCATAACAGTTCACGGTGTATGTTCCTAAACTTTCAGAGAAATGATATCTGAATGAACCGTCGCTCTCATGACCGTCAATGGTAAGTCCGTTTTCATACCTTGTGGTGTCATTAGATGTCATACCAGGGGTGACTTTCCAATAATAGCCTATGATCTTGCCATCCGGATGTCTCAATCCCTTAGGCTTGATTACAAGCACTTCATTTGGCTTGATGAATGCCGGGAGATCGAAAGTAAGCATTCCTTCAAGTGAAGGCTGTGACTCTGTATCCTTGTCCTTTTTACAGCTTGCGGCTGACAAAATGATGGCTGCTGCCAGAACGATCGGGTATAGTTTTCTAAAACTCATTTTCTTAGTCGGATTTTTAGTTACAATCGTGCAAATATGGTCATTTTAATTTGAAAAACCGCTACCTTTGTGCAAATACTTTGCCTAAGAGGTCAATATGAGAGCTGTTGTCAGAATATTTTCGTGCTTTTTTGCTTTTGTTGCGGCACTTTCATGCTCGCAGCGCAGCGGGTATGTAACAATAACCGGTTTTGCCCAGGGTGGAACCTACACCGTAAAGTTCAATACAGAGGGAGTGCGTTGCAGTCCGACGCAGGTTAGGGACTCCATTGATGCCCTTCTGCATGGTATTGACAATTCTCTTTCCGGATACAATAAGAAATCGCTGCTCAGCCGTTTCAATGCTGGGGAGACAATCAATCCCGATCAGATGTTTGTGGAGATTTATTCTAAGGCGTATGATGTCTTCGAGCAGACTGCAGGAGCAGTGGATGTCGCGGCAGGACCATTGTTCGATATCTGGGGATTCGGTTTTGCCAATGATTCCCTTCCTTCGCCTCAGAAGGTGCAGGAAGTGATGAACTCATGTGGAATCGCACGATTGAAGAAATCCATGCCTTTGTCGGAAGACGGCACCCTGAAACCGGCGGATCTTCTGAATGAGCCGGGTAATCTTCCTCAGCTGAATTACAATGCTATAGCTCAGGGATACAGCTGCGATGTCGTGGCAGCTTACCTTTATTCGATAGGGGTCAAGGACATGCTTGTCGATATCGGCGAGATATTCTGTGATGGAGTGAATCCTTCGGGATTGCCATGGACACTTGGCATCGACCGTCCGGAGGATGGCAACAATCAGTCCGGCGCTATGATCCAGGGAATTTTTCGAGCTCCTGTCGGCCCTCACGGTATCGTCACATCCGGTAATTATCGTAAATTTTATGTCCGTGACGGAAAGAAATATGCTCATACGGTAGATCCTCGTACAGGTTATCCTGTCGATCACACTCTTCTCAGTGCTACCATCGTGGCTCCCGATGCCACCCTGGCAGATGCTTATGCCACCTATTGTATGGTGATCGGACTGGATGCCTCGCGCGAGTTCCTGCAGTCCCGTCCCGACCTCGAGGGCTGTCTCATCTATGACGATAACGGTGTCTTCCGCACCTGGACTTCTTCCGGCTTCACCCTCGAGGAATCCGTAGATTTATAGATATGCGTCACTGCCATTCATCTTACATCGCAGCAATGATTTCCAGCACATTAATCAGTGCTGAGATCAGCCATTCCGTAATCTGGACTACATATGAAGGACATATTCCTGATATGCTCAGAATCAGCGTTATGACCATCATCGGAATTATCAGCCCAGTCAAGGGTACTGCCACAAGATTTGTCAGCAGGAAATATCTTGGCATTGTTCCGAAGAAATACCAGACCAGCGGACCGGTAGTTATCTGGCAGGAAATCGATATTGCACATATCTCCCATATCTTTCTTGTGAATCTTGTCAGAAGCCGGTCATCATAAACATTCCCGGGCCAGAGCCCTCTGAGCCAGGGAAATATGAATGCTATTCCGGCCATTGCTGCATATGATAGCTGGAAACTTGCTGATTTTACAGACAATGGAGATAAGGTCAGTTGGATGACCAATGCTGCCAGCAGCAATTGCCCGGTGCTGTGGTACCTGTGTGTAAGTCTGCCGCATTCTGATAGAAAAATGAAAAGAAAAGCCCTTACTATCGATGGCCCTGCTCCTGTAGCGATGGTGTAGAATCCGCAGGTCAGCACAATGGCTATGGAACGTGGCACCCATATTCTATAGGTATTCCCAAATATTGATAATGTGCGGTTCAGGATGCCGTATATGATGCCCAGATGAAGACCGGACAATGCCAGTATGTGCGAAGCACCGCTCTCCCTGAAAGTTGTGACGATTTCTCTTGGTATGTCACTTCTTTCCCCTGTGACAAGAGCCTTGGCGACAGCATTGCATCTGATGTCCGTAAAAGGTATCTGGTCGATTGCCTCCTGCATCTTAAGTCCCCATCCTTCAGCCCATGAGCTGAATCCGGAACTTACTGTTGCAATGGAAACATGTGCTGAAGTAAAGCCGCACAGAATTCCGGCAGACAAGGCTGCTGATCCGATAAGCAGCCACTGCAGATGGATGCTAAGTTTCTTTCTTGCCTGATGTGCTGCCAGACCCGATGATAATGCTATGACAATAAATGCCGCCGGAGCCATGAATCCGGATGTCTGGATGCAATATCCTGAATATGCTGCCAGAAGAACTCCGGCCATGAAAGGTAACGCAAATCCCGCTGTTTCTCTCTCCACTTTCATTTCGTTCCTGATTTTTGCGAAAGTAGCGATAATTTTTATAACTTTGCAAAGATGTGCTGTAATTTCTATAGAAATTCAGAAAGTGGAATGAAAAACAATTAAAATCACAATAGAAATGATCATTTTAGTACTCAATTGCGGAAGCTCATCGCTTAAGTATCAGCTCCTTGATATGAAGAGCGACGAGGTCTATGATCTCCTTGCCAAGGGTCTTGTCGAGAGGATCGGAATGGAAACCGGCTGCCTCAAGCATCAGGCGACAGGAAAGGAACAGTTCATTAAGGAAATGCCTATAGATGACCACACTGTAGGAATCAGGGCCGTTATGGATGCACTCCTCGACAAGGAGTATGGAGTTCTTACTACTCTTGATGATATCGAGGCAGTAGGCCATCGTGTGGTTCACGGAGCAGAGGAGTTCGTATGCAGCCAGCTCATTACTGACAAGGTGGTGGCTCAGCTTGAGAAATGTTCAGTCTTCGCCCCTCTTCACAATCCTGCCAACCTTCTCGGTATCAAGGCTGTGACAGCAGTCCTTCCGACAGTTCCGCAGGTGGGAGTATTCGATACTGCATTCCATCAGACAATGCCTTCTTACGCTTATATGTATGCACTTCCTTACGAATATTATGAGAAGTATGGCATCCGTCGTTATGGTTTCCACGGAACAAGCCACAGATATGTGTCTGCAAAGGGAGCCAAGTTCGCAGGACTGGATATTGAGAACTCCAAGATCATCACTTGTCATCTCGGAAACGGAAGTTCGATCGCAGCCGTAATGAACGGAAAGTCAATCGATACCACAATGGGCTTCACTCCGCTTGAAGGTCTTACAATGGGTACAAGATGCGGAAGCATCGACCCTGAGATCGTTACCTACATCCAGGAGAAGGAAGGACTTGCTCCTTCTGAGGTCAGCAAGGTGCTCAATAAGAAGAGCGGTTTCCTCGGACTTTCATGCATATCTTCTGATGCGCGTGACCTCGATGCTGCAGCAAACGATGGAGATCCAAAGGCAAAGCTCACCCTCAAGAAGCTTACTTACGAAATCACAAAGTATATCGGAGCATATACGGCAGCAATGAACGGTGTGGACCTTATCGTATTCACCGGCGGTATCGGAGAGAACAACAGCCGTCTCCGCCGCAGGGTATGCGAGAACCTCACTTATCTTGGACTTACATTTGACTATGATGCCAATGTCGTGAGAGGCGAGGATACAATCATCTCTGCACCGGATTCTAAGGTGAAGGTAGCTCTCATAACCACAAATGAGGAGCTTATGATTGCGCGTGATACAATGAATATCGTACAAGACGAGGAATAATATGCTTACTACATTCGAACAGATTTTTGAGGAGCTCCGCAGCAGAGGTGCCAGAAAAAGAATGGTAGCTGCCTGGGGCGTTGACAGCCACACCATCGCAGCTGCTTCTAAGGCGATCGACCTTGGACTCGCTGATGTAATTCTTGTGGGAGACGAGGTTCTTATCGCAAAGGCCTGCAATGAAGAAGGCGTGGATGTTCAGAAGTTCACTATTGTCCATAATCCGAATGAACTTCAGGCGGTAGCACAGGCTGTGCAGATGATCCGTGAAGGTCAGGGAGACTTCCTTATGAAGGGACTTTGCTCGACAGACAAGTTCCTCAGGGCAATCCTTAACAAGGAGACCGGACTTCTTCCTCCAAAGGGTACCTTGACACATTGTACCACATTGGAGATTCCTTCATACCACAAACTTCTTTTCGTAGGTGATGTGGCTGTGATTCCTGCACCAGACATCAAGCAGAAGCAGATCATTATGGAATGTCTGGTAAAGACAGCCAAAGCTGTTGGTGTTCAGACTCCAAAGGTGGCACTTATTGCAGCTACCGAGCAGGTACTTGCAAGCCAGCCGGCTACAATCGATGCTGCACTGCTTTCAAAGATGGCAGAGCGTGGACAGATCAAAGGTTGTGTAGCTGACGGTCCTCTTGCATTGGATGTAGCGATCGATCAGGAATCTGTGGAAATCAAGGGACTTGTGAGTCCTGTTGCCGGAGATGCCGACTGTCTGCTTTTCCCTAACATCGAGTCAGGAAATGTCTTCTATAAGGCCAATTCAAAGCTCGTTCAGGGTGTACGCCAAGCTGGTATACTCGTGGGTGCAAAAGTTCCATGCGTGCTTTCAAGCCGTGCGGACAGCATAGATACAAAGCTCAATTCAATCGCCATCGCGGCAATGTCAGTAAAATAATATGAAAGGTAAGATACTCATAATCAATCCAGGCTCTACCTCTACCAAAATCGGATTTTACGAGGATGGACAGCAGCTTTTCGAGACCAATCTCACTCATTCTGCAGAGGAAATAGCAAAGTATGAGTCCGTAATGGATCAGGGTGCAATGCGTCGTGAGGCTATTGTCGGATTTCTTGCAGAGAATGGAGTCCAGATCGATTCGATAGATCTGATTATGGCCAGAGGAGGTTTGATCACTCCTATCAAGGCTGGCGTCTATGAGGTCACTCAGAAGATGCGTGAGGCTTTGATTTCTGGAAAGGACGGCGTTCATGCATGCAACCTCAGTGCTCTTATCGCTGATGATATGGCATCGGATATTACAAAGTCACGTCAGGCAAAAGGTGAATCCGCTGTCTGCAAGGCTTATATCGCGGATGCTCCTACATCTGATGAAATGCTTCCTGAACTTAAACTGACAGGACATCCTGCCTTTGAGCGTCGTGCAGCCTTCCATACATTGAATTCCCGTGCAATGGTACGCCGTTATGCTCGCAATGTAGGCAAGACTAACAAGGATGTGACTGTGATTGTCGCTCATATGGGAGGCGGCTCTTCAGTCTCTCTTCATAGAAACGGACTGGTTATCGATGTGAACGATGCTCTTGGAGGAGATGGACCGTTCAGCCCTGAAAGAGCAGGATCTGTTCCTGCATTCCCTCTCATAGAGATGTGTTTCAGCGGCAAATATACAAAGGCTGAGATCAAGAAGATGCTTGTCGGCAAGGGTGGTGCAGTAGCACACCTTGGTACAAATGATTTCCGCGGTATCGTATCTCGTGCCGAAGCAGGTGATCAGGACTGTGCTACATTCCTCAAAGCATTCTGCATCTCTGTAGCCAAGTATATCGGTTCGATGGCCACTGTAGTAGGCGGTAAGGTAGATGCAATAGTTCTTACCGGTGGTATCGCTTACAGCAATTACATCACATCAGAGATCGCTTCTATGGTTAAGTTCATCGCTCCTGTTGAAGTCTATGGCGGTGAGAATGAGCTTGAATCCCTCGCAGAGAACGGCTACGGCATACTCTCCGGAGAATTTGAAATCAATTATTATTAAAAGATACCCGCTTTATACAAAGAAGCCGACTAAAATCACTTTTTAGTCGGCTTCTTGTGTTTGAAATATGGATTCTATAACCCGGTATCCATTGTAAAAAGATCTCGTTGAGGAAGTTTGGAACTGTACAATTCACGACATTGCTTGAACAAGGCCTCTGTATAGCGGGCCTGACTCGGACCTCGCCATGTGCTTGTATTGGTAATCATTATCCAGCATTCTCCGTCCGGGAAATATTTGACCAGTGCGCTTGTACCAGCAAGGGTTCCTGTTCTGCTCCATCCCTTTTCCGGAGTGGTGTCATTCCATCCGAGCGAGTATGTCTCTTTATCGAAATATTCGATCATCTGGGCAACAGCTTCTGCTGAAATTATGTCTTCTACCTCAGGCTTCCCGTCAATTGATGCCACAAGTCTGGCAATTTCTGCCGGTGAACCGCACCATGCTCCCGCGCCGGAGAGCAGAGGAATATTGTTACCGCCATAGCAGCGCTCCACCATTATTCCGCTTCCGTTATATTCTTCCACAAATTTACCATCTCCTTCATGAGTGTAATATCTTACCTCATTGCTGAATCTGTCGCTATAATATGATCCTCCAATGTGCATATCATAGCAACCGGCCGGACGCAACACTTCTTCCCTGATGAATTCTTCGTAAGGCCTGCCGGATACCTTTTCAATGATCTCGGAAAGCAGGAGATAACCGAAATTCGAATATCTCTGCCATTCTCCCGGCATGAATTTGAGTCTGTGACTCAGGACGAGCTTGTAGAAGTCTTCCTTTGCAGGAGGGCTGTCGAGCTGCATCTGGACGCGTACGTCGTTAGATGAAAACAATGGGTCGCGGTAGAAACCTCCCTGATGTCTCAGAAGATGTTCGACAGTGATCTTATGATGGTTCCTGTCCTTGATGACAGAGTTGAAAAGCGAATCGTTGAGGATTCCGGAAGGACCGAATACCGTATCCTTGATGCTGAGAGAATCCCTGTCCTGCAGTACCATTATTCCGACAGCAGTAATCAGCTTTGATACGGATGCCATTCTGAGGATATGTGACGGCTCCATAGCTTCATTCTCTTCCTGATCTGCCCAGCCGTAGCCTTTGACATAGAGCAGAGAGTCGTTTCGCATGATAGCCAGTGAAGCTCCCTTTATCTGCCATTGTCTCATATAATTGTTCACTTTCTTGTCAAGGCCTTCCAGTTCGGGCAGTGATGAGTGAAGATTGGTAAGAGAATCGTTCAGATGGATTCTTGGTTTCAGCGGAGCCAATGATTCCGCTTTCGGTACAGGCTTATGAATAATCACAAAGGCTGTCGCTATTGCGGCAGCCGTGATTGCAGTAAATATGATTGCAATTGTCTTTCTTTTCATTGATTCTGTTTTAGAGCTTACCGGATTTACGGGCAAAGTCAATGATGAAATCGGCAGTACCCTCTATTCCAAGTATGCTGGAATCCAGACATAGGTCATAGGTCGAGGCTACGCCCCAGTCTGTGAATGTATAATAATTATAGTATTCAGCTCTCTTTC
The DNA here is from genome assembly GCA_045614445.1 of Candidatus Cryptobacteroides sp. Classification (GTDB taxonomy): domain Bacteria; phylum Bacteroidota; class Bacteroidia; order Bacteroidales; family UBA932; genus Cryptobacteroides. Next base: position 20,265 of record JAZLCW010000011.1, on the reverse strand, counting down.
TGTCCTTTTCTTCGGCCAGTTCAGTGGCTTCTTCGATGGAGATACCGGTTCTTTCTGCTATTCGTGCAGCTCTTACCTCCAGAGGTGATGTGAGAAATACATCCAATGTGCATTCCATATCTCTGAGGATGTAGTCTGAGCATCTTCCGACGATGATGGCCGAGCCTTGTTCTGCTATTGTTCTGATTGTCTGGCTCTGCATCTTGAAGATACCTCTGTCGCTCATATAGTTTTCAGTCTCGCTGAAACGGTTTGCGAATATGGCTGAAAGAGAGAAGAATCGTTTCTTTTCGTCACTTTCTTCAAAGAACTCTGCACTGAATCCTGTGTCCTGAGCAGCTTTCTTTATAAGTTCCTTATCGTACACCGGTATTCCAAGCTTTCTTCCAAGTTCCATCGCGACAGCTACTCCGCCGCCTCCGAACTGTCTTCCGATATTGATGATTATCTTCTTGTCCATATCCGTGTATGTTAGATGTTACTTCCGAGAATGGATGCTTCCTCTCCATCCTGTAGCTTGTTGAATTTATTGAACAGACGTCTCAGCAATATTGCAGTAAGCAGGGCTGACAATACATCTGAAATAGGAAAGCTCATCCATACTCCGTTGGCTCCGTACCACAGAGGCAGGGCGTAAAGCATAGGAAGCAGGAACAGGATCTGCCTTGAGAGTGAAAGTATGATGGACTTTTTGACCATTCCAAGACTCTGGAAGAAATTGGTACCTATCATCTGGAATCCTACTACAGGGAAACCTATGGTGAGGATTCTCAGTCCCTCAGCGGACATGTTGAGCAATGCTTCGTCATGGGTGAAGATACCTGCGGCAATGCGTGGTATGAACATTCCCACTGCAAAACATATCAGTGTCACTACTGTACCGAATTTAGCTGTCATCCAGAATACTTCCTTTACTCTCGAATACTGCTTAGCTCCATAGTTGTATCCGGCGATAGGCTGCATACCCTGATTCAGTCCCATGCAGATCATGATGAACATGAATATGAGTCTGTTGCATATACCGTAAGCTCCGATACCGAGGTCACCGCTGTAGTCACGCATCTGCTGGTTGATGAAGAGAGTGACAAGACATGCTGCCGCATTCATAAGGAAAGGACCCAGTCCGATGGCAAGCGAATCCTTTGCCACGCGCATATCTAGCTTGAACAAGCCTTTCTCAAAATGGAAGGCTCTGCTTCTGTCGCTGAAGTGCCTGAGGACTACCACGGTAGCTACTACCTGTGCTATTACTGTAGCACAGGCAGCTCCTGCGATGCCAAGATCGAATACAAAGATGAAGATCGGATCAAGGATGGTATTGAATACTACAGTGAATATAGTCAGTGCCATGGCCTTTTTCGGGCTCCCTGACGAGCGCATTGCCGCATTCAGACCGAAATACAGGTGTGTTATGACATTTCCTATCAGAATGATGGTGATGTATTCCTTTGCGTATGGGAGCGTGTTTTCACTCGCTCCGAAAAAGTAAAGGATAGGATCGAGGAACATCAGCGTCACTCCCATGAATAAAAGACCGATGATGATGTTCAAGGTAACGACATTTCCCAGAACCTTATTGGCAGCCTTATAATTCTTTTGTCCAAGAAGTACGGACAGCATTGTCGCGGCTCCGGCTCCCACGAGGGTGCCGAATGCAACCGACAGGTTCATAAGGGGGAATGTTACTGCAAGTCCGGAAATGGCAAGTGGACCGACACCTTGACCAATGAAGATGCTGTCCACCATGTTATAAAGCGACGATGCTGTCTGCGCTATAATTGCCGGCAAAGCGTACTGTTTCAGAAGCTTGCCTATCTTTTCCGTGCCGAGTTCTACTGGTACTGATGATTTATCTGCCATTCTACTCCTCCGGCGCAGCTACGATTTCAATTTCAAAAATAAGAGGTGAATATGGCGGGATGCTTGATCCGCTTCCGCTATATGAGTATCCCATAGGAGAATAGAATACACCGACTCCCTTCTCCATAGCACGCATCTGCCAGAGTGTGAGGGCAAAGCCGCTGATCAAAGAAGAATTCTCTGATCCCATTGTGATATCTTCGAACTTCTCCGCCCATTTGATTGAGGTAGGCTCATAAGTTCTTGATGCTGAATAGATGTTGTTGTCTTTGGCCACTTTCTCGATAGTGGTGTCGAATACCTGTCCGTTGAGCAGCTTACCAGTATAATTTATGTAAATGGTAGTGTCAGACGGGAATGAGGTAGTGTCGATAGGTGCTATAAGCTGCTTGTAGTAGCATCCGTAATGGCCTTTGAGTGAGTCTGCAGATGTAAAATCTCTTCCGAAAACGTCTCCGTTATCCGCAAAATACTGTGCCATCTGCCTGATTTCGTGCTGTGAAATATCTACCGCGACATCTGTTATCTTTATATCGTAGATGCAGCTTGTTCCGCTTGACTCGTTCTTCAGATAGTCCTCAGGTTTGTCGTAGGTGTTGTAAGTCATAAGCCAGCTTGGTATTATGATTTTCTTTCTTCCACCTACCTTCATGCCGAGGATCGCTTCCTTCAGTCCTGTCTGAATAGTGCTCTCGAATGTAGTCAGCACCTTAGGGCCATAATAGTCAGAAGAAACATATTTGCCGAGCTGCTCAGCAGTCTCCTTCTCTGTATAAGAGGTGATGTTTCCTTTGAGGTCTGTTACAGTGTAGCTTGCATATACATAATTGTCTTCCTTGACTTCCGCGCCCGTTCCGGCCTCTTCTTCAAGTACATATATTCCTGAACCTACAGACTGCATGCCGGGATAGTTGATCTCCATCCAGGCATTGAAATATCTTTCCTCTGCATCGTTAGGACCTTCCTTGACTGCTTTAGCGCAGCATACAGCTGACAATGCAATGGCAAGGATGGTAACTGTCTTTATAATCTTCTTCATTATATTTTTGTGATTTTAAGCCGACAAAGATAGTAAAAAAAATATTTTCAAGACTAATCGTTGGAAACACTAACCACCCAAATCTTGAAAGCCAGAGCCGAATTAGCAGGAATCATACCAAACGTGCTGTTACCGAAACCATATTTTCCACAGAACAGTATTTCGCACTCCTCTCCCGGCTTTACACCTACCAGTCCGTTCCTGACTCCCTCCAGAAGCTTCCCGTCTTTCAGATTTATCTCCAAAAGAGAGTAGTCGGGGTCGGTCAGCTTCCAGTTGGCTGCTGTAGCGGTCGCTTCGTGATTTGTCGCAAACATATTGGCTGAATTCACATTGCCATTGAATGTATAGCCGGCATAATAGAATCCGATTGTTCCGTCAGAACTCAGTTCTTCTCCTTCTCCGTGTACGAGAGTCAGCCTGGCAGAGCCGTTGTTATATGTCACGGTTCTGTCTTCCTTCAGATTGGAGTTTATATATTTGTCGATATTCTCTTCCTGCTTGTTGTAGGTCGTTTCCAGCTTTTCCTTGACACATGAGCAGGAAGCAAGACCAATGACTATGATCGCTAATATGTTTCTAATTCTTTTCATTTTCCTGATTGAGATAAATATGTGTATGCTTTTCAATGTATTCTGCTACTTCCTGCACGCTCTGGACGTCTTCTGGGATGCGGAGTCTGCCGCCAGCAGCATTCTCGTGACCTCCTCCATTGAAATATGTTCTTGCACATCCGTTGGCGGAGGTGCCTTTTCTGGACCTCACGGATATCCTGATTTTTCCGTCATCTTCCTTTGCCAATATGCTCATTCTCACCTTCGCAATGGAAAGGGGCATATTTACAAAGCCCTCTGTATCGCCCTCTGCGACACAATATCTTTCCTGGTCGGCCTTGTCCAGCACGATATATGCCACTCCGTCTTCGGTGATGGTAAGGAGGTCTTTCATCATGTGCCCCATAACCCTGAGACGGTTTTCGCCAAATTGATTATAAAGGTATGATATGATCGCGTCGCGGTCCACTCCCGCTGCCAGAAGGTCGGATGCCATCAGAAAGGTCGAGGGATAGGTCGAGTTGTTGAAATTGTTGGTGTCAGTGGTCATGCCGGTCATAAGGGCGACAGCTGACTGCGGGGGTAGCAGGGTCGCGTCCATTCCTATCCGACTTGTGCGGATAAGTATCTGATACAGAAGCTCTGATGCTGATGATATCTCAGTTTCTGAGAAGCAAAGGTCGAAGGAACTTCTTTCCGGATTCAGGTGATGGTCGATAAGTATCTTTCGGGCCTTGGATGCCGTCAGTATGTTTTCCATCTTGTCTGTTCTATGGAAAGCGTTGAAATCCAGACAGAAGATCAGGTCGCTGTCCCGGATGAGGATTTCCGCTGTGTCTTGTATTTCCTGGAAGAAGATGATATCTCCGTATGTAATTCCGGAAGCCAAGAAATCAAGATAGCCGGGGAATCTGTCATTCAGGATGATACGGACGCTGTCCTTTCCGCACATTCTTAAATAATGGTATAGGGCTATGCAGCTTCCCATCGCGTCGCCGTCAGGCTTCTGATGAGTGACGATGGATATCTTTCGGGCCTCATGTATGAAGGCTTCAAGAGCCTGTATGCTGTTGGTGTTGATGTCTTGCATTGTTCCGGTAGTAGTTTTTCAGTCGCAAAATTACAAAATTATATTGCATTTCATAAATCATTTTCCTAACTTTGTCCGTCGTTTTGTAAAGAAAAATAAAAACACTAAAAATAATGGGTTCAATTATTAGAAAGGTATTTACCTACTTACTTCTCCCAGCGGCTATCGTGGGATTGACTTATCTTCTCGTACAGAGCATTATGGAGCCTGTAAAGTTCAACAAGCACAAGGATTATCGTTCAGAGATCGCTGTTCAGCGTCTTAAGGATATCCGTGACCTTCAGGTGGCTTTCAAGAATGTTAATGCACGCTATGCTTCTACAATCGATTCACTTATTCTTTTCTACAAGGAGGGTAAGATGGATCTTACTCTTCAGGTAGGTTCAAAGGATGACTCTCTTGCAATGGCTCATACTGACCAGATCAAGAAGAAGTTCCGTGGACTCAAGAAGGAGCAGCTTAACGCAAAGCTTTACGAGCTCTATCTTGCAGGTGAACAGAATCTCGTATTCGAGGTGAAGAGCCAGATTCCGGTTAAGGATACTCTCTTCAACGACCGTCCTAACTTCATCGTTGACTCTCTTGCATTCATCCCATTCAGCGGTGACTCTATCATTATGGAGTCTACTATCAAGAAGGTATCAGGTGTGAATGTACCTCTCTTCGAGGCTTCAATGCCTTACAAGAGCCTTCTTAAAGGCCTTGACAATCAGCTCCGCGTAAACCTTGACGCAGAGCAGGAGGACAAGGGACGCTACAAGGGCCTTCAGGTGGGTAGCATCACAGCACCTAACAACAATGCAGGTAACTGGGAGTAATCACCTTATGCAAAATATGAAAGACAGGATATCCATTCAAGTCGGCTTGAGTGGATATTCTTTTAAAATACAGGCCGATAATGCAGAGCGTTCATCCGGATGGATGAGTGCCGAGCGTATTTTTACCACTTCTGAATTCCAGAGAAGATATTCTGAAGTGGAAATCTCGGTCTTTACCCCGAAATGTACACTTCTTCCATCGCAGTTTTATAATCCTGCAGGAGCGAGAACGGCACTTGCTGATGTGGCCAGGCTTTCAGACTCCGATCCTGTCGATGCTGTGGAGGTACCTGAATTCGGTGCAGTGATGATTTATTCCAACACTATCGGAGAAACGCTTTCAAAAGTGATGACTGAAACAGTACTCCGCACAGATGGAAGCAAATCATTACCTCTCCCTGAGCTGTATTTCATGCTCAGACAGATTTCTTCACTTTCTGACTACAATAAGATTCTCGCTTCCTATATGGACGGTTATCTATATCTGACGATCGCTCAGGGAAAAACCCTCCTTCTGTGCAATTCATTTCAGGCTCCCGACTTTACATCGGCCCAGTACTTCATCTTTCTGGCATTGAAGAAACTTCAGCTGAATCCTGAGGTGACGACCATCTGTTTCCGCACTCCGCTTACAGAGGAACAGGAAATGTCGCTTTACCGCTATTTCAAGAGTGTGGAATCATTATAATAAGGTATAGATATGAGAATAATCGGTGGAAGGCTCAGAGGCAAGACGATATTGCCTCCGCAGGGATATAAGGCAAGACCGACTACGGATTTCGCAAAAGAGGGTCTGTTCAATGTATTGAACAATGAATATGAGATGGAAGGACTTCAGGTCCTAGATCTTTTCGGCGGAACTGGAGCCATTTCCTATGAATTTGCATCACGTGGTGCGTCCAGAGTCTATTGTGTGGAAATGCTTCCTCTTCATGCCAATTTCATCAAGTCCCAGGCCTCAAAATTCGGAATGGACAATCTGACCGTGGTCCGTCACAATGTCTTTGAATTTCTGGAGATATGCAGGGAGAAGTTCGATATCATCTTTGCAGACCCTCCTTACGCTCTGGAGGATCTGGCGACTCTCCCAGATAAAGTCTTTTCCAAAGATATACTTCATCCTGGTGCTTATTTTATTCTCGAACATCCTGAGGAGTACAATTTCGAGTCTCATCCTCGTTTTATAAAGGAAAAGAAATACGGAAATGTACATTTCTCTTTTTTTGAGATGCCATCCGATCAATAATTCTTACTTTTGCATTCTTAACCGAATTGCAGACTATGAAAAAACTTTATTATCTAATTATTTCGGCTGTCCTGATGCTTACATCTGAAAATGTGTTTGCTCAGACGGCCAAAAGCCTTTTTTGGATAAGCGACTCTCTTCAGGTAACTGAAATCGTTTCGGAAATCGCTGACATATGCTCTGAAGTAGGTCATAGTGGTCCGGCGGTCGAGAACAGTCATATTGCCCTTTGTCTTTATTTCAATGACAGCGGAGCAATCGACCTATACTCGAAATGTGGTCGTGGAATGGAACTCAGCCGTTATTTCTGGTATCCTTCACAGCAGGAACGAGAGACCCGCGGAGCAGGATGTGATGCTTATGTCGTAGGAGAAACATCCGGTTTCGGAGGATATGCACTTTGGGACGGAGAAAATATTGTGAAGCTCGAGGCGACACAAGGCCGAACAGCCAGAGTAGGGGACACGAAGAAAGGATCATACGCCGAGATCATTGCCTACGGGGTTCCTTATATGGGAGATAAGGTGGATGTATCCATAAGGGTCGATGTAACTGCAAAGAGCCGTGAGGCTGTAATTACTGTTACTGAGCTTTCCGGAAAGAAAATCCAGTTCCTGAGCGGACTGAATCATCATCCTGGGCAGAAAGTCACCCTTGGTGAAAACTACATTTCTGTATGGGGTGATCATCCGGGAGATGAGATATCTCTGGCAGTCGGTGCAGGACTTCGTTTTTCGAAAAAGGATTTTCCGACTATGGAAAAGAAAGACGATATGGTAAGGATAATTTCCAAGCCATGCTCTCAGGTCAGGACCACGCTGGTAGGAGCATCAGTGATGGAGGCTGAGCTGAATAGCGCAAAGCGTTTTGAAAATTACATCGCACAGTAGTGTATATAATTATAGTAGTATGAAATTTAACCTTAAAGAAGTATTCCAGCCCAAATTGTTTGAGCTGTTCAAGAAGGGCAATTATGACGGTAAGAAATTTACCTCGGATCTTATTGCCGGTATCATTGTCGGTATCATCGCCCTTCCTCTTGCGATTGCATTCGGTATCGCCAGCGGCGTGACTCCGCAGCAGGGTCTGATCACTGCTATTGTTGCCGGATTCCTCATTTCATTCTTCGGTGGTTCGAACTTCCTGATCGGTGGTCCTACCGGTGCCTTCATCGTGATCGTTGCCGGTATCGTAGGCCAGTACGGAATGCAGGGACTCATCATAGCTACCATTATGGCGGGAGTCTTTCTCGTGCTTATGGGAGTGTTCAAGATGGGTGTCATCTTCAAGTTCATTCCGTATCCGATAGTTGTAGGATTTACCAGCGGTATCGCTCTTACGATCTTCTCTACTCAGATGAAGGATTTCTTCGGCCTTCCTCTGGATCTGGCCGTCCCTGCAGGATTCATCCCTCAGTGGGCATGCTATTTCCAGAATATCGGCAGCATTAACTGGATTGAGCTCGTAATGAGTGTATTCTGTCTGGTGATATGCTTCAGTTGGGGAAAGGTTACCAAGAAGGTTCCGGGTTCACTTATCGCTCTCATTGTAGGAACTCTTGCTTCAGTTCTTCTGAGTAAGTTCGCCGGAATAGAGTTTGCTACCATCGGCTCGAAGTTCCCTGAACTCGCGGACGGTCTGCCGATGCCTAAGCCGGTAGCACCGCATTTCGATTACGAGACCATCAAGGGACTCGTTTCACCAGCATTCACAATCGCAATCCTTTGTGCCATCGAATCCCTTCTGGCAGCGATGGTGGCTGACGGAGCAACAGGAAAGCGTCATCACGCCAATACCGAGCTCATAGGACAGGGTATCGCCAATATCGTGACACCTCTTTTCGGAGGTATTCCGGCTACCGGAGCTCTTGCAAGAACAATGGCGAGCATCAATAATGGAGGAAAGAGTCCGCTTACAGGTATCATCCACGCGGCAGTTCTTCTTCTTATCTACCTTTTCCTGATGCCGTATGCTGTTTATATTCCGTTGTCTTGCCTTGCTGCAATCCTCGTTCAGGTAGCATACAATATGAGTGAGTGGAGAACTTTCAAGTATCTTCTCCGCGGTGACAAATCTGATGTTGCTGTCCTTCTGATCACATTCTTCCTCACAGTGATAGTTGACCTTACCGTTGCCATCGAGGTCGGTGTCGTTCTTGCGATCGTGCTTTTCGTGCGTCGTGTCATGCAGACATCGAACATCTCTATGCTGGATGGACATCATCTTGCAGCTACAGAAGACGATGAAGTGGCATCAATGGAAAATATCGACAGACTCGATGTTCCTGACGGAGTGGAAGTATATGAAATTGACGGACCTTTCTTCTTCGGTCTTGCCAGCCGTTTCGAGGAACTCGAGAAGATGAAGAAGCCTGGTACCAAGGTACGTATCATCAGAATGCGTAAAGTTCCGTTCATAGATTCGACAGGTATAAACAACCTCCGAAATCTTTGCGAGCGTACACATAAGAGGGGAGTGACTGTAATTCTTTCTGGTGTCACCGAGCAGGTACACAAGTCGCTTGTGAAGTTCGGTGTCGATCTGGAACTTGGTGAGGACTGCATCTATCCTCATATCGTACCAGCACTTGAAAAAGCAAGAGATCTCGTTAAGAAGTAATTACATAAGCCAGTCGGACATGTCTTGTCCGGATCTGATGGCTTCGCGGATAGTGGTCGACGAAATGTCGACCATTTCTGCTTTAAGGATGGTGATCTTGTATCCAGGATCCTCGGTGAGCAGATCGGCTTTGATTGACTCCAGATCGAAGCCTGTGCGTGGGAATACGGCGATTCCGTATTCCTTCAGTATGCGCTGGTAGTCGCGCCAACGGCGGAAGCCTGCCAGATTGTCTGCTCCGATTGTCAGGGTGAATGAGTTTTCAGGTTCTCTTTCTCTGAGTGCGTCGAGAGTACGTATAGTGTAGTGCGGTTCCGGCATATTAAGCTCTATGTCATCGACTTTGACTCTGCCGTACGATTGTACCGAAGTCGAAGATGTTCCGATGACCTCTGCGCCAGACGACGGAAAATGCCGGTTTACAGCTTCGACAGCGGCATCGTATCGTTCATGTCCGGAAGCGGCACTGATGCCGTCTTTCAGAGGATTCTTAGGAGAAACGATCAGATAAACGCAGTCAAATCCGGCCTCTTCGATCAGATGCCTGATGATGGCCAGATGGCCGATATGCAGCGGATTGAATGAACCGCTGTAAACCGCTGTATTCATTATCTTGTCATTGATTGTCCGTAATTTCCTGGATGAGAGGGAATCTACTTTGACAGGAAGCCGCCCACTACCTGCTCCGCTTCTGCGAGAGCAGTCTGGAGATCGTCATTAATAAGGGTGTAGTCGAATTTTCCGGCAGCGAATTCCATTTCGGAAGCAGCCTTGGCCACTCGCTTTTCGATAGCTTCTTCTGTGTCAGTTCCTCGTCCTACAAGTCTTTCGCGGAGGACTTCTACAGATGGCGCCTGAATGAATACTGACAGTGCCTTGTCTCCGAAAATTCTCTTCAGATTCACTCCGCCCTGGACATCGATATCGAAGATGATTGTGTGTCCCTTGGCCCAGATACGCTCTACTTCCGACTTCAAGGTGCCGTAGAATGAACCTGCATACACTTCCTCATACTCCACAAACTTGTCTTCCGAAATCATCTGACGGAATTCGTCCGATGTGAAGAAATAATATTCCACACCATGCTGCTCCTGGCCTCTTGGTGCTCTGGAAGTAGCTGAAATAGAGAATTCAAGCTCCGGATGAAGTCCCAGAAGATGGTTTACAACAGTACTTTTGCCTGCTCCTGATGGAGCTGAAAATATGACTACCTTATTGCTCATTGTTGTGTTATATTGTCGTTAGAGGGCAGTTTCACTGTCATTCTGAACGCAGTGAAGAATCTTTTGACCCATTATCTTTTAATATTGCGCAAAAATAATTATTTTTGCAGAGATATTGAGATTAAGAAACGATTTTTAAACAAATTATAAGACTATGATTTCTTACAAGGAACTCGGCCTCGTGAACACCAAGGAGATGTTCGCTAAGGCAATCGATGGCGGTTACGCTATCCCAGCATTCAACTTCAACAATATGGAGCAGCTTCAGGCTATCATTTCAGCTGCAGCTGAGACTAAGTCTCCAGTTATTCTTCAGGTTTCAAAGGGTGCTCGTCAGTATGCTAACCAGACTCTTCTCCGTTATATGGCAGAGGGTGCTGTAGAGTATGCTAAGGAGCTCGGTTGGGAGAACCCACAGATCGTTCTTCACCTCGACCATGGTGACTCTTTCGAGACTTGCAAGAGCTGTATCGATATGGGCTTCTCATCAGTTATGATCGACGGTTCACACCTCGAGTATGATGATAACGTAGCTCTTACTAAGAAGGTTGTTGAGTATGCACACCAGTTCGATGTAACAGTTGAGGGTGAGCTCGGAGTTCTCGCAGGTGTTGAGGACGAGGTTAGCTCAGATCACCACACATACACTAAGCCAGAGGAAGTTGTTGACTTCGTAACTAAGACAGGTTGCGACTCACTCGCTATCTCTATCGGAACTTCACACGGTGCTTACAAGTTCACTCCAGAGCAGTGCACAGTAGATCCAGAGACTGGTCTCCTCGTTCCACCTATGCTCGCATTCGATGTACTCGAGGGTGTTGAGAAGGAGCTCCCAGGATTCCCAATCGTTCTCCACGGTTCATCATCAGTTCCACAGGACGAGGTTGCTACTATCAACCAGTACGGTGGTGCACTCAAGGCAGCTATCGGTATTCCAGAGCCATGGCTCCGCAAGGCAGCTGAGTCAGCAGTTTGCAAGATCAACATCGACTCAGACTCACGTCTCGCTATGACAGCTGCTATCCGCGAGGTATTCGCTACCAAGCCAGCTGAGTTCGACCCACGTAAGTACCTCGGTCCAGCTCGTGACAACATGAAGAAGCTCTACATCCACAAGATCGTTAACGTTCTTGGTTCAAACGGCAAGGCAGAGTAATTCTTCCCGTAAGATAAACAGAAAGGGTTCCGGTCAATCATGATCGGAACCCTTTTTCTATTGCCATAGAGCCAATGACAGATAACCTTCTGACTGGAAATGTGCTCTGATATGATTGTTCAGAATCTCCACCTGCCCCTGACGGTACATTGACATCGAATTTTTGACTGACAGGAGCAGAGAGGCCAATGCATCCATTTCTGTATTGGAGAATCCTTTTTCGGTCAATATCCCGACGGGATCCTCACAGATGAGCACCTCATCGATGTCCAGCGCCAGTTCCTTCATCATTTCCTCTCGTATGATGTCATACCCTCCGTCAGGATCAGCTGCCGTCTTTTTCAGCAATGCTTCCAGCAGCAGCGTGATCTTCCTGATCTCTTTAAGTATATAGTCTTCCATATTATTCCTCCAGATCCTTGATCATACTGTCAAATATACGCAAAATTCTGACACATACATATCCGACAACGGCTATTATTGCTGATACAGCCAATATGAACATGCCCCATCTTGACGGATGTAGAGTCAGACCGCTTCCTTAGTCCGGCAGGCTGGTACATTTTCCAGCCGCGTTTAATAGTCATATGAATAATCTCCATTTGCTTCACTCGTCGATGTGACATGATCGTATATACACGTATATTGTTCAAAAAAAATAAGTTCTGAATGCTCAGAACTTATTTTTTTGCTATGTAATCGTTGTAGTCTTCCATCGCGCGGAGAATCACGTCCTTTGCTACCTCAGGGCCGTAGATGCTGATGAACTGCATTCGGCTGGTGTTTTCTCCAGGGATGTCCTTGTAAGTGCTGAAGTAGTGTATAAGGCGACGGATAATGTCCACAGGTACCTGGTCGATGTCTGTCATCGAACCATAAACGGCATCGCTTTTAAGGACTGCGATGATCTTGTCGTCTGCCTGATTGTGGTCGAGAAGGCGGAGGCCTCCGATCGGACGGGCGTTTACGATGATGTCTCCGTGAGTCACATCCTTCTCTGTGAGGATGCAGATATCCAGAGGGTCACCGTCACCTTCCACGTCGAGGCGTACAAGAGCTTTGTTGGTGAGCTCTGCCATCTTCGGACCGCAATATGTCCTTGGAAGGAGACCGTAAAGGGATGGTACTATATTGGAGAATTTCTGAGGACGGTCGAGGGAAAGATATCCTGACTCCTTGTCAACTTCGTATTTTACTGTGTCTGTCGGCACGATCTCGATAAATGCCCTTACTTCTTCGGGCACGCTCTTACCAAGGCTGATTCCGTGCCATGGATGAGCTTTGTGTGCGTTTCTATAATCCATCTGAATAGTTTTAATCAGTGCAAATGTATGGCTATTTGTCCATTTCTGCAATTTTTTCTCCGATAATTCTTGCGGAAATTCCGACGAGCTCCTCGCATGGGCGCTTTTTGTAATATTCTGGAGTTCTGTCAGATGGCTCCGGTGATTCTGACGGTGCTGCCTGACTGCTTCCGATCGGGACCAGCCCAAGCAGTTCCTTGCATACAATCGAACCGTTCATAGCCTTGAACTTACCTGCCATTTCCTGTACCAATGCATAGTTCCTGGTGCGGTCCACCTTTACAGACGGGTCTGAAGCCGGTGCCATAAGTCCGGCCAGCATCACCATGCCGCTGACGCTTCCGCAGACTTCCCTCATCCTGCCCATTCCTCCACCGAAGCCTGATGACATTGCTGCTGCCACAGTATCGTCAATATCAAAGATATCATTGTATGCCAATACCACCGCCTGGCAGCAATTATATCCTTCCTCCTTGAAAAGCCTCCTGGCCTTTGCTACTCTTTCTTCTATGTCGATTTTCATGATTACATTCGGTTTATCTTTATCACGTTTCTCAAGTTACGGATCTGAGAAGTAACCTTGTCCAGTTCAAGGTTGCTCGGAACGGCTATCTTCATAGTGATCTCGTATGTGCTCTGTCTCTCGTTCTCAGTTACATTGAACATTCGGATCGATGCTCTGAACGAGTTCACTATATCCATTATCTCATTGATTACGGACGGCTCCAGGGCAGCTGTCACGCGCAGACCTGTCTGGAAATTGCCGGTGCTCGGATTGTCACTCCATTTCACTTTCTGGATTCTGTATGGGTACATATCCAGAAGTCGTCCAGCGTTCGGACAGGACATTCTGTGGATCTTGATACCTTCGGTTCTTGTCACGAATCCGAACACGTCGTCTCCGAAAACAGGATTGCAGCATTTGGCCATACGGTAATCGATTCCCTTTACGTTCTTGGCATCGATCACCAGGATGTCGTCATTGTTATTGCTTCTTTCCTTGAGTACTCCTCCGGTCTTTTTATCCTGGTCGGTGGCAGCAGGAGTTTCCGCACTCCTTATTTCCACTACCATATTCTTCACGTCAGCCACATCGAGCTCGCCTTCACCGATGGCAGCATAGAATGCATTGAGAGTCTTATACGGCAGCTTCTTCATTACAGCAGCCATAGTCTCGTCATCGATCTCCATCTTCCAGTTCTTCAGGCGACGGCTCAGAAGCTCCTTTCCGTCAGCAGCCTTCTTGAACTCTGCCTCGCTCAGTTTCTGACGGATCTTGTTACGCGCCTTGTTGCTCACGACTATGTTAAGCCAGTCCTGGGAAGGCTTCTGGTTCTTGCCGGACATGATCTCCACGACATCTCCGGTCTTAAGCTTCTCGTTGATCCTTACGGCCTTGCCGTTCACCTTACCTCCTGTACACTTGACTCCGAGATTTGTATGTATGTCGAAAGCGAAATCCAGGACGGTAGCTCCTGCCGGAAGCTTCCTCAGCTCTCCTGAAGGAGTGAACACGAATACCTCCTTTGTAGGCATCTCGAGAAGTTCGTCTTCGTAGTACGCTGCCATCGGGTCTCCTTCGGATCCGATAGGATTTTCCAATGCATAGCGCACAGCAGTCAGCCATTTGTCCAATGTCGCCTCATGCCTGATACCTTTGTAAGACCAATGCGAAGCCAGTCCGCTTTCGGCCATATCGTCCATTCTCTTTGTACGGATCTGCACCTCAAGATAGCTTCCTTCCTTATTCTTCACAGTGATATGGAGCGACTCGTATCCATTAGGCTTAGGATTCGAAATCCAGTCACGCAGACGCTTGGTGTCTGACTCGTACTCCTCTGTCACATAAGAGAATACCTTCCAGCATAATGCGTGTTCTACAGCCCTGTCTTCCTCACAGTCAATGATGAAGCGTATGGCGAAAACATCAAATACACCCTCGAACGGAACCTTCTGCTTCTGCATCTTCTTGTAGATCGAAAGTGCTGTCTTGGTTCGTACCTTCAGCTTGTACTGGATACCCTCGTCAGAAAGCTTCTGCTTAAGTGGCTCGATGAACTGGGTCATAAGCTTCTGGCGGTCTCGCTCGGTACTCTTGAGCTTGTTGGTGATGGCCCTGTATTGTTCCGGATCAGCATGACGGAAATATATATCCTCCATCTCGCTCTTGATATTGTACAGACCCAGCTGGTGGGCGAGTGGAATATAGAGCATCATTGTCTCCAAAACTTTTCTTTCACGGGAAAGCTTCGGGAACATATCCAGCGATCGCATGACCTCCAGACGGTCTGCGATCTTCAATACTGTCACGCGAGGGTCGCGTGAGTAGGAAACAATCAGCTTCTTGTAGTTCTCCGCTTCGAGGCGGGTGTCCTTCGGGTTGATTGTAGATATCTTGTTCAGGCCATCGACAATCGTATATACATCCTTGCCGAATTTTCCGGAAGCAATGTCTGTCTCAGGAAAGAAGCGGATGGCCTCGTGAAGGTAGATGGCTGCTATACATTCTGCCGGTAGTCCGATCTCTTCATATGCGATCTTCGCTACAGCGTCAGGATGCTCTATGAACGGATGTCCGTTGCTTCTGGCCATATCTTTCAATGCCACAGATGCTATTCCGTAAGCCGACCTGATCATTTCCAGGCCTTTTTCATCATATCGAGGATATAAAGCGTAAACTCTGTCCATAACTAATCTCTCCAAACTTTAAGATACTGCTGCAGTGCCCACATTTCGTCGCGGTATTTCGCTGCGGCCATGAAATCCAGATCGGCAGCAGCCTTCTGCATATTCTTCTTTGCCTGTTCCATTGCCTTTTCCACCTGAGGACGGGTCATAGACCTGATTACAGGGTCCTGAAGTACCGCCGCAAGGTCTGCCTGAAGGTAACCGTCCACATATGCGGAATTGCTCTCTCTCTTAGAATCGTGTCCCAGTCCCACGCTCACGCTTCCGCGTCCAAGGTCGGTAGGGTCTGGTATATATGTAGGATCGTCATATGAATTGGCGGCACTGACCCTGCCGGTGACACTGTTTGCAAGACGCGGATTCCTCTGCTTGCCTCCCAGATCCGCCTGCACATCTGCCCACGCCTGCTTTCCATAAGTCGTGCCTTCCACAGCTGAGGTTCCTTCCAGAAGTGCATTCTTTTTCACTCCTACCTGTGTCGGAGTGATGTTGTGCAACTTGTTGTATTCCATCTGCTTGCTGCGCCTGCGGTCGGTCTCATATATCGTCTGCTGCATCGAATCGGTGATCCTGTCGGCATACATGATGACCAGACCGTTCACATTTCTTGCAGCTCGTCCTGCTGTCTGGGTCAATGCTCTTCCGCTTCGCAGGAATCCCTCCTTGTCTGCATCCAGGATCGCCACCAGCGAGACTGTCGGAATGTCAAGTCCTTCGCGCAGGAGGTTTACTCCTACCAGTACATCGAAAAGTCCGTTCTTGAAGTCTTCGATGATCTCCACTCGTTCCAATGTATCGACATCAGAATGGATATACCTGCATCGGACTCCCACTCTGGTGAAATATTGCTCCAGTTCCTCTGCCATCCTCTTGGTCAGAGTAGTAACCAGCACCCTCTCGTCCAGTTCTGCCCTGACTCTGATTTCTTCCAGAAGGTCGTCCACCTGGTTCTCTGTAGGACGGACTTCGATCGGAGGATCCAGCAAGCCTGTTGGACGCACCACCTGCTCTACCACCAGACCTTCTGATTTCTCCAGCTCATAGTCAGCCGGAGTGGCGCTGACGAATACCTTCTGTCCGGTAATCTCCTCAAATTCTTCGAATTTCAGAGGCCTGTTGTCAGCTGCGGCCGGCAGTCGGAAACCATAATCCACCAGAATAGATTTTCTTGAATGGTCGCCTCCGTACATTGCCCTTATCTGTGGGAGCGTAACATGACTCTCGTCGATGAAGGTGATGAAATCTTTCGGGAAATAGTCGATCAGACAGAATGGTCTCATTCCCTCGCTTCTTCCGTCGAAATATCTTGAATAGTTCTCGATTCCCGGGCAATATCCCATCTCCTTTATGAACTCCAGGTCATATTCCACTCTCTGCTTCAATCTTTTGGCCTCCAGGTGTTTGCCTATCTCGTGGAAATATTCGCACTGAGCCATCATGTCGTCCTGAATCTGGCTGATAGCCTTTGTGCTTCTCTCCTTGGTAGTAACGAAATTACCAGCAGGATATATCGAGATTTCGTCCAGTTCGTCGATAAATGCTCCAGTCATAGGGTCGATGACCGAAATCTGATCCACCTCATCACCGAAGAACTCGATCCTTACGGCATTCTCTCCATATCCGATGCAAATGTCCACTGTGTCTCCACGGACTCTGAAAGTACCTCTTTTGAATTCCACCTCGGTCCTGCAATAAAGTGCATCCACCAGCTGGTAAAGCAGTCTTGTCATACTTCTCTGCTCACCCTTCTTCACCTTTACAGTCTGGGAATGGAAGTCGGCAGGATTACCGATACCGTACAGGCACGATACGCTGGAAATGACGATCACATCCCTGCGCCCCGAAAGAAGTGCTGATGCGGCGCTCAGACGAAGTTTCTCGATCTCATCATTGATGCTGAGATCCTTTTCAATATATGTGTCGGTTACAGGCAGATACGCCTCCGGCTGATAATAGTCGTAATATGATACGAAATACTCGACGGCATTGTTCGGGAAGAAAGACTTGAACTCTCCGTACAGCTGCGCCGCGAGCGTCTTGTTATGGCTCAATATCAGTGCAGGACGTTGGAGCTTTTCGATGACATTGGCCATTGTGAATGTCTTTCCGGATCCTGTTACACCGAGCAGAGTCACCGCATCCACTCCATCATTCAGAGCTTCGCATATGCCTTTTATCGCAGCCGGCTGATCGCCGGAAGGCTTGTGTTGAGAATCTATCTTGAATTTCATACCTTGCAAATATAGCGAAAAATATGCATTTTTACCTGACAAAATTCCTAACTTTACGGACTGAACTAACCAAATCATTTATGAAACTGAAACATATCGCTGCCGCAGCCTTTGCTGCAATCTCTGCAATTTCTTGCAACACAGCAGGAAAGGTCGAGTGGTCTCCTGCAGGTGACCGTATCATGACTGCCTGGGGAGAGAATCTTGACCCCTCAAATGTCCTCACTGAGTATCCGCGTCCACAGATGATCCGTGACCAGTGGATGAACCTGAACGGACTTTGGGAATATGCCATCACTCCGATTGATGCCGCTCCTGAAAAGATGGAAGGTCATATACTGGTGCCGTTTGCAGTAGAGTCTGCATTGTCTGGAGTAGGACGTGCCGTGACTGAGAACGATGCATTGTGGTACGAACGTGAATTCTCTGTGCCTGAGGATTGGGCTGGACAGAGACTCCTCCTGCACTTCGGAGCTGTAGATTGGAAAGCGGAAGTCTTTGTCGATGAGCAGCTTGTCGGTGAGCATACAGGTGGATATGCGCCTTTCTCATTTGATATTACTGATTTTCTTGCAAAGGGTCGCAAGCATACATTGAAACTGAAAGTGACCGACCGTACTGATAAATGGTTCCAGCCTCGCGGAAAGCAGGTGTCGAACCCTGAGGGTATCTGGTACACAGCTGTTACAGGAATATGGCAGACAGTATGGATGGAGCCTGTTCCTGCAGCATATATTGACTCATATTATGCAGTTTCAGATATTGACGCAGGTTCATTGGCCGTAAGTGTCGATGCTTCTGTCGCAGAAGGTGATGTGGTCGAGGTCGTGCTTCTTGCCGACGGTGCTCCTGTAGCGAAAGGACAGGGCAGGGAAGTGGTGCTTTCTGTTCCTGAAATGAAGCTTTGGTCACCAACTGATCCTTATCTGTATGATCTGGAAATCAAGGTGTTGCGTGACGGTGCTGCCATTGACTGTGTCAAGGGATATACAGCGATGAGAAAGATTTCTTATGCAAGGGACGATGCCGGTCACAAGCGTATGCTTCTGAACAATGAGCCTCTCTTCCAGTATGGTCCTCTCGACCAGGGATGGTGGCCTGACGGACTTTACACCGCTCCTTCTGACGAGGCTCTCGCATTCGATATTGAGAAGACCAAGGAAATGGGATTCAATCTCATCCGCAAGCATGTGAAGGTAGAACCTGCACGCTGGTACTGGCATTGTGACCGACTTGGTATGCTTGTATGGCAGGATATGCCGAGCATCGCGGACAACAGCACAGGAGTATGGGGTAACCGTGCATATGATACAGGAACAGATTCACAGGTTACCGAGGATGGCAAAGCCAATTACTATAAGGAGTGGTCTGAGATCATCGAGGCTTTCAAGACCTTCCCTTCCATCGTTAGCTGGGTACCATTCAATGAGGCTTGGGGACAGTTTGATACTGAGGAAGTCGTGAAGTTTACACGCGCTCTCGACCCTACCCGTCTGATCAATTATGCTTCTGGCGGAAACTTCGTGAAATGTTCCGGTGACATCCTTGACCTTCATAATTATCCGCATCCTGAAATGTATCTCTATGACAAGGATTATATCAATATCCTTGGAGAATACGGCGGTATCGGCTGGCCTGTTCAGGGACATCTCTGGCAACCTGACCGCAACTAGGGATATGTACAGTTCAAGAGTGCAGACGAGGTGCTCGATACATATGAGAAATACGCTGATATGCTCATCGGGCTTATCGATGACGGATTTGCAGCAGCTATCTATACCCAGACTACAGACGTGGAGATCGAGGTGAACGGTCTTATGACATACGACAGAAAGGTCGTGAAGCTGGATATGGACAGACTTAGCTCGATTAACCGCAGAGTCATCGAAAGTATGTAGCAAGTTTGCGAAATTTTACTATATTTGCGTGATTTTCTGCCTTAGTCCATACGACAGAGAGCAGCAAGTCGGAAAATCTATTGAAAACAACTTTTATAAAACAATAGTACTATTATGGTTTATTCACACGAAGTGCAGCAGATGTGCTGCGTAAAGAAGGGACCTAACCACGGTCCAGCTCCAATTCCTGAAGAAGGAAAGTGGGTAAAATCAAAGCAGATTACTGATATCTCAGGCCTTACTCACGGTATCGGCTGGTGTGCACCTCAGCAGGGTGCCTGCAAGCTTACCCTCAATGTTAAGGAAGGTATCATCCAGGAGGCTCTCGTAGAGACTATCGGTTGCTCTGGTATGACTCACTCAGCTGCTATGGCATCTGAGATTCTCCCAGGCAAGACTCTCCTTGAGGCTCTTAACACTGACCTCGTTTGCGACGCTATCAACACAGCTATGCGCGAGCTCTTCCTCCAGATCGTTTACGGACGTACTCAGTCAGCTTTCTCTGAGGGTGGTCTTATGATCGGTGCAGGTCTTGAGGA
>JAZLCW010000010.1:0-20539 GCA_045614445.1 Candidatus Cryptobacteroides sp. | reverse complement strand
CCATATCGCTTAAAAATAAAATATCGGGTTACTATATATATTCTGAGTAATGCGAACCGCAAAGGTAGGAAAATTTTTCTTTATCAAAGAAAATAAAATGTCAACTATCTCTATTTCACTCTCGTAATGGCCTATATCCATTATCATAAAGCCTTCCTTAGTGAAAAAGTTATGATATGAGATATCTCCGCTGAGATAAAGCTGAGCTCCGGACTTCATTGCAGTTCCAATCAGAGAACCGCCAGAACCTCCGCACATCGCCACTCTCGAAATCTTTCCCTCCAGCGGTCTGGAAGTACGCATTGCCTTGAGTGAGAACTTTTCCTTGACAAGATTCACAGCCTCTTCAGCTGTCAACGGCTCCGGAAGATCTCCTACCACTCCCAGGCCTGTTCCGTCTCCATCCTCTTCCAGAATGCTGACATTGACAAGACCCAATCGTGCCGCCATGGCACCGCTGACTCCTGCAATGACCTTGTCCGCACTTGTATGGGCCGCATAGATGCTGATTCCGGCACGGATGGCCTTGATGACAGCCTCACCGACAGGATTGTCGGGAGAAATCTTCTTCAATCCTGAAAATATCAGCGGATGATGGGTCACTATCATGTCAGCCCCACAGGCCACAGCCTCATCCACCAGTTCGGGAGTGCAGTCCAGTCCGAAGAGCACCGAACTGACCGGAGAATCCGGAGAGCCGATGCAGAGACCGCTGTTGTCCCAGCCTTCCTGCAAGGAAAGAGGAGCAAAGTCTTCTATTACCTTTACGACATCCTTTACTTTATATTCCATACCATTATATATTATAAGACTCCACGACCGGCCTGCAATGCCGATCAGAGTTCCTCGCGAATTTCAGCCAGCTGTGTACGGATAGCCTTGAGGGATTCCAGCACACGAGCCTTGTTGATGACATCCTTACGGTCACCTTTAAGCCTTTTGGCTGCACCTTCAAGAGTAAGGCCCTCAACCTTCACAAGCAGATGGATATGCTTGAATGTCTCCAGATCCTCCTTGGTGAAAAGACGGTTTCCTTTGGCATTTCTCTGAGGCTTGATGTATTTAGGAAATTCATTAGCCCAGAAACGCACCAGAGATGTGCTTTCGCCAAGCATCTGAGCCACCTCACCTATCGTGTATAAATACTTTTCCATATCAATATCATTAAGCTGGATATCAATCCAATGATTGTCCCGTACTTGCGGCCATTATCAACATATTCATATAATCGTCCGGCGTCACCGAAGCAAAGAGATGATTCACAGGATCCATCACCAGGGTGTCACGCATCACTTCATAATGAAGATGCGGTGCGAAAGAGTTGCCTGACACGCCCACATAGCCTATCCTCGAGCCCTTTTTCAATTCCCTGCCCTTGCGGACTTCGACATCTGCAAGATGAGCATATCTGGTGACATATCCGTTGCCATGATCGATCTCCACGACATTACCCAAGCCCTTGCGTGAGCGGGTCACGTTTCTGACGACTCCGTCTGCCGCAGCATAAACCGGCGCACCGGAAGGAGCGATCATATCCAGACCGTTATGCATTATCGGCACCTTGTAGAAAGGATTGATCTTTTCACCCACTGAAGCTCCGGTCTGAGCGAAGGAGAAATTCTCAAGCGGATTTGTCATCGGCGGCATCACGAAGCCGGAATCCGCCACTGCCTGCATTATTCTGATGAAATTGGCTTCGACGGCATCTGCAGCCGCGACAGCTTTGTCCAGTTTTCTCTCCGCATAAATGACAATATCCGTATCCGGAATCGAATCCATTCCCTTGAGGAAATCCACAGAAGACAATGGGTCCAGGTCCGGAGCCGACATGCTGAATATCTCTTCATAAATCCTGTCATCCTTCAGCCTCAGGCCTTCGATAACATCGGAGATAAGCTGTTCCTTACGCTGAAGCTCAGGATACTCCCTCTCATACATCCTGTTCTCGTCCCTGAGGCGCTGCTGCTGCTCAGTACTGAAAAAGAGGGCAAAAACAAGATAATACAATACAGCCATCGAAGCAGTAGCGACAAAGAACACCAGTATTCTGCGCACAACCGCCCACACTGATGTTCTCTTCTTTCTGAACTTTATATCGTCTTTGTCGAATATGTATTGACTGCTCATATGCGTCCCTTTTCTTTTCTTCGATGAGAAGGATGCATTGTTATCTTCTCGGAAGCATCCGCCGTATTCTGAACCATCGTGCTGTACTCTTCCGGAGTAATGGCAAGGTCATAATAATTGGCCGGATTCACAAAGTTTCCTTTGTAAAGGACCTCATAATGAAGATGCGGGCCGGAAGATCTTCCTGAGTTACCGCTCAGACCGATACACTCTCCTCTCTTCACCTTCATTCCTTCCACCACACCCACCGACTTGAGATGCGCATATCTGGTCTTGTATCCGAATCCGTGATCGACCACCACCTGGTTGCCATAGCCGAAGAATTCAAACTTGACGCTTTCGATGACTCCGTCACCGGTCGCATATATCGGATTGCCCGGCTTCAAGGCAAAATCCACGCCCGTATGCCTTGTCGACCTTCCCGTAAACGGATCGGAACGATAGCCGAAACTGCTAGAAAGCCTGTATATGGCAGGGTCAGGATTCACCGGAGGAATTGCAGGAATGCAGGACGCCATATCACCTGCCTTCTTCGAAAGCAGGGCGACCTCATCAAACGAACGGCTCTGGACATAAGTCTTCTTAGTCAGGACATCAAGCCTTATGGCTGTCTTTTTCAGAAGTCCGTCGCTTCCGATACCGTCATAATGGGAATATCTGTTGACTCCTCCGAAACCGGCGTTGCGGACTTCAGGAGCGATTTCATCCATACCGAAAATAGAACGATAGATATCGTCATCCCTCATCTGGAGCGACTTCAGAGCCTCATCATATTCGTCCAGCTGTCTGTTCATCACCTCCATCTTTGAGCTCCACTCCGCATTCTTCTTCTTCAGGAACAAGGTCTTCGGGGACTCAAGGTCAAGTACGGAGCCGTAAAGCCAGACATACAGGCCGGTCATAAACAGACTCACGACGAACATTGTCACGGTCCTGGCGACACGCGACACCCTGGAACGCCTCTTCACTTCATAGACAAGCGTCCTCGGATTCAATATGTACCTTTTACTCTTAGACATACAAGGTGCAAAGTTAAGAAAAAATCCATGATTACAAAGCATCTAAATTTGGAATACTTGAATTAATCAAGTAAATTGCGCAAGGTTTAACCACTGAAACACAACACATCATGAAACGTATAACAGCCATAATCTTCGCTCTGGCCATCTGCACATCAGGCATAAAGGTCAAGGCTCAGGATCTTTCGGTCCAATTGGAAGAACTTACAGCAGTCCAGTTCAAGGAAGCCGTCAAGAAAAGTTCCCAAACAGCAATCCTCCCTATCGGTGTCCTGGAGAAGCACGGTCCGCACATGCCGTTAGGAACTGACGTCTACACCGCAAGGGAAATGGCATTGCGCGCTGCTGAAATGGAGTACGCAGTCGTATTCCCTTGGTATTATTTCAGTCAGATAAATGAGGCCAGACACCAGCCGGGAACAATCGCATACTCTCCGGAACTGATCTGGAAGGTTCTCCAGGAGACTCTCAATGAGCTGAGCCGCAATGGTTTCAAAAAAATCATCATCATAAACGGCCATGGCGGCAACGCTGCATTTCTTGAATACTTCGGAATATCGCAGCTTTCCGAAAAGAGAGATTATGCTCTCTATTGGTACAAGCCTGAATATGACAGGGAGGTCCTCAAGCAGGCAGAGGCAGTCTCAATGCACGATCCGGTCAACCAGCACGCCGGCAACAAGGAGACATCTGTAGTGAAGTCCATTGTCCCCGAGTTAGTGCATACTGATCTGGCAGGCACACAGCTGGGAGTCGATCTGGACAGAATCAGCAATCTTGACCACGTATACACCGGCATATGGTGGTACGCAAGCTTCCCTAACCATTATGCCGGAGACGGTTCCAAAGCTACAGCAGAAGCCGGACAGCTGATAATGGACAGTGTCGTGGCCCAGTTCGCCGACGTGATCAAAGACATCAAGGAAGATAAGAATGTACCTCAGCTCATGGAGCAGTTCTACAAGGATGCAGAAAATCCTTTAAGCACAAAACAGCCATACTGATATCCGGTAACGGAAGCCTCGAAAGCCTGGTTTTGCCAGGCTTTCCGCATTTATATCGCTCTCACATGACGTCATTTCAGAAATTTATTGTACTTTTGTAAGTTATTTTGCCGTTATAGGCTTTAACGGCCGCTTATTGGAAATAAAACTGAAAACATATATGACTTCTAAAGAAATCAGAAAAGCCTTCCTGGACTTCTTTGCGTCCAAAGGCCACCAGATCGTGCCTTCGGCACCTATGGTTGTTAAGAACGACCCTACGCTCATGTTCACCAATGCAGGTATGAACCAGTTCAAGGACTGGTTCCTCGGCAACAGCCCGGCAAAATGGAAGAGGGTGGCTGACAGCCAGAAATGTCTCCGCGTGAGCGGAAAGCACAATGACCTCGAAGAGGTAGGACGTGACACATACCACCACACAATGTTCGAAATGCTCGGAAACTGGAGTTTCGGAGACTATTTCAAGGTCGAGGCAATCGACTGGGCATGGGAACTCCTCACCGAGGTTTACAAGCTCGACAAGGACAGACTCTATGCTACAGTATTCGAAGGTTCTGAGGCAGATGGTACAAGCCTTGACACCGAGGCTATGGAGGCATGGAAGAAACATCTCCCTGAAGACCGCATCCTCCTTGGAAACAAGAAGGACAATTTCTGGGAAATGGGAGATACAGGCCCTTGCGGACCTTGCTCGGAGATTCACATTGCCCTCCGCAGCGACGAAGAGCGTGCCGCAGTACCGGGAGCATCGCTCGTGAACAAGGACCACCACCTTGTCATCGAGATCTGGAACAATGTGTTCATGCAGTATAACCGCAAGGCAAGCGGCGAGCTTGAGCTTGTTCCAAACAAGAATGTAGATACCGGAATGGGCTTCGAACGTCTCTGTATGGCTCTCCAGGGCAAGCAGTCAAACTATGACACTGACGTATTTACAGGCATGATCGCAAAGATCGAGGAGCTTTCCGGACACAAGTACGGAATCGACAAGCAGGAAGATATCGCAATGCGAGTTATCGCTGACCACATCCGTGCCATCAGCTTCTCTATCGCTGACGGACAGCTCCCTTCAAATGTGAAGGCCGGATATGTGATCCGTCGAATCCTCCGTCGTGCAGTACGCTATGGCTACACTTTCCTCGGATTCAATGAGCCTTTCCTCTGCCGCCTCGTGCAGCAGCTCATCGACGATATGGGAGAGTTCTATCCTGAGATCGTGAAGCAGCAGACCCTGATCGAGCGTGTGATCAAGGAAGAGGAGATGGCGTTCCTTCGTACTCTTGACAGAGGTATCCGTCTGATGGACAACATAATGGCCAAGTCAGCAGAGACTAAGGTAATCTCAGGAGAGGACGCATTCGTACTCTATGACACATTCGGTTTCCCTATCGACCTCTCAGAGCTCATCGCTTCAGAGAAGGGCTACAAGATCGACCTTGAGGGATTCCAGGTGGAACTTCAGAAGCAGAAGGACAGAGCCCGTAACGCCACTGCCATCGAGTCAGGTGACTGGGTTGAGTTCGCACACTGCGACAATATCGAGTTCTGCGGTTACGACCAGACTGACCTCGAAGGCGTACAGCTCACACGCCACCGCACAGTAAAGGCTAAGAACAAGACAATGTACCAGCTCGTATTCGAGCGCACACCGTTCTATGCCGAGATGGGTGGTCAGGTAGGTGACACCGGATACATCCTTTCAGAGAACGGAGAAAAGATCAACATCATCAATACAGTAAAGGAAAACAATCTTACAATCCATGTAGCTGAGCGCATTCCTGCAGACTGCACAGAAAGCTTCAGCCTCCACGTAGATACTGAGAGAAGACTCCAGATAGAGAACAATCACTCTGCGACACACCTTCTCCACCAGGCTCTCCGCGAGATCCTCGGCTCACATGTAGAGCAGAAGGGTTCTTATGTATGCGACAAGAACTTCCGTTTCGACTTCTCACATTTCGAGAAGCTCAGCCAGGAGCAGATCCGTCTTGTAGAAGACCGCGTAAACGTCCTTATCAGAGCTAATTACCCTCTCGATGAGAATCGCAACGCGACTATGGAAGAGGCTCAGGAGATGGGAGCAATGGCACTCTTCGGAGAGAAGTACGGTGACACAGTCCGCGTGATCAGATTCGGAGAATCCTGCGAGCTCTGCGGAGGTACACACGCAGCCGCTACAGGTCAGATCGGTTTCTTCAAGATCGTTTCAGAGTCTGCAATCGCCGCTGGAGTACGCCGTATCGAAGCTGTCACCGGTGTTGGTGCAGAGGCCCTTGTAAACACAATGGAAGAGACCATCCGCGCTGCCAAGGCATTCTTCAACAATGTCCCAGACCTTGCAGGAGCCATCAGAAAGATGGTAGAGGAAAACGAGGCATTCAAGAAGCAGATGGAGGAGATTGCAAAGGAAAAGACAATCGCTCTTAAGGCTCAGCTTAAGGCAATGGCCAAGGAAGTGAACGGAAGAAATCTCGTGACAATCGATACTCCTATGGATCCTGTGATGCTCAAGAATGCAGCATTCATGCTCCAGAAGGAGACAGAGAACTTCGTCATTGCAGCAGCATTCGAAGCAGCTGGCAAGCCACAGCTTCTCATGATGTATTCCGAGGACCTCGTAAAGGCAGGCCATAATGCCGGCGCCGACGTACGTGAAGCCGCCAAGCTTATCCTCGGAGGTGGTGGCGGTCAGCCTGGATTGGCAACTGCCGGAGGTAAGGACCTTGCAGGTCTCGCTTCAGCTGCAGCTAAGTTAGTGGAACTCGCCACACGATAGTTCCGCTGACTTAGGGTTCCTACCCTGCAAAAGGGAAGCAGACCGATGAATATATAAAGTATAGAATGAAACGACTGGACCGATTCATAGTTAAGTCTTTCGTAGGACCGTTTTTCGCGATCCTCTTTGTCGTCGTGTTCATCCTCGTGATGCAGTTCCTATGGCTCTACATCGATGAACTCGTCGGTAAAGGATTGAGTATGAAGGTCATATTGGAATTCCTGGCATGGGGAAGTGCGACAATGCTCCCTTTGTCCCTACCTCTTGCTACGCTTCTTGCATCAATGATGACCCTCGGTTCCCTTGGCGAGAACAATGAGCTGCTTGCCATCAAGGCGGCCGGCATCTCATTGCAGCGCGTACTCATCCCTCTGGGCATATGCTGTGCCATCATCAGTGTCGGAGCCTTCTTCGTATCGAACGACCTCATCCCTGTAGCATATAACAAGATCTACACCCTCAGGGACGATATCGGAAAGACCAAGGACGAAATCAAGATACCGACAGGAACATTCTACAATGGTATCGAAGGTTACATCCTGCGCGTGAACGAGCATAACGACGAGACTGGAATGATGAACGGCGTGATGGTGTATAACCACACAAAGAACAAGGGAAACACCAGCCTTACGATAGCTGACTCGGCCATGATGAAGATGTCAAAGGATAAGTCATACCTCACCTTCATACTTTACAACGGAACGAACTACGAAGAAACCAACGACAAGAAATACCGGGACACGACATTACAGCTGCAGAAGATCGACTTCAACAAGCAGGAAATGATCATTCCACTGGAGAATTATGCTTTCCAGAAGTCCGACTCAAGTCGCTTTGACGACCAGGTCAAGTCAATGAATCTCAAGCAGCTGCAGCATAGCCAGGACTCGATCGGAACACTTGATTCGACAGAGAAGCAGGAGAATCTTACAAATCTGAGGAGGTCCCGCACGCTACGCTACAACGCACAGCTGGACACCTCGACCAGGAACATGCCTACTACCCCATTCCCGACATTGGACCAGAGCAAGTGGAAATCCATTAAGGAAGAGATAGCGGCATTGGAAAAAGCCAAGAAGAGCGCAGAAGAGCTACAGGCATCGCTTGAATCATTCGGCCGCTACAGATACCACCACAATTACACCCTCAGGCTGATCGATATCGAAATTCTGAAAAAATTCGCTCTTTCGATTGCCTGCCTTATCTTCTTCTTCATCGGAGCTCCTTTAGGAGCGATCATCCGTAAGGGAGGTTTGGGCGTATCAGCGATCATATCCGTATTGTTCTTTGTAGCATACTGGGTGATCGATATATCCGGAACCAAACTGGCAAAGGACGGCGCTGTAGGGCCATTTGCAGGAGTATTCTTCTCCAGCTATGTACTCCTTCCGACAGGACTCTTCCTGTCATGGAAAGCTATCAACGACTCGGCTTTCTTCAGTACAGATTCAATAAAGAACGGATTCAGAAAAATTAAGGCCAAGATAATGGGATTGTTCAAGAAGACGCGTATCGTATATATGGGTACGCCTGAATTTGCAGTAGCTCCGCTTGACGAGCTGATAAAGAACGGCTACAATGTAGTCGGAGTAGTGACAGTAGCCGACAAGGCAAGCGGACGAGGTCTCAAGATCAATGAGAGTGCCGTAAAGAAATATGCTGTAGAGCACAACATCCCTGTACTCCAGCCGGTATCCCTCAAGGATCCTGAATTCCTGGAGGCCCTCAAAGCATGGAAACCGGATCTCTTTGCTGTGGTAGCCTTCAGAATGCTTCCGAAGGTAGTATGGGAGATTCCGAAGCTCGGAACATTCAACCTCCACGCCGCACTTCTTCCTCAGTATAGAGGAGCAGCCCCTATCAACTGGGCTGTGATCAATGGAGAAAAGACCACAGGAGTGACCACTTTCATGATCGATGAGGGAATGGACACCGGAGGAATCATGTACAGATACGACTGCAGGATCGAGCCTGAGGATACAGCGGGAGACGTACACGACAAGCTCATGGAAATCGGTTCCAAGCTGGTAGTCAATACTGTCGAGGCTATCATTGACAGAAATGTCGAACTGCGTGTTCAGAAGAGCTTCATCCAGGGATCCGAAATTCTTCATCCGGCACCGAAGCTCACGCGCGAACTCTGCCATATCGACTGGGACGGCAAGACCAGGAACATACATAACCTCATCAGAGGTCTGAGTCCTTATCCGGCAGCATTTACCGAGCTGTCAAAGGACGACAAGGCACTCCAGCTCAAGATATACAAGTCTGTCAAAATCACAGGAGAAGAATATCAGACAATGCTGGAGGAGAACGGACTCTCATCTGCAGTTCCTGGAACAGTTCTGTCAGACGGCAGGAACTACCTGGCATTCAGCACAGCTGACGGTGCGATATCCGTGACCGAAATACAGCTTGCGGGCAAGAAGAGAATGGCCGTCAAGGACTTCCTTATCGGTTTCAGAGAGCCGCATACATATACTACGACAAAGGGAACTTCATCAAACATAACAGGACAACATGCATAACAGCGTCGTCATAATAGGCGACGGGAAATTCCCCAAGACCGAATATCCCCGCTACCTTATCCGTTCGGCAGATTTCATCATCTGCTGCGACGGAGCACTGTGTAAATTCCTTCGCAATTCGAAAGCCATTTTCGGTGAAGACAGGCTGCCGGACCTTGTAATCGGAGATATGGACACATTATCGGCACCAATGCAGAAAAAATATGCCGACATCATTGTAAAGGAGAACGAGCAGGATCACAACGACCAGACAAAGGCCGTAAGATGGGTATTGGGCAATCTTGACGGAGTGGAAAACATCCACATACTCGGAGGCACTGGCGGAAGGGCCGATCATACTATCGGAAACATTTCGCTGCTGATGGAATACACCCGGATGTTCGAGCTTGGTGGCATCTCCATCGAAATGGTAACGGACGAAGGGACAATATTCCCTATCAACGACACTATTGAATTCGATTGTGGTACCGGAAGGTCAGTATCAATATTCTCACCGGATAACAGTCTGAAGATCAAGTCAGAGGGGCTTATGTATCCTACCGATGATGTGGTTTTTGACAACTGGTGGAAAGCGACATTGAACAAGGCTGTCCAGGATAATGTAAGACTGGAATTGAGCCAGAGATCGATCGCACTCATAATTTTAGACTGATTGGCGACATAAAGATTGGATTTATTAGGAAATCAATAATATTAATTATATTTTTGGCAAAAGAATCAATATCTGATTTTAATCTTTAAGATATGAGCGAAACAAAGTACTTCCCTACCGTGGAAGCCATTGACAAGGCTTCACAGGTACTTGACGAAATCCTCGAACCTACACCGTTCCAGAGGAACGCCAACCTTTCCGATATTTACGAAGCAGACATTTACCTCAAGCGAGAGGATCTGCAGATGGTAAGGTCATATAAGATCAGAGGTGCATACAACAAGATCAGGACAATCGATCCTGAACTCGTAACCAACGGCATAGTATGCGCAAGTGCCGGAAACCACGCTCAAGGAGTAGCATTCTCCTGCAGCAAGCTCAAGATAATGGGCTCAATCTTCATGCCTGTCACCACTCCTCGACAGAAGATCGAGCAGGTAAGGATGTTCGGCAAGGAATTCATTGAGATCATCCTTACAGGAGACACTTTCGATGCTGCAAACTCAGCTGCTATCGCATATGCCAAGGAGCATAACAAGACATTCATCCCTCCTTTCGATGATCCTAAGGTAAT
Organism: Candidatus Cryptobacteroides sp.; assembly: GCA_045614445.1. Lineage (GTDB taxonomy): Bacteria > Bacteroidota > Bacteroidia > Bacteroidales > UBA932 > Cryptobacteroides. The sequence goes on along the minus strand of JAZLCW010000010.1, from coordinate 9,859 downwards.
GGAAGGCCAGGGAACAATCGGCCGGGAGATCCTGAATCAGAGCAAGGAGCCGCTCGATTATATTTTCGTTCCTATCGGAGGTGGCGGACTTGCATCAGGACTGGGAGCCTACCTCAAACAGATGTCTCCGGACACTAAGATCATCGGTGTCGAGCCGGGAGGAGCACCTTGCATGAAGGCAGCTATCGAAAACGGAGGTCCGATCAAGCTCGAACATATTGATAAATTTGTGGACGGAGCGGCAGTACAGCTTGCCGGCACCCATACTTACGAGGTCTGCCGTCAGGTACTCGATGACATCGTAGTAGTACCGGAAGGAGCAGTCTGCACCACCATCATCCATATGTATAACAAGAGTGCGATTGTCGTAGAGCCTGCAGGCGCATTGGCAGTAGCTGCACTCAAGTTCTATAAAGACAAGCTTAAGGGAAAGAGGATTGCCTGCGTAGTAAGCGGAAGCAACAACGACATCACCCGTATGGAGGAGATTCGTGAGAAATCACTCCTCTACGAAGGTCTGAAACACTATTTCATCGTGAACTTCCCTCAGAAATCAGGTGCAATCCTTTCATTCATCCGCGATGTGATAGGTCCTACAGACGACCTTGTCCATATCCAGTATATCCGCAAAACCAACAAGAACTTCGGTCCGGCACTCATCGGAATCGAGCTTGCGGCAAAAGAAGATTTCGGACCTTTCATGCAGAGACTGAAGGCTCACGGCATCTCATATGAGTATATCAACGAAAACAATCAACTTTTTGAAATATTAATCTAATAATACTATGGCAAATATCGACTGGAGCAAGCTTACATTCTCCTACACCAAGACCAACACAATTCTCAGAAGCACCTTCAAGGATGGTGCCTGGACTCCTGTAGAGAGTCTTACAGACGACTACATCAGCCTCAGCGCATACGCTGGAGCCCTTCACTATGCTATCGAATGCTTTGAAGGACTTAAGGCATTCCGTGGAAAAGACGGCGAGATCCGCCTGTTCAGACCGGAAGAGAATGCAAAGCGTCTTCAGAGATCAGCCAAGTACCTTGGTATCGAAGCACCTTCTACAGAGATGTTCGTAGAAATGTGTAAGCAGGTAGTGAAGGAGAACATCGACTTCCTTCCTCCATACGAGGCAACAGGAGCATCATTGTATCTTCGTCCTACACTCATCGGAAGCAACCCTCAGCTGGGTGTTCAGTCTTCGAAGGAGAGCACATTCCTCATCCTCTGCTCACCTGTAGGAGCATATGTAGGTGGTGCACTTGATGCTGTGGACGTTGTTATCGCAAGAAACTACGACAGAGCAGCTCCTAACGGCTCTGGAGCTTTCAAGGTAGGTGGAAACTACGCCTGCTCGCTCTACTCTCTTAACGTAGCACACGAGCTGGGTTATAAGGCAGTTCTTTACCTCGATCCTGCAACCAAGAAATACATCGATGAGTTCAACTCATCTAACTTCTTCGCGATCAAGGGAAATTCATACATCACTCCGAAGTCAGATTCGATCCTTCCTTCTATCACCAATATGTCTCTTGAGACTGTAGCGGCACACCTTGGAATGGAAGTGGAGAGAAGACCGGTTCTTGTAGAAGAGCTCAGCACATTCGAAGAAGTCGGAGAGTGCGGTACAGCAGTGGTGATCACTCCTGTCCACAAACTCGTTGACAAGCCATTCCTCGAGTCTGAAGAAGAGACTGTATATACTTATGGCGACGGTCAGTGCGGTCCTAAGTCCCTCAAGCTCTACAACTATATCAGAGGCATCCAGAGAGGCGAAATCGAAGATGTATTCGGCTGGAACGTATTCGTTGACTAACACACTGCAATAAAGAAAAACAGCGTTTGACTTTATCGGTCAAACGCTGTTTTTCTTTTGTTTATTTCGGTGCAATCCTGTAAAGGAAGCCTGATATGATGGCGAATACTATATTTGGAAGCCATAGGGCCACTGCAGGAGGAAGTGTATCCGTATGGACGAACATTTCGCTGAACTTGAGGAAGAGGATATAGGTAAAAGCCAGGGCAATACCTATTCCTATGTTCCAGCCGATACCTCCGCGACGCTTCTTGGAAGAAAGAGCCACACCCATAATTGTGAGGATGAAGGCTGAAAACGGGATGGCAAGACGGGTATTTTTCTCGATCAGAGCCATTTTCACATTGGCATCTCCTCGCATCTTCTGGACGCGTATCATTTCATTGAGTTCGTAATAGTCCATTGTCTGAACTGCCTTCTCATTGAAGTAGAAGTCCTTTACACTCAGAGGAATGATCGTATCCAACTGGCGGCCGCTGCGGATATTGTCCGTAAGGTCGGAATTATATTCACGAATGAAATATTTCTTCAGTCTCCAGCTCTGCTTTGTAGTGTCATATACAGCTGTCTCGGCAGAAATTTTCGAAACGAGCTTGTTATCCTCGATCTTTTCAAGGGTGAATCTGTATGCTGTATTGTTCCATGAACTGAAGGATTCGGCATATACAAACTCACCGGGAGAGATCTGATAATGAACATTTCTTCCCACGCTCTTTGTCTTATCCTTGAAATATTGGGTTTCAAAGGCGACTCGGGTCTTATTGGCATCCGGAATGACAAAGAGATTCAGACAAAGGGAGAAAGCGGCAATCAGGGCTGCGGAGACCATATAGGGGACCATCATCCTGTGGAAGCTGATTCCGCAGGAGAGAATGGCTATGATTTCCGAGTCGGCAGCCATCTTGGAAGTGAAGAAGATAACCGTTATGAATACGAACAGAGGACTGAACATATTCATAAAGTAAGGGACAAAGTTCACATAATAGTCAAAGATGATGGCTTTGAGAGGGGCCTCCTTGGCCACAAAGTCATCGATTCTTTCACTGATATCGAAGATGATCACAATACCGATGATGAGAAGCAGCGCGATGAAGAACGTGCTGATGAATTTCCTCATTATGTAAAGGTCTATCTTCCTTGGTCTGAGGTCAAACTCCATTTTCCTTAAAGTCTTGTAGTTATCCTTCGCACTGTCTCGTCCTTCCATGCCTTGAAGTCGCCGGCCTTGATATGCTTGCGGGCCTCACGCACAAGGTCAAGATAGAAAGCCAGATTATGCTCGCTGGCGATCTGTCCTGCGAAGATCTCTCCTGAAACAAAGAGATGACGGACATATGCCTTCGTATATGTATGGTCAACAAATGAAGTACCCTTCGGATCGAGAGGTGAAAAATCATCCGCCCATTTCTTGTTCTTCATATTCATAATACCGTCCCAGGTAAAGAGCATGCCGTTACGTCCGTTTCTGGTAGGCATCACGCAGTCGAACATATCCACTCCCCTGGCGATAGCCTCAAGAAGATTGGCCGGTGTACCGACTCCCATAAGATAGCGAGGCTTGTCCTGAGGCATTATCGGGCATACGACCTCCAGCATTTCATACATCTTCTCGGTCGGCTCGCCCACTGCAAGTCCACCGATGGCATATCCCTCACGGTCTAGGGCTGCAGCGTGCTCCACTGCCTCACGACGGAGGTCAGGATAGACACATCCCTGGATGATAGGGAAAAGGGCCTGCGAATAACCGTACAACGGCTCTGTCTCATCAAAATGCTTCACGCATCTTTCCAGCCACCTCTGGGTAAGCTGAAGCGACTTCTTCGCATATTTATAATCTGCATCTCCCGGGCAGCACTCATCAAGAGCCATAACGATGTCTGCACCGATGATACGCTGGGTATCCATATTGTTCTCCGGAGTGAAGATATGCTTGGATCCGTCTATATGCGAACGGAATATGCATCCATCCTCGGTAAGTTTACGGATCGGGCTGAGCGAGAACACCTGAAATCCGCCGCTGTCCGTAAGGATCGGCCTGTCCCAGGACTCGAACTTATGAAGTCCGCCAGCCGCCTTGAGAACTTCCAGACCAGGACGGAGATAAAGATGATATGTGTTTCCAAGGATGATTTCTGCCTTGATATCCTCCTTAAGGTCTCTGTGATATATACCCTTGACAGAGCCGACCGTTCCCACCGGCATGAATATCGGGGTCTCGATCTGGCCATGATCAGTCGTGATGATACCGCAACGGGCTGATGACTGAGGGTCAGTATGTGTCTTAACGAATTTCATTCAAATCAATTTAACCGTCAAAGATAACAACTTTTAGTCAAAATCTCTTATCTTTGCTACAGATACTTTACTTCGCCCGAGATGACACAGGAATTGCCATCCCGCCATCAGGACGAAGTGAAAGACTGTATAACGGAAATTCAAACTTTTAATAACATTATGAACAAATCAATCAAGCTCAGACTCATTGTAATGAACATCCTGCAATGGGCTGTCTGGGGATCATACCTCACATCAATGGGAAGCTACCTTGCATCAGTAGGACTGGCGACAAGAATCGGCATCTTCTACGCCATGCAAGGAATCGTTTCCATCTTCATGCCTACCCTTATGGGTATCGTTGCAGATAAATTCATCCCGGCCCAGAAACTTCTCGGCTTATGCCACGGAATCGCAGGAGCAGCAATGCTCGGCGCCGGTTTCTACGGAATGACCGGAGGAAGCGAACTTTCATTCGGCATCCTTTTCGGACTCTATGCAATCAGCGTGGCCTTCTACATGCCTACGATTGCCCTGTCCAACTCTGTAGCATTCAATATCTTGGAGAAGAACGGTTATGACACGGTAAAAGATTTCCCGCCTATCCGTGTATTCGGAACCATCGGCTTCATCTGTGCTATGCTTTTCGTCAACTTCATGACAAACGGTGAGGGCGTACAGTACCAGCACTCATATAACCAGTTCCTTGTTTCAGGAGTCATCGGTCTGGCAATGCTCGTTTATTGCTTCACTCTTCCGAACTGCCCTTGCAACACAGCTTCAGACCAGAAGCAGACTCTTGCAGAGCGCTTCGGCCTCAACGCTTTCTCGCTCTTCAAGGACAGACAGATGGCCATCTTCTTCATCTTCTCTATGCTCCTTGGAGTAGCCCTTCAGATCACAAACGGTTTTGCTAATCCATTCATCTCACACTTCCAGGAGGTCCCTGAATTCGCAAACACCTGGGGTGCACGCAATGCCAATGCCCTCATTTCGATCTCACAGGTATCCGAGACCCTCGGAATTCTCCTTATCCCAGTGGCAATGAGACTCTTCGGCATCAAGAAAGTAATGCTCATCGCTATGGCAGCATGGGTACTTCGCTTCGGACTCTTCGGTGCAGGAAACCCTGGAGCCGGCGTATGGATGCTCATCCTCTCGATGATCGTCTATGGCGTGGCATTCGACTTCTTCAACATCTCAGGCTCCCTCTATGTAAATATGAGGACCACATCTAAGATTCAGAACAGCGCACAGGGTCTCTTCATGCTGATGACCAACGGTATCGGAGCTACAATCGGTACCCTCAGTGCACAGGCTGTAGTAAACCACTTCGTTTACAATGCAGCTGAGCCGAACTGGAGCGCAGCCTGGTATGTATTCGCAGCATACGCCCTTGTAGTGGCCTTCATGTTCATGATCCTCTTCAAGGAACCAAAGGACTCAAGCATCAAGGTAGCTTAAATATATATAGCATAAAGAAATCCGGTTGACTGGTTTTTCCAATCAACCGGATTTCTTTATTCAAGGACTGAATTACTTAGTCAGTCCGAGTTTCTCCATGAGAGCCTCAGGCTGTGGATCGTGACCACGGAAATTGCGATAGATCACAGCCTCATCCTCTGAACCTCCCATTGAAAGGATATTCTTGCGGAATGAGTTTGACACCTCAGTATTGAAGATTCCCTTCTCCTTGAAAAGTGAGAACGCATCTGCCTCGAGCACCTCAGCCCACTTGTATGAATAGTAACCTGCCGAGTATCCGCCAGAGAAGATGTGCGAGAATGATGTAGAGAATGCCACTCCCTCAACTGCAGGCATTACAGCATATGGAGCAAGAACCTTCTGCTCGAACTCCACTGCGCTATCTGCAGGAAGCTCTGTAAGAGAATGCCAAGCCATATCGAGATAACCGAAATGGAGCTGGCGTACCTGAGCATAACCTGCAAGATAATTCTTGGCAGCTACCACCTTCTCGATAAGTTCAGCAGGGATAGGCTCGCCAGTCTGATAATGCTTTGCAAATGAGTTCAGATACTCAGGCTCGAATGCCCAGTTCTCCATAATCTGTGAAGGAAGTTCCACAAAGTCGCGTGAAACATTTGTTCCTGTGAGCGAACCATAACGTCCTTCTGCGAAAATGCCATGAAGAGCGTGTCCGAACTCGTGGAGGAATGTAACAAGCTCGTCATGAGTTATAAGTGCAGGAGCATCAGCTGTAGGCTTTGTAAAGTTCATCACAGTACTGATGAAAGGTCTGTACTCCACACCATTTCTGATACTCTGACCACGGAACTCAGTCATCCATGCACCACCTCTCTTGCTTGCGCGTGGGAAGAAATCAGCATAGAAAAGAGCAAGATGACGGCCGTCTGCATCATTCACCTCATATACCTTTACATCAGGATGATATACAGGGACATTGTCAAGCTCCTTGAAAGAGATTCCGTAAAGACGGGTAGCAAGTCCGAGCACTGCATCGATACAGCTCTCGAGCTGGAAATAAGGCTTGAGCTCCTCAGCACTGAGAGAGTACTCTGCCTGCTGATATTTCTCTGACCAATAGCTGAAATCCCATGACTGGAGCTGTGAATCCTCGAATCCATTCTTCTTCGCAAACGCATATACATCTGCAACATCCTTTTGCGCAAACTCCATCGACGGCTCGAGAAGGTTCTTGATGAACTCATTGACAGTCAGCTTATTCTTCGCCATTCTTTCCTCGAGGGCATAATCAGCATAAGTCTCATAGCCAAGGATATTGGCAATCTTGATTCTGAGATCTACAATCTTCTTCACGATCTCAGTATTGTCATTCTCGCCACCGATAGCTCGAGTATTGTATGCTGTCCAGATCTGCTTGCGGAGATCTCTTTCCGTGCTGTACTTGAGGAAAGGACTGTAGCTTGGGGCATCAAGTGTGAACGCCCAGCCGTCAAGACCTTTTTCAGCAGCAGTCTCGGTAGCCATTGTCTTTACAAATTCAGGAAGGCCTCCAAGCTGTGTAGAATCAGTGATATTGAGAACATAAGCATTTGTAGCTGCAAGTACATTCTTGCTGAACTGAAGGGTTATCAGAGAAAGTTCCTCAGACCACTTGCTGTAAAGTTCCTTTTCCTCGTCTGAGAGATTGGCTCCGCCGCGTACAAAGCCCTTGTAGTTATCTTCGAGAAGCTTCATCTGATCCGGAGCAAGTCCGAGTTCATCCTTCTTCTCATAGACAGCCTTCACTCTCTGGAAAAGGTCTGCATTGAGAGATACATACATTGAATACTCTGTAAGCATCGGAGACACCTGCTCGGCGATCTGCTGCATCTCATCATTGGTATTAGCTTCCATTAGATTGAAGAATATGCCTGCCACATTGTTCAATGTCTGGCCGGAAACCTCCATAGCCTCAATTGTGTTCTCGAATGTAGGCTCTTCCTGATTTGCCACGATAGCATCGATTTCAGCCTTAGCCTCGGCGATTCCGGCCTCGAAAGCAGGAAGATAGTGTTCATTCTTGATCTTGTCGAATTCAGGAGCGCCGAAAGGAGCCGACGATTCCTTCAAAAGCGGATTTTCCATACTGTTGCAACTGCAGATTAGTGCAAGCGCAGAGCCTGCGATAAGTAGTTTCTTTGTCATTTTATAAAAGTTTATTGATCTTTAATTTCCGTACCAACCTGCAAATTTACGGAAAGATTGCGAATTTTCATTATCGAATACACTCTGGTTTGTGTCATGATATATTTAATATCATAACAGGTATAGACATCGTGCTTCCCGGAGCGCCTGTAAGATGTAACCACACCTGGCACGAATCCCATTGTCATCAGGTCCATCAGATCGGCAGAGTCCGCGCCCTCTTTCAGCAGGGTATCCAGGATTTCGTAGTTCCTGTTTATCAAAGCGATGACCTTGCTCTTGAAGGAACGCGCCGCCTTGGCCTGACTGTTATGATGCCTGGTCTTGCAATCCTCACAGCAGAACTTTTTATCTGTCCTTCCATAACGGATCTGATTTCCGCACTCCAGACACACGGGCATTCTTCTTATGTATTTCTTGTACTCCACAATGCAAATTTGGACTGGTTCCACAATTAAAACAATAGGGATGATGAAGGTTTTTTCCTTTCTTATGTAAATTCATTTTTTCTTATGTTTCCGAGCAGACATTAAAAAAAAATCAGGTCAGATAAAAAAGAATCGAAAAGGATAAAAAAGAGAAAAACATGCATTGCAGAGCCCTGGAAGGCATACAAGCTACTTGATTTTTACCTTACTTTGCCCTCAACCTGCCAAGCGCGCATTATGGTGTAGGGAAGATAAAGTCTAACTTTTAAATGAGAGAAATTCATAATGGAACATTTAAACAGGATCGAACTTCGCGGACGTGTCGGAACGATACGGACGAATGAAGTGAACGGGACGAAGGTAGCCAACTTCTCCCTTGTGTCGGAGTTCTTATATAAGACAAGAGAAGGAGCTCCTGCAGCAGAAACCACCTGGTTCAATGTCGCAGCGTGGAACAACAAGGATATGCCTGACCTTGACAAGATCGAGAAAGGGATGGCCTTATATGTCACAGGGCGCATGAGGACAGTGCGATATAACGGCGCAGACGGGACTGACAAGCTTTTCTATGAAGTACTTGCCCAAAAAGTGAAGATTCTGGAAGAAGAGCCACAGGAAACATTCTATTAGCCATTATTCCAGGGCAGGATTGGCATGATGCCTCCTGCCTTGGTCACCCCATCATTTTTAACAATCTTTTAACATCTCAGGCATGAGGCAATGATGTATAATTGTAATTTTTAAGGTATCTTTGCGGCCGATTTGAAAGAGATTAATTTGTTTTTATATGGATCAGAAGTTCAAAGACGGCAGATGGAGCCGCAGAATTGATGTTGCGGATTTTGTTTACAGCAACATTACCCCTTATGAAGGAGATGCATCATTTCTCCAGGGTCCTACAGAGCGTACAAAGATGCTTTGGGCAAAGTGCGTAGAGGCGCTTGCTGAAGAAAGAGCTAACGGCGGCGTACGTTCGATCGACGCAAAGACCATTTCGACAATTACTTCACACGCAGCAGGTTACATCGACAGAGAGAACGAACTTATCGTCGGTCTCCAGACAGATGAACTTCTCAAGAGAGCTATCAAGCCTTTCGGAGGTCTCAAGGTAGTAGAGAAGGCATGCCTCGAGAATGGTGTGGAGCTTGATCCTAAGGTGAAGGAAATCTTCACACACTACAGAAAGACACACAACGACGGAGTATTCGACGTATATACTGATGAGATCCGCAAGTACAGATCACTTGGCTCCCTCACAGGACTTCCAGACAACTACTCACGCGGACGTATCATCGGTGACTATCGCCGTCTCGCTCTCTATGGTATCGACAGACTTATCGAGGCTAAGAGAGAAGATCTCAGGAATCTTACCGGAACAATGACCCGTTCACGCATCACTCTCCGCGAGGAGGTATCGGAGCAGATCCGTGCCCTTCAGGAGATCAAGATCATGGGTGAGTACTATGGTCTCCACCTCAGCAGACCGGCTACAAACGCTCAGGAGGCAGTTCAGTGGCTGTATATGGCTTACCTCGCTGCTGTAAAGGAGCAGGACGGTGCAGCAATGTCACTCGGTAATGTATCATCATTCCTTGACATCTTCATTCAGTACGACCTCGATCACAATATCATTGACGAAACATTCGCTCAGGAGCTCATCGACCAGTTCGTAATGAAGCTCAGAATGGTACGTCACCTTCGTATGAA
>JAZLCW010000009.1:0-75190 GCA_045614445.1 Candidatus Cryptobacteroides sp. | reverse complement strand
GTGCTCAGTGTCCTTCAGACAGCTATTATATGTAAGGGTGTACCATACTTGTGAAGCGATAACGTAAAACGCAACAAAAGCAAAGGTAAGCCCGATCACATTCAATAGCGACGCAGTCTTGAAGCGACGAAGCGTTGTAAGAAAATTTGATATATGTACATTCATTTATGTCTGCTTGTTAAGTTAGAGATCGGCAGTATCTCACGACAGTGCCGTTGTTAAGTTCAATATTTATGTACTAGAGTTCGTTCTTCACGTCGCTTACAATCTGACCGTCGAAGAGGTTGACGATTCTCTGTGCGCATGCTGCATCTTTCTGTGAGTGGGTCACCATCACGATGGTTGTGCCTTCCTTGTTGAGTTCTGTGAGAAGATCCATCACCTCCTTACCGTTCTTTGAGTCAAGGTTACCTGTAGGCTCATCGGCGAGGATCAGCTTAGGGTTTGACACGACTGCACGGGCGATGGCAACACGCTGCTGCTGACCACCTGAGAGCTGCTGTGGGAAGTGCTGGGCTCTGTGGCTGATGTTCATTCTCTTGAGCATCTCTGTAACGCGTGCCTTACGCTCGGATGAACTGATGTTGAGATACTTGAGCGGAAGCTCGACATTCTCGTATACATTGAGTTCGTCGATGAGGTTGAAGCTCTGGAATACGAATCCGATGTTTCCCTTACGGAACTTGGTGCGGTCCTTCTCCTTGAGCTTTGCTACTTCCTGACCGAGAAGCTGATAGCTTCCGTCTGTCGGGTTGTCAAGAAGACCGAGGATGTTCAGGAGGGTTGACTTACCACATCCTGACGGACCCATGATGGCTACAAATTCGCCGTCGTTGATTTCGAATGAAACCTGGTTGAGAGCTGTTGTTTCGATTTCCTCTGTACGGAAGATCTTGCTGAGGTTAGTTACTGTAATCATAGTATTATTCTTTTAATATTATTATATTCTGATGATATCTTATTTAATCATTACACTTTTGTAAAACCTATTCGTTCTTCAATGAATCCACAGGATTGCTTCTTGATATGCGGAGACTGTTCACAACGACAGCACCGATGATAAGCGCCACAACAAAGACATCCGCTACGAGGAAGATCCATGGAGTAAGTGCAATCTTTTCCGCAAACTGTCTGAGCCATCCGCCGGCTGCCAGCAATGCACCAATATTTCCTATTACGATAGAAATTAGGACCAGCCTGAAGACATCCATTATGAATATGTTCATAATCTGATTTGTAGATGCACCGTTGATCTTTCGGACTGCCATTTCCTTGCTTCTGCGTACAGATTCGTCTCTGATATATCCGATAAGTCCGAAGATGGCTATGAGCAGAGAAAAAAGGCATCCGATCATAATAGTATTCCTCATCTTCCTGTCTTCCGAATAGAGGCCTCTGATTTCTTCTTTAAAAGAGACGGCCTCCACTCTTCTTTCAGGATACATTTCGTCTGCCATCCGCTGAATTCTTCTGATTATATCCTTATTTACATTGTCAACCTTTATCATCACCAGAGGCATACCGACTGAATCCTCTATGTTTCCATCTACCCAGAACTTGATGCTAGGACGGGAATCTGAGGCGTTCATAGTACCGATCCTGTAGTTTTCATATACTCCGCTTATGGTGAAGGCATTATTATCTGGTTGGCTATGCCAGGAAACGAGTACCTGCTTTCCGACAGCTCCGTCGCTCCAGTCTTCAAAATCCATCATCTTCTCTACAAAGCTACGGCTTACAGCTATTTCATTTGCACTCTCAGGGGCTTTTCCGTCTATGAAAGGTATCTCAAGGATTTCAAAGAATCCTCCTGTTCCTCCATATTGGTCTGCAACGTTGAAGAATTCCCTATATTCTCCACCAGACATGCTGTATATATTGTTTCCGCTGGCTGACTCTGAAGGAAATCCATAGCTTCTTTCTATGTCAATGACTTCCGACAATTCCTTGACTTTTTCTATGAACCTGTTGATGTCACTGCTTGACATGCCGTCAAAACGGCAGCCTATGAGATTCTCAAATTCATATCCGGGGTTATCATTCATCGCCTTCTGATACTGCTTTGCAATCACAATCATCATGGCAAGCAGAAACACATTTATGCTAAACTGGACAAGCAACAGGGCCTTCTTCCAGTTTCTACGGTTCTCCTTATAATTCTTCAGTGCCGCTGATACAGGAATTTTTGCATATAGGTATCCAGGAATAATAGCAGAAACCACAAATATCAGGATACAGACAATTGATGTCGCGATTATTGTCTGAGGAAAGAAAAGACCGCGAAGAGTTACACCGAGCAGATTTTCAACTACTGGCTTTGCTGCATATATCATTGTCGCTGCTATGATAATAGATATTCCCATAGTTATGGCAGTCTCCTTTAAAAGCACACCATAAATATTTATCCTTTCAGCCCCATATGCCTTTCTGACTCCGACTTCCTTTGAACGCTTTACTATCGCTGAAATTGCGATCAGCACATAATTCATCACAGAAATTGAGAGGAGAAGGAATGAAACAAGCGTAAGTATGAACAACATGTTTCTTGTATGCGGATCAGAAGTGTGGACAGCGCTTAATGGTCTGAGTGTGTACGACAATCTTTTTCCTATCTGTGCTTCTACCTCCTCAATATTCTGATGTCTTTCCTGCATCTGTCTGATCGCACCTTTCAATGATGAAGGATCCACACCTTCCTGGAGCTTCACAAATCCTATATACCTGTCATTTCCCATCCAGTTTTCAGTGCTCTGCTTAGAATATGTCTCCATGGACATAAGGACATCGTAGGAAAATGTTCCGTTTTCTGGAAAATCTTCGTAGATTCCGTTGACAGTCAGCAGAAGACCAGGCATCTGTATGTTGCATATCTGCTTACCGACAATGCTCTCTATGCCTCCCATCTTCTCTGCAAATGAACGGCTGACCATCAATCCACCCCACTCTCCAAGTGCCTTTTTAGGATCTCCTGAAAGAATCTCCCTGTCAAATACATCAAAGAAGCAGGTATCTGCAAAAATTGACAGACCTTCTACTTCATGTCCATCATGATCTCTCCAGATATTCTGATTGAAGTACCCTGTCATTCGCGTAGCTGACTCAACTCCAGGTACATATTGTCTGATACCGGGAGCTATGGCTCCGCTGCATTGATTATAATCGAGTTTGTCCTGTCCTGACTGCTCTACGTTACTGTAAATCCAATATATCCGGTCAATGTCTTTGTAAAAGCCGTCGTAGCTCAACTCGAAGCAGACCTTGGCGATAAGGATTATTCCAATCGCCAGTCCGGTACCCAGCGAAAGCGCCTTTATTATAGTTTCCTTGATATTCATCATGCCAAGTTCCTAGTTAGAATACCAACACCTCATTATCTCCAAAATTATCATAGCCTGAAGTTATGACTTTTTCTCCCGGTTCGAGACCTTCGAGGACTTCGTAGAACTGAGGGTTCTGACGGCCGATGCGGATCTCTCGTCTGACTGCCTTTCCTCCTTCAGGGAGGACTACATAGATCCATTTGCCTCCTGTCTTCTGGTAGAATGTGCCTCGAGGGATGAGGATGGCGCTTTCCGGCTGTCCGAGCTGGAGGTTCAGGTAGTAGGTCTGACCTGAACGGATGTTTGCCGGCTGGATGCCGCTGAACTTGAAGTCAGCTTGGAACTTGCCGTTGCGCACTTCCGGATAGACCTTTCGGATGAGAGCGTCATATGTCTCGTTCTGGCGCTCGAATGTAGCTGTAAGGCCTGCGCTGACCCTGTCGATATAATGCTCATCGATCAGTGCTTCGATCTTGTAGCTGCCAAGGTCATTGATCTGTCCGATCTTCGCACCGCTTCCGACGGATTGTCCGAGAGCTACTTCAAGAAGTCCGAGCTCGCCGTCGATAGGGGCTTTGACTTCGAGATTGTCCTTTCTCTTGCGGATCATCTGCATATTGAGCTTCATGTTCTCGAGGCTTTCGCGCATCTGCTTGATCTGGACGCTTCTGTAAACGCTGTCTTGCTCTGCACGGGCGAGGGTTACCTCAAGTTTCTTGCAGAAGAGGGTGTAGTCCTCTTCAGAGCGCAGATATTCTTCCTTGCCGATCAGACCGTCATCGAAGAGCCTTCTTTGGGATTCGAGGGCGCGACCCTTTCTCTGGACCTGTGTCTGGAGCTCGAGGATATCGAGGCTGAGCTGCATCTTCTGCTGTTCCATCTGGATCATTGTGTTGCGGAGAGTGTTCTCCTTTTCTGCGAGATTGGCCTCCGAGTTGAGGATCTGGAGGTCGAGGTCGTCATTGCTAAGACGGATGATCACATCGCCAGCCTTTACCTGCGAACCTTCTTCGATGATTATTTCCTCCACGATTCCTGTTTCACGCGGACTGAGCTGGATAGTGGTCATAGGGTGGACCTGTCCGCTGATGCGGATGTAGTCGTTGAATTCGCCGCTTCTTACCTCGCTGACAGTGATAGTGTCGCCGTTGATGCGGAGGGTGCTGGCGTCGTCACGGAAGATGAGCCATAGGATGAATGCGGCCATCATTGCTCCGAACCAGTAGGGGAGGGCTTTCCTGCTGAATGCCAGGGTGATGCCTTTCTTCTTTTCAATAGGTTTATCCATTTTATTTCTTGTTTTTCTGTTTGGTTTGAGATCCTTCGGCTTGGCTTTATGCCTTGCCTGGAACCTGGTATGGTTATCTTATCATTTCATTCACATCGATTTCAAGGTCATCGCCTTTGATGAAATCGTAAAGTGAGTATTGACGCAGTCTGTAGTAGAATATCCAGAAATTGCTTACATCGCTTATGTATTGGCGCAGGGCGCTGTCATTTTCCGTCTGTGCCATATTCAGGTCGGTGACGCTGGCATTGCCTTCGCGGAACCTGTGCATTGTCAGTTCGTATCTTTCGGCTGCGATCTTCATCGCCTTTTCAGAGACCATGCACTGCTGGCGCTGGTTGTTGAACTGACTCACTGCTGTGAACATCTGTCTGCGGAAGTCATTTTCGTTCTGCTGCACCTGGGCTCTCACGACTTCCTGTGCAGCCTTGGCCTTCTGAACCTTTCCTTTTCCCTGCCCCCAGTCGAAGATAGGGATGCTGAAGGAAATCCCCACCACTTCCTGATCGAGAAGGTTACGATATGCGTCAGGAAATTCCGGACCGGTCTGCGAAAGACCGAAGCGGGCATTCAATGACATTGACAATCCTCTTGAAGCCTTGGCGTGAGCTACTGTTGATTCTGCGTTGAGAAGATTGATCTCATTGCTGAGGCTGAAGCTGGAGTTTTCGAGGGATTTTTCCATTACCAGGTCGTAATCCATCTGTATGTCGGGGAGTTCCTGACTGATGGTCGGTATGATTTCAAATGATTCGTCGTATCCGAGAAGCGAGTTGAGGTGCATCTGTGCTTCCCTCATTGTGACTGCGGTCTCGTTGATCGAAATGCTGTCATTGAGCATTCTGAGCTCGAGCTGCAGGTATTCTGCCCTTGTCACATCACCCAGCTGAAGTCTTTCTCTGGCGATCTGGAGCATATTGGCTGAATTTTCGAAATTGCTCTTGCTGATGTCATTGTTCATCTTTGCCAGAAGAAGGGAGTGGTATGCCGCCACGGCATTGATGGTGATGCTCTCCATTGACTCAAGATAATTTCTCTTGCCTCTTTCGTACTCCTTCGGCTCGATCTTCTTGTCCCATTTGAACTGGTTGTAACTGAAAAGCGGCTGGTTGTATGAGACGGTAATAGGTCTTGAATACCATGTGAGGCTTCTGGCTCCGCCGAACTGATCGATGCGGGAGAGATCGGTGGCTACCGAGAGGGTTCCGCCGGTGAATGTGATGTTCTGGCTCACCTGGAGACCGAGTCCGTTCTGGAGATTGTTCGAGCCGACATAGTTGAGGGTTCCGTCTTCAGGGTTCTGAAGCAGTGTGAGTGAACGGTCGAAGTTCATGATGTCTCCGTAGAGGTAGAACGATGGCAGGCGGCTTGCCTTGTAGGAACGGTATGCCCAATATGTCGAGATGAATGCCTGCCTTGCTTCCAATGCTTCCACCGACTGGTGGCGCGCGGTATGGATGGCCTGGTCAAGTGTCATAGCCTGCTGGGCCGAGGCGGTCAATGTCGCTGCGAGTCCGATTGCTATGGCTGTCAGTCTGATTCCTTTCATCGCTTTATTATGTAATAATAAGGTTGTTTTTATCCGGTTTTGCCGGAATGTTTTCATTTGCTGTGCCAAAGTGTATAAGTTGTTAGTAGTCAGATATTTGTTTAAATCTTCAAACTCGGTCGAGTGTAAAGAAATTTTACAATGCCTGTAAACTTTTTTAATTATTTTACAATCTGATTTTACTTTCTTCCACCTGCTGCGTATATTGTTCGGAATTGTTTTTGAAGCGGTGCGTGGCAATGAATCGTAATGTAGGAAAATATGACAATGATGCGGCTCTGATGGGGGCTGTCGCCCTTGGACGCAAGGGCGCTCTGGATCAGGTGCTGGACAGATATATTTCAATGGTGTCCAGGACATCCTACAGGATTCTTTGCGACCGGGATGACAGCGAGGATGTCACTCAGGAGGTGTTCATAAAAGTATGGAAGAAGGCCTCGGACTTTGATGGCCGTTACAGTCTGTCGACCTGGATATATCGGATCACTTGCAATTTATGTTATGACCGTCTGCGCAGACGCAGTGTATTGTCCTTCCTGTCGATAACTCCTTCGGTATATGAGACCTCTGCTCCGATGGCCCTTTCTCCTGAAGAAGACTTCATCACAAAGGAGACCTGGGAAATCTTCTGCCGTGCATCGCGCCATCTTTCTCCTAAACAGAGAGCGGTCTTCACTCTCCGTGATCTTGAAGGACTGGAAACGGAGGAAGTCGAGGCTGTTACCGGAATGACTCCCGATCAGATCAAAAGCAATCTCCACATAGCAAGAAAGAAAATCAGACAAGAACTTGAAAGGTATGGAAAGGTCAGATGATTACATTGATTTCAAGGCTTATACCGGTTATCTTAAGAAGGTGACAGGAGAGCCTGCGGATCCTGAGACTCTCAGGAAGAGGATACTTTCAAAGACGGCAGAGACTACTGAGATGCAGACTGCTTATATGATATTGAAAAGGCTTACTGTGGCTGCCGCTGCTGTGCTGGTAGTGGCTTTCTGTAGCGCTCTTTACGGTTATTTTTCGAGCCCTGAAGTCTGTCATGAGCAGGAGTTATGGACAGATGCGCGCCTGGATGACCGTGGACGTACGCCTGCATCCAGACTATATGAGGCTTATAGAAATTCAAGTGAAATCAGGGAGAGATTCCTTTAGGAAACAGACTTATGAGACTTAGATGTATATTTGCAGCGATGCTTGCAGTGATGTTTGTAAATTCTTGTTCTTCATATTATTATGTTACTACAGATGTGCGGGAGGATTTATCTGTGGAGAGGTCTGTATATATGGAGAATGAAGACTATCTGTCGGATTTTATTTCTACAGAAACATGGGTCGGATCGGATGTGGCTTCGCCATTTGAAGTGGACTTCTATGATCAGGTCGGCAAGATGATGAAAAGGTATCAGGCGAAGGCTGATAACATCGAAGACATCTCCTTCCAGCCGGATCAATATCAGAAAGGAAATCCTCTGTTCACACCTGCAGAGACCCTTTCCAAAAGGTTCAGGTGGTTCTATACTTACTATGATTACAGGGCTGAATTCAAGAGCCTGAAGGATATGCTTCCTCTTTCGTTGGATGGATATATCACACCGCAGCAGAGAGAACTTTTTTTCGTAGGAGACAACCCTCCTCAGGGCTGGAACGGCCTGGAGATGTACTACCTTCTGGATGATGTGAACAAGAAGTTTGCAGAGTGGTATTCTGATGCAGTCTTTTACACTCTCAGTGATATCCTTGAACCATATTGCACACAGGCTCAGGCCCGGATGCTGGAAGGATGCAAACCGCTATTCATGAATGGTATCGACAGGGATCTTGTCTTTGTCATGGAGCCGGACACTTTTGTGGAAAGATTGGCAGAGCTTTATCCGGAAGCGGAGTTTGAAGATGTATATCGTATTAATGAACAACCGCTTAAAGAGGCTTATACTGAAGCTTCGAAGCTGATTTCATATTTTTCTTATTCATTTATTTACTCAATAAATCTGCCTGGCCGCTACTATGAAGGCAATGCGGTGGATTTCATCGATGGCAGTCCTTCCTGGAAGGTGGATGCGTTCAGGCTTGTGGACGGAGACCTCATTCTGGAGGCCGTGTCCCGCAAGATCAATGTCTGGGCATTTGTGCTGACATTCGCTCTTATAATTCTTCTGCTCCAGATATTCGCAAAGGTGTTTTCAAAGGCATAGGTTTTGATTTTTCCGACGGCATCAATATCTGATGCTTATGTTAAAGGAACAATCGAAACGGATTCAGACCTCGGTTCTCAATGCAGCAGAAAAGAAGGTCCTTGTGTGGCTCGCCGCAAGGCAGCCGAGATGGATGACATCTGATATTCTTACCCTCATCGGTGTCGCAGGAGCGGTCATCACAGCTCTTGGATATGCTCTCTCCAATTATTCCATTCAATGGCTCTGGCTGGCCTCCTTCGGCTTTTTCGTGAATTGGTATGGTGATTCTCTGGATGGTACTCTGGCTCGCGTAAGGAACCTTCAAAGACCGATCTACGGATTCTATCTGGATCACTGTGTGGATGGCGTGACCATGGCTGTGATGTGCATCGGCGCAGGCTTTTCCCAGATGCTGAATCTTTCCATCGCGATGGCTGTGCTAACAGCCTATCTCCTGCTTTCCATCTGTGTCTATATCAATGCTCATCTCAAAGGTGAGTTCAAACTGACATTTGCAGGAATGGGCCCTACGGAATTCAGAGTGATAATGATCATAGTCAATACTCTCTTCATCTATGTCGCTCCATTAAGGAGGTTCACTACTGAATTTGAAGTTTTCGGTAAAGAAGTTTCACTTGGAGCATTTGATTACGTGGGAATAGCTATTCTTTTGGTACTCATAGTAATATATACCAGAAACTTCGTGTGCGATGCCAGGGGATATGCAAAGCTTGATCCGCTTAGAGAATGGGACGGGCAATTGAAGTGATAAGGAAGTTTCCCAAGTTTGTTCTTGCGGAAGGATTGGGCACGGTCGTGGATACGGCCGTGCTCTGGCTGCTTTCTCATTTTGTCTTTCAGAAGTATGCAGGTGATTATCTTATAGCTCCTGTCATTTCATTCGAGTGTGCGGTATTCACGAATTATTGCACTGCATTCTTCTTTGTCTGGGGAGACAGGATGAAACCGAGGACTCTCAAGCGGTTTCTCGGTAAATATGTATTCTACAATCTCTCTGCGAGTGGCGTATTTCTGATCAAGATGTGCTTCCTGCTTCTGTTCGAGCGTTTGTTTGGATGGAATGTGGTAATATGCAATCTTGCAGCACTTTGCATTTCGGGGTTGATCAATTTCAGTATGGGTGAATGGGTAATTTTCAGAAGGAAGAGATAATATGCCGCTATTGCAATCGGAGGACTTGGAACAGATGTCCGGAATGTTTCGGGGAAAGGCGGGGAAAGCCTTTGCCGAGGGATTGATGATGCTCCTGTCGATCGACCGTGTCAATGAACTTTACGACCGCAATTCTCATCTGGAAGGACCTGATTTTGCCGAGGCGATATTGAAGGATGTAGGACTTGAATACAGCATAGGATTCGCTGAGTCCACAGGTATCGGAAATGATCCCTTCGATGATATTACCGATCTCATACCTCAAGGCCCGTTCATCACTATCAGCAACCATCCTTGCGGTCACCTTGACGGTATCGCCTTAGTGGATGTTTTCGGACATATAAGGCCGGACTACAAGGTAATGGCCAATCAGATGCTTTCCATGATCAGACCTCTTGAATCCTGTTTCATAACGGTTACCCCGGCAGGAAGCCACAGGACAGCTCCGAGTCAGGCCAGTCTTTCCGGAGTGAAGGCTGCATTGAATCATCTTCACAATGGGGGTGCTCTCGGACTTTTTCCGTCCGGAGCAGTGTCAGACCTTAGCCTGAAAGACCGTTGTGTCAGGGATAGGGAATGGCAGGAATCTGTGATAAAACTGATTGAAAGAGCCGGAGTGCCTGTGCTGCCCGTCAGGTTCTTTGACGGAAATTCGGTATTCTACTACTCTCTGGGGCTGATTGACTGGAGAGTGCGATTGCTGAGATTGCCGGCAGAGGTGTTCAACAAACGGGGCCGTAATTTCCGGATCGGGATCGGCAGATTGATAAGTGCCGGGGAAATCCAGGAATATGGCAGGGATCTGAAGGCCTTGCGAAATTTCCTTAGGGCAAGCGTATATGATATGGTTTAAGTTATTTTGGTTATATTTGCAGCCTTATAACTAAAGATATGAAAAGACTGTTTATTGCCATATTGTTTATGCTGCCCATGTTTGCGGCTGCCCAGAATCAGACACTTATATCCCAGAATGACTCCATACCGTCCATTGTAGAGCGTATTATCGAGCAGCGCGAAGGTGGATATAAGATCAGAAAGATAAAGTCCAATATCAATCTCGAATTCTATACTACATCCAATGCGTATTTCACTGATGGCAAATTCGATGAGATGTCATTCAAGATGAATCGTGTACGACTGGAATTTGTAGGAAAGTTGAATGATAATCTGTCTTATCATTTCCGTCAGTCGTTCAACAAATATACTAATCCGTATTCGATGGACAATCTTTCTTCGTCCATCGAGTATGCCAACATAACATGGCAGACTTCAGAGAAGTTCAGCCTTGTGGCAGGTAAGCAGTTCGTCGCTTTAGGAGGATATGAAGCATATGTCAATGCAATGAGACTGATGGAGTTCTGTGACTTCAACAATAATGTGGCAGTCTATCAGACCGGACTCATGGGAGTGGTGCAGTTCAATCCTTCCCAGCAATTGATCCTTCAGGTGGTGAACAACCGCAGCGGCAGTGACAGCGATCTTTATCTCTATGGCCGTCCGGAAGGCATAGAGGCTGCCAAACTGCCATTGCTGGCTACTTTGAACTGGAACGGTCTTTTCCTTGATGATGCCCTTCATTTCCGTTATTCTGCTTCTGCAGGACAGCTTGCAAAGGGCAAGAACATCTATTATCTGACTTGCGGAAACATTTACGAAAAAGATCCTTATATCGCATATTTCGATGTGATGTATTCACGTGAAGGTATTGACAGCCAGCAGCGTATCACAGCTCTGCAGGGGCAGGGAACTCCGGTAACAGCTCAGAACACCCAGTACCTCTCCTTCATCGCCAATTTCGACTACCAGTTCAGTCCGAAGTGGAATGCTTTCATCAAGGGAGCATATGAAACTGCCGGTGTATATGAGGCCAACGGTATTTTCCAGAAGGGTCGTTTTATGACCGGATGGCAGGCTCAGGTTTGTCTGGAGTGGTATCCTTTCACTGAGGCGAATGGCCTGAAGGTATTCGCACATTATCTCTACAAGGGATATAACCTGACAAAAAACGCTGAGGTGATGATGGCATCAATGCCTCACACTCAGCGCATTTCATTGGGAATGGTATATGTAATTCCTGTTCTGTAATCTTACTTGAACAGCATAGGGGTGAAGAGCAGGAGATACTGTCTCCAGTTTGCCCAGATGTGACCTCTGTCTGATTCGTGGTAGGTGTACTCGAAGTTCATTCCGTCCAGAGTCTTCATAAAGTCGAGATTGTTCTGATAAAGGAAGTCGTCTGTTCCGCACGCGATCCAGTACAGTTCGTATCCGGCCTTTTCCAGATCAGCAAGCTTGCCTGTCATGTTGCTGTATGCAGGGATTTCGAAATTAACTGTAGACATATTCAGACCAGCAGAGAAGAGGCCGATGTAATCGAAAAGGTCAGGATGGTTGGCTGATACGAAAAGTGTGTGAAAACCGCCCATAGAAAGGCCTGCAACGGCTCTTTTGTCCTTCTTCGCGATGGTTCTGTAGCGGCTGTCGATGAAGTTCACGATCTCGTCGAAATGCTCTTCATATCTTCCGTCCTTGTAACCCTTGAGCTGATTGGTCATCGCCGGTCTGTATGAAAGGTTCTCGTATGTCTCGCCCGGAGCAGCCTGCTTTCCTGAATTTCCGTTAGGCATCACCACGATCATAGGCTCGATCTTGCCTTCTGCTATGAGATTGTCCATAATCCTTGCTGTGTGGCCGAGTTCAAGCCATGCGTTCTCGTCTCCACCGCTGCCGTGAAGCAGGTAAAGTACAGGATAGCGCTTCTTTCCCTTTTCGTAGCAAGGAGGAGTATATACCGAAAGTCTTCTTGCAGTTTCCATTCCCTTCGATTCATACCAGGTCTGGGTCACGTTTCCGTGCGGAACATCCTGTACGAGATAGTAGTCTGCTGGTCCGTCCGGAACATAGAAGATGCTGAATATGCTGCCCACATCGCGTCTTGTGAATGGATTTGAAGGGTCAATTCCAGCAATTCCGTCGATGATCACCCGGTAAGTGTACATCTCTGATGGAAGGGCTGCTGTAGTGCTTTCCCAGATGCCTTCTGTGTTCTTTTCGAGCTTGATCATACCTTTGTCGGCTGCCCAGTCTCCATGTACTGTGACCTCGGTCGCCTTAGGGGCATAGACACGGAAAGTGACGGTGTGGTCTTCATTGACTTCAGGTGATACGACTGTTCCCTGTCTGAAGCCTACATTCTGCTGTGCTGATGCACAGATGCAGATGGCTGCGAGTGCAAAGATTGTAGTTAAACGTTTCATAGTTTTATTGTTGTTATTGTTTCTTCTGTCGCATAAGTATTGGCATCAAAAACTTGCCGTCAAGCCTTGTCTTTAGCCTTTTCGCGTAGTTAACAAAAATGTTAATAGTGGTAATTATTTTGTTTTAATTGTTGGTAATCAGTGATTTATACTTACATGGTCTACCAGACCTTGTGGAGCTGGTCGTTATATTCGTATCCACCCTGTTTCAGGATGTTTTCGACCTCGTCACGGTCGATTTCGAGGTCGTCACAGAGCTCGTCAAGGCCTCCGTAGAAGTCTCGGAGCTTCAGGTTTATCCAGCTCATCAGCATTGCCGGATCTTTTGGAAAATAGTTCATATCGTATAAAGTTTATCCTACAAATATAATTAAAATAGCAAAGAGTTTGATATATTTGTCCCGGATAAAATTTAAGACAATGTATCAGTTTCAATGTGATTACAGCGAGGGTGCACATCCGAGGATTATGGAGCGTCTGATGGAAACCAATCTGGAGCAGACAGTCGGATATGGAATGGATGAATATTGTGCCCAGGCACGAGATGCTGTGAAGAAAGCGGTCGGATGCGAGTGTGCTGATGTGCATTTTCTGGTCGGCGGTACACAGGCCAACGCTACTGTGATTTCTTCTGTTCTCAGACCCTACCAGGGTGTGATCTGTGCTACCACAGGACATATCAATGTACATGAGACCGGTGCGATCGAGCATAGCGGTCATAAGGTGCTGGCTATTCCGGCAGAAAACGGATTGCTCAAGGCTTCACAGATCCGTGAAGCGATGGAGGAGCATCTCGCTGAAGATGGTCCGGAGCATACTGTGCAGCCTGGAATGGTATATATATCCTTCTCATCTGAAGTCGGTACGGTTTATTCGTTGCGGCAATTGAAGGATATCAGTGCTGTGTGCCGTGAATATGGCCTTCCTCTTTTTATCGACGGTGCCAGGATGGGATATGGACTTGCTGCTGAAGGAGGTGATGTGACACTGGCTGATATTGCCTCACTTGCAGATGTGTTCTATCTCGGAGGAACCAAGCAGGGTGTGCTCTTCGGCGAGGCTGTGGTTATCGTCAATGATTCATTGAAGAAGGATTTCAGATACAATATCAAGCAGAATGGGGGAATGCTCGCAAAGGGAAGGCTTCTGGGCATTCAGTTCCTGACATTGTTCGAGGACGGACTGTATCTTGAGCTTTCGCACCACGCTGTATCACAGGCAATGAAGATCAGGGATGCTTTCCGCTCGAAGGGTTTCTCATTTCTTGTGGACAGCCCTACGAACCAGCAGTTCCCTATATTGGACAATGAGACAATGGAGCGTCTTTCCAAGGACTTCCGTTTTTCTGTATGGCAGAAGGTGGATGCCGGACATACAGCGGTGCGTTTCTGTACCAGCTGGGCTACCAGAGAGGAAGCTGTAGATGCTCTGATCGCCTCTCTGTAATATAGCGGTCGGGTAAAATGCTGATATACTGCATTTTACAAATTATGCCTGCTGTCAAAATACAGCAGGCATAATTTGTAAGTGGCTGAGTGAACGAGTGTTAGCTATATCTTGTATGCTGGCCAGGTTAGAGGATCGGCCGAGCGGGTGCTGGCGAGGTATTCCTCGTAGCTTATGTACGAGGCTCCCATTGATTTCAGATGCGGAGTCTCCAGCTGGCAGTCGATTATGCCGCCTCCCTGTGCCTGGATATAGCGGGCAAGGTGGATGAGGGCAAGTTTCGATGCGCTCGGGATAAGCGAGAACATGCTGTCGCCGATGAAGGCTCTTCCGCACACAAAGCCGTAAAGTCCTCCGACCAGTTCGTCGCCATCCCACACTTCGACGCTTTTCGCGTATCCTTCTTCATTCAATATCATCCAGGTGTCCAGAAGGTCCGGACCAAGCCAGGCATTGGCTTCTTCGATCCTGTTGTCGGTGCAGGCACATCCGGCCAATACATCAGCGAAAGCTTTATTGATGGTGCAGCGGTAACGGCGTTTGTTCATCATATTCCTCATTGAATGAGAAACATGTATCTTATCTGAACTGATCACGAATCTTTCCTGGGGAGCCCACCATATTATCGGTTCCTCGCGGAATGAGAAGTAGGGGAATATGCCCATCGGATAGGCCTTGGCGAGCCTTTCAGGGGTGATTTCACCTCCGACCGCATAGAACCCGTCCGCGTTGCCGTAACGCGGATCGGGGAATGAGTCAGTATGGTCTAACTGGAATATCATAGTTCCTACAATTTCTTCAGGATGACAGTCTGGTCTGATGACAATCAATGGCAAGACCCTCCTGTGTGAGGGTGACGATGGCTGTGAAGCCATCCTTGTGTCCTCCGAAGAGGATTTCCTTCATCAGGAGAGGGGTGAGTCTGGCATTCAGGACTCGTTCGATCTCACGTGCTCCGTATTCTGGCGAGAATCCCTCCTTGAGAAGCTGTGCATATGCTTCAGGCTGGATTTCCAGCTTGACTTTCTTTGAATCGAGCCTTTCCTGGAGCTTGCGGATCTTGTCGTCCAGAATCAGTCCGGCCATCTTCTCGTCCATATCATTGAACACGACCACAGAACTGAGCCTGTTTATGAATTCCGGTGCGAATACATTCTTGACCTCCTTTGCCATTGCTTCGCCTGCATTGACCTTGCGCTCGAATCCGACAGAGGCCTTGTGTGCATAGCGTGCGCCTGCATTGGATGTCATTATCAGCACGACATTGCGGAAATCGACCTTACGGCCTTTGTTGTCCGAGATGACAGCGTAGTCCATAACCTGCAGCAGCAGATTGTAAATGTCTTCGTGAGCCTTCTCGATTTCGTCCAACAGAAGCACGCAATATGGGTTCTTTCTGATGGTGTCGGTCAATATGCCACCGTCATCGTATCCGACATATCCGGCAGGGGAGCCTATGAGCTTGGCCACCGAATGCTTTTCAGAATACTCGCTCATATCGAAACGGTGCAAAGGGACATTGAGCTGCTGGGCCAGAACCTTGCTGAGCTCTGTCTTTCCGACTCCGGTGGGACCGACAAAGAGGAAGCTTCCTATAGTCTTGTCCCTGTCCAGAAGTCCTGCCTTGGACATGAGGATGCACTCGGTGAGTTTCTGAATGGCCTGATCCTGGCCGTAAATCCTGGTCTTGAGACCTGCCTCCAGGCCGGCGAGGTTTTCATTGGAAGCGCTGGATGAAATGTCTTCGCGGCAGATATCCTTGAGTGCAGCCATCACGCTGGTTTCCGAAACTTTCTTCTGTTTCTTGGTTTCGCAATATGCGCCAGCCTGATCCAGAAGGTCAATGGCTTTCTCCGGCAGGTATCTGTCGCTGATGAATCTGATGCTTTTATCAATCGCGAAACGACATACAGCTTCCGGATATCTTGTCCTATGACTGGCCTCCAGCTGAGCGAGGGTATTGTGCTTTATGATCTCGAATGTTTCTTCTGCATCCGGCTCCTTCAGCTCGACCCTCTGGAATACAGACAGTGCTCCTGAATTGATGTTCTCTACCTTCTTTATATCTTCGTATGTGGCAGATATGATGCATCTTACATTGCCTGATTTCAAGTATGGAATCAATAGACTGAGAATGTCTTTCGAGCCGTCATCGTTCCTGCTGTTGCCACCTAATGTCCTCAGGTCGTCGATATATATTATAGGATCCTCTTCTTCTGAAACACGCTCCATTATCTCCTTGACGCGCATCTCCAGGTCACCTCTGTATTGTGTGCCTCCTAAAAGAAGCGGAACATCCAGCTCCATCAGACTCATCTCGTGCAGCTTTTCCGGAATATCGGTTTTCCAGGCGCTTCTGTCCTGCAGGAGTCTGGCGATCTCACATGCCAGAGCGGTCTTGCCGACGCCCCTGTCTCCGACGATCAGGACATTGGCCTTCTTGTGACGGCAGAGTGTGCGGACTATCTTCTGGACCTCCGCTTTCTTGCCCACAAATTCACCGATGTTTTCCAGGTCCTTGAAATATTTTCTCCAGGACTGCATTCCTTCCGGCGTTTCTGCTTCAGAAAATTCCAGAAGGGAGTTCAGGAAGTCGGGAATGCTGCATTCCAGGCATGATTCCAGGTGAAAGCGTGCATAGGATTCCTCCAGATGGAATATGGAGAATATCAGATGATGGGTCTGGACGGTCTGAGCCATTGCGGATGCTGCTGTTTCTCCCGCCTTCTCGAATAGTTCCTGAAGCTGTGATGAGAACTCGATAGACAAGTCAGCTTCATCCGGAATCCTGTCCAGGCTGTTTATGTATTCGTAGAGATTCTTTTCAAGTTCTTCCGCACGGCCGCATCTGCCGAGAGCTTCCCAAAAGTCACTGTCTTTCAGGAATCCGGCAAGCAGATGTTCGGGCGTAATGAATTCGTTACGTTTTTCGGATGCTATTCCGTATGCCTCTACCAAGGCATTGGATATGTTTGCTGTTTGGTTGATAGGCATAGATTGTTACCAGATATTGATTCTTTCTTCAGGCGCGAGATACATCGCGTCTCCTTCCTGGATGTCGAATGCAGTGTAGAAGTCTTCGATATTTCTCAGCGCTGCATTGACACGCCACTTTCCGAGCGAGTGGACATCGGTCTTGGTTCTGCGCATGATTTCCTGAGGTCTGAGGTTCTGAGCCCAGAGGTTTGCATATCCGATGTAGAATCTCTGGCTATATGTAAAACCGTCAATATCAGAAGGAACGCCCTTGTCTTTTAAAGTGTTCATATAAGCCTGGTAAGATACAAGCAGACCTCCCTGGTCAGCGATGTTCTCGCCGAGGGTGTAGCTTCCGTCTGCGTGAAGTGAATCCAGTACCACGATCTTGTCGTACTGCTCCACGAGTACCTTTGCGCGCTCATTGAACTTCTCTTCATCTTCCTCTGTCCACCATGAACTGAGGTTTCCGTCCTTGTCATAATTTCTTCCCTGGTCATCGAAGCCATGTGTCATTTCGTGTCCGATAACTACTCCGATTCCTCCATAGTTCACAGCGTCGTCTGCGTCAGGATTGAAGAAAGGTGGCTGAAGAATGGCTGCAGGGAAGCAGATCTCGTTGGTGGTCGGGTTGTAGTATGCATTGACTGTCTGAGGACTCATTGCCCATTCTGTCCTGTCAACAGGCTGTCCCTCATCCTGCATCATGTCATTGTGTGCGAAAACATTCGCACGGCAGATGTTAGCCCAGTAAGAATCGTTCTTGATTTCAAGAGCTGTGTAATCCTTCCAGGTGTCAGGATATCCTACCTTCACGATGAATGTTGCGAGCTTCTCCTGAGCCTTGCTCTTGGTCTGGTCGCTCATCCATTCCAATGCTTCGATTCTCTCTCCGAGGGCTGTCTGGAGATTCGCCACCATCTCGATCATCTTCTCCTTTGAAGATGCTGGGAAGTATTTCTCCACATACATCTGTCCGAATGCCTCTGCAAGTGATCGGTTCACCACTGCAAGAGAACTCTTCCATCGTGGCTGAAGCTCTTCCTTACCCTGGAGGGCTCTGCCATAGAAGTCGAAATTGGCATTTACGAAATCGTCACTGAGGTAGCTTGAAGCTGCATTGAGAAGCTTGAATGAGAGATAGTGCTTCTGATCCTCGAGGGATGTATTCTTAAGGACTTTGGTGAGGCCTTCAAAGAACGGAATCTGTCCTGCATTGAGCTCAGTTGACTTGCTGATGCCTGTCTCCTTGAAGAATTCGCTCCAGTCGATGAAGTCATACTTCGATGTGAAATCCTTGACACTCATCTTGTTATAATTCTTATGCACATCCCTCAGGGTAGCTCTGTCTACTGAAATTCTTGCGATCTCAGTCTCGAGTGCCAGGACTGCATCAGCTGCTTCAGCAGCCTCTTCTGCGCTGTAACCTGCCAGAACGAAGAGCTTGTCGATATACTGTCTGTAAGCATTGCGGATCTTAAGAGTGCTCTCGTCCTCAAGCAGATAATAGTCTCTGTCGCTCATTGAAATACCTCCCTGATAGAACTGAAGGAGATTCATCGTACTGTTCTTCTCATCGGCTCCGATATAGAAATTGAAGAACGGACTTGAGCTTTCCACCTGCATCTTTCCTACCATTGCACTGAGCTCCTTGTGGTCGGAAACGGCATTGATGGCAGCAAGCTGCTCCATGACCGGTGCAGCTGCGTCTGCGTTGCGCTTGGTGCTGTCCAGTCCCATCGCATACATCATCTGGATCTTCTCTCCGACGCTTCCCGGCTTCTGAGGAGTGCTGCCCAATTCCTCGATCAGCACCTTAAGCTTCTCGTTGTTTTCCTTTTCCAGCTGGTCGAAGATGCCGTAACGTGCATATTCCGGAGTCAAAGGATTGGCTTCCATCCATCCGCCGCAGGCATACTGGTAGAAGTCCTCTGAAGGGGCTGTAGTGTTGTCGAAATTGGCCAGATCTATTGCCGGCTTGCCTTCATTATTGTTTTGAGCGCAGCCTGCGAATACCATCGCAGCTGCTCCGAGTGTAATCATTAAATTCTTCATATTATGAAACTGTTTACTTTTTCTACGATTTCTTATTGAATCTCGAATCTCAAAGGAAATCCTTCCGCCCTTGCCATTGCCGTAGCCTTTGCTACCTTGCTTTTCGCGATGTCGAGAGTATAGCTGCCTACGGTGGCCTTCTGATGTACATGTGTGGTCTCGGCGATATTGCAAGCCTCAGCTTCCGTCTTGCCGAAGACAGTCATCACTACCATGATCACGAACTCGAATGTAGTGAAGTCATCGTTCAGAATGTACACAGTATATTTACGTGGCTCTTTCGGAGCTGTACGCAGGACTGTGCGTCCTTGGTTCTGGAGTTCTTCCTGTGCCATATTATTCAATATTATGTTTCTCGTGGATCCTTCTGCACCAATATACGAAAGGCGTGTCAAGAAGGCTTGTGCAGATATAAATGATATAGCTGCTGACGAAGATCGATACGAGCGTCTGGATATCGTATGTTCC
Organism: Candidatus Cryptobacteroides sp.; assembly: GCA_045614445.1. Taxonomy (GTDB): domain Bacteria; phylum Bacteroidota; class Bacteroidia; order Bacteroidales; family UBA932; genus Cryptobacteroides. The sequence goes on along the minus strand of JAZLCW010000009.1, from coordinate 55,484 downwards.
GTAGAAGGCAAGTATCGTATATAAGAAGGTGTTCAGCAGCTGGGATATCATCGTCGAACCGTTGTTTCTGATCCACAGACCCTTCTTTTCGTCCCCGAAACGCTTCTTGCACCAGTCCCACCATTTGTGATAAAGCCACACATCAGTAAGCTGGGATACAAGATAAACGGCCAATGATGCACAGACGATGCGTGGCGTACTGCTGAAGATAGTATGGATCGCTCCGCCGGCCCAATCGTTTTCGCTAAGGCTGTAAAGGAGCCACATCTGAGACAATGCTACAAACATTATCGAACATAATGTGCTGATTACCACTGCCTTGTTTGCATCTTTGCGGCTATGGTTCTCGCTAAGTACGTCCGTAACGAGGAAAGTGCTGGCGAACAATACGTTTCCCAATGTCATTTCCACTCCGAAGGCCCTCACCAGCAGCAGTACTTCGATATTGGCCAATATTGTCGCCAATATATTGAAAGCCAGAAGGCCGGTCTTGCCGAAGAAGCGGTAGAAGGCTACTACACCTCCGTAAGTGATCAGGAAAGATAGTATTATGAGTATTTCGTTAGGTATGGTCATTTACGTCGTTTAATCTATAGAATCCGTTTTATTTCTTTCCGAGCCAGGTCGCTCTGCTCCAAAGCTCTTCGAATGGTCCTCGCTTATGGTTTTTCAGCCACCAGCGGCAGAAAAGGAACTGGATCACGATGAATCCCGCGCCCATCAGGATGCTGGCAGTATGGCCGCAATGTCTGAACAGACCGAAGCCCCAATTGTAGAAAAGCAGGCCTCCGACAATCGACTGGCTCAGGTAGTTTGTAAGGCTCATCTTTCCGTAAGGAGCGATCTTTATAAGCCAGTTCTTAGCGCTGGTCTTATAGTAAAGAAGTGTCACTCCGGATACGATCAGAAGCATCATCGAGAAGTTCTTCCACATATTCAGCATTACGTTCAGTCCGTGGTGTGCGCAAGCGTTGGATTCGACTGCTTTTGGTATCAGATAATAGGCCGGAACAAGGATTATGAAGCCTATCAGGGCACTAACAAAAATGTTCTTCCATCTGACAAGATTGTTTCCTTCATTGTAGAACAGTCTTTTACGTCCGAGAAGGATTCCGAAGAGGAAAAAGCACACAGTCTGGGTCATACGGCCGTTTTCGATGGCCCAAAGGAAGTTTACAGGCAGTCCGTGCTTGAGTCCGGCGAGTGCTACATCCAGTATCGAGCCCGCTCCGGTAGCCTGATAAAGGCCTCCCCAATGCTTTCCGCTACCTAAGTCCATTGGCAATGCGGAAGGATCGAAAATACCCTTGAATATGTAGAACAGTTCCACCGGCTGAAGCAGAAGCAAGAACGCAGTCCAGAAGATGAACTTGTCGCTGGCTCTGATGAAAGGTATCACGAAAAATCCGCAGACTGCATAAAGGAAGAGGATATCTCCATTGTAGAACAGCAGATCGAAAAGTCCGAACATCATCAGCAGGACCATTCTCCAGGCGAATCTCGGTCTGAAGTCAATGCCTTTCTGGGCCTGGTTATCGTGCTGTATGTAGAAGCTGAGTCCGAAAAGCATCGCAAAAATGGCATACATCTTTCCGGCAAGAAGGAAGAATGTAGAATCCCATACAGCTTGATTCATCTTCGCCCAAAATGCACTTGATGCTTCAGGGAAGCTGTAGAAATTCATGTGTTCGATGAAATGGATGAGGATGATGCCTCCGATGGCTATTCCTCTGAGGATGTCCGCGACGTCGATTCGCGTATTCGGTTTGCCTGAATGAGTGTACATTGCTCTTTTAAAAATTAAAAGTGCAAAGATACCACTAAGTTCTCAGATTTCCATCAGTTCATCCCGTATCTTTCAGTGAGTCAGAATCAGACAATTTCCAATAATCCGCTGAAATCATCTATCAGCCGGTCAGCCTTTGCAAGGCTGGCTCTGGAACCGTTGCCATAAGTCACTCCGCAGGTCCTGGTGCCTGCATTCAGTCCCATCTCGATGTCGAAAATCGTATCACCCACCATCACAGTCTGACCGGCTGGGATATCGAATTTTTCAAGTGTCTTGTAAATGCCTTCAGGATACGGCTTTCCTTCTTTTACGTCATCTGCCCCGAGAACGTATCTGATGATGTCTGAAAGTCCAAGATTTTCAACATATCTGACCAGGGTATTGCGGCTCCTGCTGCTTGCAATAGTCAGGATAATGCCTTGTCTGTCAAGTTCTTTCAGAGTCTCGATCACATTAGGATAAAGCTTTACGGCCCCGTCGGTATCGAATTCATGAAAAAGCCTTCGATATGTGGCTGCATATAGATCGCAGTCGATATCATGCCCCGGAAACAGCACAGGCGGGATCTCCACCAGTCTCAATCCGATCATCGACGCGCATTCTTCGTCGCTCCTTGCCGGAAGCCCCAGTTCCTTGATCGCCGCCTGTGTCGTCCGTACGATCAGTGCTGTCGTATCTCCCAAAGTTCCGTCAAAGTCCAATATCACTAGTTTTATCCTGCTCATAATCCATTGCTTCCTGATTCCAGGTGCAAATATAACTTTTTTTGTGGCATTTGCCTGATATCTGATGATTTCAGATTTTCACTCCTCCGGAAAGAACATGCTCTTCGGCTGGCCGCATACCGGGCAGCGCCAGCCTGCGGGGAGTTTCTCGAATGGGGTTCCTGGAGGGATGCCGTTCTTAGGGTCTCCGATGGCGGGATCGTAGATCCAGCCGCATTTAGCGCATTTGTACTTTTTCATATTTTCAACGATGTTATATGGTTTGTATTCTGAAGTTTTCTCTGTTTCCGGTCGGGGAAACATTATTTCAGTGCTTTCCGGATCACATGGGCCAGGGCTTTCATGTCACATTTTTCAGGGCTGTATGCCTGAGGGAAGGATATGCCGGGGTGCAGCAGGTTGAAACCGTGCGTGGCTGCATAATCGTTCATCAGGCGTACGCTTGCCGCTGCCCATGTGTAGGAGCCGAAGGCAATGAAATTGCGTCCTTTGAGCATTCTGGCTGATATTGAGTGAAGCAAGGCTTCCACTTGTGGGAAGATACCTCCGTTATATGTAGGGGAGCCGAGGGCGAGAGTGTTGTATCGGAAGATGTCGCGCAGGGAAGTGGAGATGTTTTCTGTGCTGAGATCGTGCAGGGCGACCGGTATGCCTATGGCACTGAGTTCATGAGCCAGCTCTCGTGCTGCTTCGGCCGTATTGCCGTACATCGAACCATACGCGATGCAGACTCCATCTTCTGCTTCGTAACGGCTCAGACGGTCGTACAGCGCTTTTACTCTCGAAACCTGCTTCTCCCATATTGGGCCGTGAGTACTGCATATCCTGTCGATTTTCAGGTGTGAGAGCTTCTTCAGTGCGACTTGGACCGCCGATCCGTATTTGCCGACGATATTGGAATAATATCTGATCATTTCGTCTGTGTACATGGAGAAGGCGTCTGCCGTGCCGTCGTGGAATCCGTTGGCAGAATAATGGCACTGTTCTCCGGGCGGACAGCCACATTTGAAGGTAGAGTCCGTGATTCCGTGCTTCAATGCTCCGAATGTTCCGAAGGCGTCGCCTGAGAAAAGTGTGGACTCTGCTGCCATCCAGGTCATCATCGTTTCCGGCCAATGGACCATCGGTGTATGATAGAATGTCAGATCCACATTTCCGAGGCTCAATCTGTCCCCGTCTCTCACTGCCAGTATATCATCTTCCGTCAGTCCATAGAAGCCTTTCAGCATAGGGATTGCCTTTGGCGAAGCTACTATCAGTATCCCCGGATAGATGTTCAGCAGCAGAGAGATCAGTGATGAATGATCCGGCTCCGCGTGGTTTACGATAAGGTAATCTATGCTCCGGTTTCCTATCTCCTTGCTGATTTTTCTGAGGTATTCCTCTTCGAATCCTTTGTCAATCGTGTCGATCAATGCAATTTTCTGATCGATAACCAGATACGAGTTATAACTTATACCAAAGGGTAAAGGCCAAATGCCTTCAAACAATTGCTTTTCGCAGTCGTTTACTCCGACATAGCGGATTTTTTCACTGATCTTCATATTCCTTGTTCAGACGTTTACGCAGAGGCGGAAAGCAATGCTTGTGCCATATGATTTGCATAATTATGCATTAAGGACTACCTTTGAAGAAAAATACTCAAGGATGAAGATAGCAGTACCGACAAGAGACGGACGCGTGGACGATCATTTCGGACATTGTGCATATTATACGATATTCAATATCATTGACGGCAAGGTGGCAGATGTCACCAGGATGGCATCGCCTCAGGGATGCGGATGCAAGAGCGGAATAGCTCCTGTCCTCAAGCAGATGGGCGTGGCTGTGATGCTTGCCGGAAATATGGGGCAGGGTGCGAAGAATGTGCTCGAGGCTCAGCGCATCGAAGTCATCAGAGGCTGCTCCGGTGATGTGGAAGAACTTGTAAATCAATATCTTTCAGGAAATATAAAGGATAACGGTGAGGTTTGTGATCACCATGATTGTCATTAATTATGCCGCCAGTTGATAATGCCTATAAGCTGAGGAATCAGGAGTTTCTTCAGGAGTACGCCCAGAGACCGGGTGTCAAGATTATGTTCAATGGGGTGATGTATCGCGAAATCACCAAGGGAAAGGGACAGAAGCCTTCTCCGAAGAGTTTCGTTACAGTCTATTACACAGGAAAACTAATAAACGGAAAGATATTCGACCAGACCCAGAAAGGACGCCCGGCTACCTTCCGCCTCAATGAACTCATAACAGGCTGGATCACAGCGATGAGGGAAATGCCTGCCGGATCCAGATGGGAGGTGGTGATTCCTTACAATCTCGGTTACGGTTCAAGACCTGCCGGTGCCATCAAGGCTTTCTCCACATTGATCTTTGACATCACATTGCTGGATGTCAGATAATGGCTACTTCAACTGAATATGCATTGTTCGTCGAGAATCAGTTCAGAGGGTTGGACGGATTCTCGATGCGACGTATGTTCGGTGAATATGCGATCTATCTTCAGGGCAGGGTACTGGGTTTCCTATGTAATGAGATGATATTGCTTCAGGATACTCCGACCTCCCGCAGACTTCTGCCGGAAGCTGAAAGACGGGAACTCTTTCCTGGGTCCAAATTATTCGTAGTCTTTCCCGATGAAAGCAATTCACATCTTCTGAAAAGTGTAAGTCAGGCGATGTGGGAGGAATTGCCGATTCCCAAGCCGAGAAAACGGAAACAGGCTCGACAGACTGTCGAACCTGTTGTTGCTGAGAGAACTGCGTGTAAGGGCGATCTGAAGTCTTCAGACCCCGAAATAAATGAATTCCTTACATTTCACAGAAGGAACAAATAATCATTTGCTTTCTCTGAAATTCTCGATCTCCTTCACTATTTCTTCCACTGAGTCACTTATCGACAGCAGAAGATTATTGTATTTTCCTTTTTCTATCAGATATTGCATCAGTCTGTAAACCGGCATTTCTTCAGTCCAGTATTCTTTTCCGAGGAATACCATCGGACTGGCATATCCGAAACTGAGGTAGTGGTTCTGTACGGCATCCTGGAATATTTCCTGCATTGTTCCGGCACTTCCCGGTGAATATATGACGCCTCCCTTGGATATTGTCAGGATGGAATCTTCTCTGGTGCTGTTGTCGAAATATTTGGCGATGTGTGTGGCAAAAGGAGTGGCAGGCTCATGTCCGTATAGCCAGGTCGGAACGCCGAGGCTCACATATCTGGAATCAGGGAACCTTTCCATGACTCTGAATGCCGTGTCCAGCCAAAGTCTGTCCTTGTATGATGGCGCCTGCGAAAGAATTTCCAATGCTTCTTCCACATCCTTTTCGCTACGGCCAGCCATCCATGCTCCCAGATGCGTTGCCTCCATTGCTCCCGGACCACCTCCGCTGACCATGATGCTGCCGCTTTCCGTGAGTTTCTTGCTTATGAATACCACCTTTCTGTAGCTTTCATCGCAGCGTGAAAGACCGTGACCTCCCATTATGCCGACTATGCTTTTGTCATCGAATGCTCCCAGGAAATCGTCCACTCCGTCATTCATGGAATGGTCGTGCAGGATGCGGGCCAATGTCTCCTTGATGTCACCTGTCTGCTTTCCTGCGGTGAGATAATGTTCATATACTTTGAAATCGAATGAATCCTTATAGGAATCAGGATCTCCAGGTATGTATCCTTCATACAGAGATGCGGCATTGTAAAGACTGCTCCTGAAGACTCTGAACGGAAGGTCTCTGAATGGGGGATAGACAAGGCATTTCTCATCCATCAGAGACTTCAGCTCATCCACACCAGATCCTCCCATAAACAGACAGTCCGAATATCGGCATCTTGAGGCTGCATCCATAAAAGGTTTGAAATCAATGCCTTGAAATGCGTAATGCCTGAGAGTTCCTCCTGCTTCCAGAATACTTCTGAGGTCCTCGATATTTTCAATTTCCTTATATCTCATAGCTGAAAAATCTCCGATTTATGCAAATATAATCAAATTCTGTTCTCATTATTTGCTTTCCAGATAATGATTGTTAACTTTGTTGCTCATATCACTTATAAATCGTTATCAATATTTCGTAAATTATGGAAGATTGTGTTAAAAATACCCGTACGGAGAGTGATTTGATAGGATCTATGGAAGTTCCTGCCGATGCTCTCTATGGTGTCCAGACTCTCAGAGGAATCGAGAATTTCCCTATCAGTTCGTTCCATCTTAATGATTATCCTTTGTTCATCAACGGACTTGCGATAACCAAGCTTGCAGCCGCGCAGGCCAATCATAAGCTTGGTCTTCTTACCGATGAACAGTTCAATGCCATTTCACAGGCATGCCGCGAGATTCTCGAGGGCAAGCATCATGAATATTTCCCTGTCGATATGATTCAGGGAGGTGCCGGAACCACCACCAATATGAACGCGAACGAGGTCATTGCTAACCGCGCTCTGCAGATCATGGGTCTTCCACTGGGTAAATATAAGCATTGTTCACCTAACGATCATGTGAACTGCTCGCAGTCGACAAATGACGCTTATCCTACAGCTATACATATCGGTCTTTATGCTACGCATCTGGAGTTCATGAAGCATTATGAACTTATCATCAAGTCATTTGAGGCTAAGGCTGAAGAATTCAAGGGTATCCTCAAAATGGGACGTACCCAGCTCGAGGACGCTGTGCCTATGACTCTAGGACAGTCTTTCGGAGCCTTCGCATCGATACTTCGCGATGAAATCCGCAATATCAATTTTGCCGCTCAGGAATTCCTTACAGTCAATATGGGTGCTACCGCAATCGGAACCGGAATCTGCTCTGAGCCAGGATATTCCGAGAAGTGTATTGCAGCATTGCGTGAAATCACAGGATGGGATATGAAGCTTGCCGACAATCTCGTTGCCGCTACTTCCGACACATCCTGCATGGTGGGATATTCATCAGCTCTGCGTCGTATCGCGACCAAGATGAACAAGATATGCAACGACCTTCGCCTCCTTTCGTCAGGACCTCGTTGCGGTTTCCATGAATTCGATCTTCCTGCACGTCAGCCAGGTTCTTCCATCATGCCAGGAAAGGTCAATCCTGTAATACCTGAAGTGATGAACCAGATATGCTACAAGGTTATCGGTAATGACCTTTGCGTGGCAATGTCTTCGGAGGCTGCGCAGATGGAGCTCAATGCAATGGAGCCTGTAATGGCACAGTGCTGTTTCGAATCTGCTGCCATCATGATGAACGGTTTCGACACTCTCAGAATCAATTGCGTGGACGGTATCATTGCAAATGTGGAACAATGTGACAAGTATATCCATTCAAGCTTCGGAGTGGTTACTGCACTCAATCCGGTCATCGGCTATAAATATTCAACCCGCATCGCCAAGGAGGCTATGGCTACCGGAAAGAGCATTTACGACCTTGTTCTGGAGCATGATATCCTTTCAAAGGAAGATCTTGATACCATTCTCTCACCGGAAAATATGATCAAGCCTGTCAAACTTGACATCAAGGTCAAGGAATAGCGATAGGATTATAAAAAATATTCGTATCTTCACCATCTAAAACTTATTTCCGATGGTGAAGATTTTTTGTGTCAATACACAGACCAGTGCGATATTTCCTGAGGGTACTACCCTTATGGACATGCTTCCTGCATTTGAATTCGAGAAGCCTTACCCTATTTTATGTGCCAAGGTAAACAATGTCAGCCAGGGACTTAAATACAGGGCTTTCAACAGCAGACAGGTCGAATTCCTGGATTATACCTCATATCTTGGCAGAAGCGTATATTGCAATTCATTATGCTTCCTCCTGTGCAAGGCTGCGAGAGATATATTCCCTGATTGCCGTGTGATTCTGCGAAGACCTATTTCAAAGGGATATTTCTGCTCGATTGACAAGGGCGACGGTACGGAGATGACAGCAGACGATCTGTCCCGTATCAAGGCACGTATGACGGAACTTGTTGAAGCTGACCTTCCTTTCCGCAGGCACGAAGTGCTTCTGGAAGAGGCTATTGAAATCTTCCGTAAGCTCGGATATGAAGATAAGGTAAAACTTCTGGAGACTTCAGGAGAGGTATATGTGAATTACTATACCTTGGGAAATACTCCTGATTATTATTACGAAGCTCTTCTTTCAAGTACGGGTCATTTGAAGGTATGGAGCCTTGATATGTATCGTGGCGGCATGCTTCTAAGAGTTCCGAACAGACATAAACCTCAGGAACTTGCTCCTTTCATCGAGCAGCCGAAGACCTTTGATGTATTCGCTGAGAATCAGAAGTGGAACAGGATAATGGGTCTGGAAAATGTCGGTGATGTGAATCTCGCCTGCCAGAGAGGAGAGGCTAGCGACCTTATCAAGATTGCAGAGGCTCTTCAGGAAAAGAAGATTGTCCAGATAGCTGAGGAAATCGAGAGGAGGGTGAATGATAAGGAGAATCCGGTACGTCTTGTACTGATAACAGGACCGAGCTCCAGCGGTAAATCCACTTTCTGCAAACGTCTGAGCATTCAGCTCAAGGCTTGCGGAATCCGCCCGATTTCCTTCTCGACCGATGATTATTTCGTGAACCGTCTGGATACACCGAGACTTCCGAACGGGGAATTTGATTTCGATAATTTCGAGACTGTAGATCACCGGTATCTGCAGAGTGATGTCCTTAAACTTCTTTCCGGAGAAACAGTGGATGTGCCTGAATATAACTTTGTTACAGGACTCAGGGAGTTCAATGGAAAGAAATTGAAGCTTGAGCCGGGATCCATCCTCATCATCGAAGGAATCCACGCCCTTAATCCTCGCCTGACCGATCAGGTGGATGACGCCTCCAAATACAGGATCTTCATCAATACCATCACCAGCATCTCCCTTGATGACCATAACTGCATCCCGACAAGTGACAATCGTCTCCTCAGGCGTATTGTCCGTGATTTCAATAAGGGAGCATTTACAGCCCGCGAATCGATAATGCACTGGCCTAATGTCCGACGTTCTGAGGTTCAGTGGATATATCCATATCAGGAAAATGCAGATGTACTCTTCAATTCAGCATATCTTGTAGAATTCGCTGTCATACGTGCCCACGCTGAGAAGATCCTGATGACCGTGCCGAAGAATTGTCCAGAATACAGTGAGGTGCACAGACTGAAGAAATTCCTCAGTTACTTCACGCCGGTTTCAGACAAGGATGTACCATCGACTTCATTGCTCCGAAGCTTCATCGGAGGCAGCAGTCTATAACTGTATTTCTGATGAGATTATTTCTGACAATCATAGGATTGATATCACTTGGCCTCGGGATTCTCGGGGCCTTTCTTCCCGTATTGCCCACTACTCCTTTTCTACTCCTTGCGGCCACATTGTTCCTGAAGTCCGATAAAGGACTCTACGACTGGCTGATGAATCATCCCCGGCTTGGTCCGTATATCCGTAATTTTCTGGAGCATAAGGCCATACCTCTCAGAGTCAAGGTCGTATCCATATCCCTTATCTGGATTACATTGATTTACTGTGCAGTATGTGTCGCTGAACATTGGGCATTGAGGACACTCTTCATCGTGATCGCTACAGCAGTTACTGCTCACATATTGTCTTATAAGACTCTTAAATAATTGAGGCCGGGAAATTTCCCAGCCTCAATCTTTATGTTATTCAACCTCTTTAAGAACAGGTGGCGCAAGAGGCAGCAAACCTTCTGTATCACTGCTACGTGTCATCGCAGAACTGCTCATGTCGATTGTAAGCGTATTGTCGAATGCTATGAATTCGTTCAGTGATGATTTGAAATCAGTCGCAGATGTGCTGCCTGTAAGTTTCATCAGGCGGTACCATATCGTCCATCTTGAAATCGCATTGAAGAAATTTCCGTTTGTGGCGAACTGGTCACGCATCAGACTGTTATTGGTAGAACGGCAGTAGAGATTGTCAAAGGTGTATGCACCTCTGTATATACCGAGACCTTCTGATTCTACATATCCGAAATCAGGATCAAAAAGTTCTGTCCAATATACATTGCTTTCGTCTGTATAAGTGTCTCTTAAATCCTTACTCCAGCCGTCTGCCTTTTCCTGTGCTGTCCAGTGCTCGTTTACGTTTCTGTATAGGCCCCAGCCATGATATGTGATGAGATTGTTCCAGTCTCCTGTGTAGAAGCTGCTTATGAACTCTCCGTCATATTCATCAGCAAGTTTTCCGAATCCGTGGCCACCTGCTTCGTGCAAGAGTGTAAGTCTGCGGTGCTCAGCGCTGGTAGAAAGGGAGCAATAGGCTATAGAATTTGTCTTGCAATAGTCATTCTGGTTGTTGTAACTTATAGTGCATGTTCCGGCGTGGCATGCTACATTCACCATCACCACCATAAGTGAAGAATTGGTGCGCGATAGGATTTCAGATTCATCAGTGCATCTGGTGCCGCCTTTTCCTCCCTTATAGCGGATGGCCTGCTGAGCATATGAAAGCACGGCACCATCATCTCCGTTTATACTGGTGCTGCCTCTTTTGAATTGTGTAGAGAATACTGTATTGGCATCACCCTGGATAGCGCCGTTCAGTTGTGGAGTGGCATCGTGGTCTTCGTCAGATACGGCCTTGATATAATATACATTGAAATAATCCTGCAATGATGCATATGGCTCTACGCTGAACAGATCATCATAAGCTTTCTGCATTATTTGTTCATAATTTCCGTTTTTGCCGAAATGTGTTTTCGAGAATCCGTCACCCATAATGATGATATCGGTTCCGGTGCCTCTTGTCGCTTCCTGAAGGACGATAATGCCGTTATCAGGATCGTCAAATCCATCAATGTTTTCTACCATGGTTTCTGTCCATTCCGAGCCGCTTATCCTGTGGAGGCGGCCTCCTTCGAGGGTGACATCGGATCTCAAGGTTTTCTGGCAGCTTAAAAGCTTTCCTTCCCTGCTCTTTACACTGATGGTCAGTTTACCTCCGGCTTTGAGCTTTACAGGATAATTTGACATCATCATATATACATTCGCTTCGGTGCAAGGCGCAAATTCATCCAGTCTGATAGAAATCTTATCGGAAACATTCGGATTTGGAGATGAACTTCCGCTCCAGTATTCATCAAGATAGTTATATGTGTGGAAACATTGCGAACTATACCCGGATGGAGCTGTGTATTTCAATGAAACTTCAGTAGGGGTAACGGATGGAAACCCTGTAAGCTGGAATTTCATACAAGACGACTCTTCGTATTCATCTCCAGAGAAATCTATGAATGCATCTTGGAATACAGTAGAGGATTCTTCACTTCCGTCAGTACATAGCAGTCTTATCGTATGGTAATCCTTCAGATGATCCAGGTTGTTGTTGCCTGTCTGAACCTGTCCGTTATAAGAGAAATTCAGGTAGTCACTCTCGCATACTATCTTTGAGCCAGGGAAATATATAGTCCATGCGTTTGTCTTCAGATATTGCGGCAGCCTGTTTGTTGTACTTGCTGTACATTCAAATACACCTGTGGAAGTATTCTCACCTTCTACAAGATTGAATATATAGAGGTAGGAGGTGGTGTGTGGCTGGCCGTTGACCGCCAGCTGGTCATCGCTGCTCCAGTATGCCTTCAAAGACTTGCCGCTTTCATAGTAATTGAGACGGGTCTGCGGGTCTTCGGGGAGATTCGCAGTTATTCTGAGTGTAATGGTCTCCTCTTCATGGGACTCGGGTATAACTGCCTCTTTAACGCAACTGCTGAAGATGGTAGATGTAAACAGTGTGGCAGCGTATATTGTAGAATAAAACAGTCTTTTCATAACACTTTAGTCTAAGAATTCATCTAAGTCTGTCCCCGGACCAAATCCCGGAGCATTGCTTCCGCTCATAATACATTGTTCTGTTTCAAGCCTGATGATTTCTATCTCAGGCGCTTTGTAATCATGTTTCATAGGTCTTTATTTTACTATTAAATTTATTGTTTTCAAGTCTTTTTCAAGTGATGAGGTTCCGTAGAGGATCTGGTATCTGCCTGGCCTTGGAGAGAGTTCATCAATCGATGGGTCGTAGTATTCGAATGCTTCACCATCGAGAACAATCTCAGCTTTTGCTGTTTCCCCAGGCTGGAGACGGACTTTCTGGAATCCTCTGAGGGATTTGACAGGAGCTTCAGCGTAGTCGAGAGCCTTGACATATATCTGGATAGTCTCAGTTCCTTCACGATCACCGATGTTGGTCACAGGTACTGTAATCTTCACAGAACCGTCTGTCTTCATCGATTTTCCTGAAATCTTTGCCTTGCCTACCTCGAAACCGGTGTATGAAAGACCGTATCCGAATGCGTACTGCGGTGTGCCGCAGAAATAACGGTAAGTGCGGTTCTCCATGCTGTAGTCGAGGAAGTCAGGAAGATCGTCATTTGAAGCATAGAATGTCACAGGGAGCTTTCCTCCAGGGTTATAGTCTCCGAAGATCACATCTGCGAGAGCCTCTGAACCACCCTGTCCTGGATACCATGCCTGAAGGAGAGCATCATATTCACCTTCCAGACATCCGAATGCAATGGCAGAGCCTGAGCAGTTTACGAATACTACAGGCTTCCCGGTCTTGTGCATTGCACGCAGAAGTCTCTGCTGGACGCTCGGAAGCTCGATTGTCTCTTTGTCACCGCCTTCGCCTTCCATCTGCGCCGAGATACCTCCGATGATTATTATTGCATCGGCATCTGCCACTTCAGATGCGAGTGAGTCGAATTCGATGAGTCTTCTTTCGCAGATCTCAGTGCGGAACATAGCGAAATTGCCGTTTCCTCTTCTGTATTCGATCTGCATGTCATAAGTCTGACCTTCGACAACAGGGAATGATTTGTATTCCACCTGTCTTCTGAATCCGAAACCGCGGCGCATTCCGCTCGATGCTCCGTCGTCGATCACTTCGCCATTGATCTTGAGAACATAGCCGTTGTCGCTTGCTATGCTATACTTCATCTCTCCAGTGTATGTGGCCTTGTATTGTCCTGTCACTCTTACAGATACATTGTCTGTGCTGATTCCTTCTGCAAATCCCCATGCTCCGAATGTCGAGAAGTTCAGGGTGTTGTAATAACCGGTCCTGTCAGGTTCTCCACTGAGTTCCTTGTTGTTGAAGAACTCTACGAATACTCCTTTTCCATCATTGAATTCGTGCAGATGCGGAACAGTTTCGTAGTCATCATCCAGTTCACAGGCCTTGCTGTAATATATTTCGGTTCCTGGGACCGCTGCGCGGATTCCTTCGAGAAGGGTGCGGGTGTGTTCCTTGGTCGGAGTTCCGCCGTAGTTACCGTTAAGGAGGGCGGCGTCATCAGCATTCGGTCCTACCACTGCAATCTTCTTCAGATTCTTTGCAAGTGGGAGGATGCCGTTGTTATGAAGCAGTACCATTGACTCGCGTGCCGCCTGCACTGCGAGTCTGTGATTTGATTCGCTGCTTATCACATCTTCACCCATATCGGCCCATGGGAGCATTTCGGCAGGGTCGAACATACCCAGCTCAAATCTGCCGTACAAGGTCTTGCGGAGATGTCCGTCGAGAACAGCTTCGTCGATCATCCCTTTGTCAAGGGCTTCGGTCAGAACCATGAACACTTTTCCGCATTCGAGGTCCGTACCGTTCAATATTGCATCGACAGAAGCGGAAAGCGGGTCTGGGTGAGTTTCGTGCTGGCCTTTATTATAGAAATTGTTGATGGCATCACAGTCGGTAAGCACGATTCCGTCATAGTCCCATTTGCGGCGAAGGATATCCACCAGGAGACGGTCACTGGTACAGCAAGGAATACCTTCGTATCGGTTGTAGGCACACATCACTTCGCGTACATTGCCTTTCTTTACAAGAGCCTTGAAAGCAGGGAGGTAGGTTTCCCAAAGGTCGCGCATCGAAACGGATGCATCGTAAGTGTGACGTAGTGGCTCCGGACCGCTGTGTACCGCATAATGCTTGGCGCAGGCGTGTGTCTTGAAATAACGGTCGTCATTTCCCTGCATACCCAATACTGTCTGGACTCCCAGTACCGCATTAAGGTAAGGGTCTTCTCCGCAGGTCTCCTGGCCTCGTCCCCAGCGTGGGTCACGGAATATGTTCACATTGGGACACCAGAAGGTAAGTTCAGGGTTTCCAGGGTAATAGATTACTCCCATCGGAACATTGAATACATTATGATCTGAGCGGTTCCAGTTGGCACGAGCCTCGTCTGAAACGGTAGAGAATACTTCATAGACCATTTCAGCGTTGAATGCCGCAGCCATTCCGATCGGCTGAGGATAGACTGTGTAGCCATCCTGACGTACGCCGTGGCAAGCCTCGCTCCACCAGTTGTATGATGGAATGCCGAGCCTGTCGACTGAAACGGATTTGTTCATCATCAGGCCTACCTTTTCTTCTGGAGTCAGCAGTGAGATCAGATTCTCTGTACGCTCGGCGTAGGAGAGGGAAGTGTCGAGGTAAGGATATTCATCGTTTGCCACCTCTGAAGGCTCTGTGACATCCGCTTCGATGGACAGGGAGGCCAATGTATTGCCGTCTCTGTCAGTCAGTTCCACTCTTCTGTAACTTTTGCCTCTGTCTTTTCTCGGAGAATAGGCTATCATCACCTCGGCGCTTTCTCCAGGCTCAACTGCGTCATTGTCGTAGAATGCCCTGATGCATTCGCAGCTTGGAATATCTGCATGAATGCTCACTGCGGCCTTGGACTTGTTGGTGAATGTGAATGTGTGACAGACGGTGCCTTCTGATGGATTGATGCTTCCGAAATTCCACTGATATGAATCAAAGGAAAGCGGGCTTTTCCAGACTGCCGCGCTGATTGAAGCCGCGAAAAAAAGAGCGGCCATCAGGAGTGATGCAATGCGTTTCATTGTGGGATCGTTAAAATTGTCTCAAATTTAATATTTATTGGGAGGAAATTGAAATTCCTCCTTTAATTATACCGTCTAAGTTTTTTAAATTTGTGCAAATAATCAGTCAATATGAAAAAGATTCTGACAATTCTGCTTGTTTTGGCATTTTCGGCCAATGTTTTTGCGATAGATCATCCTGGTATTACTAAACCTGGCTGCCATTCTGAAGGTTTCGTTCTTATCGAAAACGGACAGCCTGTCCCGATAATCGTTTCTTTCTCTGACAATAAGGCTGTCATGCACGCTGTCAAGGATCTGCAGAATGATTTCATGATGGTTTCCGGTGTGAAGCCTCAGCTGTGCGAGTCTGTTGTTTCCGACCGTGCTATAATAGTTGGATCGTTGGAATCGGAACTCATCCAAAGCCTTGTTTCTGAAGGAGTGCTGGATGTGACTCCTTTACAAGGATGTAATGAGAAGTATCTTATGGCATTTGTGAGCAATCCTATGGACGGGGTTTGCGAGGCGTTGGTGATCGCCGGAAGCGACCGCAGAGGAACTGTCTATGGAATCTATGAACTTTCAGAACAGATAGGAGTCTCTCCTTGGTATGACTGGGCCGATGTTCCGGTGGCTCAGCATAAGGATATGACAATTGCCCGAGGAACATACACAGCAGGTGAACCTGCAGTCCGGTACAGGGGTATTTTCCTTAATGATGAAGCACCTTGTCTGACCGGTTGGGTAAAGCATACATACGGAACAGATTATGGCGATCATCGTTTCTATGAGCGTGTATTCGAGCTTCTCCTTCGTCTCAGAGCAAATTTCATATGGCCGGCAATGTGGAGCTGGGCCTTCTATGAAGATGATCCTCTGAACAGCAGGACAGCTGATGAAATGGGAATCATTGTCGGAACATCACATCATGAGCCGATGGCCAGAAACCATCAGGAATGGGCACGCAGAAGGAGTGAATATGGTGTATGGGATTATGCATCCAATCAGAAGGTAATCGATAAGTTCTTCCGCGAGGGAATCGAAAGAGCCGCTGATACAGAGGATCTTATCACTATCGGAATGCGAGGTGACGGAGATACTGCAATGGGAGGAAAGGAAGGACAGGATGACAAGTTTGTTCCTGACTATGATTATATGATCCGTATGATGCAGAAGATCTTTGACAATCAGCGTAGGATCATAAAGAAAGCTACAGGACGTCCGGCTTCAGAGCGTCCGCAGGTATGGGCACTTTACAAGGAGGTCCAGACCCTCTATGAGAAAGGTCTTCGTGTGCCGGATGATGTCACAATCCTTCTTTCCGACGACAATTGGGGAGATGTACGCCGTCTTCCGAATGCAGCCGAGCGGGAGAGAGCCGGAGGCTGGGGAATGTATTACCATGTGGATTATGTCGGTGCCCCGCGTAACTCCAAGTGGCTCAATATCACTCCTGTGCAGAATATATGGGAGCAGATGCAGCTGACATATTCATACGGAGTCGACCGCCTTTGGGTGCTTAATGTCGGCGACCTCAAGCCGATGGAATATCCTATCACTCTTTTCCTGGATATGGCCTGGAATCCGGAGCGCTTCAATATATCCAACCTCAAGGACCACACCTTGGATTTCTGCCGTCAGCAGTTCGGCCCGGACCATGCCGCTGAGGCTGCAAGAATCTTAAATCTCTACAGCAAATACAATGGCCGCATTACGCCGGAAATGCTCGACCGTCATACATATAATCTCCATACAGGCGAATGGAAACAGGTTTCCCACGAATATCTTAAGCTGGAGACAGAGGCTTTGAGACAATATCTGACTCTTCCTGACAATGTCAAGGATGCGTATTTCCAGCTCATCCTTTTCCCTGTGCAGGCGATGGCCAATCTTTACGAAATGTACTATGCGCAGGCAATGAACCATCATCTTTATGCCTGCGGCGACCCTGCTGCGAATCAATGGGCCGACAAGGTCGAGGCATGCTTTGCACGTGACAAGTTCCTTACAGATCAATACAATAATGTGATGGCAGGGGGCAAGTGGAAGAATATGATGATCCAGAAGCATATCGGTTATACAATCTGGAACGATACTTTCCCTGAGGATACCGTGCCTGAAGTGTATCGCATTGATTACGAGGATTTTGCTGATGAGTTTGTCTTCTCCCCAAGTAATGGGTACGTTTCAATCGAGGCACCTCATGTCTTTTCTAAATCGGATTCTGCTGAAGGTCGCTGGACACTGATTCCGGACATGGGCAGGACGCTGGGAGGCGTGGCTCTGATGCCTTATACCGTGCCTGTGGATGGTGCGGCACTGACCTACAAGATGACCCTTCCTTCGGATGTGAAGAATGTAAGAGTGTATGTGGCTACCAAATCGACTCTGGCGTTTCACGATGAGAACGGACACAGCTATCGTGTCGGATTCAAAGGTGGTGAAACTGTGGAGCGTTGCTTCAATGATGATCTGAATGAAAAGCCGGAGAACATCTATTCAATCTATTATCCTACTGTCGCCAGAAGGGTTGCAATAGAGAAAATTGATCTGAAGCTGCCGGAAAATGAGTCTGGTATGTATGAGCTGGTCGTAGAACCTCTCGATCCGGGTATCGTTTTCGAGAAGTTTGTAATCGATTTTGGCGGCTATCAGGAATCCTATCTTATGGGAACGGAATCTCCTTGCAGTCGATAATAAAATTGACCACTGAGCAGGTAAGTCTGGCGTGGCTTCGTCGGAACAAGTTCCGACTTCGTCCCTCCCACCGCTGCGCGGCGGGCCCCTCCCTCTAACGCGGCGAGGCCGAGGGTGGCCACGCCCGCCAAACTTACCTACTCGCTCTTCAATTTTATTATCTGTTATAAAGACAATCTCACTTCGTAAATCATAGGAGAAGACTGACCATTTATACCTTTGACCGTCACTGTCATAAGATCCGCATTCTGAAGCTCTGCCGGAACCGGAACCAGGTGCATCTCGTCATTTCCAGGCATCATCGTCTTGAAACTGCCTGCCTCGACTCCGTTTACCATGACCATTGCCTCATTGCCTTCCGATCCTCTGCATGTGATTCTGATATGCTGGATTGTATTGTCTTTAGGATTCATCGTATAGCTGAACCATCCCTCCGGACCTGTCATTCTCCAATGACGGCCGTCGTTGTCGCCGTTTACCGAATGTGCCACAGCTGCGAAATGGTCGCTTTCCGGCTGCTGCTCTCCACATATCACCTTATCTGCAGTGATCATTTCCAGAGCAATTCTGGCTCTCTCATCCATCTCCTGCTTTGCAAGTCTTGCCTTCCACTCATTGTCTGAGACCAATGGCCAATACACCATATAGCGGCATTCGTGCAGAGAAGAGAATGGTACCAGAGTCAGTTCCTTGTATTTCAACGGAGCAAGTCCTGTCATCCTGAAGGTAAGCGGCTTGCCTTCCACCTTGCTTATGAGCGAGAGCATATCCTCCTTTTCTCCTACTATCAGAGGCATCTCATTGAGCGGCAGCTGCTTGCCTGCGGCGATATGTCCACCCCTGCTGTCATCGGCGTACATTCCCAGCTGATCCTCTTTTCCAAGAGAAGCTGCCAATACCATCGGACCATACATGAAGGAGTAATTTTCAGACTTGTCCGGAAGTTGCACCGCTCTGAGAGTCATCGGAAGATTTATTGTCAATCTGTCACCTTCCGACCATTTCCTGTCTATCTTCAGGAGATTGTTCTCGATCACATATTCGACAGCCATGCCATTGACCTTCGGATTCATATTGTCAGCTTCGGTCCATTCCGGAATACGTATGCTGACGGTGAATTCTGTGTTTTTCTTCGGGCTAATGATGAGTGTAGTTCCTTCCTCTGCAGGGAAGCTATTCTTCTGCTCGATGACGGTCTTGCCCCATCGCAGGACAGACGGGATGAACAGATTCACAATCAACTCTTTGTCTCCTTTGTGAGAATAGATCATTTCACCGTAGCGTGCGTGATTCTCGATACCTGAGCCTACGCAGCACCAGAAACTTGTCTGAGGCTGTGAATACACTCTGTAGTGCCCTGAACGCATAGGGGTGAAATATACGAATCCTCCCTGGATCGGATTGATGGTGGAAAGGATATGATTGTAAAGAGCCCTTTCGTAATAGTCCATATACTTTGAATCACTGCTTGTGGTGTAAAGCATCTTGGTGAGTCTCAGCATATTGTAAGTGTTGCAGGTCTCCGGACCCTGTTCGCTGGTGAGCATTGATGAGAAGTCTTCAGCCGGATGGAAGTGTTCATAGACACTGTTTCCTCCGATGCTGATGCTTCTTTTCTCGACCACAGTCTCCCAGAAGAATTCCGCTGCCTCATCCCAGTCCTGCAGACCTTCGATATCTGCAATCCTCTTATATCCGATTACCTTAGGAATCTGGGTGTTGGCGTGCATTCCTGTGAGCCTGTCCTCTTTTTCCAGAAGGAAGCCGAGGAGGTATTTGTGTGAAAATCTCTTTGCCAGATCAAGATATCTTGGGTCGCCACTCAATGCCGCTGCATCCGCAAATACTTCATTCAGACCTCCTTGCTCACTCCTCAGCATATCCTGGAGCTGTTCTTCACTCAGTCCCTCTGTGAGCTGGTACATCCACTCAGTCAGGCCAAGGAACATCTTCAATGCATCCTTGCTGCCTGTAATAAGATATGCGTCGCGAAGTCCTGCATATATCTTATGGATATTATACAGAGGTACCCATCTGTCGTTCAGACCGAATGAAGCCGCTCTGATATTGCCTTCGGAAATCTCCTTCCAGATCTGCCTTCCGTGTGGAACACCGCTCAGGTAACCCTCCTGGTCCACGCATCGTTTCAGCTCCGAGATATAGTAGTCCAGCCTGTCTTTGATTTCCTGATTCCCTGTGGATGCATACATATAGGAAAGTGCGGACAGATAGTGACCGCCTACGTGACCGTCCAGTCCGGTATTCTCCCAGTTCGTATAGTTCTCAGCCTTAGGCTTCAGCCCTGCTTCCTTCATGTAAGGAGCAAGCAGTCTGTCAGGATCCAATGACAGGAGATATCTGATGTCCATGTCCTGCGCCTTCTTGAATGCGCTTTCTGTGAGATGGACATCCTTGATTTCGAAATGTTCCAGCTGGGCTGGAATCTGAGCACCGGTCTGAATGCTTGAGAATGAAATAGTTATACAGGTGATAAGGGTGAGATACGTTCTCTTTTTCATATCAGGTCAGGATTATTTATCAGAAATCATTGCATTCAGATGATTCTGTATATTATTGATTCAAATCTTGTTTACAATCTTTTCAAGCCAGATCGCATCGGTCTGGTCGAATGTATCCAGCGAGTCGCTGTCTATGTCCAGGACTGCTATGACTATATGTCGTTCCTTGTCGAAGACCGGCACGACAATCTCGCTTCGGGAGGCGCTGCTGCATGCAATATGCCCTGGGAATTTTTCCACATCCGGGACAATGACGGTTTCCTGAAGTTTCCAGGCTGTTCCGCAGACTCCTTTACCGAATCCGATCCTGCTGCAGGCAAGAGGACCTTGGAAAGGGCCCAATATCAATCGGTCATCTATCACACGGTAGAATCCGGTCCACCAGAAACCGAAGGTGCAGTGGATCATTGAAGCGATATTGGCCATATTGGCAATCATGTCGCTTTCACTTTCAGTCAATGCTGCGACCTGCGAATACAGCAGTGCGTATTTTTCTTCCTTGCTGCCGTCTGATATGATGAGTTGCTCAGCCATCGCTTATATCAATGAATACAACACGAAAGTCCAGTGCGCTACGATTGCGGCAACAATTCCTCCTATGGTATGGGCAATGATCGCCTTGGATGTGAGTCGGCGGTAGCCGAGGCTGTCAAGCATTGCAGTGTGGGTGCTGAGATATCCGCTCCAGCACATACCGATTGCTGTGAACACTGCAATCGCGTTGCCGTCGATCCATCCCTGTGAAATGAAGTTAGGAATAAGTCCGAGGGCAGCTCCCACTGCTCCAAGCGCTGTGATAGGGAAGGCGATAAGGTGAGGGTCCTCGAATCCGAAAAGCCATTTGAATACAAAGTCTATCTTTTCTCCGATCCAAGGCAGAAGCTCGATACCCTGATATGCCGCACCGGTGTAGGCTCCAGTGTCAGAAGGACCGAAGGTCAGGAGCATCACAAGGGTAGATATGATAAGGACACCGGGAATGATGGCAAGACCCACATCTACACCAGTACGGCCTCCGTCAAGAAGCGAGTCAAGTATTCTCTGGAAAAGGGGTTTTTCTTCATCTTGTTTCTCATTATGTTCTTCGGTGTCAGTGACACATGCGTTCTCGGTCAGATATTGCGGGTATGCTTTGATCACGAAATGCTGCATAAGACGTGTGGAAACGATACAGCCGCAGATGGCACCGAAAAGTCCGATGAATGGCTCGGCGTAGTAACCTTGGCCTACCATGAATACTATTACCAGAAGTCCCATTCCGAAGGCTGTGCCGAAATTGGTGAGGGATATGAACTGGTATTTCTTGAAATAGCTGCTGAAGCGCTTGTCATTAGTCAATGATATTATGGCAGGATTGTCCGAAAGGAAGGTCAGGACAGCTCCTAAAGATGCCACTCCCGGCAGATTGAAAAGCGGCTTCATGAGAGGCCTCAGAAGCTTCTCGAGCAGATCTACAACTCCGAATTCCATGAATATACGGCCAATGGCACCGGTGATGACGCAGATGGCCATAAGGTAGAATACTGTGTTCAGCAGAAGGTCGTGAGCCGTGTTCATTACTGTATTCAGCATATTCGGAGTGCCCATGACTGCTCCGAGGTAGGAGAAAAGTCCGAATACGATTACAAGACATACGACTCCTGATGGGATAAGCTTCCAAAGCTTGCGGAATGAGAATTTCATTATGATCGGCGTTTGAGGTTCAGCATGTTCATTTTCCAGGTGATACCTGCGTCTATTATTGTCTGCTTGTTCTGAAGGACTGTTGCTGTCGTAGCTTTACCATAAGTATAGCAGCAGTTCAGATGCAGTCTTAATGCCTTGGAGTTCTTGATAGGGTAGTACTCGATACCGCCACCGATTCTGGTAAGGGCAGTACCTGGAGTCACGCACCAGTCTCCCTCATCGTCGGAAAGATTTCTGTCGTGAGTGACTTTGGCGAAGATATCAAGGCTGTTTAGAGGGAACCATTTAAGCTCACACATCACAGAGAAGTCTTTTCCGAAATCCTTCGCGCTGACCGCTCTGTTCATGAAGTCGAGGTCGAGTCTGAAATCCCCGACAGTGAAACGGTTTCCGAGTGCAAGATAGTTGATGAATCTGCCAGGAAGATATTCTATGAAATTCAATGAATATAATGAACTGTAGATACCGTGCGAGCCTATCCACATGATATTATATGCGAACATTTCATCGTTTTCCGTATTCCTGGCATTGCGGCGGAAAGGGCTTTCGCAGAACTGGAACATCAGTCTGTCAGCTTTGGAATCAGTATCCCAGGCAAGGCTGGCACCATACTGATAACAGGCAATATTGTTCCAATACTCCGAGCAGAAATATAGATCGATAGGGGCCCCGTCATATTCGAATCCACCGATGCCGACTACCTGCTTGCCGCCGGAAAGAGTCCAGTTTCCTAATGAGTAATTGAGCATGATCCAGTCGGTCGCGTCGAAGAAAGTCGCATCTTTGTTAGGCTTGTTCAGCCTCTGGCGATACGAATAAGAAACATTTTCCGCGAGATTTCCGTCCATGCGGATATTCAGATATCTGCCTTTAAATCCGCTGGCGTCATTGATTTTCGCACCAGCCTGATAATCCTGCATATAATCGACTCTGGCCTCGACATCGAGCTTGAGAAGACTTGCTTCCTGTGCAGCAGCTGCAACCGATATCATAGCAGCCAATGCTGTGATGAATATGTGTTTCATAAGTATGTGTTAGTGGACACAAATATATGGATAAAATATGGCTTTCATATACTTAAATCAGCTATATTTGTGAAAAATCGACTTATATGAAGAAGACTTCCATTATTTTGGCTCTGAGTCTGGTGGCAGCCATCTGCTCCGCTCAGAATCCTGTTGTAACCACAGCCTACACTCCCGATCCGGCACCATTCGCATCCGGTGATAAACTTTACATGTTTACGGGGCATGATGAGGATGATGCCACTTATTTCAAGATGAAGGACTGGATGCTGTATTCCACAGAGGATATGGTGAACTGGACCTATCTGGGTACTCCTGTTTCGACTGCGACATTCGATTGGGCCTTTCAAGGTGACCGCGCCTGGGCTTCGCAGGCCGTGGAAAGGGATGGAAAATGGTATTGGTATGTTTGTCTTACGGAGGCTGCGACCAATGCAGATGCCCTTGCAGTGGCTGTAGCTGATCATCCGCAGGGACCGTATAAGGATGCCATAGGCGGACCGCTCGCGACAGGATGGTCATTCATCGATCCGACAGTGTTCATCGACCGCGACGGCAGTGCATACCTTTTCTGGGGAAACAAAGGATGCTGGTACGGAAAACTTGGAAAGGACATGGTATCGTTTGAGAACGGATATAAGGAAGTACCTGGTTTTCATGATCCGGCCTCTTTTGGCCCTGAGTCCATGAAGATGAATTGGGCTAAAGGGCGTGAGGAGATGATGGTAGGATATGAGGAAGGGCCATGGGTTTCACGTCGAGGTGATATTTACTACATGACTTACCCGGCTGGTGGCGTTCCCGAGCATATGGCTTATTCGACAGCTCCTTCTGTCGATGGACCGTGGACATACAAAGGCCGTATAATGGATGAGGCAGAAAATGCCTTTACTATCCACGGCGGTGAAGTCGAGTTCAAAGGCAGGAACTATATGTTCTATCACAATGGAGCCCTTCCTAACGGAGGCGGTTTCCATCGTTCGGCCTGCGTAGAGGAATTCACTTACAACGAGGATGGCAGCATTCCGTTCATTCCGTTCACAAAGCAGGGCCCTCGTCCTGTAGGTACGGTCAATCCTTATAATAGGGTAGAGGCGGAGACAATGGCCTGGTCGTGGGGAGTGAAGACTGACAGACTCGCTGGTTTCGATCACTATGTCACACAGATCCATAATGGGGACTGGATCAGGGTCCGTGAGGTGGATTTTGGAGAGAAAAGTCCGTCTGAGATTGAACTTATGACCTTGAATTTCCGTACTCCGGGAGTCGTGGAATTTTATATTGATTCATTGGGCGGAGATCCTTTTGCGACCTTCAATGTCAATGCTTCCGGTGCAATGAAAACATTCCCTGCGCGCTCTGTAACGGGTAAACATGATGTATATATTCTCTTCCGCGGAGGCGACGAGCAGTTCTTTGACTTCGACTGGTGGCAGGTAAAATAGGCTGCTTTTGTCAATTTCGTTCCATTTATTTTCAAATTCCGCCCACTGTGGCGGAGCCTCGATGGAAAATCGAAAATAGTGTATAACTTTATGTTGGAATAGACCGCAAAACCAATAACACTAAATTTTATATGATGAAGAAAATTTCAATTTTCCTGCTCGGACTTATGGGCTTGGCAGGACTTGCTCAGGCACAGGGCCCTTGGGGCAGACAGCCGGTAGAGGATCCGACCGGTTACAAGGACACCTACAAGGACTATTTTACTGTCGGAGTAGCTGTCAATATGAGGAATGTGTCTGATCCTGATCAGATCGCTCTTATCAAGAAAAACTTCAGCAGCATCACTGCAGAAAATGACATGAAGCCTGTTTCTCTCCAGCCACGCGAAGGTGAGTGGAACTGGGGAAATGCTGACAAGATCGCAAATTTCTGCCGTGAGAACAATATCCCTCTTCGCGGACACTGTCTTTGCTGGCATAGCCAGTTTGCAGACTGGATGTTCGTGGATGATAAGGGAAATGATGTCTCTAAGGAAGTCTTCTATGAAAGACTCCGTACTCATATCCATGCAGTGGTGAATCGTTATAAGGATGTGGTTTATGCGTGGGATGTAGTGAACGAGGCTATGGCAGACGGTGATGGCCGTATGAATCCTTGGACAAGAGAGACTCCGAGCCCTTACCGCCAGTCAAGACATTTCAAGCTCTGTGGTGACGAGTTCATCGCTAAGGCTTTCGAATTCGCTCGTGAGGCTGATCCGGATGCGCTTCTTTTCTATAATGATTACAATGCTGCAGATCCTGCAAAGCGTGACCGTATCTATGACATGGTCAAGAAGATGAAGGACGCAGGCGTTCCTATCGACGGTATCGGAATGCAGGGACACTACAATATCTATGGTCCTTCAGCTGCAGACGTAGAGGCTGCGATTCAGAAGTACTCTACAATCGTAGATCAGATCCATTTCACAGAGCTTGATATCCGTATCAACGAGGAAATGGGTGGACAGCTCCGTTTCAGCCGTGGTGAGGCTAAGCCGGTTCCTGAGCATGTGAAGGTTCTTCATGAGGCTAAGTATGCTGAACTTTTCAAGATTTTCCGCAAGTATAAGGATGTCATTACGAATGTCACTTTCTGGAATCTCAGCGACAGAGACTCTTGGCTCGGACAGAACAATTACCCGCTTCCTTTCGACAAGGAGTACAAGCCGAAGAGAGTCTATAACATCATCAAGAATTTCGACCCTGCACTTGATAATGCTGAAGTAAAAGAAGATTTTGTTCCTTCACCGATGAACCAGCCAGGTCAAGAGTATCCTATGGTCAATTCACAGGGTTATGCCCGTTTCCGCGTAGTTGCTCCTGATGCAAAGTCAGTTATCGTAAGCCTTGGTCTGGGCGGACAGGGCGGCACAGTACTTCGCAAGAATGAGGAAGGCGTTTGGGTAGGTCAGACTGAAGGCCCAATGGATGAAGGATTCCACTATTACCATCTTACAGTCGATGGTGGAGTGGTCAACGATCCGGGTGCGAAGAACTATTATGGTTCTGTAAGATGGGAGAGCGGTATCGAGATCCCTGCGCACGATCAGGATTTCTATGCTGTGAAGAATGTACCTCACGGACAGGTCACTCAGGTTCTCTTCCCTTCAAAAGAGACCGGAAAGACTCACAGAGCATTCGTTTATCTCCCTCCACAGTACGACGGTAAGAAAAAGTTCCCTGTACTCTATCTCCAGCATGGTTGGGGTGAGGATGAGACAGCATGGAGCCGTCAGGGACACGCTAACCTCATCATGGACAATCTCATCGCAGAGGGTAAGTGCGAACCGTTCATCATCGTGATGACTTACGGTATGACAAATGAGGTGAAGTTCGGAGGTCTTGCAAGCTTCGATTTCACTCAGTTCGAGAGAGTTCTCGTGGATGACCTCGTACCTTATATCGATTCTCATTTCAAGACAATCGCAAAGAAGGACAGCCGTGCGATGGCAGGTCTGTCAATGGGTGGTATGGAGACAAAGAACATAACTCTTGCTCGTCCAGAGGTGTTCGGTTACTATGGTCTTCTCAGTGGCGGTACATATTCTCCTGAGGATATCAAGAGCAAGGATCAGGTGAAGGTTATTTTCATGAGCTGTGGCAGCAAGGAATTCCCTGACGGAATCCTCAAGGCTACAGAAGATCTTAAGGCTGCCGGATACAATGCAGTAGGTTATGTTTCAGAAGGCACTGCACACGAATTCCTTACTTGGAGAAGATCTCTCCGTGAGATGGCACCGCTTCTTTTCAGAAAATAAGAACCACTTATGATCATATGAATAGGGACGACCAAGCGGCCGTCCCTATTTATTTTTGATTTCGTTTCTGATATGCTTCGCGGGGATCTCCATTGGCAAGATAGATGATGCCGCAATGAGTGAAACCGTAGCGCGTCAGGATATGGTGCATGATCACATTGTCCTTATGTGTGTCGATCCTGATGCATCCGGTATGGGTGAATGCCCAGTCTATCAGGGTTTCAGCTGCTTTATGCCCGGGCTCTACTGCTGCTATGCGATGAATCACATGATAGGGATCATCATTCAGCCAGCTGCCTTCCATATGGGCATATGTCGGATCCGGTCCAGGAATGAATGCCATTGTAGCTATGATACGGGAATCTTTGCAGAGAACGATGCTGTGACCGGCGTCAATATCCTTTCTGACTATTTCCTCAGACGGATATAAGTCGTTCCATTGATGCAGATTGCCGCTTGCACGCATGATTCCCTTCGCCTTATGGAATATCTCCATAAGGGAAGGAATATCATTGTATGTAG
This sequence comes from Candidatus Cryptobacteroides sp., assembly GCA_045614445.1. Taxonomy (GTDB): domain Bacteria; phylum Bacteroidota; class Bacteroidia; order Bacteroidales; family UBA932; genus Cryptobacteroides. The sequence continues at coordinate 27,960 of JAZLCW010000009.1, read as the reverse complement.
CTTTTCTGATCATTGATTCAGTTTCATGTCGCCAGGCTTTATCCAGCCAAGTCTTGTCATTATTGCATTGATGCCCAGGCTGAGAATTGCAGGTGCAATGAAATAGAGGCATACAATCTTTACTATCAGCATGCCTGGGGAATCAGTCTCCGGATACATTGTCGCATATGTGGCAAGTGGGCCGACGAGGCCGGATGTACCCATTCCTGCTCCAAGAGAATTGTTGGTCATTTCCAACCAGACGGTGGATATCGGACCCAGGATGGCTGAGGTAAGGGTAGGAGCCAGCCATATGACCGGCTTTCGCATGATGTTTCCGATCTGCAGCATTGAAGTGCCTGCTCCTTGCGAAAGCAGACCTCCCAGTCCATTGTCCCTATAGCTTATCACAGCGAATCCTATCATCTGTGCACAGCATCCGGCAGTCGCCGCTCCTGCAGCAAGTCCGTCAATTCCAAGCATCACACAGATGGCTACGGAACTTATCGGAAGAGTAAGAGCACAGCCTACCAGTACAGACACAGTGATACCCATCAGGAAGGGACTGAGTTGAGTGGCATTGTTGATGACAGCTCCAAGGTAAAGCATGAAATCATTTATAGGGGAGCAGCAATATCTTGCGAAAAGTCCTCCGCAGATTATCGTAACCATCGGTGTCAGAATGATATCTACCGGAGTTTTCTTTGAAATCAGCATTCCGATTTCTGATCCGATGATCACGCTGATGTATGCTCCCACAGGCCCTCCGAACTGGTAACCAAGTGCACCGGTGATTGCTGATGAAATCGTAACCAGGGGTGCACAGGACAGTCCTGATGCCATGGCAAGACCAATACATGCTCCCGTCAATGGCGAAGTGCTGGACAAAGCTTCTGCAATGAAATCCAGAAACCCGAGTCCTGGAATCCTGGAGATCTGGCCTATGATCAGTCCCATAATAAGGGAACAGAACAAGCCCATCGCCATATGACTCATAGCATCGACAATGTATTTCTTGAATAATCTCTTCATTAATCCATCGGGTAAATGACGCCCCATTCTTTTCTAAGGCTGTCCATCTGTTTCATAATGTCGATTGTCTCCTGGTGAGGCATCAGCGGAGATTCAGTCAAGCCGTTCTCGATGCATCGCTTGCATTCCAGCACCTGATATTCATAGCCGTTCACCATGTCTTCAGGCCTTGTGATTCTTTCTACAAGCTCGTAATTCCTCCAGACCTCTATGCACTCGGGGCAATTGATATTGTCGATGCGGATATAGCCTTCCGTGCCGCTGATTATACCCTGACGGTCGTTAAGGCAGAGAGTTCCCGCCTGGAGATTGGCCATTCTGCCGTCAGAGTAGCTGAGAGATATGCATTCGTGCATATCCATTCCGGTAGGGCCGAGGTGGCAGTTGCTGACCGTCCTGACTATGTCCGTGCCGAAATACATCCTTGCGAAATTCAATGCATATACTCCCAGATCCAGCAAGGCACCTCCGCAGAGATCCGCCCTCACTATCCTTTCCCTATGTTCCATCATATAGCAGAGTGTAGCAGTAATGATGCGCGGCTCTCCAATGATTCCGCTCTTCATGATCTCCGTCACCCTGTGTGACATAGGAATGTATCTGGTCCAGATTGCCTCGGTTATGAAAAGTCCTTTTCTTCTGGCTGTGCCGATGAGTTCCTCAGCCTGAGCAGCATTCGCAGTGAATGCCTTTTCCACCAATACAGGTTTTCCGTATTCGAGGGCCAGCATCGAATGCTCGAAGTGGTGCGAATGCGGAGTGGCTATATATACAAGGTCAATCTCAGAATCGGCAACCATTTCTTCATAGCTGCCGTATGCCTTCGGAATGTTATGCTTCTGAGCGAATCCCTTTGCCTTTTCGAGTGATCTTGAGGCTATGGCATATGTTTCAATATCATGCAGCGGAGCCAGGGCCTCAGCCATTTTTTCAGCAATCCATCCTGCACCTATTATTCCTATTCTGAACATGATTTCTTCTTTTAGAGCCAGTATGGAGCAGGGAAGTGCATTCCGTAAACCTTGAGACCTTCCTCTTCTGCAGACTTCATGATAGTCTTGCGTGTCTCTACAGCCTTCTCCTTATCCATGTCGAAACGTGCGCTGTACTGAGGATAGTCTACCTGAAGTGCGGTTCCGTGCATGATGTCACCGGCAATAATGTTCTTTCCTACCTGATAGACTGTATGTCCCGGAGTGTGTCCGTAGGCTTCGATCGCCTTTATTCCGCATGGCAGAGTCTCATCGGGAGTGAATGTGCGGAGCCTGTCTTTATAAAGCGCGATTGTCTTTCTCAGGCCTGCAGTCTGCTCCTGCGGCATAGCCATCCAAGCATCAAGTTCGACGGTGTTGATATGCAATTGAGCATTTGGGAAAACGGCTTTGTCATCAGCTGTCAGACCTCCGAAGTGGTCACCATGCAGGTGTGTGATGAATATATGGTCAATATCTTCAGGTTTCACTTCCAATGAAGCGAGAGTCGGAAGAAGTTGTGAATCAGGCGCTCCGTTAGCTGCATCGAACAGAATCTCCTTGCCTTCAGTCTTTACGAGGAATGCGCATACCGATGCTGGAATTCCTTCTTCCAGACCAAGTGCCGAGATCAGGCTGTCAGGAGCATCCTGGAAAAGAGCTCTCTGCATCATCCTTGGCTGGACATTGTCCTGGATCGGGTGGATTTCTACTTCCGATGCAGTGTTCTGACACGCATTGCTGAGGGTAAATGCTGCGAGAAGCAGCAGAATGGTCTTATTTCTCATAGTTCCGATACTAAAAAGTCTTACGAAGTTAGTTACAATTCCTTGAAAGTCAAAATGACTTGCTTTGCGGAATGGATTATCGATTTAAGAGATGTTTTATACTTCTTTCGACATGAAGTGCATCCTCTGATTCTGACTGAATTTCTCGATGGCGTATCTCAGCATTGTGCGAGGCATGACATTCTTGTGCTTTTCCAGGAATCCGCACAGAAGTTCTTCGTCCCTCTTTCCGACTTCGCGTAACATCCACCCCACAGCTTTCTGCATAAGGTCGTGCCTTGCTGACAATAGCATCCCGGCCAATCTCATCGTATCCTCAAGCTGCCCCTTCCTGATAAGCATCAATGTAGATACGACAGCTATTCTCTGTTCCCACATCACGGATGATCCTGCAAGTTCATAAATGATGCTGCGGTCTTCCCGTTCACTCAGATAATCACCCAGTATATATGGCGCAGAAAGATCCACAAGATCCCAATTGTTCACCCATCTTGTATGATTCAGATAAAAACGGACAATCGTTTCCGGATCCTTCCTGTATTTTTCGATCAATATCAATAACGCGCAAAGCCTGCTTTCGTGCCATTCGCTTTCCAGCAGCATTTCCACGACTTCCAGCGGTAGTCCGGCAGCAGCTTTGGCTACCTTGCGCGTGTTCGGGACTGTCACTCCGATAAAACGGTCGCCCTCACCATATTGACCTTTTCCTGTCTTGAAGAAACGAGGCAGGACTTTCTTCTTTTCTTCGTCAGAATATGATCTGAGTGATTTAAGAGTTTCAGAATATTGCCGTGCGGCCTTCAGGGTCAGAGGGGAGAGATGACAATATCCGTCAGGATTCTTGACAAGGTAGTCCTGATGGTATTCCTCTGCGGGGTAAAAACATTTCAGAGACTCTTTTTCGACAGCCAGAGGAGCGGAATATGCAGCTTGGACCTGATCATAAATCAATTCGATGTCCTTCTTGTCCTGCGGGTCAGCCCAATAGATTCCTGTTCTGTATCTGGTGCCGATGTCCTCTCCCTGACGGTTTTTCAGAAGCGGATCGATCGACCGGAAAAACAGTCTGCACAGGGTCTGGAGGGATATGACCTCCGAGTCATAAGATACCTTCACGCATTCCGCATGACCGGTCGTATCAGTATATACTTCCTTGTATGTCGGATCAGGAATGTTTCCGTTCGCATATCCTGCTGATGTCCCGACGATGCCATCAAACTGTCTCAGGTAATGTTCGGTGCCCCAGAAGCATCCTCCAGCAAAGTAAATTGTCTTAATCATAGCAGTACAAAGTTATCAATTATTGTCCGAATATCTATTATATGACACCAATAATCATCAATGCACTGATATGGCCGGAAATCAGGCCGTTTTCCTGGCCGGCCACGGAGCTTTTATGATGTAATACAGCTTGACCGCAAATTATTCAAAGTGTGGTCAAGCTGTATCGATATTCTTATAATTGACTGCTGTTATTTCTGGTCCCAGTGGAATGGGGCGAACTCTGCGTTCGGGTCCCGCCATGAAGGCTTTCTCATTCCATAGATTATGAACGGAATCACTACCATCACGATGCATCCGATGATCAATACAGAGTACCATACGGCATTGCTGCCTGTGGCGATCTGTCCCGGAGGGATGAAACTGAGGACGAATGCAAGAAGGGAACCAGCGAATCCGACCACTCCGAGAATCCACATCAGTGTGTTTCCTTTACCCAGACGGAACGGACGAGGAGTATCCTTCATCTTGTAGCGTAGCACAATGCCTGCTGCGAACATCAGCATATACATTATCAGGTACAGCAGAATGGTAAGCTGAGAAAGTATCTGATAGAATGATTGTACTGAAGGCATCACCACGAACAGCAGTGAAAGAAGAGTCACGATACCTCCTTGTACAAGAAGGATGTTGCGCTGTACTCCGTTGCTGTTGGTCTTCTGGAAGAACGGAGGCAGATAACCAGCCTTTCCGACAGTGAAAATACCCTTGGAAGGTCCTGCTACCCAGGTCAATACGCTTGCCAATACTCCGAACATCAATGCGATGGCGATTAACGGGCCTGCCCATGAGATATGGAAGTGTCTGAAGTAATTGTCAAATCCTATCAGCAGTGACTGTGTGAGATTGATGTCTTTTGCGGGGATGATGAAACCAAGTGCAAATGTTCCCAGTACGAAGATGGCTACTGTTGCCAGCGAGCCGATAATTATCGCCTTAGGATAGTTTTTCGAAGGATTGTTTACATCCATCACATGCACGCCCATCATCTCCATACCGGCATAGAATAGGAATATGCTGCTGGCCAGAACCAGATTGTCGAATTTCGTCAGGTCAGGGAAGAATCCCTGCGACATATCCATATGATTGTGACCACCTGAGGCAATATAAATGATTCCAAGGATGATCAGAAGTCCTGCAGGTATGATTGTTCCGATCATGCCGCCCCATTTACTGATCTTGCCGACCCAGCCGAGTCCCTTCATGGCAATGAATGTCGCTATCCAATATATCGCGAGTACTGTAACGAGAGTGAAGAGCTTGTTTGATGCCAATGCTGCATCAGATGCATCGTTAAGGCCGATATAAGCGAAAGATACAGCTCCGAAGGTCAATACTGTCGGATACCATATTGTGGATTCGATCCATTGCAGCCATATTGCCAGGAATCCTGTGCGGGGACCGAATGCTTCTCCGACCCAACGGAACACTCCGCCCTGTTTGTCTGAAAACATTGCAGCCATCTCAGCCGCAACCATTGCTGTAGGAATCAGAAATACAATGGCAGCAAACAGATAATAGAATGCAGATGAGGGACCGTACACCGCTTCTGCAGGCAGTCCGCGAAGGCTCACCACAGCTGTGATGTTCATGATGGCCAGTGTGGCTACGCTCAGCTTGAATCCTGTGTTTGTTTTCTTTGTGTCCATAATTCAGTTCGTTTTTTATGTCATCCTGCGCCACGGATCTGTTTTACAGGCTCAGGATGACATTGTAAAATCATACGGGGATTATCAGTGGGTGTAAACCTTTCCTTTCTGCTTTTCCTGTTTCATATAAGACAGGCGGGATGGAGTAGGGAATTTGAGCTTTTCCAGTTCCACGACTGCATTATGTATGTCCTGGATCAGCATGTCTGCCATATCGCGGGACATGCCCTGGCGCACTACGATTCGCATTACCACCATATCCTCGATGTTCTTCGGCATCGTATAAGCCGGTACCATCCATCCGCTCTGCATCAGCTTGTCCTGAAGGTCGAAGAGGGTCCAATTGGCCTTTTCTTCATATTCCGGTTTCATTTTCCAGATGAAAAGAGGGTTGTCCAGCTTTTCGGAATAATTCTCGAAGCAGCGCATCTTTCCGATTTCCTTGTGGCAGTATTCTGCGATATCCATTGAATTTGTATGGATGTCCTTATAGCCTTCCATTCCAAGGTGGATGAAATTGTAGTATTGAGCCAGGATCTGTGCGGCTGGACGTGAGAAGTTCAGTCCTACCTGCGAGATGCTTGCCCCCAAGTAATTAACACTGAATGACATATCATCTGGGAGGTATTTCTTGTCGCGCCATACGACCCAGCCGAGACCCGGATATACCAGACCATATTTATGACCTGATGTCGAGATCGAATAGACCCATTTGAGTCTGAAATCCCATTTCTTTTCAGGGAACAGGAACGGGAGGATGAAGCCGCCAGATGCCGCATCGATATGGATAGGAATATTATATCCAGTCTTTGCATTGTATTCCTCAAGTGCATTGTTCAATCCTTCCACATCATCGTTCATTCCTGTCCAGGTCACTCCCATGATCGGCACGATGCAGATCGTATTTTCATCGCACATCCTGATTGCCTCTTCGATATCCAATGTAGGGTTCTCGAGTGTGATCGGAACTGTACGCATCTCTATCTGCCATAGCTGACAGAATTTCTCCCATACTACCTGATATGCTGTACTCATGACCAGATTAGGCTTGTCATATGGCTTTCCTTCAGCCTTGCGTCTGTCACGCCATCGGAGCCAGGCTGCCACTCCTCCGAGCATGCAGGCTTCAGATGAACCGATACCTACGGCACCTGTCTTCCATGCTCCCTTTTCAGGGGTGTTCCACATATTGGCGACCATATTGATGCATCGTCCGCACATTACTGCTACACGTGGATACTCTGTTTCATCGATGAAATTAACGCCCACAGCCTCGTTCATAAGGCGGGTGCCGTAATCGTCCATATATGTCGTGACGAATGTAGCGAGATTCAGTCTTGGCTGGGTTTGCGGAAAGGTCTCGTCCTTGACCATCTGATATGCGGTTTCAGCCGGTGTCCTATGTTTCGGGATGAATTCCGAAGGTGCAGGTTCCCTCATTTCCTTTGATCCGAAAATCTCGTCCCTGTTGTCCTGCGTCTTTTTTCTTGTGTTCATAGTTTATAATATTTAAAAATTGTAATATTCTTGTCCCGGCTGGTCACAAATTGTGCCACTTATGATTATATTTGCCGATATGAACAGGATAGAAAAGGAGAAAAGACCGTAGAAGTAATGACAAGCCTACCTGCCGTAAATGCACGGTTCATTGTTATAAACCTGATATGAGAGAGAAAATGAGGGTAGCGATATATCGAGGAATTTTCCTATTTTTGTCGGTCCAAATCGATTGTTTAAGGCTTAAACTAATTATGAAACGTTTTATTTTGATCTGCATGACGAGCTTGCTTTGTATCTGCGGCATGGCTCAGGAAAAGAAATTCATCAAGGGATTTTCGGGAGGTATGATGCTGCATTCCGGCTATCAGTCCGGTGGTGACAACCCATATGACTTCAATCCGAAGGGAGCGACTTTCGGTATCGGGGGCGTGGCAAGACTGCATCTATCTGATCATTTCCGTACTGGCTTCGAAGGCTATTTCTCGACTCTCGGACTGAAAAAAGATCTTGTCAAAGGAAGTCACAATAAACTTTTCTGGACAGGTGTACTTGCTGACTGGTATTGGAAGGCAGGACATTTTTATCCATATTTTGGAGCTACAGTCGGAGGTGGAATGGAGACAGCATATTATATGTTCGAAGGTGACAGTCACGACTGGCTTCCTGAAGCAAATGCAGTCTTCAATAAGCAGCCTTTTTTTGCAGTCGATCCGTTCGTCGGATGTGATATAGCAGTGGGAGAAGCTCTACGTCTGACCGTCAAGGCAGACTGGCTTATGGCTATCCACCACAAAGGTCTCAACAGACCTTATGGTCCGAGAGTCTATTTCGGATTTATCTTTGCACATTAATCTCCATGAATGTTCTATATGGAAACAATCGTACTCAATCAGCACAATAAACAGGAATACGAGCCGGCTCATACGGCGGAGCATCTTCTAAATGCCACTATGGTAAAGATGTTCGGATGTCCTCGCTCGAGGAATGCCCACGTGGAGAAGAAAAAGTCTAAATGTGATTATATTCTGGAGGCTGAGCCGAGTGCGGAAGAAGTGGCTCAGATCGAGGGAAAGGTCAATGAGATGATAGCGGCAGGACTTGATGTGACAGTGGAGTTTGTGTCACGTGACGAGGCCGCAGCTATAGTGGATCTTAGCAAGCTTCCTGAAGATGCTTCCCAGACGCTCAGGATAGTAAGGATAGGGGATTACGACGCTTGTGCATGTATCGGAGCCCATGTCTCCAATACCGCAGAGATAGGAACCTTCAAGATAATCAGCCATTCGTATTCCGAGGGCGTATGGAGGCTGCGTTGGAAAGTAATGTCAAAATGATTATTTTTGCCGCCCTTTAACAAGAAAATATATGAACGAAATTCCAAAGTGCCCCAAGTGTGGCAGTGAATACACTTATTTTGACGGATCGCTTTATGTTTGCCCTGACTGTGCATATGAGTTCGATTCTGTAGAAGAAGCAGCTGAGGCTGATGATGTGGCAAGAGATTCTAATGGTGCAGAACTCTTTGATGGTGACGCTGTTACAGTTATCAAGGATCTTAAGGTCAAGGGTTCTTCTATGGTTATCAAGCGTGGAACCAAGGTGAAGAGTATCCGCCTGACTGAAAATCCGGAAGAAGTGGACTGCAAGATCGACGGCAGCAGTATTGTTCTCAAGACCTGCTTCCTGAAGAAGTAATATGAAAGTACTGGTAACAGGAGCATCACAGGGAATAGGAAGAGCAATAGCAGAGATATTCCTGAGTAATGGCCACCATGTAGTGGGACTTGACCGTAAGGAATCGTCCCTTATCGGTGACAATTATACTCATGTCTGCTGTGATGTGAGAGGCCCGCTGCCAGAAATCGAAGGCGTTGAGATATTGGTCAATAATGCCGGAGTCCAGAATGAAGATGATATCGATGTGAATCTCAAGGCTCTTATCAGAGTTACTGAAAAGTATGGAGTCCGCAAAGGAATAAAGTCGATTCTGAACATCGGATCAGCGAGCGGTCATACTGGATCTGAGTTCCCAGAATATTGTGCCAGCAAAGGTGGAGTGATCGCTTACACCAAGAATGTGGCACTGAGAGTCGCTGCATTCGGTGCCGTCTGCAACAGTCTGGATCCAGGTGGAGTTCTGACTCCGCTCAATGACTGTGTCGTGAACGATCCCGTTCTGTGGGATGAGATTATGCAGCAGACTCCATTGAAAAGATGGGCCACTGCTGAAGAGATTGCACGGTGGGCATATTTTATTACTGTCGAGAATCGTTTCTGCACAGGACAGAGCATAGTAGTGGACGGAGGAGAATCCATCAATTCGAAGTTCGTCTGGCCAGAATAATCATTTGATAATCACAGTGGTGACTGCCGGGTCACCTATCGAATAGCTGCATCTGAGAGCGAGGACTTCGTCCAGTTCCTTTCGGATTGCAGCTTTTAATATGCCGTCACCTATTCCGTGTATGAAGGTGATCTTCATTCCTTTGTGCTTAAGGTTACGGTGAATGGCGTTTCGGAAAGTATCCATCTGGAATTGGAGCTGCTGGCCCTTGGCAACGGTTCTGCCCCCTGGGATGGCATCTATATGAAGATCAATTTCAAGCGTGCTGTCCGAACTTTTCGTCTTTGAGGCTGTTCTGCCCTTGGTGTTGATCTTCAGCTGTCGGATTTTCGTTTCTTTCAGACTGTAGATCTCGCTTTCGTGAGTAACTGCAAATTCACTGAAAGCGGCTTCTATGATCAGACCGTCCTCCAGTTCGATCTGTACACTCCTGCCTATTCTGATTATTTTTCCCCTGAGATCGGAATCCATCAGGACTACGCTTTGTCCGACTTTCAGGATATCCTCTTTCGGTTTAGAAGGAAGCGGTGTCTTGGCCTTCTGCGGCTCAGATACGGACTTCTTCTCTGAAAAGGTTACTTTCCCTTTCAGAGAACTGAAGTCCGATATGATGTTTTTCTTTGCCAATTTATCTGAATATCAGCTGCACGAATGATGTGAGGTTACGTCTCCAGACCTTCCACTCGTGTCCTCCCGGACACTGTTCCCATACGACACCCTCATATCCTTTTGAATCAAGTGTTTCCTTGAATTCCTTCATTCCGTCGATGCGGTTGTCCTGCTCTCCGCACGCGAGATAGATTACATCGAACTTATTGAACTTTTCTGGGTTAGTGAGCATTCCCGGAATCTGTTTTTCAGCATCGAATGGCTCTCCGCCGATAGCTGAGGCACCGATCAGACCAGATGAGAAGATACCGACTGATGAGAATTTGTCCACATTGCGGAATCCGATGTAGAATGACTGACCGCCACCCATTGAAAGACCTGCGACCGATCTGCCGCTCTTCTTTGCGATCACATTGTATCTGCTTTCGATGAAAGGAACAATATCAGCTGTGAGCGATGTGTAGTTGTCGAATCCGGAATTATATTTCCTGATATTCTGATTCTCAGGGATCTGAAGAGTCTGTGATGCGTATTGTGAAGGGTTGCCGTTCGGCATTACAACGAGCATCGGCTCAGCCTTTCCTGCAGCAATGAGATTATCCAGTATCTGGCATGTACGGCCGAGAGTGCTCCATGCGTCCTCATCACCGCCGCCTCCATGAAGAAGGTAGAGAACAGGATATTTCACCTTTGTCTTTTTCGGATCGTAACCATATGGGGTATAGACATAGAGCCTGCGTGTCATGTCGTTTTCTGCAGAGTGGTACCAGACTTGTTCCAGATTGCCCGGCTTGTCTGACTCCTTGTAATAGTCAGCGTAATCGCCTTCCACCAGGACGGCATTCATATATCTTGAACCGTCTCTTAGCACGACTACATTAGCCGGATCCAGAGTCGATAATCCATCTACTACAAAGTTATATGTATAGAGTTCAGGAGATGGTAACGGAAGTGTGAGTGACCATACTCCGTCCGGACCCTGGATCATTTCAGCATTGGCCGGGTTATATCCGAGCCATGATGCAGAGACCTGTACCTTTCTGGCTTTAGGAGCCTTGAATCTGAAGGTGATGCCGTCCTCTGTGACTTCCGGAGATTTTACTGGCTTTCTGAACATCAGTGAATTCATCTCCTGGGCAGAGAGTGCCGAGCTGGCCAATGTGACTGCTGCAATGAGCTGGATAGCTTTTTGAAATAAAGTGTTCATAGTGTCAGTGTCATTATTTGTTTGTTAATTCTCCTATAAATACCGGTGACGGCTGATGATTCTGAGAGTCATAGCCGATTATGATTCTTTTGTCGGCTGAATTCAGCAGGAAGTACCTGTGTGAAGATTCCGCGCAGCCGTATCTTCCACTCAACTGCAGATTTTCCCTTTCCAGAAAGGCTTCCAGATGCTTTACCTTGCTGATTTCTCCTGCCGGCTCTTTCTTAAGCGATAGCCCGGCCTCGATCCACGCAATTGATACATCAATAAGCTTTTCCGGATACTTTTCTTTACAGTACTCATATAGTATGACGCCACGTCTTTCGATGCTGACAGGGGAGTCGAGGATCATCCTGGTCTTCAGATATCCGGTAAAATCTTTTACGAATTCCTCCGAAATCATGCTCCTGATAACTTTCTGCCAGGTAGGGCAATTGTAGTACAGGTCCACCATTCTGGATATCTGCATCGCCTTCAGGATATCATCTGGAGACATTGACGGAGTCTGAAGGACTTCATATGGTGCCAGTAGCGAATACTTCATTCCTTTCTTCTCTGCATCAGAACGCATCTTAGTGCCTGGCAATACTTTAAGAGATTCTATCTGAAGTTCATCCACTCCGATCTCGATCAGTTTGAAGATATCTTTGCAGAGCATCTCAAGAGTATATTCCGGCAGGCCGGCGATCAAGTCGGCATGAGTCTGAAGGTTATTCAAGGAACATAGATATTCCAGACCCTTGAGTGATGCTTCGAGGCTTCCTTTTCTACCGCTTTCTGACAGGACCTTGCTGTCAAGACTCTGAATCCCTGCCTCAAGATGAAGCAGACCTTCAGGTAAAGTTTCAATCTTTCTTTTCAATGGCTCTGAAAGCAGCGCCGGATGTATCTCCAGGTGGAAACGCATTCTGCCTGAATACTCTGAAAACAGGTCCAGCATCTCGCATGCACGGTCTGTATCGTAATTGAATGTTCTGTCCAGTACTCTGACGTCCTTTATTCCGTGCGCGGATATATTTTCAAGTCTTTCTCTGACTTGTCCGATACTCTGATATCTGACAGGCTTCTCACCACCGCTGACGCAGAATGCACAGGTGTTGAAGCAGCCTCTGGTAGTTTCGAGCTGTACAAAAGGTTTGTCCCAATTGAAGAAACTGCTCTGTTCAGGATATTTCAAAGCAGCAAAATCTGCAACTCTGGCGATACCGTTGTCCATATATTTTCCTGTTACAGAGTCTATCCAGCACAGACCTTCTACGCAGTTCCAACCGCTTTCTGTCGCGACTGTTTCCAGCCACTGGGGTAGTGCCTTTTCGCCCTCACCTCGAATTATTGCTGTAATGAACCTGTTGGTTCTAAGGAAGTCCTCATTGTCGCCGAGAAATTCCGGTCCTCCGCATATCACTTTCACTCCTTCCAGAAGCATTGATACCCTTGACAGGACCTCGATCTGCATCCTATGGGTAAAGAGCCAGAATGTCGCAGCAATAATGTCAGGTTTCTGCCGTGCGACTGCTGCTGCGATTGTTCCGGGATTGTCATTGATCGTGCCTCTGACCACGCACCATTCCCATTGGCAATTCCCGCTGACTTGAGCATGAATTGCAGGTAGTGCAACTGATGAATGAGAGTAAGAACTGTTTATGTCGAGCCAGAGGATTTTCATATTCGATCCAGTAAGTAATGCTATACAAAGTTAGTGATATAAACTGAATCTTGAGTTGTTAATCAGATGAAAAACCGTACATTTGGAAAATAAAGACGGATACTATGTTAAAACTATTCAAGGAAGATTCCGATTCCGGATTATTTACCAGGCGCAATACCGCAATCGATGTGTTCAGAGGACTCGTCATGCTTCTGATGGTCTTTGTCAATGATTTCTGGACAGTGCATGAGGTACCTCACTGGCTGGAGCACTTCGGTACATTTGAAGACGGTCTCGGCCTTTCGGATATTGTCTTTCCGATGTTTCTCTTTGCGATGGGAATGTCTATTCCTTATGCTGTAGAAAGCAGATTTGCCAAAGGATATTCCGGTGAATCCACCTTGGGGCATATCATCTCCAGAACATTTGCACTGCTGATAATGGGCGTCTTCATTGTCAATTCAGAAGGGGGATTCGATTCTACCCTTGGATACGGAGTCGGAATATACCGTATCCTTATGGTACTTGCCTTCTTCCTTATCTGGAATGCTTATCCGAAGGATTTCAAGGCTAAAAGGTGGCTTCAGATTCTGGGTGTGGCGATTCTGACATTTCTTGCGATCACATTCCGCACTGATGAAGGCGGGTTTTTCAGAGCCGGCTGGTGGGGTATACTTGGTCTGATCGGCTGGGCTTACCTGTTCAGCTCGACATCATATCTGCTCCTTCGCAAAAAGCCGGTATATCTGTTCCTCATCTGGGGGGCACTTCTTCTTCTAAATATGTTTGCGACCCGTCTCAGAGGAGGGGAAACATTGCTCGGCGGTCCTACATTCATACAGGATATGGCAGGGGCTCTGAATATCGGCAACGGATCCTCTGTAATAATGGCGATGGCCGGTATCCTTGTCTCATTGGCAGAGACAAGCATCAGTGGTCTGAAATTCCGCAATAGGGTCCTTATGGCTATTGCAGCATCTGGCATCTTGGCCATTGCAGCGGCACTTTCACACAATATGTGGATTATTTCGAAGAATATCGGTACTCTGCCATGGTGCCTGTATGTCGGCTCAATATCTGTCGCTTTTTATACAATTCTACGTTCAATGGAAACTTTCGACAGACTATCCTGGTTCAAGCCTTTCCGATATTCAGGACTTGCAACATTGACTGTCTATATGATCCCATATGTTCTATATAGCGTCAGAGGATTCTGCGGATTTACTGCTCCTGAATGGTTGTCCGGCCCGATAGGACTTATCAAATGTGCCTTGTTCTCTTTACTGTGTCTGGCTATTACCACAGCTTTGGTCAAGTGCGGATGTAAATTGAAGGTATAAGATGAAGCCGACTAAAAAGTGATTTTTTTAGTCGGCTTTCTTTGTTTATAGGTTACTGTGGCGCGGTAGTAGGGGTAAGTTTGGCTTGGTTCCGTCGGAACAAGTTCCGACTCCATCCCTCCCAACGCTACGCGTCGGGCCCCTCCCGCTTACGTGGTCGCGCTTGACCACGCCATCCAAACTTACCCTACTACCGCTTCTGAATGTACCTGATTCCTCCTTCACCTTAGCTACAGACTTGCGTAACTTCTTGTCACTGATGCCTTTCTCGTCCATCTGAGCAAGGATGTCATCAGTGCGTTTCTGCATTTCCTCAGCTGTCATGACATTGTCAGACTCATCTCTGAGTTCTATGTCGAGTACTCTTTCTGTTTCACGGAGGATAGACTTCACCTTGACAAGAATTTCATTGATTCTTTGTCAAGGTGTCATTAGAAATGTTCATTTTGCCCCCAAAAACAAATATACCTTGACGAAAAATCAGCCAATTTATTTCCGAGGTCTTCCAAGAGGGAGGACAGTAGTGATTGAGGAGGCGTGTCCAACCGTGGACACGGGTAGCGGGTGGGGCCCGACGGAGACAAGTGGTCGTTATACCACGCAGGATACGTTGGGAGGGTCCGGAGTGAGCGAAGCGAAAGGAGTCCTCCGTAATCACTGCTATTATCCTGGTGTAATATAAAAACGAAAAGAGGCTAACCTCAAAGTCTAATTGACTTTTTAGTCAGCCCCTTTTCTTCTTATTCTGGATTTTGTATTACCATCTTGGATTTGTGATCTCCGGTGCTGTAAGAACCTGAGCGTTCATCCACTCGAAGATATTGGCGTGACCCTGAGGTGCGACGCTGCCGCCACCGTTGTTGCTTGGCTTCACATCACCTTCGCTCTGCTCCTGTGACATTGTAACAGCGTCATTGAAGAGGTAGCACCATGAGAAGTGACCGAAGAGCTTCTGGCCAGGATTGTCGATACCCTCTACAGTCTCGAACATTGACATCCATACATTCTTTGCTCCGGCTTTAACAAGACGCTGGAAAGTAGGGATGCAGTGAGTCTTGGCGTCAACGGTTGTGTCATCGTATGACTGTACGAACCAGATGTTTTCCTCTGCAAGTGCTGCGATCTCATTGTCAGAGATGTTCTTGTCCATGTAAGCCTGGCATGTAGGGTATGCAGCTGCGAAATATCTTGGATTGCGGATCAGCATGTGCATTGTCATGTAACCTCCGTTAGAGCAGCCGCCAATGTAGATACGGGTGCGGTCTACGTCAGGATGCTGGTCAACGAATTCGTCGATGCATGATTTGAGTACGTCAGCATAGAGTGAAGGATACTCTCCGTGACCGAATCCTTTCGAAGTTCCCATCCACATTGTAGGGCACTGGATAGAGAGAACATATGCTCCGCCTGCACCGCCTTCTGTGGTGAAATGTGACTGGATCTGAGGACGGATGAGAGATACCACCTCGTTGCCAAGAAGAGTGATGGATACGTCCACTCCACCTTCTCCACCGCCATGAAGCCAGATTACCAATGGATTAGCCACGCCGTCACCCTTGAGTGACCAAGGCTCGTAAGAAGCATAAGTGAGAGTTACGTCACCTGGCTTTCCTGTGAATCTTCCTGTGTAAGTACCTTTGTTGAAATAGTCAGCCTCAGATACGAAATCCTTCAGAGCCTTCTCTGTCTCACATTCGATGGCAGTGAATTTCTGCTTTCCGACCTTGATTGTCTTGCCTTTCTTGAGACCAACCTTTACTGCGTATTCCTCTTTCCATACGCTTCCTGCCTTTGAGAGACCGAGACCTCTGCCGTTTGCTTTCTCAAGACCGAGAGCAAGGTATTCGCCCTCTGGATTGTATGCACCTCTTGCATCACATGGGTAAACAGAAACGACATTGCGCTCTGTACCGTTTGTGTTCACTGTAAGAACTGATGGATCGAGATTTTCGATCTTGATTTCCGGTTTAACAACCAAGAGGTTTACAGCTGTCGAAGCTTCGTAAGTTGTTACTCCAGATACCTGATGTTCCATTTTGAGCGTCTGAGCTCCTGCTGTCACCGCTGCGGTCATTGCCATTGCGGCGAGAATTGATTTTAAAGTTTTCATTTTTTATGTGGTTAATGTCTATACAACTATATTATGACAATCTCTTTGCCAGATGGTTTAATATCCTACTTAGAAATGTATCCATGTCACCTGACGACTTACATGTGTCATAAAAATTTCTACGATCCGATTCAATCATGAACAAATATTTCTTTTATGCCCCGAACTGCGATTCGTCAGTCATAGATAGGATATGATGTAACGTAAAATTCAATATCTTTGCACCCTCAAACATAAAAAACAGAATATGAATAAGCGAGGCTGGTTTATCCCGATATTGATAGTATCCGTAAATGCTTTCTTGCTGCAATTGTCGTTTTTGTCGTCAGCATAATCAGATCCCGTTGCAGTAAAATCTGGACTATGGTCCTGGAAATAAAGATTGAAGCAAGATGATTTCTGATTGAAATTATTGTGAATGAAATCAGGATTTCATAATTTTGCTTATAGTGAAGAGTATATATAACAATTAACTTGTTGCATTTTGAGACTTATTTTATCTGTAATTTCTGTGCTGATAACTTTTGAGCTTGTTGCCGGCGGCATCATGTTATGGATGCGACGCAAGGAGACAAATGATTATTCACGTTATGTCCTGGCAATTTTCTGCTGGTTTACATCGCTGAATTCCTTCTTCTTCATCATCCGTCACTGGGTTGGAAATGTCGTGGTCAATAAAGGCTTACTGGACCCCGAGTCTACTTTTGCTTCGATCATAATGCAGATGACATACTTTTTATATCCTTTAGTGTTCATCCGTTCCATTTCAAAACCAGGCAGAACCCTCACCATCCTTTTTGCACCTCTTGCAGCAATTGCTGCTGTAGGAATGTTCGCAGGTATTCAGTACACTGCACTTGACACATTTGCAGATCTGTTGCATAATGTCTGGAAACCGGATGTCATGTTCAGATTGTTTGCAGTTACAATGATGCTTGTATATTCTTTTGCCCTTTTCCTTGTTCCATATGACTGGCAGAATAGTGGAGCGGATAAAAAGTACATTCTTAAATATTCGTTAGGATTCTGCTCGATAGGATTACTGCTCTTTGGACTATTTATTACTCATGCAAGAATTTTCACCATTCTACATCAGTTGAGCATGCTTTTCTTCTTTTTCTGGCTTATATGGTACGAGTTGAAAGAACGTCTCCCGGTACCGGAAAATGACAGCATAGCCGGTGCTGAGGATAAGCCGTATGACATTATTGATAAGTTGTGGATAGATGTGACCCATCTGCTTATAGAGCAGCAAGGCTGGCGAAATCCAGAACTGAGTCTCATGTCACTGTCTGAAGAACTGGCATCCAACCGTACTTATGTCGGCGAAGCATTCAAGAAATTTGCCGGGTGCACATTCAGCGAATATATAGCAAAGCGACGGATCGAATATGTAGTGTCCGAGCTTAAGCGCAATCCTAAAGCAAATCTGCAGGCTTTATTCAGTTACGCTGGATTCCGACAGCGTTCCACAGCATACAGGAACTTTCAGAAAATAATGGGAGTCACTCTGACAGAATATCTCGAAAATCTTAAATAACTAAACGGCCTTATTCCACAATGGAAAAAGGCCGTTTAGCTGTTTTACGGCCTTCTACCTTCGTTTTTTTTGTAATGTTGCAACATTTCTTTTGTGAAATTGCGACAAGTGATGTTTTGTGTTGTAATGATGCAAAAATATATTTGTCTGCCCTTTTGTAAACGCGGTATTTAAGAATTTTCCGGGTAAAAGATTTTAATGAAAACTTCAAAACATATTTTGCTCACGATAGTGTGTCTGCTTATGTCATATGTCTCTTTCGGACAAACGGCAGAACCATCAAATCTGTCATATGTTGAGAAACGTTATAACATCTTCTTCCCGATCAACACTTCGAATGTAGACAGTATCTTCCATAGAAACTCGCATACAATACAGACATTACGTCAGGATATACGTAATACATTTTGCGCTGAGAGCACTCTTCAATTTGAGACGGATTCTATCCTTATCATAGCCACTTCATCACCTGACGGATCATTGGAATTCAACAGGAATCTTGCAAGGAGGCGAGCAGAGAGCACAAGCAGACTTATACTCGAGCTATTTCCGGAGTCCGCTGCATTGAATATCAAGGTTCAGTATGTTGATGAGGATTGGGATGGTCTGCGTCAGATCCTCAAGTCGGGCCAGGACTTTCCTCAAAGACATGAAATGCTCCGGATAATCGAAAGTTCCCTTTCTGCAGACGATAAGGAAAAGTATCTGCGAGGATGTAGTGAAGGATGGGAATACTTCATGATCAATCATATCTACGCCCTTCGAAACGCTTCCATTACCCTTACCGTGCGCGGAGAACGGGATGAGTATGCCAGAGAACCATCACTCGAGCCAATAGAGCCCCTGTGTTACAAACCTGTTCTTGAAGTACCTCATTCGGATATTGCCTTCGATTTGCCCGCCATCATATTACCTGGAAGACATATAGTGGCTGCAGCGCGCACCAATCTTCTCTCTCCTCTTTCAAATGTAGGAGCTGAGATCTGTATAAATGACAGCTGGTCAGTGGAAGCTGACTATTATTTCCCCTGGCTGTGCAGAAAGGCAGACCATAAGAATGCCATGCAGATGCTTGCCTGGGGAGTTACCGGACGATACTGGCTTGGGAAGAACCGGACATATACGAGCAGACTCCTCGGGCATTCTGTAGGACTCGGAGCATATGCAGGTTATTATGACTTTGAGCGCAATTATACAGGCCATCAGGGAGAGTTCACCTCTGTATGCCTTGACTATATGTATGCAATGCCTGTATTCAATAACAGGATGCATCTCGAATTCACCGTCGGCCTTGGATATCTTTATTCCTATGCACGTCCTTACGATGTCTTCGAGTCGGGCGGCAAGGCTTTCAGGGAAGGCTACACAAAGAACATCCACTGGGCAGGCCCTCTTAAAGCAGGTGTGTCTCTTGTAGTCCCTATTTACATGACAAGAAAATAAACAGAAATATAAATTGATGAAGAGATTCCTGGCATATGTCACAATGGCTGCAGTTCTGCTGATTTTTTCAGCAGGTTGCAGGCGTATACCATTGTATGACAGGTCCACAAGGGTCGATATCATCATAGACCTGGACAGGGAACTCGACCATGATATTGTCATGTCTGTGGACAAGCCTCTGGAAAAGATCTACACCGACAAGATCGAGGGCGTTGTTCCCAACTACTACGAAGTCCTTGTGTATGATACAGTCACAAACGACCTCATCTCCTCAAATATAGTCGGAGAGAAAGGTGGCTCGCTGAACATCTTCCCCGGCACCTATCACCTTGTGATATACAGTTTCGGAACAGAATCCACTCAGCAGAAGGATCTTCACAACCGAAATACGGCTAATGCATTAACGACTGACATCACAGCATCAAAAGGCGAAATTATCAAATCCAAGATAAACGAGCCGGCGAGAGAGTATGTCTCAAAGGGATATGAGGACGACCCTATTATCAATGAGCCGGATCATCTCTATACCTCTAATGAGATGGATGTGACCATTGATGCATTCACAGGAGGCGAGCAGGCGGTCACGATCCGCACTACTGTATCCACCATCCTCGACGTCTATAGTCTCGAGGTGCTGAACATCAAGGGTGCAGAGAATATCGAAAAGGTCGAGGCATTCGTGACAGGCCAGATCCTGTCGAACTACTTCGGAAGACCGGAAAGGGACAGTTCTCCGGCTACTGTATATGTGGATATGAGCGTGGACGTGGAGAACAGCCGTCTCTATACAGTATTCAATACCTTCGGAAAGCTTCCAGGGGGGCAGAATCAGATATTCCTTGACATAACGGTGACGGATTCCGGAGGAGGACAGTACCGATATATATATGATGTGACAGACCAGTTCGATGATCCGGGCAACGAGGATCACCAGCTTGTCATCGATGGAGAGATAATCGACATTCCGAAGGCAGAGCATGGTGGAGGAGGCTTCAGTCCGGAAATCGATGAGTGGGAGAGAGAGGATATCGATGTTCCGTTGGCATAAAGACAGGCAACACAACAATACAAAAAATATAACAACTATTCATTAACATTTAACACAAACAAATTATGAAAAGATTTTTCTTTTTGGCAGTAGCTGCAACATGCTTGCTGGCTTCTTGCAACAAGACTGAGGTCGTTCCTACAGGCGAGCTTCAGGAGATTTCTTTTGTAGCTGTCAACAAGGTTGCTACTAAGGTTCCGGTAACTGGCAACAAGTTCCTTGATTTTGACAATATGGCAGTTGCTGCTTATATTGTTGATGGTACAACACCAAATGACTTCTTTGGTTATACATTCTTTCAGAAAGAAGACGGAGCTGCATATTGGACTGGTCAGCCAGCAAGATATTGGCCACTTACAACCTCAACAATCAACTTCCTTGCAGTAACAGAGAATGGAGGAAATGTTGATAAGACAACAGTTAAGTTTGATGAAACATCTCCAGCATCTGGTGCTGTCGTGACACTTGCTGGAAATGCTACAACCGATCAGAACGACCTCATGTATGCAGCGGGAACAGGCAAACACGTTCAGGGTGCAGGCTATGATGCAGTGTCAATGGTATTCAAACATGCACTTGCATGGATTAACTTCCAGATCAAGACATCAACTCCAGCGTATGATGAAGATGAGAAACAGGGTTGTACAATCAGAGTTAATTCTATTACATTGAATTCAGCAGTAGTTGATGGTACTCTTACTTTGGAAAATAGTCAATGCTGGACAGATGTTGCGAATGAAACCGGAAAAGTAAACGCAACTTGGGCAACAGGAAATCCAGTTAATCTTGCAGTGCCAAAAGCAGATGGAACAACTACTGCTGACGGAGTTACTCTTACTGGTGATTACCAGCTTTTCGGCAACGGTCTTCTCGTTGTTCCTAATGGATATGCTGAATCATTTACTATCAATTATACTCTTACTCAGAGTGATAATACTGCCAACACTTATAATTACACATATACCCTTCCTGAAGGAAATTGGGAAATGGCAAAGAAGTACTTCTACAATATCAACATTACTCTCAGCGAGATTGAAGTTACTCCAAGCATTACTGATTGGGATGCTAGTCACGAAAAGGTAAATGCAGGAGTGGATATCAAATAGTAAATCCTAAATCTTTCCGCCCAACCAGGCCTGACCGCCTGGCTGGGTGCCAATTTAACATACAGCAATGATGACATTGATAAACAGATATATGATTTTTGTGATAGCAGCTCTTGCTATACTGTCTTCTTGTGCAAAAGAAGCATATGAGGATGATCAGGAGCAGACTGCCATATGTCTGACTGTCGATGTGCCAGAAACCAAGGCAAGTATATTCGACTCGCCTGCGAGCCTTAATAATCCTGACGTGGGAGGAGGTGACTTTGCCGTGTATGCCATTATATCTGGAAATACATCAGCGACAGGAAATATATTTATGAATGATGTAAGGGTCAATTATTTCCCTGATGCCGGCGATTGGCGTTTTATGGATGAAAAAGGTCAGTATGTGAATTTCTATTGGCCTTTAGGTGATGAGACTCTTGATTTTTTCGGTCATTTCCCTCTTAATCCTGACGAAGCAGCAGTTTCGGATGTATCATTTACATATGAACGCGGTCCTTCATTCAAATTTTCTTTGCCACTTTATTCTTACGATCCATCTGCAGACAGGAACGCTGCCAAGGTCGATTCAAAGGTCTCCAATCAGGAAGGACTTCGTGAGTTTGTATATTCATATGTACCTGCGCAGTCAAAAGAGACTCAGAATGCCGATCCTGCAAATCCAGGTATCAAGATGAATTTTTCCCATCCTTTTGCTGCTGTTTCTTTCCATTTGGGACAATCTTACCGAATGACCTTGCACGACATTACCTTGACTAATATAAAATACGAGGGTATCTATAGCTTTGATGAAGGATGGTCTGTGGATTTTACTGTAGACAGTCAGACCGGTAAGCCAAAGGTTGGTGATCTTTGGATTGAAGTCGAGAAAGGCATACCGACTCCCATCAACTTTAACAGCCCGATCGGAGGACCTTACCTCGTAGCGCCACAGATACTGGACGATTCTTCATCTCTTATTGTCTCTTATACAAGACTTGATGCTCAAAAGGAGACGAAGTCAGTCCGCCTGAATTCATTGGGAGCTGATAAGTGGGAAGCAGGTAGACATTATGTATATACTCTCGGATTGGGTAATAATGAAGAAGAGATCCTCTTCCAGGTGAAGGTGGAAAAGTGGACTGTCATAGACTATAAGAATGAGGTAGATGTTGAGTAAGATGAGAAGAATTATTCATATAAGCTTGTTGATATGCCTGATTTCGTGTCAGCAGAATGGTTTGGACGCAGTACAGGTCGGTGCTCCTGTGTATATAGCTGCATCTGTCGGCGGGGATAGTATGACCAAGGCTCCTTATATGCCAATGGATAATCAGGGACATATGATAGAGACTCCGTCTCCTGAACATCCTCTGAAGACTGATGTATGGGGTTCAACTACCCCATATATATTCACGGAAGAATTCTATGATCAGGAAAAGACCAGGCCTTGGGACGGAAGCGACGAATCTGGAAAAGTTGCCATTCATACTGATGCGACCTTTCAGAGCGGAGACCCGCAGTTGCTTCGTGCGGCCATCTATAACAAGAATACCAAGCCTACTGTATGTTTTGTAGCTTTCTCCCCGATATCACAGGACACAGAGAAATGGGTAGCATCAGAAGATGGTAAGTCTGCATCATTTGTCTTTTCGGGTAATGACGATGTTATGTTTGCTCCACAGGTGGAGGGTACATATGCGCAAGAGTATTCGAAGTCACCGGTCCTTTCATACAGCCACCTGCTTACATGGCTGCGAGTTGAAATGCAGGCAGAAAGCAAGGAAGTCTCGGATTCGTGGGGAGCAATCAAGTCCATGACAATAAGATCCAACAGCAATGTAAAGATCGACCTTCAGAAAGAAGCATATAATAATGATGGCACATATAACTTTGAGAATGTAGTCTTTTCTGAAGAAACGGATCTGAATTTCTATAAGACTATCGAGGAGGAATCATATGATGGAGCCCAGGTGACGATGAAGAAGAAATTCACTGACGAAGTGTTCACAGACATCAAGGTTCCATATCTCAAGAAAGAAGAATTGGCGTATGTTCTTTGCGCTCCGGTAGTCGGTGCGGATAAGAAAGTGGTCGATGGCGAGGAAATCGATGCAGAAGAATATGTGATTACTATCTCAACAGACAAACGCAATGTAGCAATTCCGGTGGACTTGCGCCATATGGTGTCCGGAGTAGTCCAGCCGTTTCTCGGTAGCACAAGATGCATGCAGTTTACGCTGTCGCTCAATTTCAAGATGGGTAATACGATTTATTTGACATCGAGCGTTCAGGACTGGAAAGTAGGCGGTCTTGCAGTTGGTAATATTGGTGATGGTAATATTCAATAATTAGGTTTACAATTATGAAGGTCCGATATATAAATATACTTTTTATTTTGATTATGCTCGTGTGTGCATGTACACATGAGGTACTTCCTCTGGCGGAGGTCCCGATTGCAATGAAAGCGGGCATAGACAATATTGATGTGCAGCTTAAATCGGGCGATGTGCCTATCTCTGCAGAAGACAATGCATATATAGGCAGTGTACCCTCCGCTGAAAGGCCTTTGAAGGTGGATCTTTGTTTTTCACTCACCTCAAGTGTTTATTCAGTTGCCACCCCGACCGATACAAAGACCTATCTTCCTTGCCATACAACTGCAACATTTAAGGATGAAAATATCACACAGATATATTATAATGGTGAGAATGATAAAACGTTAGCATATCCGACAACTGGCCAGGATGTATATTGTGTGGGTTTTTATCCCCAAGGTACGTGGAAGTATTCTGACGACAATACATTTAAAGCTGATTTGACAGGAAAAGCCGACTTGATGTTTGCACCTCAAATCAGTGGCAAATGGAATCAGCAGTTTGGTACAGCAAATAATTCTCCTGTATTTCAACATCTGCTTACATGGTTGAAGGTTGTGATGTGTGCTACTTCATATGACGCAATTGATGCTTGGGGTTCCATCACAAGTATTACTCTCAATACTGCTAAAGAAATAGAATTATCACCTATAGATAATTCTGTTACATTTAGTACGGACCAGCAGACTTTTGAGTTGATCAATACTCCAGAGGAGCTATCAATCCTCAAGAATGATGTTGGATCTGTTTTCATTGCTCCGAGCAGCGATTCCATCAAGCTTACTATAAAAGCGGAGGATGGACGCATTGCGACAGTTGATGTCAATTCTGCAGAAGGTTTCAAATCTGGTTGTCAATACATTGTGGTTTTATATTTTGATTCTCTTTCAGTAGTGGACGCTCTATGTACTTTGGAATCATGGGAGAATCAGAACGGCAACCTGTATTTAGAGTAAGAATGAGAATTATATAGTTAAAGTAAGAATGAGAAATTATATAGTAAAGATCATTTGTTGTCTTTCCATTTTAGGCATGGCAGGATGTATGAAAGAGATTGCTCCAGAACCAATCGAAAGTTCCGAGCTTTCTGAGTATATCCAGTTTACTACTAAGATTGGGGGGATGACCAAATCGACTGTGACTAAAACATATAACTTAGGATATCTTGTTGCAGAAGAAAGTCCTTGGCTGGATTTTGATGGAACTCAGACTAAGGCAGATGCGATGATGCAGCTTTCAGGTGACGTAGCATTAACGATGTTTGCATATGATGCCTGGAGTGAAACTGCAGAATCATGGGCAGCAAATACAAATGCTAAATATCAGTTTGATGGTAACACCTTGGCGGGAAAGAAGGTGCGTTGGAGCAGCATCGGGAACAAGGCAAAACTTAGAGTATTTGCCTGTGCTCCGTACTTTGAGTCTGCGGTACAGAATGGTGTAGTCGTAGGCACTCCAAAAATATCTTTTTCGCCAGATTCGGATGTCAAAAAGCAAGTGGACCTTGTTGCAAGTATGGCAGAGGTGAGTGTCGCTGAAGACAGATACGAACGTATTGCGCTCGGATTTCAACATGTACTTACAGGTATCAGGTTCAGGGCCGGATTTGATTGTACCTTAAATTGGATACGTATAGATGGAGTCAACACCAAGGCAGATTATCTTATCGGAACAGGTTGGACCAATTTGTCTGAGTCAGGCTCATATCGTATTGAGTATAATAAGACTTTCGATGCCGGATATAATATTACCGGTGCAGGTGAAACCTTGATGCTTATTCCTCAGACATTAGGAGATGGAGCAAAGGTTGTCATGAACTATACCGTAGGCTCGCAGACAAAGGAACTATCTTCAAGCCTCACCGGAATCACTTGGGAGCAGGGAAAGATGATTACTTATACCTTGTATGATAAGGCGACAAGTGGTAAAGTCATTTATTTTGATCTAGCAGCAGGAAATGTACAGATTGGCCCTGGTGAGAATTCCAGCAATACATCGACAAACGGGTATTCCGGCTACGTTTTTGAAGGTGGTGAGAAGACTAAAGTGTCTGGTGAGCACAATAGTTCAAATATCTATTACGTATATCAGACGACTAAAAATAATTCTGGAGATAGTTCTATCCCTAAATATTCTTCAATTACTTATGATGGTAAGGCTTGGACTGACTACATAGAGAATAATCCAGCCGTAGGTAAAGTCATTACAGCATGGAAATCTGCTGCCGAGGCTGCAGGAAGGGAACCAACTTCGAATAGAATCAGAGTGCATGGTTCTAGCATTGATGTAAATCTAACAATAGACAATATCTATTCAACTTTTGCTCAAAGAAATGTTGGTCGCACCGAAGCTGCAATCGGGTTCAATTCTGGAAAAAACTCAACACTTAGAATCACGATGGTCGGTGATAATAGAGTCAGTGCTGTACATTATCATGCCAAGGAAGATTATAATAGTGAGATTATTTTTGAGGGTTTAGGCTCGCTTACTGTTGCTGCAGCTTCAGGTAGAACCGACTTTTACAATAACAACTATATTGGAGAAACAGAATCAAACGATACAACATTTGTTGATAATCACTGGTGTTCTGCTATTGGAGGCAATGACTCCTCAGAGGGTAACAGTTGTGGCATCATCTTCAATAGTGGTAATATTTATGCTGGAACTACTAAAGCTGAACAATGTTCTGCAATTGGTGGCGGTGGAAATGATAAAGGATTTATCACTATTAATGGTGGAACCGTAACAGCTGTTGCAACAACAACCGGTACGGCTATAGGCGGAGGTATTGGATATAATTCATCTGGTGGAGTGGGAAAAGTTACAATCAATGGCGGTAATGTATATGCATATAACCATGCAAACAGATGGGATATCCCAAGCTCTGCTATTGGTGGAGCTGGATCAAGTGCGAGTACCGGTACAATCGGAACAGTGACTATCAATGGCGGTAATGTATACGCTCAAAGTGCATTGGGAACAGCCATCGGTGGTGGTAGCAGCAAGACAAAAAAAGGTGGACCTGGAGTTGTCACAATAACAGGTGGAAATATCATAGCGCGAAGTGTGGGTGCCTATAGTGGCGGTGGCACGTCTGGTACATGGATTGATGCCGGAGCTGGCATCGGAGGAGGTACGGGATGCTGTGGCGGTTCTGAAACATCTGATGCGTCAGGAGGAAATGCAACAATCAAGATTTCTGGTAATCCCGTAATTTTAACAGGGTCAATTGGCGGTGGTCGAACAGGTGCTAAAAAAGGTAACATCGGTACTGCTACCATCAATATCCATGGTGGAGACATTCAGGCTCAGTTCGTGATGGCTGGTTCGGTGCTTGAAGGCTCTACTTTTACTCCGCCTTCATTTAATATGACAGCAGGACTTATACGAACCAGTAAATATAATGATTCGCAATACTTCCATATCAAAGAGAATGGTGGTGCTGTGTACATGGAGGACGGAAGCTTCACAATGACCGGTGGAATGATTATGGACTGCTATGCGAAGAAAGGTGGTGCCATATACATCAAGAAGGGAGCAATGACAGTTACTCCACCATCATTCAAAATGAGCGGTGGTGAAATTGCAAAGTGTTATTCGGAAACTGATGGCGGTGCCGTGTATCTGGAAGACGGAACCGTGGAGGTGTCCGGCAGTGCGAAAATACGTTCCTGCTATACTGGAGAAGGAGGTAAGGGTGGAGCAATCTGCATAAATAAGACAGGTACCCTAAGTCCATCATTCACGATGACAGGAGGAGAAATTTCCAGGAATGTGGCAACGTCACTTGGTGGAGCTGTGCATCTTGAGAGTGGTTCCGTTACGATTTCAAATGGGACAATCAGCGGAAACTTCGTGGAGAATGGAAACGGAGGAGCGATAAGCATCAACTCCGGCAGCTTCCTTATGGATAAGGTTTCCCAGGGTAATGGAGCGACAATCAACGGCAACTCGGCACTTTCCAAAACATATAATACCGGTTACGGTGGAGGTGTTTACATTACC
>JAZLCW010000008.1:0-5207 GCA_045614445.1 Candidatus Cryptobacteroides sp. | reverse complement strand
TCCGGAAGGTAAAGAGCATATTCTGTTGCGTAGATGTTTGCATTCTCAGGCAGAGTCAGTTTAATGAGAGCATCTTTCTTCTCTTTGCAGAGGAGGATACCGATGGTTGGTTTCTCCCATTCCCGCTTGACATGCCTATCGTAGTAGTTTACATACATCTGCATCTGACCGAGATCCTGATGAGTGAGCTTGTCAATCTTGAGATCAATCAAGACATAACACTGAAGCAGACGGTTGTAGAACACTAGATCTACATAGAAGTTTTCTTCATCGAATGTGAATCGTTTCTGTCTGGTCTCGAAGAGGAATCCTTTACCGAGTTCAAGCAGGAACTGCTGAAGTTTGCTGATAATGGCATTCTCCAGTTTTGATTCTGAATATGCAGCTTCAGGTTTCAAACCGAGGAACTCAAGAGTGATAGGGTTCTTTATGATGTCTGCTGGTTTTTCTACTACCTGACCTTCTGTTGCCAAACGGATTACTTCATCTTTGTCTTTACTGAGGGCAAGGCGTTCGTAGAGGCTGCTGTTCACCTGTCGCTGCAGCCAGCGTACTCCCCAGTTCTGCTTTGCACATTCTATTTCATAGAAGCTGCGGGCATTGGCATCCTTGATACGCATGAGGATAAGGTAATGAGACCAGGAGAGGACGAATTTGTGGGGTTCAGACGATGATGGTTGAATTTCCGCAGCAGTGTTGCGGATATCTGAATCACCTTTGGCTACGCCTAATTTCCGCAACGGTGTTGCGGAAATTGCTACAGGAGAGTAAAGTATGTAGAACTTGCGGCATCTTTCAAGAGTGTCAACAGACCATCCTTCACCAAAACGATCCTCTAATTTCTTAGAAATCTGTTTCAGTACTTGTTTGCCATATCCAGCTTTGTAATTACCCTCCTGCTCGTCTTCCACTATGTATCTGCCGACATTGTATTTTGTATACACCTCGGCGATATTGACTGTAGTCGAAACTCTTTGTCTTGCCTCCTCAATCAGAGCTGATATCTTGTTAAATAGTTGGTCTACGTTTGTGTCAAGCATTTCAGTTGTCTTCATATCCGTCTCCTATACCTTATTATATATAAAATGCACGCGCAGTGTTTATATTGCAAATTTAATCTTTTCTTACATTCCCCAAGCATCGTCGATGAGTTTCATCGCATCGGCTTTGGTCTTTTCGGCAATGTCAATGTATGGTCGCATTGCTTTGTAGTCGGAATGCCCGGTCCATTTCATTACAACCTGAGGCGGGATGCCGCTTGAGAGAGCAAAACAGATAAATGTCCTTCGTGCTGCATGGGTTCCGATGAGTGAGTATTTCGGATATGTTTCTTCAACTCGCTGTCCAGCTCTGTAGCACACGATGGTAATTGGAGTGGTGAATCCGCAAAGTTCGCAGAGATCCTTGAGATATTTATTCATCTTCTGGTTGGAAATGACAGGCAGTGCAAGTCCCATTGGAAACTTTTCTTCTGCATATTTGTCGAGTATTGCCTTCGCATTTTTACTCAGGTCAATAGGCAGACGGTCGTTGGTCTTCTGAGTTGTGATGTAGATTTTGTCCCCGTCGATATCAATCCTTTTAAGCGATGCCATATCTGAGTATCTCAAGGATGTGAATGCACAGAAGCAGAACAAATCACGAGTTTTAACTAAGGCTCCAGCTTCTTTTATTGTCTTTTCATACTCCTGCCCATCCTTATCGATAAGTTTCACCTTTGTTCCGTTTGCAGGCACCTCATAGTTATAGAGTTTGAGCAATTCTTCTTTTGTCAAGAAGATAACAGGCTTTTCAAGAACCTTGAATTTTGGTCTATACTTATTGATATACTCTTCCTTGCAATAACCCTTACGAATAGCCCAGTTCAGAAACCACTTGAGATTATTGAACTGCTTTTGGACGGTCTTTTCTTCGAGTCCTCTCGTTATTCTTAGGTGTCGAACGAATTTGTTGATCCCTGTTTCATTGAAGTCAGCATACTCCAACCTTTTTCCGAATGCCTCAAGATGATTTGTAAATGTAGTCCAGCATTGTATGGTTGCATAAGCCCATTGGCAAGCAACACTCTGCTCACTTATAAATTCTTTGAGATCATCATAGATTGTCTTTTTCTTGACAACTGGCTTTTGCTCCTCATCTTTTGAGCTACCCAACGCCTTCTGAAGTTCGCTCTTAATTTCTCCTGTGGTTGGGCGTTTGTCAATTTCAAGCTCATATTGAAGAAAGTGACTTACTATTTTGCCTAGAGTGGAGTTGATCTCAGGACCAGTGAGTCCCTTCGCATTCGTGTACTTTTTACTCTTTACTTTACCATTATCCCACACATCACTTGACACAGTGATTCCAATAGAGGTTGCCAGCTTCTGGTTCTTAATACTGAACGAGGCTCTAATTGGGTGCTCATTGTGCTTGTTTGCCCTTGCATCTAAGTAAAATTTTACTGCCATAAGTATACTCAAAGTTTATATTTACGCAGAAAGTTACGCAGAAATTTTCAGTTTTGCAAATATACCGAGCAATACCGCATTATACTTTATATACTAATAATCAATGTGTTAGAATACTCTGCCAAACTCCGCGAAATGGTGAGGATAGTCCGCCCATCTCCACAAAAAAAGGTTCGATCGATTGATCGGACCTTTTTTCGTGGAGATAACTTCCTTACCCCTGTCACTCCGTGACGTCCCCTGTTAGGGGAATACCGACCACTCCTAACGTCGGGTCGGGCGTCCCCGCTGCTTCGACTTTTTCCAAAAGTCTCGCTGACGCGGATGACGCGGCGCTGATGCGCCTAGTCAAAATCCAAATTATCGCGACTGCTCAAACGTTTACCTCACAATAAGAATAGGACTAGAGCATTTTACGCCATCCAGTTTGAATTTATCTTTGGCTTTAACTGTCACACTGTTTAATCTACATTTATATGAGATTTCGTTGTAGGTGCCGTCAGGCCAATTGATCGCAACGATTTCATCATCATACTCTCTTCGGCCAAACTCCCCAAATGCAATATAATAATAGCCTTCTCCTTTTTCAATTCTGACTCCTTCATATATTGGCATTACTGCCTTCGTCGCAGGAATCAGATCTTCCTCGCCTATCTCATCCAAATTCCCATTAAATGATATTTTGGTTCCAATTAACCACGTATTATCATTTGCCGGATCAAGCAGGTCTTTTCCGTTTTTATCCTGCACTTTAACCTGGAATGTCACAGGAACCCAGTCAATGATTTTAACATAACATCCGTTAAAACAGAGCACCGCAAGGGCAATGATAAGTATTCGTTTCATAATCAAATGAATTAGATTTCTAAAGATACTAAAAGATTTCTAAAGGAATAGGCATACTTTCGGGGTTTCTGGCATCATGGAACTAATTTTTACTCGTATACTTTGGCACATCAGAGTTTTATTGGTAAATTTATCGGTTGGAAACTCGCTAAGGTGTGCGGAAACAGCACAAGAATGACCATGAATATAGAATCAAGCCTCCATAAATACATATATGAGGAAATAGTTCCCCGCTATGCGGATTTCGATGCCGCGCACAGGGAAGATCATGTCCTGACGGTGATTTCGCAGGCCATAATGCTTATGGAAGGGCGTGATGCCTGGCTGGAACATATGGACTGCCAAGCAGACAAGAATGACCCTGAAGACAGGAAGAGTCCAGAAGACAGGAGCGACCAAGACAACGTCGCAGAGGAATGGAAGGCAGAGATCCGGGCGGATATCCTCATCACTGCCGCGGCGTGCCACGACCTCGGCCTTGTAAACGGTCGCGAGAGGCATCATCTGGATTCGGGAGAAATAATCCGCAATGATGCAAGGTTGCAGGAGTGGTTCAACCAGGAAGAAATCGAGATTATAGCACAGGCGGCTGAAGACCATCGTGCATCGGGGAAAAGTGCTCCAAGAGGCATTTACGGGAAAATAGTCGCTGAAGCCGACAGAGTGATAGAGCAGAACGACATCATACGACGTACGCTGCTTTTCGGGCAGAAGCACTACCCTGAACTATCGAAAGAGGAACACATCGAAAGAGCCGTTTCGCATCTGAAGGAGAAATATGGACGCGGAGGATATCTCAAGCTGTGGATCCCGTGGTCATCAAACGCCGCGAGACTGGCAGAACTCCAGGGCCTAATAGCGGATGAACCTGAATTACGAGTCATCGTCGAAGAAGTCTATATGAACATAAAAATAGAATAACACAGACCTAAACCCTAGTTAAAATAGCACTACCATGAGAACATCTATCTACAAGGCGATAATGGCCATCGGCCTTCTTGGCGCATTTACATTGGCGGCATCAGCACAGAAGAGCCCGGCTTCTAAGGCAAAGTATAAGATTGCAAAGGAGGCAGACCTCCGCATCCTTGACGACAACATCTGGGACTACAGCAGCGATGTGATTCCTGCAAAATGGCAGGAAATAGGTGAAGACCCACGTGATTTCGTGAGGGCCCCACAGTTTGCAGGACTTGTAGGCGACTATATGCCGGATGTCCTGACTCTTCAGGAGTATTCATCTCATATGCACAATGAATTCTACCCTCTGATCGAGGCAAAAGGATATGTAATTGCCTGGGAATCAAAGGAAGACTGGAACAACACGCCGATCTTCTATCACAAGGACACAATGGAGCCGCTGTATGTCTATTATCACAAATACACACCGGAGCAGTGGTGCAACCGCGGAACAAAGTCTTTCACTTCAGCGGTATTCAAGAGAAAGTCTGACGACAAGGTGTTCGCTGTGATCAACACTCATCTCTGGTGGAAGAGCGACAAGGCGCAGCCGGGCAGCATGATGGCAAGAGCAGCGCAGATAAGGCTGATGATGGCCGAGGCGGAAATCATAAAGGCCAAGTTCGGAAATATTCCTTTGTTCATGATAGGAGACATGAACTGTGAGGAGAATACGGTACCTATCCAGCAGCTTATCCAGAGCGACTATAAGCAGTGCTATAAGGTTGCCGTCGATTATGGCGACAACAACAATGGCCATCATATCTGCAGTCCTGGCGAAGGCTACTCTTTGGAGAGCAAGAGAAAGGGACCGGACAGAGAGACCGGAGCGATCGACCACTGCCTTATTCTTGACCCGGAGAACAGAGCGGAGGTAAGAGTCTTTGATTGCATCATGCATGAATACATCGCCAAACTCACAGACCACTACCCTCTTCTGCTTGACGTAAACCT
>JAZLCW010000007.1:0-48490 GCA_045614445.1 Candidatus Cryptobacteroides sp. | reverse complement strand
GGTGTTAGAGTCAAAAGCGGGTATCTATATAATGAATTCAATATGGATACTCATATTTGTGATATTGACGAATTCATTGAACTATTTGACAAAGCAATAGAAAACAACAAAAAGACTGCAAGAACATATCTTGACGAAATTATTGAAGACCATTCCAAAGGTGAAATCATACGCCACGATCACCAGGAGAACGATTGCTTCATTCAGTTAAAAACAAATCACAGTTACTTCGGATACTTTGATCAACTGATAGAAAGAACCTCTGACGGCAAGATGAGTATTGTTCTATGTAAGAGAAATGGTTTGAATCAATCTTTGTTATTAGAAGAGATTAAAATAATAGTTAATAGAATAGCATTGTCGTTCCAAGAATTCGGCGCTGAAGCTTATATGTATAGTGAAAAGGACTCAACCCAATTAATGGAAGACTCCTGGGGCGGAAGGGTGTGGCGTTTCAGAGATTCAATAATGGATCTTGGAAAAGTTCCTGGCATGGCACAATTGTGCTTTATCATTGTACCTTTGGGCGAAGCATAAAAATATTAAAAACGCTTTTACCGCTTGTAAAACTGCTTGTAAGCAATATAACTAATTGATAGTCATATATGGTTCGATTCCCGTCCGGAGCACATCAATCCCTCTTGGAAGAAATTCTGAGAGGGATTTTTGTATGATATAGTCATGGCGGAAAGTTCACTGGGCAGAAATAAAAGCTATCTTTGCACAAGAAGTCTCACACCCATGCCTGATATCCTTACTCCAGCGCAACGTCACAAATGCATGTCCCGCATACGTGGCAAGGACACCAAGCCGGAAATTCTGGTTCGGAGGGGGCTTCATGCACGGGGATTCAGGTTCAGGCTGCAGGAGAGGAAACTGCCGGGAAGACCGGATATGACTCTACCGAAATATGGAGTGGCATTGATGGTGAACGGATGTTTCTGGCATGGACATAAAGGATGCAGGTATGCAACTAAACCTAAGAGCAACAGCGAGTTCTGGGAGGCTAAAATCAAAAGGAACCAGCATAGGGATGAGGTGACGGCCGCACATCTGGAAGCGTTAGGATGGACTGTTATCACGATATGGGAATGTGAAATGCGAGGAAAAGATGCGGCTCATACAAGAATTGACAGATTGGCCATAGAGATACAGGAGGCCGGAAGGAAGCGGGAAGCAGGCCTTGGCCTCAGACGTAAAATCAGAAAAGCAAGGGAGACAGAAAAGGCGCTTGCTAATGAAAGGCAGGCGGCGCTCGAAGCGGAAATAGACAAGTTGTATCCGATCCCCAAAAAGGTAAAAACAGCATCAAAAGAAATCGAATGATGAAGACAATCGAAGTCACAGCGGCAATCATAATCCAGGACGGAAAGGTATTCGCCACACAGCGCGGATACGGGGATTGGAAGGGATGGTGGGAGTTTCCGGGAGGAAAGATGGAAGCGGGAGAAACACCTCAGGAAGCCCTCATACGCGAAATCCAGGAGGAACTGAATGCTGAAATTGGAATCGGGGAACTTCTTGATACGGTGGAGTGGGACTACCCTTCCTTCCACCTGAGAATGCATTGTTTTCTTTGTACATTGACATCGGAATCGATGCATCTGAACGAGCACGAGGATGCAGCCTGGCTGAGTGCAGAGACATTGTACTCTGTGAAATGGCTGCCGGCGGACGAAGGATTGATTCCCAAAATCGCTGGTGTGCTTGCATGACCGAACATCTTTGGAACTGATTATTGATATGAAAGGTATGGCTACTGAGGTAAGTGCGACATTGATGATTATTGTTCTATGCTGGATTCTGCTGATAATAGCGGATGCGGCTGTGGGAGGATTGCTGAAACTGGTGTCTGGTATTCCGTTCAGGAAGGCTTTCGCTTGGGGACTGCTGAGTCTGCTGATACCGCCTCTGGCAATCAGCTACGGAGCACTGATTGAAAGGAACTGTTTCAGGATCAAGGAAGTAAGCATATTCTTCGAGAACCTGCCGGAAACATTTGACGGTTACCGCATTGTACATATTTCTGACATTCATGCACGTTCGTTCATCGGCAGGGAGAAGAATCTGGCCAAAGCCATTGACAAGATCAATCGATTGAACCCTGACATTGCAGCCTTCACCGGCGACTTGATAACATTGGCTCCTGACGAGCTTGACAGCCTTGCACCAATACTCGGCCGGATCAAGGCGGGAACTTTTTCCGTCCTGGGAAATCATGATTACAGCATCTATTCCAATGTATCCGAAGATGCACGCCAGGCTCACCTGGAAGACCTGATAACCAGAGAGGAAGCTTTGGGATGGGAGCTGTTGCTTGACGAGCATAGAATAATCAGCAAAGGTACTGATTCTATTGCCGTTATCGGAGTCCAGAACACTTCCCCATCGAGACATTTCCCGTCAAAAGGCGATCTGAAGAAAGCCTCCGAGGGTACCGAAGGGATGTTCCGTATTGTCCTGAGCCACGACCCTATGCACTGGGAAAACGAAATTCTCGGCCAGGACTATCCCCTCACCCTTTCCGGGCACACACACGCGATGCAGCTTTCCCTTCTGGGATGGAGCCCGAGCAGTCTGCTTTTCGACCAATACCGTGGTCTCTACACCAGGGACGGGCAGTCGCTTTATGTCAATCCCGGACTTGGCGAGACTATTTTTCCGGCACGCATAGGAGTTCGTCCGGAAATCACTGTGATCACACTTAATCGTCGCGCGGAAAATCGCTGAAAAGTCGCGCAAAACCACCAAAAGTCAATAAAACGCGCGAGAAATCGGCAAAAACTCGCGCGGGATCGATCGTGACTGCCTATATTTGCGATATTAAAATAATTGATTCCATATGATGCGTTTAGGGATTCTGATGATATCGTGCATCTTCAGTATTGCGGGGATGCTGTATACCCCTCGGGTAGGAAAGAGTGTCCGTCCTGAGATGAGCACGATGGCTGTTGAAGACAGGGGCGGATATGAGTGCCGCTATGTGGAGTTCGCTGTCGGGAAAAACAGTAATAGCAAGGAGCGTATCAGGGCATATCTGCTTGTACCGGACGGTGATGCGAAACATCCTGCTATCGTGATGCTTCACGATCATGGAGCCAGGTTCGACATCGGCAAGGAGAAGCTGGTAAAGCCGATCGCTTCCATACTTGAGAAGGGTGAAGATGACCATATCATGAGATCGTCCCAGCAGTGGATAGACAAGAATTTCGACGGAGTATACCTGGCAGACTCGCTCGCTTCACTCGGCTATGTAGTCTTGGCTGCAGATGCGCTATATTGGGGAGAGAGGTCTTCTGAAGATGCCCAGCGCTGGTCCGAACTCACATACGGAACAGCACAAAAGGATAAGGCGACAAAAGACACGATAAAGATGCTCAAGAGCAGGGTCTATGACGGCCAGGAGGAGCTATACAATCAACTTTATGCCCGAGACATAATCTGGGCAGAGAAGATGCTCAGGGATGACGTGGCTTCCGTAAGACTGCTTAAATCGCTTCCATATGTGGACAAAGAGAGGATAGGTGCATTCGGATTCTCGATGGGAGCACACAGATGCTGGATGCTTGCAGCATTCTGCAAGGACATCAGATGTGGTGTGGCTTTGTCCTGGATGACTACGCTTGACAGGGAGGAAAGAATGAAGGCTTCTGATTATTCAATGGCTGTGATGCCGATGCGCGAACAGATGGATTTCGGTGACATAGGAAAATTCCTGGCTCCAAAGCGTATGCTGTTCCTGTCCGGCACAGAAGATCACCTGTTCCCGAAAGAAAAAGTGACCGTGGCATTCGAAAAGCTGAAGAGTCATTACCGCGACAGTCCGGAAAACCTCCGGACCAAATTCTTTGAGGGAGGACACCATTGCGGCAAGGATGTCCAGTCTGATATAGTCAGTTATTTCGAGGAAAACCTATAGGCGGTAATTTACGGACATAAAAAATCCGGCTCGAGGTGGCAAAGACACCCGAGCCGGATTATCATATAGATCCAATGCTAAAAGTTGAAATATCTTTCCGCGTTGTTGTAAGATATATCCTTGACCATCTGATGGATAAATGCCATCTCACTCTTAGGAAGCTTGCCGTTCTTGAGGTCCTCGCCAAGGATGTTGCAGAGGATTCTGCGGAAATACTCGTGACGAGGGTATGAAAGGAAGCTTCGCGAATCGGTAAGCATACCGACAAATCTGCTCAGAAGTCCGAGAGCAGAGAGAGCGTTGATCTGCTTCTTCATTCCATCCTCCTGATCGAGGAACCACCAGCCGGAACCGAGCTGGATCTTGCCCGGGCATGTGCCGTCATTGAAGGTATATGCCATCGTAGCCAGCACTTCATTGTCCTTTGGATTAAGGTTGTAGAGGATGGTCTTTGTCAGCTTGTCTTCCATCGCCAGAGTGTTAAGGAATTTATGTCCTGCCGCAGCACAAGCGACATCATGAATTGCGTCATAGCCGGTGTCAGGGCCAAGGATATTGAACATCCTAGTATTGTTGTCGCGGATTGCTCCGATATGGAACTGCTGTGCCCAGCCTTTTTCATGATCCATACGTGCGAAGTCCAGAAGGATTGCACTCTTGAACTTGAGAGTCTCTTCGGCAGAAGGTTTCTTTCCCTTGAGTGTGTTGCGGAATATCTTGTCAATCTCTTCAAGTTCGAAATCCTCGGCATAGAAATTCTCCAGACCGTGATCCGATATGCGGCAGCCCATCTCATGGAAAAAGTCCTGACGTTTGCGCAGGGCATCCAGAAGGTCCTGGTAATTATTGATTTCCATACCGGCAGCTGCGCTCAGTTTCTTGATGTACGCGATATACTGATCCGGCTTTTCCACTACCATAGCCTTGTCAGGACGCCATGTAGGAAGGACCTTGGTTCCGAACGGGTTATCCTGTATCTGCTTATGATATTCCAGGCTGTCTGCCGGATCGTCGGTAGTGCATACGACCCTGACATCAAACCTTCTCATAAGAGCCTGTCCTCTGTATTCTTCTGTCTGCAGCTTTGCAGTACATTCATCATATATTGCCCTGGCTGTGGAAGGATTCAGCAGGTCATACACACCGAAAATCCTGGCAAGCTCAAGATGAGTCCAATGATAGAGAGGGTTCCTCATTGTGTACGGTACAGTCTCAGCCCACTTTTCAAACTTCTCATAACTGCCTCGTGTACCTGTTATGAATTCCTCCGGTACACCGTTACCTCTCATGGCTCTCCACTTGTAGTGGTCACCTCCAAGCCATACCTCAGTCAGATCCTTGAACTGATGGTTGCTTGCAATCATCTCAGGCACAAGGTGGCAGTGGTAGTCGATGATAGGCATCTTTTCCGCACTCTCGTGATAAAGTTCACGGGCGAAATCATTCGTAAGCATGAAATCGTCGTTGATGAAAGTCTGACCCTTGACCAGGCCTTCAAGTTTTGAAATCATATCCATATGAATTAAATTGGTTATTGTTTACTTAAACTGTTTCCTGTACTCACTGGGAGTCATACCTCTGTACTTTCTGAATATCGTCGAAAAATTACTGCTGTCAATGAATCCGGAACGGTCTGCCGCTGTGCTTATAGGCAGGTCTGTCGTTTCCAGAAGATGGCAGAAATGTTCCAGCCTCAATTTCATTATATATGAAGTTATGGTATAGGGGTACATCTCCTTCTTGAATTTCATCTCAATGGCCCTTCTGGAAAGAGGAATGAACGACGTAAGCTTGCTTATATCTATCTCCTGGGTATAGTTACGTGAAATAAATTCAACTACATCGCGGATATATGGGTCAGATATCACCCTTCGTTTTGTCGACATTCTTTCCACAACTCCGATTGCTTCCACTGCAATCCTTGCCGGCCAAGTCTTCTTCTGGTTTACCATCTGGAACAGGGCCTCAGCAATTTCATATCCGTGCTTTTCGAAATTGAGCTTGATAGAAGACAAGGTAGGAGACGATATATTGCACATGAATTCATCATTATCGACACCAAGAAGCGAGATATCGTCAGGAATCTTGATTCCTTCCATCTGACAGATCTCAGTCACCTGTCTTGCCATAAAATCATTGCACGCCAGCAGGGCCACGGGCTTCGGAAGTGCGTGAAGCCACTTGGTGATCTCACCAAACTCATCCTTAAAATCCTCGACGTCATAACGATAGGTCTTGGTCCTGAGTGATGACGCTATCTGGTCACTATATCCCTCATATCTTGAAATCGACCAGATGATATCCTTCATGCCTATGAATGCATAGTCAGTGAATTTCTGTTCAATGAAAAACCTGGCCGCATAAGCACCGAATTCCTTGTAGTGACCTGTAAGCATCGGAAATTCATCGTAAACCTTTTTGTAGGTGCGGAGAAAGATAGGGATATTAAGCTTCCTGGCCTCCTCCACGTTTATGTTATGCCAGAGTCCGATGATCGCATCCACCTTGAACTTCTTGGCGAGTCTGATGATTTCGATGGAATTGTCCCTGGTCTGGGAAATAAGATGCGACATAGGATAGAATATACACCCTCCCTGCGTATCCGCATACTTGACGAAACCATTCAGGAAACGTCTCTCTGACTCTTGAGAGTAGTCTGTCAGCAGGAGGATCTTGATCATCTTTTTCTCTTATGTCCGGTTATACGCATTTACCGAGTGCTAAATTAAACAAAAAATGCAAAAAACAATAAAAATGCGCTCCGTATTTCGTTTTAAAAGAATTATTTTCGTTAGCAATAGACCGTAATGAACCTCACACTTTTAAATTTGCAGAAACAACATAACCAAGCAACACTAAAAACGGTGACTCATCATGAAAGAGCTCAACAGAAAGACGGCCAATGCCGCAAAATACCCTACCAAGGTAATTCAGTTCGGAGAAGGTAATTTCCTTCGCGCATTCGTAGATTGGATCATATGGAACACCAACAAAGCGACCGGATTCAATGCCGGAGTAGTCGTAGTCCAGCCTATCGAAAGAGGAATGGTAGATATGCTGAATTCACAGGATGGTCTGTACCATGT
The DNA here is from genome assembly GCA_045614445.1 of Candidatus Cryptobacteroides sp. Classification (GTDB taxonomy): domain Bacteria; phylum Bacteroidota; class Bacteroidia; order Bacteroidales; family UBA932; genus Cryptobacteroides. Next base: position 41,485 of record JAZLCW010000007.1, on the reverse strand, counting down.
GAACCTTCAGGGAATCGACAAGGGCCAGCCTGTTGACTCGATAGAAATGATAGACGTGATCAACGGAGGCCTCAACCCATATACCCAGAACGAAGAATTCATGGCCCTGGCAGAAAATCCGGACATCAGATTCGTCATTTCCAATACAACCGAAGCCGGAATCGCCTTCGATCCGGCATGCAGACTCGATGACAAACCGGCATCCTCATATCCGGGAAAGCTCACCCAGATGCTCTACCGCAGATACGAGCATTTCAACGGAGACATGACCAAAGGACTCATAATTCTACCTTGCGAGCTGATATTCCTCAACGGAAAGGAGCTCAAGAAGTGCATACACCAATATATCGACCTATGGAACCTCGGAGACGGCTTCAAGGCATGGTTCGAGCAGGCTTGCGGCGTATACTGTACACTTGTCGACCGCATCGTACCCGGCTATCCTAAGGATACGATCGACCAGATTCATGAGCGCATCGGCTTCAAGGACAACCTTGTAGTCAAGGGGGAGATCTTCCATCTGTGGGTAATCGAGGCTCCGGAATCCGTAGCAGAGGAATTCCCTGCAGACAAGGCTGGCCTGAACGTGCTCTTCGTTCCAAGCGAGGCTCCATACCACGAAAGAAAGGTGACCTTGCTTAACGGGCCACACACAGTGCTTTCTCCTGTAGGTTATCTTTCAGGACTGGACACCGTAAAGGAATGCGTTGAAGATCCGGAAGTAGGGCAATTCGTCAAGAAAGTCATGTATGGCGAGCTTCTGGAGACCCTGAACCTTCCAAAGGAAGAACTTCTGGCCTTTGCCGACTCCGTAGTGGAGCGTTTCCTCAATCCATACGTAAAGCATTTCGTGACAAGCATCATGCTCAACTCGTTCCCTAAGTACAGGACACGTGACCTTCCTGGCCTGAAGACTTATCTGGAGCGCAAAGGTGAGCTTCCAAAGGGACTTGTCCTCGGTCTTGCGGCAATAATCACCTACTACAAGGGTGGCAAGAGAGGTGAAGTCGAGATCGTGCCGAATGACGATGCGGCGATCATAGCACTTCTCAAGGATCTCTGGGCAGAAGGCAATATCCGCAAAGTGGCAGAAGGAGTACTGGCTGCTGAATTCATCTGGGGAGAGGATCTCAACAAGATTCCTGGACTGACCGACCTTGTCACTGCTTATCTCGAACTCATACAGAACGAAGGCATGCGCGCGGCTGTCAAAACCATAATCTGACAATATGGATTTCATAAGGATAAATGCGGCCGATAATGTGGCCGTCGCAATACACGATGTCGAGGCTGGAGCCAGCTTCGACATCAATGGTGTTTCAATCATAACACAGACCAAGGTGCCTGCAGGCCATAAAGTAGCTCTGGAAGACATGGATGAAGGTGCCGATATCATAAAATACGGCTTCCCTATCGGCCATCTTCTTGCTCCCGTGCAGAAAGGAGGGCTGATCGACCACACAAACCTCAAGACAAATCTTGAGGGACTGCTGGACTACACATATGAACCGGATCTGACTGAAACAAAGCCTGCAGATACCCCAGCATATTTCAAGGGCTACAGAAGAAAGGACGGAAGAGCGGGAGTACGCAACGAGTTATGGATAATCCCGACTGTCGGATGCGTGAACGGTGTAGTTCAGAACATACAGAAACTTTTTGAAAAGGAGCTTGATCAATACCCGTCAATTGAGAAAGTGATCGCTTTCCCACACAATTACGGCTGCTCGCAGCTGGGAGGAGACCACGAGAATACAAGGAATATCCTTGCTGATATGGTGCATCATCCCAATGCCGCCGGCGTACTCGTCGTTGCCCTTGGATGCGAGAACAACCAGCTTGGTGCTTTCCGCGAACTCGTGGGCCCGGTCGACGAGACACGAGTAAAGTTTATGGAGTCACAGAAGATACAGGGAGACGAAGTGGAGTACGGACTCGGACTTCTGCGCGAAATCGCAGCAGCCGCAAAGGATGACAGACGGGAAGACGTACCTGTGAGCGAACTTAAGATCGGACTCAAATGCGGAGGTTCTGATGGATTCTCAGGCATTACCGCCAACCCTCTCCTGGGCCGGTTCTCGGACTGGGTGGTAGCACAGGGAGGTACTACAGTATTGACAGAAGTACCTGAAATGTTCGGAGCTGAGACTATCTTGATGGCCCGCTGCCAGGATGAGGCCACATTCGACAGAACTGTACATCTGATCAACGACTTCAAGGCCTACTTCATGAAGAATGACCAGCCTGTATATGAGAATCCTTCACCGGGAAACAAGGCAGGAGGCATTTCGACTCTTGAGGAAAAATCCCTAGGATGCACACAGAAGTCCGGGAGTTCCATAGTCCGCGACGTCCTTCTGTACGGAGAAAGGCTCAGGACAAAGGGCCTCAATCTGCTGAGTGCCCCGGGCAACGATCTTGTAGCATCCACTGCTCTTGCTGCGGCCGGATGCCAGATCGTCCTCTTTACCACTGGCCGAGGTACTCCTTTCGGCACCTTCGTTCCGACGGCGAAGATTTCTACAAACAGCACTCTCGCTGCCAACAAGCCTCTATGGATTGACTTCAATGCAGGTGCTATAGTAGACGGGACTGAGGCAGAAGAAGTCGACAAGGCATTTATAGATTTTGTAATAGAGACAGCTTCCGGAACCCTTGTCAACAACGAGAAATCAGGATATAGCGAGATCGCGATATTCAAATCAGGAGTCACTCTATAGGATTTACACTAAAACCCTGAAACTATGACCATACTTAAAAGATTTGCGGCAGGAATCATTGCTTCACTTGCTTTGGCAGCTTGTAACTCCAGCTACGAGTTCGCATATCTCTATGAAGACCTGCCTTTCGAAATGGAGCAGGTCACACGTCCTCAGATACCAGTCAGAGAAATCGACATACGTGACTTCGGAGGAGTCGGAGACGGCGTAACCCTCAATTCCGAGGCATTTGCAAAGGCAATCGATGCACTTGCGGAAATCGGAGGCGGACGCCTTGTAGTTCCTACAGGCGTATGGCTCAGCGGACCTATCACATTGAAGGACAACATCGATCTCCACATCAGACCTGACGCGATCCTGCTTTTTTCGACAGACCGCGACCTCTACCCTATCGTGGAAACTGTCTTCGAAGGACTTGACACCAAGCGTTGCATATCTCCTATCAACGCTGTAGGAGCCAAGAACATAGCAATCACTGGAGGCGGAACAATCGACGGAAACGGTGATTCCTGGAGACAGGTAAAGAAATCGAAGATCGCTCCTTCGCAGTGGAAGAAGCTGCTTCAGAGCGGTGGATTCACCAATGAAAAGGGTGATGTATGGTACCCGGATTCGACTTCATTCTATGGAGCTGTAGTCAGCGATGCCTTCAATGTTCCTCAAGGACTGACCACAGAAGAGGAGTGGAACAAAGTGAAGACCTACCTCCGCCCTGTAATGATAAGTCTCATGAATTGTGAGAACGTGCTCCTGGAGGACTGTCTGTTCCAGAATTCTCCTTGCTGGAATATCCATCCTCTGATGTGCCGCAACGTGATCATCAATAATGTGACCGTTCGTAACCCGTGGTACTCGCAGAACGGTGACGGACTGGACGTCGATTCATGCGAGAACGTGCTCGTGATCAATTCAAGCTTCGACGTCGGTGATGACGCTATATGCATCAAATCCGGAAAGGATGAAGACGGACGCAGAAGGGCAAGACCGTGCCGCAACCTTATAGTCGACAACTGCATAGTATTCCACGGCCACGGCGGCTTCGTCGTGGGTAGCGAAATGTCAGGCGGAGTGGAAAACATCAAGGTATCCGACTGCCGTTTCCTCGGCACTGACGTAGGTCTGAGATTCAAGAGTTGCAGAGGCCGCGGAGGCGTCGTGAAGAACATCTACATCGAAGATATAGTAATGATGAATATTCCGACCGAACCTCTGCTGTTTGACCTTCATTACGGAGGCAAGTCCGCAGTGGAAGCTGCAGCAGAAGGTGCCTCACCATTTGATGTGGCATTTGTCGAAGCTGACGAGACAACTCCTCAGTTCAGAGACATATATATCAAGGATGTGATATGCAGCGGCGCTGCAAGGGCAATGTACTTCAACGGAATTCCGGAGAAGAACATTGAAAACATCGTCGTGGAAAACTGCGAGATCGTGTCAGAGAGAGGGGCAGACCTGCGTTACTCTACAGGTGTGATCCTGAAGGATGTAAAGATCACTCAGTCTGAGGGAGAGGGATTCAGCGTAGCAAACTGCAGCAACGTTATGATCGACGACTGCGAAGATGCTGCAGGAAAGGATATCCCGGAAGTATTCCAGTATAATTCGAAGAATGTAAGCATCGACTGACAATGAGAAAGCTGATGACATTTGCCATGGCAGCATTGATTGCCTTTTCTGCCGTGGCACAAGACAAGATAGTTCTCCGCCTTATGGGTGACTCGACCATGGCAGACAAGGATCTCTCTTATGAGAATCCGGAGCGTGGCTGGGGACAGAGGCTGAAGTCCCATGTGGACACGAATGTAGTAGTGGCCAATTATGCTCAGAACGGCCGCAGCACCAAGAGCGTGCAGACACTCGGAATCTGGGACCGCGTGAAAAAGGACCTGAAGGCAGGAGAATACCTGTTCATACAGTTCGGTCATAACGATTCAAAAGAGTCGGACACCACCCGTTATGCAGCAGCTTTCGGAGCATATCAGGAAAACATAAGGCTGTTCGTTGACCATGCGCTCAGCGTAGGTGCCAAACCGATACTTTTCACTCCGGTGTCAAGGCGATGGTTCGACAATGAAGGTAATCTCAAGAGGAACTGTCATGGAGACTATCCTGCTGCCGTCACACATGTTGCTCAAGAGTATGGTCTTCCGATAATCGACGCCAACACCATCACTCAGGAATGGCTGATCTCACTCGGAGATGAAGGTACCAGAAAATATTACATGTGGCTGCCGGAAGGCACAATCGCAAAACATCCTAAGGGATTGGTAGACAACACTCACACCAATGTTGCAGGGGCAAGACAGATAGTAAACCTTCTCCTGCCGGAGATTGTGAAAGTCATACCGGAACTCGCTGAACATATTGTCGATTATGACTTTGTCGTTGCTAAGGACGGAAGCGGAGACTTCTTCACAGTACAGGAAGCCATCAATGCAGCTCCGGACTATTGCAAGCAGGATGAGACTACCATATATATAAAGGATGGCATATACCAGGAGAAGGTGACTGTTCCGGCAAACAAGCAGAAGATCCACATGATCGGCCAGTCAGCAGAAAAGACTGTCATCACTTGGGACGATTACGCAAAGAAGACAGGATCTACAGGATATGAGATGGGAACATCCGCCACTTCCACTGTCTTCCTATACGGATCCGACTTCCTTGCTGAAAACATCACATTCGAGAACTCGGCAGGAGAAGGCAAGGAAATAGGCCAGGCCTGCGCCATAACAGTAGATGCGGACAGAGTGGCATTCATCAATTGCCGATTCGTTGCCAATCAGGATACCATCTATACATACGGCAAGGGGCAGAAACAGTATTTCAGAAACTGCTGGATAGAAGGAACGACGGACTTTATATTCGGTGCCTCTACCTGCTGGTTTGAAGACTGTACCATCCTCAGCAAGAGAGACAGTTACATTACGGCGGCTTCCACTCCACAGAACGAAGAATTCGGATATGTATTCATGAACTGCCGCTTGATACACAATGAAAATGCTGAGAAGGTATACCTTGGACGTCCTTGGAGATCATTTGCAAAAACCGTATTCATAAACTGCGAACTTGGAGACCATATCCGTCCTGAAGGATGGCATAACTGGAACAAGCCATACGCAGAGAAGACCACCTTCTATGCAGAATATGGCAGCAAGGGTCCGGGAGCTGAAGGCCAGCGTGTAAAGTGGTCACATGCACTGAAGGAAAAAGAACTGAAAAAATATACTCCTGAAAATGTACTCAGGTGCGGAGCCGAGCAAGACAAGAACGGCGTCAACGTGTCTGTAGAGTGGTATTTCAATGTATTTTAAGCTATGAAACGACTTTTATTCATTCTAGCTACGCTGACTGCGGTGACTGTCTACGGACAGGAGCCTTATTCCGTACGCATGATAAGGTCAGAGATGCAGAGGAATCCTGACGCGACTCATCTTGACGGACGTGGCGGCGAGCGCAAATGGAACTACACTACCGGACTTGAGCTCAAGTCTTTCTTAGACGCATCCAGACGCTATGAGCTCCCCGAGGTAGTGGAGTATGTCCGTGACTGGGCCGACACAATGGCTAATGAAAAGGGCGAGGTCTACAAATACAAGAAATCCAATTACAATGTCGACCATATCTGTCCGGCAAGAATCTATTTCGATCTGCACGACATGTACGGCGACCAGGACAAGCGCTACCGCCGGGTAACCAGAAAGATACGCGAGCAGATCGATTCCCAGCCCCGTACTCAATCGGGAGAATTCTGGCACAAGCAGATATACCCTCATCAGGTATGGCTGGACGGCTTCTATATGGCCCTCCCTTTCTATGCAGAGTACACCAAGAGATATGGCCCGAAGGAACAGAAAGATTCTCTGTTTGCAGACATAGTGCACCAGTTTACAGCCGGAGCAGAAAACACATTCGATCCAGCGACCGGACTCTTCCGTCATGCATGGGACGAGTCGAAGTCAATGTTCTGGTGCGATCCGCAGACAGGTCTGTCAGCTCACGCCTGGGGTCGCGCTACCGGCTGGTATGCAATAGCTCTGGTAGAGGTTCTCGACTATCTGCCGAAAGACCACCCCGGACATGCAGTCCTTGTGGAACAGCTGAACTATTTCCTTCAAGTGCTTCCGAAATGGGCTGATCCTGAGACTGGCATGTGGTATCAGGTGCTTGACTGTCCGGGAAGAGAAGGAAACTATCAGGAAGCCACATGCTCGATCATGTTCATCTACGCCTTCCTGAAAGGACTGAGGATGGGTTATATAGACAGGGCACACGAAGACTATATATTGGGGCTCTACCCTAAGTTCATTGACTGTTTCATAAGGGAGAATGTTGACGGAACCATCTCAATGACAGACTGTTGCGCAGTAGGAGGACTTGGTGGAAAGCAAATGAGAAAAGGAGACTTCGACTACTACCTCAGCGAGCCGATAATCGAAAATGACTGCAAGGGCGTGGGTCCGTTCATCTGGGCTTCCCTTGAATGGGAAGCAAGACACAACATTGACTGGTTCCCGTCAAGAGAAGGACTTCCCATAGCATTCGAAGGTGCTGAAGGATGCGGAAAATATTCGGCCGGAGGAAGAGGTGGAAAGGAATATGTAGTCACATCCCTTGCTGACGACGGCTCGGAAGGGACTTTACGCCATGCTGTAGAGGCTGAAGGTCCACGGACCATCACTTTTGCAGTCAGCGGAGACATCCATCTGACAGAGCCACTCAACATCAGGAACCCATACCTGACGATACTTGGACAGACAGCTCCGGGAAAGGGCATAACCATACGCGACCATAATATATTCATCACTGCCGACCATGTAATCATACGTTACCTCCGTATGAGATTAGGTACTGCCGCCGGAGTCGAAGCTGACGCCCTGGGAGCAAGACATTGCCGCCACCTGATGATCGACCATTGCTCTATAAGCTGGGCCACTGACGAGAATGCCTCATTCTATAGCATTGCAGACGCTACGATCCAGTGGTGCATAATCTCCGAAGCGCTTAACGCTTCTGTCCACCATAAGGGAAAGCATGGATACGGCGGCATATGGGGAGGCAGGAATGTGAGTTTTCATCACAACCTATTCGCCCACAACAACAGTCGCAACCCACGTTTCGACCATCCGAAGCTTTACTGGGATAATGACCTTCTCCATTACAGAGGAACAGTCGAATTTGTAAACAATGTCGTTTACAATTGGGGCATGAAGGCGATTTATGGAGGCGAGGAAGGATGGTTCAATGTGATAAAGAATTATTTCCGACCGGGGCCGGCCACCCGTAATCTTGAAGGAAAGTGGCTGGATATCAGCACTTCCGAAACGACCTCAATGATAAAGGGAAGGTTCTACATCCAAGGAAACTCATATGACATAAGTGCTGTAGAAGACGGAGGATTTGAAGGAAGAAAGCCGGAAAAACTGAAGATTGCCAATCAGGGACACTATTATTATAATGTATCTGAGCCAAAACGCTTCGATGTGTCAGTTCCGCTTTTGGACGAACATGCACCATATGCTTATAAGGCAGTGCTCAAGCATGCCGGAGCTTCGCACAGACGTGATGTCATTGACCGAAGGATAGTAAAGGAGGTCAGGAAGGGCACTGCCGGATACAAGGGTTCCATAACAGGACTTCCAGGAATCATAGACAGTGAAAATGACGTTTTGAAATAACCAATCAACCATATCAATGAAAAAAGACACTAACCAAAAACTGATGACCAACTGGCGCTGGTGGATGGTAGTACTGCTATTCGTGGCAACTACAGTCAACTATATGGACCGCCAGGTGCTTTCCCTTACATGGAAAGAGTTCATCGCTCCCGAATTCCACTGGACTGACAGTCAGTACGGAATCATCACATCCGTATTCTCTATCTTCTACGCAGTATGCATGCTTTTCGCCGGCAAATTCGTAGATTGGATGGGCACGAAGAAAGGATATCTGTGGGCTATCGGAGTATGGTCCTTCGGAGCCTGCATCCACGCCCTCTGCGGATGGGCAACAATGCACATCGAAGGATATGAGTCTATCGCGGCCATGAAGGCTGTCGAAGCCGGATCCAATGCAGCATTGGGAATATCGACAGTAAGTGTATGGCTCTTCCTTGCAGCACGTTCGATACTTGCTCTCGGAGAAGCTGGAAACTTCCCTGCGGCCATCAAGACCACTGCAGAGTACTTCCCGAAGAAGGACAGAGCATTTGCGACATCGATATTCAACGCCGGTGCATCAGTAGGAGCTTTGGTCGCTCCTGTGACAATACCTCCTTTGGCAGCCGCATTCGGCTGGGAACTGGCATTTGTGATTATCGGAGCCCTCGGCTTCCTCTGGATGGGATTCTGGGTGGTAATGTACGATAAACCGGCAAAGTCAAAGCATGTCAATCAGGAGGAGCTGGCTTATATCAGACAGGATGAAGACGAACCGGCTGCTGAGGCTGTCGAAGAAGAAAAGAACAGCATACCTTTCCTAAAATGCTTCACATACCGTCAGACATGGTCATTCATCGCAGGAAAGTTCTTCACTGACGGTGTATGGTGGTTCTACTTGTTCTGGGCGCCGGCATATTTCCAGGATCAGTTCGGATACAAGGCCTCTTCCGGCATGGGTATGTCTTTGATCGTGACTCTTTATGCAATTGTCACAGTAATATCCATCTTCGGAGGATATCTTCCTAAACTTTTTGTTGAGCAGAAGGGAATGCACCCATACAAAGGAAGAATGCTCGCCATGCTCATCTTTGCTTTCTTCCCGCTCTTCGCCTTGTTTGCACAGCCGATGGGACAGTACTCAGCATGGTGGCCTGCAATCATCATCGGACTCGCCGGAGCAGGACATCAGGCATGGTCAGCAAACCTTTTCTCCACTGTAGGAGACATGTTCCCTAAATCAGCCATCGCCACCATCACAGGTATCGGAGGAATGGCTGGAGGAATCAGCTCGTTCATCATCAATCTGAGCGCAGGTCGTCTGTTCGACTATTCAGAAAGTATGGGTGCTGCATTCACATTCCTCGGATTCGAAGGCAAGGAAGCAGGATATATGATTGTATTCTGCATCTGCGCTGTCGCATACCTGATCGCGTGGACAATAATGAAGGCCCTTGTGCCTGAATACAAAAAGATCGGATAATGTCCCATAACCTTAAGATATTTCTCTTGCTTATCATGGCCGCATCTGTACTTATGTATGGATGTAGGCCGGATAATCCGATGGAAGAGCCTCAGGACATACCTGCCCCATCCGGAGTCAGACTGGTTCATGCCGGTGCATCGTCGCTTTCATTCTCTTGGGATGAGGTGAAAGATGCAGATTATTACGTCGGAAGGCTTGAGACTTCAGATGGTTCATTGGTTTCAGGAGGTCAGATCAGCACCAGAGAGACATCTGTGAAATATGAAAACCTTCCGGCAGAAACATCCTTCCTCTTCAAGGTCAGGGTAAAATCCGGGAAAAGCGATTCGCCTTATTCAGAACCGATTGATGCATATACATCGGAATCAGGCACTCCTGGACAAGAACCGGGACCCGAGCCTGTTCCTAACGAATATTACGCACAGTTCGACATACCTGCTCACGAAGACGAACATGGCCTGGCTCTGGCATTCCCTGGCGCTGAAGGCGGTGGAATGTACACTACAGGAGGAAGAGGGGGAAAGGTGATCCATGTGACGAATCTCAATGATTCAGGAGAAGGGTCGCTGCGTGCCGCCCTTAACCAGTCCGGTGCAAGAACCATAGTATTCGATGTGGCTGGACTGATAGACTTGAAGTCCCAGCTGAACATAGCCAAGGGTGACGTCACCATTGCAGGACAGACGGCTCCCGGAGACGGCATCTGCATCAAAGGTTTCGCAACATATGTCAAGGCAGGCAACCTCATCATAAGGTTTGTCCGCTTCCGCATGGGCGATGAGAACAAGCAGGAAAGCGACGCTATCTGGGGCCGTTATTTCGAGAATATCATCCTGGATCATTGTTCCATGTCCTGGTCTGTGGACGAATGCTCGTCTTTCTATGCCAACAGGAACTTTACGATGCAGTGGTGTATCCTGACAGAAAGTTTATGCAATTCCGTACACGGCAAGGGAAGCCATGGGTATGGAGGAATCTGGGGAGGAAAGGATGCATCTTTCCACCACAACCTTCTGGCCAACCATAAAAGTAGGAACCCTCGCTTCGACCACCCTGAGATCTATGACAATTATGTAGAAACCCATCGTGGCAATGTCGATTACAGGAACAATGCCGTTTACAACTGGGGAGACAATTCGACTTATGGAGGAGAAGGTGCCTGGTTCAATATGGTGAACAACTATTATAAACCGGGACCTGCATCCAAGGATAGGAAATACTTCCTTGATGCCAACGGAATATACACTTCTTCAAAGACAGATTACGGATATCCTCTCCTGTACCTGACGGGGAATGTACATACGAGGTATGACGACATCACTTCGGACAATTCAAGAGGAATATACTGGCATGACCATCAGACCAATACGCCTCCTGACGCATCAAGGCTCCTTTCGTCCCAGCTTGAGCTTAAGGGACCGTCCGGAGAGTCGGTCTATGCCACCACTCATACGGCAGAGACTGCATTCGAAATGATTCTCGCATACGGCGGAGCTTCTTTATCACGAGATTCTGTCGACGACAGGGCATGCAAGGATGCCAAGGAGGGAAAAGCGACTTTCAGTGACGGAGGCAACGGGTCGAAGAACGGAATCATTGATACTCAGACTGCCGTCGGAGGCTGGCCTGCATATGAGGCGGACGCCTCTGAACTGGACAGGGCAAAGGATTCGGACTCAGACGGTATGCCGGACTGGTTCGAAGACAAGTTCGGTCTGGACAGGTCCGATCCGGCAGATGGCAATGCCATGACCTTGGACACATACAGACGGTATACCAATCTGGAAATGTACCTTCATTACCTCGTAAAAGATATAGTCAATGTGCAAAATGAGGGAGGCACTTATGGAATAATAGGTTGAGCGGAATCACGCAGACTGCAATAATAAAAACACTAACAATTAATACTAACCCAAAAAAGTTCTTTTATGAAAAATCTGACTTACAAGATTTCTCTGCTGATCTTAGGACTGTTTGCCACAGCCTTTGTGGCGAATGCCCAGGAGATCAAGGGTGTCGTATCAGACGCAAACGGCCAGCCGCTGATAGGCGTGTCCGTTTTCGTGGACGGCACAACTTTAGGTGTATCTACGGGTGTGGATGGTGATTACACCATCGAGGTCCCTTCTGCAAAGGGAAAGACACTTGTTTTCTCGATGATCGGTATGGCAACAAAGGAAGTCGTAATAGGAAATTCTACGACTATCAATGTTGTCCTTGATGAGGATTCAAACTTCCTCGACGAAACCGTGGTCATCGGTTATGCTACCGTAAAACGTCGCGACCTCATGGGTTCGGTGACATCTGTAGGAAGCGAAGCCCTCACACAGGTACCTGTAGCAACAGTCGGTGAGGCTCTTACCGGTAAGATGGCCGGTGTGCAGGTAACCACTACCGAGGGAGACCCTGATGCTGAGATAAAGATCCGTGTACGCGGTGGAGGTTCCATCACTCAGGACGCATCCCCTCTTTACATCGTGGATGGTTTCCCTGTAGAAAGCATTTCGGACATACCTGCATCAGATATCCAGTCCATCGACGTCCTCAAGGATGCCTTCTCCACAGCCATCTATGGTTCAAGAGGTGCAAACGGTGTAGTTCTCGTGACTACAAAATCAGGCGCAGCCGGCAAGATTTCCGTAAGCTACAATGCATACTGGGGTCAGAAGACCATGGCTAATGCAGACGCCATCCAGACAGGATCTCCATATGATTTCGTACAGAATCAGTATGAGCTCGCAGTCCTCAGAGATAAGGTGGACGACGATTTCGTAAAGGTCTTCGGAGTATTCGAAGATATTGACCTTTACAAGGATGTGGAGAAAAACGACTGGGTAAAGAAAGTTTTCGGAAATGTAGGAACAACATTCAACCAGAACATCTCCGTTTCAGGATCTACAGACAAGGTAAAGTGGACCGCAAGCTATGCTCACGTAGGTGACAAGGCCATTATGGTAGGATCAGACTACAAGAGAGACAATCTCAACTTCAAGACCCAGTACAAGCCTATCAAGCAGATTACTGTAGACATCAATGCAAGATACTCTCGCACTGAAGTTCTCGGCGCCGGAGCCAACTCTATGAACGACGGCGGTTCCACTTCAAGCAACGGTCGTCTCAAGCATGCTGTCCAGTATACTCCTTTCCCTATCACAGGAGTCGCTACAGATTCAGACCTCGCTGAAGATTACGGAGACAATGCTCCTCCTTTGAAATCAGTGGCTGACAACGACAACAGAAGAATCCGTAAGAACTGGACCATCAACGGAGCGGTTACATGGCATATCATCAAGAACCTCAACCTCAAGGTAGAGGGCGGTCTGGATGACTATTCGCAGGAGGACAACCGTTACTACGGACTTACAACATACTACGTCGGCAACAACGCTACAATCAAGGGCCAGCCTGCCACTCAGTATAAAAATGCATTCCGTACAAACTACCGTACGACAAACACTCTCAACTATAACTTCTCGGAAGTGTTCTCCAACGATGACCATAAGCTGGATCTCCTTGTGGGTCAGGAATATATCCTCACCAAATCGAACACTCTTTCTTCTACAATTGAAGGATTCCCTACATTCTTCGATTCTCAGATGGCCTGGAACTTCATGGCATCAGGTACTCCTGTATCATCTAACAACTTCTACAATCCTGACGGACAGCTCCTGTCTTTCTTCGGAAGAGCCAACTACGAATACGCCGGCAGATATGCACTTTCGGCAACAGTCCGTTCAGATGGTTCGTCAAAGTTCGAGAAGGGTAATCAGTGGGGCATATTCCCTTCTGCAGCAGCGTCGTGGACCATTTCCAACGAGCCTTGGATGGAAGGAGCTTCATGGCTTGACAACCTCAAGCTGCGCTACAGCTACGGTACAGCAGGTAACAACAATATTCCTTCGAACGTATCTTCACTCCTTTTCCAGGCCAATCAGACTCAGTGGATATCTATGGGCAACACCTGGTGGGGAACCACTACAGTAGGAGGAAAGTCGATCATGCCTAATCCGGATCTGACCTGGGAGACTACCGTATCCCACAACATAGGTCTCGACTATGCATTCTTCAACAGCCGTATCAACGGATCATTCGAAGTATATCACAATACTACCAATGACCTTCTGATCCAGTTCCCTGTGGCAGGTTCGGGTTATGACTACCAGTACCGCAATCTCGGATCGGTTCAGAACCGCGGTTTCGAGGCATCTGTCAATTTTGTAATCTTCGAGAAGAAGAATTTCGGTCTCACCCTCGGTGGCAACATCAGCTTGAATGAGAACAAGGTCACCAATCTTGGAGGACTTGAAAGGATCGAAGCAACATCAGAGTGGGCTTCTACCGAGATCGGTCCTGACTATGCTGTGACAGTAGGACGCCCTCTGGGTGACATGTACGGATATATCTCTGACGGACGCTATTCTACAGACGAATTCACTCACAACGGATCTGCATGGGTAGCTAACGAAGGTACAGTAGATGCATCTGACATCCTCGGCAAGGAATTCTTCCGTCCGGGAGCGATGAAGCTTAAGGATATGAACGGTGACGGCAAGATCACAGTAGATGACAAGACCATCATCGGTAATGCCCAGCCACTGGGAATCGGCGGATTCAACCTTTCAGGTTACCTCTACGGATTCGACTTCTCAGCTAACTTCAACTATGTGTTCGGCAACAACATCTACAATGCCAACAAGATCGAGTTCAGCCACTCAAGAAAATATTCGAACCGCAACCTCCTTTCATCCATGAATGTGGAAAACCGCTGGACCAATATCGACTGGGCTACAGGAGAGGAAATCACCGATCCGGATCGTCTCGCTCAGGTCAATGCCGGTACTACAATGTGGAATCCGGGTGTGAACAAGGCTATATTCTCTGATTGGGCTGTAGAGGACGGTTCTTTCCTCCGTCTTCAGTCTGCAACCATCGGATATACTCTTCCGCAGAAATGGACAATGAAGATAAAGATGCAGAAGCTCCGCATATATGCAACAGGAACCAACCTCTTCTGCCTCACCAGATATTCAGGCTATGACCCTGAAGTGGACACCAGACGTAAGACTCCTCTTACTCCAGGTGTAGACTGCTCAGCATATCCAAAGAGCAGGGGTTATGTAGTCGGCGTAAACATCACATTCTAAAACCGGAATTCTTATGAAACTGATAAATAAAATCATTGGTATAGGAATGCTTGCGGCTATGTCCCTGACTTCTTGCTCAGAGGACGGGCTCAAGACACCGACCCAGTCATCATTCGACGAGTCTGTAGTATATTCCAACTACACCCTTGCTGAATACAATGTATTCGGAATCTACGAAGTGTTCGGCCACACGAACTGCCACCGTGGACGTTACCTCCCTTGGTACGGATTCAACACCGATATCGAGCTTTACAACAATACCACAGCTGACGAGAAATCAAGCATCGCAAGATATTCTCAGACAGCCACAAACGGCCAGCTCAATCTTGCCAACGGCCC
This sequence comes from Candidatus Cryptobacteroides sp., assembly GCA_045614445.1. GTDB lineage: Bacteria > Bacteroidota > Bacteroidia > Bacteroidales > UBA932 > Cryptobacteroides. The sequence continues at coordinate 26,139 of JAZLCW010000007.1, read as the reverse complement.
TTATAACGAGCTCATGGGCGGTATTGAAAGAGCTAACCTTGCCATCAGAGGCATCCGCCAGTACGGCAATCCTGAAATCAATACTGACATGGCGGAGCTGCTTGGTGAAGCGCTGACAGCCCGTGCACTTCTTTACACAGAGCTTCTCAAGGCTTATGGAGAGGTCCCTGCACGTTTTGCTCCAATCGACGCCGAGACCATATATCTTAACAAGTCCGACAAGGATATCATCTACAAGCAGCTCCTTGCTGACCTTGAAGAGGCATTCGGATATATGAAATGGCCGGGTCAGAGCGCAGTTACAGCTACTACCGACCGTCCGAGCCTTGCTTTCGCAAAGGGACTTTACGCACGTCTTGCCCTCATGGCTTCAGGATACTCTCTCCGTCCGGACGAAGGACTTGTAGGAACCGGAAATCCGGGAACAGTAAGACTTTCTAACGATCCTGAGCTTCAGAAGGACGTACTTTATCCTAAGGCATTGGCCGCTCTCAAGGATGTAATCGAGAATGCAGGTCTGTCGCTTTATGACAGCTACGAGCAGCTTTGGAGAGACTTCAACAATATGGACATTGCCGCAGGCAAGGAGGTCATTTATGTGATTCCTTCATCGGATACACGCGGACGTTGGAACTATACCTTCGCTATCAGAACAGAAGGAAATCCGGACTGGTCTCAGGGTCCTACATCAAGCCGCGGCGGTACTGCCGGTCCTGTCCCTACCCTTTATTGGAAATATGAGGACGAGGATGTGCGTCGTGACATGAGCTGCGTGAACTGGAAGTGGGTTCTCGGACCGGACGGCAGGAATATCCAGACACTTGCAGGTCCTAACGACTGGTACTTCGGAAAATTCCGCCTCGAGTGGCAGTTCAAGTCACCGTACAACGGAGGAAATGATGATGGTATCAAGCCTGTATATATGAGATATTCCGATATTCTCCTTATGGCGGCTGAAATCGCAAACGATCCTGCATGCGGAAACCGTGACGTAGCATTCGCAAAGGATTGTCTCCTGAAAGTACGTCAGAGAGCCTACAAGGGCAATGAAGGTACCGCCTCTGCATATGTCAACGGTCTGAGCGGCAAGGATGCCATCTTCAATGCAATCGTAGACGAAAGAGCACTTGAGTTCGTAGGAGAGATGCTTCGCAAGCAGGACCTCATCCGCTGGAATCTCCTCAAGACCAAGATCGACGAGTCGAGACAGGAACTTCAGGCATGGATGGATAATGCCGGCACTGAATATGGCCCGGCCGTATGGTACAGATATGCAGAAGACGGTTCGATCCAGACATATGGATACAATGAACCTGCGACTACAGAGACGACTCCGGGAGAAGGCTGGGAGTGCTATACCAACTCTAAGGGAGAGGTTTCGACATACTTCAAATTCATCAGCGAGGATACAGGCTCATACAGCGAGTCTGCCCAGAAGAAACTCGATTCATTCTACGATGTGAACCCTGATACCAAGCAGTGGTGGCCGATTCCGGAGGCAACTCTTGTGAACAGCCAGGGTACACTCATAAACGACTATGGATTCTAATACATGACTAATATGAAAAGAATATTTTCAGCAATTATATCTGGAGTGATGCTTCTCGCCTTAGGTACGGGCCTTTCGGGCTGTACCGAGGAGATGGTCGACATCAATGATGAGATATCTCTTGGAAGGTGCCTTACTCCTACCGAGCTTTCTGCCAAGGTTATAAACGGAGAGTTCATCGAGTTCTCATGGACAAAGTCCAAGGGAGCTACAGAGTTTGTTCTCGAACTGTATACAGACGAGGCTATGAGCCAGAAGGTCGAGTCTTTCGTAATTCCGGCGGATGAAGTACCTTATACAGCTGACCTCGAGGCTGACATGACATATTATGCCCGTGTCAAGGGCGTTAATGCGGAAGGACGTATCCAGGACTCTAACTGGGCAGTCTACGACCGTGCTCTCCAGACCTATGCGATCAAGTCATCCCTCAACCCCGAACTTGTAGACAGAAGTGCATCTTCCATCACAATCAAGTGGACAACGGATCCTGAGGTTGACCATATCCGCATCACTCCAGCTCTCAATGCAGATGAAGAGTACACACGTTTCGATGTATCAGAAGATGCTCAGTCAGCTGCTCAGGTAGAGGTTACAGGCCTCAATCCTTCAGTAAACTACACTCTCGCAGTACATTTCAAGAGTGCCCAGAGAGGTACGGTTTCAGCATGGACACGTCCATCTGTTGAAGGTGCGACTGAGGTTGCTACAGCAGAAGCCCTCCTTCAGGCCCTCACAGACAAGGCTCCAGTGATCAAGGTTGCTTACTCGGAGACTCCTTACGTTATCGGAAGTGTCGTTCTCGGTGGTCCGGTTGCAATCTATGGTGATGCTACAGCACAGGGAGCACAGCCTGTGATCCAGGGTGGTCTCAAGATCGGTGCTGACGTTACAAGCGTTCACCTAGAGGCTGTTACATTCGATGGTGCAGGCCTTGCAGATTATCCTCATAATCTTACATTCGATGCAGCGGCAACAGTCGAGAGCATTACCGTGGTAAACTGTAAACTCAACAACTACCTCCGCGGCGTACTTTATGAGAACTCAAAGGGTCCGGCTGTTGGTTCTATCAAATATGACGGCGTCGAGATCAACAACGTCACAGGTGACGGCGGTGACTGCTTTGACTTCCGCGGCACAGCCACTGTAAACAGCATAGAATTCATCAATTCGACACTCAATACAGGTGCCCGTACATGGTTCCGTATTGACGCGAAGACAGTCCTCGAATCAATCAAGCTTACACACTGTACATTCAACAACCTCTGCTTTGCAAACAACGGCAACAACAACGGAATCTTCAATATCCGTGCTCTCAATGCAGCCGGTGCTGCTCCTGCATTCGTGCTTACACACAATGTGTTCCTCAACATGAATGACGACAACAAGAGATGCTGCCTCATCGCAAAGAACTCTACTTCAGCATTCCCTACAGAGCTTTCAGACAACTTCTTCTACAACTGTTACGACAGATTCTTCGTTGCGCAGAAGGACGGTTCTACACTTTCAGGTGACGACCTTAAGGCTGCTGCTGACGAGGGACGCGCAAGAATTATTGTGAACGGCAGTTCAGAGCTTGCTTCTGACCCTTGTGTCGACAGCGCACGCGACAAGTATAACGTGACCAGCAAGGAGGTTATCGAGGCTAACGCCGGCGACCCAAGATGGTATGCAGCGTACGTGGAGATTCCTGAGGACCTTACTCAGGAGGTGACTGCAACAGGCAAGATCTGGGATCTTACTGACGGCCAGACATTCAAGAAGATGGCTGACAAGGATATGGTTCGCGACGGCATCCGCTTCTTCGTGAAGAACACTCCTATCAACTTCACTAAGGATGGATTCGAGTTCACAGGCGAGGCTATCCTCGAGGGCGGTGTTCCGGTAGACGGTGCAATCGGAATCAAGGTTAACGAACCTGGTTCTGTCATCATCTCAGTTGCTGAAGCAGCAGGCCATTCCAACCTCACTGTAAGCCTTGACGGAAAGGTTTCTGCATCGGTTCCAGCAGGTGCTGAGTACCAGAAGGTTACATTTGCAAATGTTTCAGGCGAGCAAATAATCTATATCTACGGATGCCACCCTGCAACAATGACATTCCTTCAGTGGACTGCCGACACACAGGTTCTTGACAAGGTTCTTGCTACCCCTGATGTAAAAATCAGCAAGACTGTAGTAAATGAAAGGGCAGAAGAGACCATCACTCTTACCTGGGACGCAATCGATTATGCTGGTTCGTACAATGTGACTGTAGACGGAAAGACTAAGAATGTCACTGAGACCACATACTCTTTCGAAACATCCGGCTTTGCAGTTGAAGAGGCTGGCGGAGACTTCACAATCCAGGTTACAGCGGTTCCTGCGGCTGACGACTACACACGCGTAGAGTCACAGCCTGCCGAGCTCTCATTCCATGTAAATGATGTGCCTGACGAACCTGGCATCAAGGTGGTAAGATACAGTCTCGCCTTCCCTGATGCTGCCAATGCAGAAGAAAAATATGTCTGCGAAAACAACGCTGGCTTCTATGTTCAGACTACCGGTGGATGGGTCATTGATGCGAACTCTCAGAAATTTGCAGTTCCTGGAGCGTCAGAGTACGACCAGTACAGTTCACGCCTCAAAGGTTCGAAGACATCTGACAGCAAGACCATGACCATCACTGTACCGAACGACGGTAAGCTTTACATCGCCGCACGTTCAGCAAATTCATCTGCTACCGACCGTACGATGGCATTGATGCAGGGCGACAAGGAAGTACTTGCTCCGACTGTCATCAAGGATGCCGACAAGTTCACTGCTGGTGACGCTTCGGCATTCCCATATGTTGTCGTAGACGTCAAGGCCGGCGACATCCAGGTGATTCTGAATAATGGAATCAACTTCTACGGTATCGTTTACGATGCTATAGAAGGCGCTCCTGCAGGAGTCGACTATGTATGGGACTTCTCTGCTCCTGAGTGGGTGGATGCTATGACAGGCAGCGGTATCGCGGCAAACACCAACGATTCCAACTGGAATCTTGAAGTCAATGGGCTCAAGGTCGTTTCTGGCGGCGGATCCATGAAATGGAACTTCTCAGGAGAAACTTACTTCTGGCAGCCAGGAGGAAAGAGTGACGGAACTACACGTTACTTTGAATTTACTACCGAGTCTGCAGGAAAGCTCACAGTATATGCTTCAAATACAGGAAGTTCCGAGGATCTCACCAGAATGGTGACCGTAAAGGTAGGTGACGGAGAGCCTGAATCTCTTCCTGGAGGTTATTCAAGCTCAAATGGTGCGGTACCGGTGGAATTCAATATCAAAGCCGGTACAGTCAGAATCTACCCTACAGGTAACGGACTGAGATTCTACAAGATCGAGTTCCACGCGAACTAAACTTAAACCTGTTTATATTCTATTGCGGAGCAGTGGCAGGTGCTGCTGCTCCGCTTATAATGAAAACATGATATGAGGCATATATTGGTTGCCGGCGTGCTGGCCGGACTTTCATTTGCTGCCGCAGCGCAGCAGCCATCCCAAAGTTGGAATCCTGACAGAGGCACCCACTATGTCAACCCTATACTCAATGCAGATTACTCTGACCCGGATGTATGCCGTGTAGGAGACGATTTCTATATGACATCATCTTCTTTCGCCTGCTTCCCCGGCCTGCAGATTCTCCACTCGACCGATCTTGTGAACTGGGAGATAATCGGTGCGGCACTGACTGACTACCCTGGTCCGGACTGGTCAGATGAAAGACATTGGGAGACTATCGGGCAGAGGCTTGACACACCGGATACGCCTCCACCAGGCCACTTGGAATGGCGAACGATTCCTCAGCACGGAAACGGAGTATGGGCGCCTGCCATACGCTATCACAACGGAGAATTCTACATCTATTGCGGTGATCCCGACAGAGGTATCTTCATGGTGAAGACATCCGACCCAAGGGGACGTTGGGAAGATCCGGTTTGGGTGGTAAAGGCCAAAGGTTTCATCGACCCTTGTCCGTTATGGGACGAGGATGGAAAGGCATACCTCTCTCATGGATGTGCAGGCAGCCGTGCAGGACACAAGAGCGTACTCTTCGTAGCTCCAATGTCTCCTGACGGCACAAGACTTATAGGGCAGAGCCGCATCGTATATGACGGACACGAAACCCAGCCAACCATCGAAGGCACCAAATTCTATAAATATAAAGGCAACTACTATATATTCTCCCCTGCCGGAGGAGTTCCTACGGGCTGGCAGGTAGTGCTCAAGGCATCAAGCCCATTCGGGCCATATCAGGAAAGAGTCGTAATGGCTCAAGGTAAATCCAGCGTCAATGGCCCGCACCAGGGAGCCTGGGTAGATACTCCTTCCGGAGAACACTGGTTCATACACTTCCAGGACAAGGATGCATACGGACGAGTGGTGCATCTCCAGCCTATGGAGTGGACCGCCGAGCAATGGCCTGTAATAGGCGTGGATGAAGATGGCGACGGTATCGGAAAACCAGTAGAAAGATACAGGAAGCCAGTTCTGAGAAGTTCCGGAGTCTTTCAGCCAGCTGAAAGCGATAATTTCTGCAGCACGGAACTCGGACTGCAGTGGCAATGGCACGGAGTTCCTTCACCTTATTGGTACTATATGGATGCCGGAGCCCGCGAGACCCATACAGACGGACGTGGAGCACTGAGACTCTACTCTGTGGATCAGGCAGACGGATGGCGTAATCTCGGTGACTCACCGAACCTGCTTCTGCAGAAGACTCCTGCCGATGAGTTTACTGTGACGACAAAGCTCCGTTTCGTTCCTAACCCGCAGCTGAAGGAAAAGGGTGAGAACTGCGGATTCGTACTGATGGGTCTGGACTATGCCACTTTAAGATTGAATGACACTTCGGAAGGTATTGTCCTTCAATATATAGAATGTAAAGATGCTTTGAAAGGCACTCAGGAAGAGATTCTGAAGACTGTCCCGGTCACTTCCGAACCACTTCCTAAGCCTTATTCCAGCAAATACATGTCAACAACAGTTCCTCCTGTGGCCCCTGTCGCATACAGGGCGGCTGAGGTATTCATGAAGATTGAGGTAAAACCAAAGGTAAGAAACGGCAATGTGCCCGATCTTACAGCCCGGTTCTTCTACAGCCTTGACGGAAAGAAATGGACGGAACTCACTGAAAAACCGTTTACAGGCAAGCCTGGAAAATGGATAGGAGCAAAGTTCGGTCTGTACTGCAATCGCTTCGCGTCAAAAAATGACAGTGGTTGGGTACAGATAGATTGGATCAATGTAACAGAATAATCATTAATTTTACAATCTGAAACATAAGATATAGCACTATGATAAATTTTTCTCTTGAAGGCAAGGTCGCCCTTGTGACCGGAGCCGCTTACGGAATAGGATTCGCAATGGCTCAGGCTCTTGCCGAGGCTGGTGCAAAAATAGCATTCAACTGCCGCACACAGGCCAATATGGACAAGGCACTTGAAGGATACAAGGCACTTGGAATCGAAGCTAAAGGATATATATGCGACTGCACTGATGAAGAAGGTGTAAAGGCAATGGTAGCCGACATTGCGGCTACTCTGGGACCTGTAGACATCCTGGTGAACAATGCAGGCATAATCAAGCGCATCCCGATGCATGAGATGGCGGCGGAAGAGTTCCGCCAGGTAGTTGACATTGACCTTATTGCTCCTTATATATGTGCGAAGGCGGTACTTCCGGGAATGATGGAGAAAAAAGCCGGAAAGATCATCAATGTATGTTCAATGATGTCCGAGCTCGGTCGTGAAACCGTTTCCGCATATGCTGCGGCAAAGGGAGGCCTCAAAATGCTTACAAGAAATATTGCTTCTGAATACGGCCAATACAATATCCAGTGCAACGGTATCGGACCCGGTTACATAGCTACTCCGCAGACAGCTCCGCTTCGCGAGCGTCAGGAAGACGGCAGCAGACACCCGTTCGACTCTTTCATTGTAGCAAAGACTCCTGCAGAACGTTGGGGAACACCGGATGACCTCATGGGACCTGTAGTATTCCTCGCTTCAAATGCCTCAGACTTTGTGAACGGACATATCCTCTATGTAGACGGAGGTATCCTCGCCTACATCGGAAAACAGCCTAAATAAAATATGGAACAGGTATTCAGTTACATTATCGGACTTGGAGCAGCCGTAATGATGCCTATAATCTTCACGATTCTGGGCGTCTGCATCGGCATCAAGTTCAGCAAGGCCCTCAAGAGCGGACTTCTCGTAGGAGTCGGATTCGTCGGGCTTTCAGTGATCACTTCCCTGCTGACGAGCACTCTCGGGCCTGCTCTGGGACGGGTGGTCGAGATCTATGGGCTGCAGCTCAAGGTCTTCGACATGGGATGGCCTGCAGCAGCCTCAGTGGCATATAACACCTCTGTCGGTGCATTCATCATACCTGTTTGTCTTGGAGTAAACATACTTATGCTGGTGACAAAGACTACAAGGACCGTCAATATCGACCTTTGGAATTACTGGCATTTCGCATTCATCGGAGCCATAGTCTATTTTGCTTCGGACAATATATGGTGGGGATTCTTCGCAGCCATCATATGCTACATCATAACCCTCATTCTTGCAGACTATACTGCAGACAGATTCCAACGATTCTATGACAAGATGGACGGAATCTCCATCCCGCAGCCTTTCTGCCAGGGTTTCGTACCTGTCGCAGAAGTTCTGAACAAAGGTCTGGACAAGATCCCGGGCATCAACAGACTGGATATCGACGCAGAAGGAATGAAGAAGAAATTCGGTCTCCTCGGAGAGCCTCTCTTCCTCGGTATACTGGTCGGTATAATCATTGGAGCCCTATCATGTGAAAGCTGGGCTCAGGTTGTTGAAAAGATTCCTTATATCCTTGGACTTGGAATAAAGATGGGAGCCGTAATGGAGCTTATCCCACGTATAACTTCGTTGTTCATCGAAGGTCTCAAGCCGATCTCCGATGCGACACGCGAGCTGATCGACAGAAAATTCAAGGGAGCCAAGGGTCTGAACATCGGCATGAGCCCGGCATTGGTAATCGGACATCCAGCCACATTGGTAGTATCACTCCTGCTCATCCCTGTGACACTCATCCTGGCAGTCGTGCTTCCGGGCAACGAGTTCCTGCCTCTTGCATCTCTTGCCGGAATGTTCTATGTATTCCCTCTGATTCTCCCTATAACAAAAGGCAATATACCCAAGACCTTCATCATCGGACTGGTATTGATGCTCATAGGACTTTACTTTGTGACTGATCTCGCTCCGTTCTTCACGCAGGCTGCGCAGGACGTGTTCTCAAAGACAGGCGACGCTGCCGTAGCGATTCCTGCAGGATTTGACGGAGGCTCACTCGACTTCGCGTCAAGCCCGCTTGCCTGGGTGATTTTCCACCTTTCTTATTCTTTCAAGTGGATCGGAGTGAGCGTCCTCGTGCTCATAACAATGCTCCTAATGTTCCTTAACCGCAGGGCTATCATCAGATACCAGAAGGTCTCTGAGACAGATAACAATCAACAGTAACAATATGAAGAAAACAATTTTATTCACATTAATGAGTCTTATGACAATGGCAGCAAATGCACAGTTGAACTATAAAGTTCAGACAGCTTGTCATCCCGATGACGTAAAGCATTATGACACAGAGCGTCTGCGCGGCGCATTCCTTATGGAAAAGGTAATGTCACCAGACGAGATCAACCTTACATATACCCTCTATGACCGTCTCATTTATGGCGGTATCATGCCGGTGAACCAGACACTCGTTCTCGAGACGTTTGACGAACTCAAGGCAGAGCACTTCCTCGACAGACGAGAGCTTGGCGTCATCAACGTAGGTGGTCCTGGCGTCGTTACTGTGGACGGAAAGGAATATTCTATGATCTTCAAGGAAGGGCTTTATGTAGGTTGCGGCAAGAAGGAAGTGACTTTCAAGAGTGTGGATCCGGCGAATCCGGCAAAATTCTACATCAACTCTACCCCGGCCTACAAGGAATATGTAACTCAGCTTATCACAACTGACAAGAACGCCGACCCTAAGAAATATGCCATCGCTCAGTCAGACAAGTACGGAAAGATGGAAGACAGCAACGACCGCGTCGTGAACCAGCTTATCGTAAGTTCTGTTCTCAGCAAGGTCAAGGGAGGCGGAACCAACCAGCTCCAGATGGGACTTACCGAGCTCAAGCCTGGTTCTGTATGGAACACAATGCCTGCACACACCCATACTCGCCGTATGGAGGCTTACTTCTACTTCAATGTTACTCCTGGCAATGCAATCTGCCATCTCATGGGCGAGCCTAAGCAGCAGCGCCTTGTATGGATGCAGAACGAGCAGGCCATCACATCACCTGAATGGTCGATCCACGCTGCAGCCGGAACCAGCAACTACATGTTCATCTGGGGAATGGGCGGCGAAAACCTTAACTATGGCGACAAGGATGAAATTCCTTATACTGAAATGAGATAATAACGTCATACCCGGCTTGACCGGGGATCTAACAAGAAGAATATGGCTAAAGTAATTACATTCGGCGAGATCATGCTCCGTCTTGCCACACCGGGATATCTTAGATTCTCGCAGACCAGACAGTTTGAGGCCACATTCGGTGGCGGTGAAGCTAACGTAGCTGTATCACTTGCCAACTACGGCATTGATACTGAGTTCGTGACCCGCTTTCCTAAGAACGACATTGCCGCAAGCTGCATAAAGGATCTTCACAGCTATGGCGTAGGTACAAAGCACTGTATTTTCGGAGGCGACCGTCTCGGTATCTACTTCCTTGAGACAGGGGCTGTGGCACGTCCGAGCAAGGTTGTCTACGACCGCGCTCACTCCTCTATCGCTACAATCGAGAAGGGTATGATCGACTGGGAGAAGGTATTCGAGGGCGCCGACTGGTTCCATTGGACAGGTATCACCCCAGCCATCAGTCAGGGTGCTGCCGATGTCTGCCTCGAAGCGATTCAGGCTGCAAACAGACTTGGAGTCATGGTATCATGCGACCTCAACTACCGCAAGAACCTCTGGAAATATGGCAAGACAGCTTCTGAGGTCATGCCTGAACTGGTGGCCGGCTGCGACGTGATCCTCGGAAATGAAGAGGATGCGGAGAAGGTCTTCGGTATCAAACCTGAGGGTTTTGATGTTACCGCAACCCACGGTGAAGTCAATGCCGCCGAGTTCGAGAGCGTCTGTACTCAGCTCATGGCCAGGTTCCCTCGTGCCAAGAAGGTGATCATCACCCTCCGTGGTTCAATCAATGCAAACCACAATACCTGGGGCGGAGTGCTCTACAGCGACGGTAAGCTCTATCAGTCTCCACGTTACGACATAACCCACATCGTCGACCGTGTCGGTGGTGGTGATTCATTTATGGGAGGCCTGATTTACGGACTTCTTTCATATCCGGAGGATGACCAGAAAGCACTCAATTTCGCCGTTGCGGCTTCTTGCCTGAAGCACACCATCTACGGTGACTATAATCAAGTGACAGTCGCAGAGGTAGAGAACCTTATGAAGGGAGATGGATCAGGACGAGTATCAAGATAAGATTATGGCAAAGTATACAAAACAACAGGTTATAGCGGCAATGAAGGAGACAGGCATGGTTCCTGTCTTCTATCACGCCGATCTTCAGACTGCAAAGGCAGTCGTAAAGGCTTGCTACGATGGCGGCGTAAGAGCATTCGAGTTCACAAACCGCGGTGACTTCGCACACGAAGTGTTCGGAGAGCTGGTAAAGTATGCAAACGCAGAACTTCCCGGAATGATTGTCGGAATCGGCTCAGTGGTGGACCCCGCTACTGCAGCACTCTACCTCCAGCTTGGAGCCAATTTCGTTGTAGGTCCTCTTTTCAACCCGGACATAGCTCCGATATGTAACCGCAGGCTTGTTCCATACTGCCCGGGATGCGGTACCGTGTCTGAAGTGGGGAAGGCACAGGAACTCGGCTGCGACCTTTGCAAGGTCTTCCCCGGTGACGTCCTCGGACCTGCATTCGTGAAAGGTCTGAAGGCTCCTATGCCTTGGAGCCAGCTTATGGTTACCGGTGGAGTCAAACCGACCCGGGACAATCTTGAAGGATGGTTCAAGGCTGGTGTCACTTGCGTAGGAATGGGCAGCAACCTCTTTCCTAAGGAAGCTATTGCCAACAAGGACTGGGAGGCAATCACCAAGCTCTGTAAGGATGCTCTCGATATAATCAGCGAGATCAGATAATACCACGCGCGAGAATTTGGCAAAAACTCGCGCGTAATCAATTGCATTTACCTATATTTGGCTTATACAATGCGGGATTCTCTAGGATCAATGTATTAACAAGCTCTGCAGGCCGATCTGGCCGGGTATCTGACACCCTTTCTTAGAAACGCATTTCAATACCATTATTGTTTAACGCCGGAGATCAGCCGGCAAAGAATTTATTGAAATGAGCAGAGCTGGATTTTACGACAAAGAAAACTTGTGCAGATACTATTTCGACAAACATGAGTGCATCTACCACTTGTGTACTCCTGAGAATCATCCACTTATATTCAGGAACAAAGATGAATTCATGACAGGAATGAACCTGGTGGGGATTGCAGCCAGGTCACATCATGAAGTAAGCATTCTGACATTCGAACTGATGAGCAATCATATGCATCAGATAATCACCGGGAGCAGAGAAGATATCGAGAGTTTTTTCGTTAGCCTTAAGACATTGACTGGCAGATGCCTGCCGGAAGCTGATTTAAGTGGTTTCGATATGCAGTTACACGAAATCAAGACTTTGGAGAATCTTAGGAATGCAATAGCATATGTCAACAGGAACGGTTCAGTCATTGACCCGGATGTGTGTCCATACACCTATCCATGGGGAGCAAACAGATACTACTTCAATCCGGAAGCGAAATCCAGATACGAAGAACTGAAACGGAGAGCCTCAAACAGTTTTATCAGAGAGAAATCAATAAGCCGCAGGTTCGATGATATCAAAGATTTATTTTTAGTGGACGGATATATAAGTCCGATGTCGTTCTGCGGAATATCTGACGGAGAAAGTATGTTTCGAGATGCCCGCCACTATTTTACAAAGGTATCCAGACATATAGAGAGTTACGACGAAATTGCAAGGGTGATCGGTGAACAGATTTACTATACGGACGATGACTTGTTCTCTGTTGCATGCACATTAGCGGCGAAGAATTACAACTGCAAGATTCCATCGCAGCTTCCGAGAAGCCAGAGAATCTAACTGGCCAAGTTTCTGCATCATGAATACAATACCGGAATCAAGCAACTGCAACGAATACTGAAGATCGACCAAGGCGTCCTGACAGCACTATTCGGGGATTCCTGTAAATGATTGCGCCATAACGACGCGCGAGAATTTGGCAAAAAGTCGCGCGGAAGTCTGCTAAATCAGTATATTTGTCAATTATGGAAGATAGAGCAAGAGAAATACGGAGAGTGACCTTATGGGGAGCAGCTGTGAATATCACGCTGACAATTGCCAAGCTTCTGGCCGGAGTGTTCGGAAGAAGTGCAGCTATGGTGGCGGACGGTGTGCATTCGCTGTCGGATCTGCTGACTGACGCCATAGTGCTCATATTCACTCACATCTCATCGAAGGGCAAGGACAGGGACCACTCATTCGGGCACGGCAAGTTCGAAACCATGGCCACCCTCATAATCAGCGTCATACTTATTATCGTTGGAGCCAAGCTTATGGAAGGGGGCATCAGAAGCATAATAGACGCAGCCAACGGAAAAGATCTGCCAAAACCGGGATATATCGCTCTTATCGCAGCCATCGTCTCGATCATCCTGAAGGAACTCCTCTATCAATGGACAGCAAAGGTCGGGAAAAGTACCAATAGTCCTGCAGTGACAGCAAATGCCTGGCATCACAGAAGCGATGCTCTGTCATCGGTCGGTTCACTCATCGGAATCGGCGGAGCCATTATTCTCGGACAGAAATGGACGATATTGGATCCTGTAGCATCTTGCGGAATAAGCATCGCTATCATCGTCGTAGCAGTGAAGATGGCCATACCATCCTTGAACGAACTATTGGAGGCATCACTCCCGGAAGCAATTGAGAATGAAATAATTGAGACTGCATCTGCCGTAAATGGCGTAAAGGACATCCATAATCTGAAAACTCGCCGTAATGGAATTTCAGCTATCATTGACGCCCACATAGTCGTGGATCCGTCCATAAGCATAACCTTAGCTCACGACATCGCCACGGAAGTGGAAGAAGCCCTGAGCCGAAAGTTCGGAAGCGAGACTCAGGTGAACATACATATAGAACCAGACAAAAACTCCAAATAATGAAAAGACCGTCAAACATCGCACTTCTTTGCGGAGCGGCCGCAGTGATCCTCAGCTGTATAATAATGCTGAATCTGCTTAAGAACGACACAACTATGGAAATAATAACCGGAACATACGGCGGACAGATCTACAGATATGGATTCGATTCTGAAAGCCTGGAATTCGACCTTCTGGAAAAGGTCAAAGCCGAAAACGCCTCATATGCCATAAAAGACGGAAACAATATCTTCGCAGTCAGCGAGACAGGGTCCGCTTCCGGAGCGTACTCTTTCAGCACAGGAGAATCGACAGAAATGACAGCTGAGAGAAGACAGACAGGAGCCGATCCTTGCTTCATTATGAAATATGATGACAAGATTCTCACTGCCGACTACAGCGGGGGCTCGGTAAGCGTTTTCCCTGTAATGGACGGAGCATTGGGAGACTGTATCCAAAGACTTGAATTCGAGGGTTGCGGACCGATAACAAACCGACAGGAATCATCTCATATTCATCAGCTTAAGCTCATCCCACAGACTGACTGGATACTGGCATCAGACCTGGGTGCAGACAAGATCCGTATCCTCAGATTCGAGAACGGGACCCTCGTGCACAAAGGCGACATCGACTGTCCTGAAGGAAGCGGACCGAGGCATATGGAATTCAGCAAGGACAACAAGACCCTTTACTGCATTTCAGAACTTTCCGGAAACGTCCTGGCATATTCGATTGATATGACAGCCACCCCTGATTTCACCCTCATCCAGGAAATCCAGGCCGATGAAGTCAATGCCGGAGGAAGTGCAGATATCCACCTCCATCCTTCAGGCCGATATCTCTACACATCGCATCGCCTGGACAACGACGGAATCTCTATCTTCAGAACCAAGGCTGACGGAACATTGGAAAAGACCGGATATGCACGCACTGGCAGACATCCTCGAAATTTCCTGATCACCCCGGACGGAAAACTGCTGCTGGTCGCGTGTATGAACGACCACCTTGTCCAGGTATTCCGAATCGAGGACGACGGCACATTGACATTGACCCCTTCCGTGCTCAGATTTGAAAATGACAGACCATCTTGTCTGGTCATATCCTGAAAGCACAAAAGAAGTCGTTTTCTGCTTTTGAATCAAAGAAGCAGATTCTTACATTGGTAATATCATTACCTGATTCATGCCTTCAGTGGTACGCTTAAGGTATTTTTGACCTCGCCGATAACGAATATACTGTGCAGTGAACCGATGCAGTCCAGATCTCCGAGAGTACCGAGTACAAACTCCTGATAATCCTGCATGTTACGTGCATATATCTTCAGCTGGTAGTCATAATCGCCGGAGGTGTTGAAGCACTCCACCACCTCGTCGATCTGAGAAATGACCGCTGTGAAACGCTGGCTGAATTCCTTGCTATGCTGCTTCAGGCGCACATTGCACAGTACCATTATGCCATTGCCGGTCTTTATCGGATCGACGACGGCTATATACTTCTTGATATATCCTTCTCTCTCAAGGCGTTTCTGCCTCTCGAACACAGGAGAAGGAGATAAATTGACCTTTGCAGCCAGTTCCTTTGTAGTGAGTTTCGCATCCTTCTGCAGTTCGCGCAGAATCAGGATGTCGGTTCTGTCAAGTATTTCCATATATCAAATCACCGTCCAGAGCGAGAA
Source organism: Candidatus Cryptobacteroides sp. (assembly GCA_045614445.1). GTDB lineage: Bacteria > Bacteroidota > Bacteroidia > Bacteroidales > UBA932 > Cryptobacteroides. The sequence goes on along the minus strand of JAZLCW010000007.1, from coordinate 10,620 downwards.
TGCCAAGAAAACAAATCTGCAAACACAGCATCTTACAGAATATTATCCTGCTACCATCGCAAATATTAGCAAAAATAGAATATTTTTCCGAATATTTCAGAAAGGTTGCATATATTATTCCAATATATCATCTTTGCAGGCCGAATTATGCAGATAATCAGTATCTTTGCACGTTTTTTCGGCGGGAGATTCTCACGCTACGACCGCAACGACAAAAGGACTGGTGAGAAGCCTTTGATGAAACTTAGAATATGATCAGAAGAGAATACATACATAACGATATTTTTGAATTCGAGGCCGGTGGAAGCATCGAGGGGCTGAAGGTGGTATATCACTGCTCGGAAAAAGAGTGGCAGAAGGATGACCAGAGAAAGGTGATATGGATATGCCACGCCCTTACAGCCAATTCAGATGCAGAGGATTGGTGGCCTGAACTTGTCGGACCGGGGAAGCTGTTCGACACAGAGAAATATTTCGTGATCTGCGCCAACATGCTCGGTTCTGCATACGGTTCTTCTGGCCCTTCAAGCATTGACCCTAAGACCGGAAAGCCATATTACTTCGACTTCCCTGCTGTAACAGTACGCGATATTGTCCGTGCCAATGACCTCGTGCGTCAGCATCTCGGCATCGCGCATATTGACTTCATGGTCGGAGGTTCGATAGGTGGATTCCAGTCTGTGGAATGGTCCATAATGAAGCCGGAGGTCATAAAGAAGGCTGTCTATATCGCCTGCGGAGTTCGCGTGACCCCTTGGCTTACAGCATTCAACGAGTCTATGAGAATGGCTCTTGAAACTGACCCGACATTCCGCGAATGTGCTTCGCTCAAGGGTGGAGAGACAGGACTGAGATGCGCCCGAAGCATTGCTCTTATTTCATACAGAAGCTACGAGGGATATAATGCGACACAGTGGGAAAAGGATGAGGACTGCATGTTTGCCGACAGGGCCGGCTCGTATCAGAGATATCAGGGAAAGAAACTTTCCGACCGTTTCGACGCATATTCGTATTACTATCTGTGCGGATCGGTGGACAGCAACAATGTGGGACGCGGACGAGGCGGAGTGGAAAAGGCTCTGGGAAGCATCAGGACAGAATGCACAGTCATCGGTATCGACAGCGACAGGCTTTTCCCGGTGGAGGAGCAGAAGATGATTGCCGCCAATGTGCCGGGAGCGGTATACCACGAGATTACCTCAAAATTTGGTCATGACGGCTTCCTCCTTGAAAATGACCAGCTTACAAAGATTATTGAACCTTTATTACCATAAGACATATGCAGGTATTGAAATTCGGCGGATCATCCGTAGCAAATGCGCAGAATATGGCGAAAGTGATCGACATCGTAACAAAGGCGGTCGATCGTGACAGAACCATCCTGGTTTCTTCAGCCATCAGCGGATGCACCGACACACTCATAAAGATCGGAACACTTGCCTCAGAGCGTGACGAGAGCTACAAGACTCTCATTGACCAGCTACAGGCAAGACACCATGATATAATTGACTCTTTCCTTCCTGTGGAGAAGCAGGTAGAATCGAAAGAAGTATGCGACGGATTGTTCGATTCGCTCAGAAGCATTGCCCAGGGTGTGTATCTCCTTGGCGAGCTTTCACCTGCGAGCCTGGATGCCATCCAGTCATTCGGCGAGCTCTGGTCCACAAAGATCCTTGCAACTAAGCTTGCTTCCATCGGTATTGCCACCAAATGGATCGACTCACGCCAGATCATCCGCACTGTAGCTAAAGGAGACAAGAATGTCGTGGATATCCAGAAGACTTATTTCCGTGTGAACGAAATGGTGGAGACCCATCCTATCACCCAGCTTTTCGTCCTTCCTGGCTTCATCGCTTCGGACAAACAGGGTCGCACCACCACTCTCGGGCGCGGAGGCTCGGATTATACTGCGGCTCTCTATGCCGTAGGCTGCAAGGCCCGTATTCTCGAGATCTGGACCGATGTACCGGGTATGATGACCTCGAACCCAAAGGTAGTCCCTACTGCCCGTACCATCAGCAATATCTCTTACAAGGCTGCCCTCGAGCTTTCACACTTCGGAGCTAAGGTCATCTATCCTCCTACAATCCAGCCGGTGGTGGCAGAGGGCATTCCTATTTATGTAAAAAACACCTTCGAACCGGAGGCATACGGAACTCTCATCGAGAAACACCCGCCTCGCAGCAAGGATTCAGTCATCGGAATTTCCAATTCAGACAATATCGCCCTGCTTTCGCTGGAAGGAAGCGGAATGGTCGGTATCCCGGGATTCTCGAGCCGTCTCTTTGAAACCCTCAGCCAGAATGACATCAATATCATCCTCATCACACAGGCTTCTTCGGTACATACAATGTGCATCGCTGTGTCTGAGAAGGATGCAGAAAAGGCGCGCGAGGCCGCAGACAAATGCTTCGCATATGAAATTTCCCTCGGAAAGCTCAATCCGCTCAAGGTCGAGAAAGGCTTCTCGATCGTATGTCTGGTCGGAGACGATGTACTTAATCAGACCGGAGCTACAGGCCGAATGCTGGCAGCCCTGGGACGCAACAGCATCCCGGTACGTGCTACAGCACAGGGATCATCTGAAAGAAATATTTCAGTAATCATCTCATCGGAAGATGCAGAGGGAGCGATCAGGACCATCCACAATGAGTTCTTCGACAGAAGAAGCGGAAAGGACATCAATCTCTTCATCGCCGGTTTCGGTACCGTAGGAAGAGCATTGGTGGACATCATTGCCAAGAACAGGGACAAGATTGCAGCCCGCACAGGACGTCGCCTGCGTATCTGCGGACTTTCGAACAGCCGCCGCTTCATCATCGACAAGAACGGGCTGGAACTCAACGACATAAGGACGCAGCTTGACAATGGAATCAGCGCTGCAGACGAGGCTTATTTCACCCATCTGGCTACACTTTCGCTTGAAAATTCAGTGTTCGTGGACTGCACCGCCTCAGCTGACATTGCCTTCAAATATATGAATCTCTTCAAGAGAGGCTATTCGGTAGTGGCGTGCAACAAGATCACATTCTCATTGCCTTACAGCCAGTATGCGGCATTGAAGGAGGCTGCAATCGAGATCGGAGCAACCCTTCGTTACGAAACTACCGTCGGAGCAGCACTTCCTATCCTTGAGTCGATTTCGCGTAGTGTCCATAGCGGCGATGAGATCGTGCGCATCGAGGCAGTGCTCAGCGGCACATTGAACTATATCTTCAGCAATTATGCAGGAGGCGAGAGCGGCACTTTCGCCCAAGTAGTGAAAAGAGCGCAGGATGCAGGATATACCGAACCGGATCCGAGACTGGACCTCAGCGGACGCGATGTATTGCGTAAGCTTCTGATCCTCTCACGCGAGGCTGGCGTTCCACTCGACGAGAAGGATGTGCAGATATCTCCTATCCTCGGGGAAGAATTCTTCGAGGGAGATGTGGAGGCGTTCTACTCGAGACTTGCTGAAAACGAGGAAGTATTCGCTGCAAGATACAACGAGGCGGCTTCCAAGGGCCTGAGACAGCGTTTTGTTGCCTCCCTTGTGAAGGATGATGCTTCGGAACTTGGTTACAAGGCAAAGATCGGACTTGAGAATGTAGATGAATCTCATCCGCTCTTCACACTCAGCGGAACCGACAACTGCGCTATCATCCAGACAGACTTCTACCCATCTCCTCTGGTAGTGCAGGGAGCCGGCGCCGGAGCTTATCAGACCGCTTCAGGAGTATTGAATGATATAATAATGTAACATGACGTCCGCTAAGCGCAGCACGATTGTCATTTCGAGCTAGCGTAGCGAGACGAAAAATCCCCATAAGATATGAACAACAAGAACTATAAATTCGAAACCCTTCAGGTAAGGGCAGGCCAAGAAATCGACCCTGTATCGAAGGGTACAGCAGTACCGATCTATCAGAGTACTGCCTACACCTTCGACAGTATGGAATATGGAGCCGAGCTTTTCGAGCTGAAGCGCCCGGGCAACATTTACACCCGTATCACCAACACGACCAATGAGGTCTTTGAGAAGCGCATGGCAGCACTCGAGGGTGGTGTGGCAGCTGTTTCTACAGCATCAGGCCAATCGGCTGTATTCCTCTCGATCACCAACATCTGCGGTCCTGGTGACAACATCGTCGCTCAGCCGTTCCTGTATGGAGGCACATTCACAATGTTTGCGATCACACTTCGCGACATGGGTATCGAAGTTCGTTTCGCTGCCAGTGACAAAGTTTCCGATCTGGAAGCTCTTGTAGATGGCCGCACAAAGGCGATTTTCCTTGAAAATATCGGCAATCCGGCATTCAACATCCCTGATTATGAGCCGATTGTGGAAATGGCACGCCGCAAGGGAGTCTGCGTAATGGTGGACAACACCTTCGGCATGGGAGGTTATCTTTTCCGTCCTTTCGAGTGGGGGGCCAATGTATCCATCCACTCGGCTACAAAGTGGATCTGCGGACACGGAACTGCTTTGGGTGGCGTAGTAGTCGATGGAGGAAACTTCGACTGGACTCCTGAAAAATATCCGTTGCTGGCAGCTCCATCCGAGAGCTATCACGGACTCGTTTACAAGGAAGTATTCGGTGACGCAGCTTTTGCCGGACGTGTACGTGTGGACGGACTCCGCAACATAGGTCCGGCAGCTTCTCCATTCAACTCATTCCTGATGCTTCAGGGTCTGGAGACATTGTCTCTGAGAGCGGAGCGTTGCTGTGACAATGCCCTCGCAGTGGCAGAATTTCTGGAGAAGCATCCGGCAGTAGAGAGCGTGAATTACCCTGGTCTGAAGAGCAACCCATACCATGAGCTCGGATGCAAATATCTGCGACACGGTTTCGGAGGCGTACTCACCTTCCGTGTAAAGGGAGGATTCGAGGCTGCAGCATCACTTGTGACCCGTCTGGAGCTGATCCTCCATGTGGGCAGCGTAGGAGATGCAAAGTCGCTCATCGTTCACCCGGCATCCACAACCCACTCTCAGCTCAGTCCTGAGGAACAGGTAGCCGCTGGAGTTTATCCTAACATGCTCCGTCTCAGTGTCGGTATCGAGAATGTCGATGACCTCATCGCAGACCTCAACGCTGCGCTGTAGACAGGCAGGACCAGGATAACTCTCATTCGCAGATATGCGTTTGATGTATAACATTAACAATCAGGCAATTAGTACTTTTACGGTCAGTATTTCAACCGACCATAAAGTCATCATATAATTGTCATTCAACCACTTACACCAAACGCACATCATCCATCCTCCTTAAGAATTACAAGCGGGCATTTATTGTCAAATAAAAGTTATAAGGTAGAAAACTTTGAGCGAAGCGATAGCAAGTCCTCCTCCCGAGGAGGAGGATTTAGGTGGAGGGTAACGTGGATATATTTTCATATTATGCACGCCCTCGGCAGCAGCGATAAGTTAAGAAACATACAATAAAGTTATAAAGTAGAAAATATGAAAGTAGCTGTAGTGGGTGCCACAGGACTGGTCGGCACCAGAATGCTGGAAGTTCTCGCAGAAAGAAACTTCCCTGTAACGGAGCTCCTTCCGGTAGCTTCGGCAAAGTCTGTCGGACGCAAGATCACATTCCAGGGAAAGGAATGGACAGTGGTAAGCGCAGAGGATGCGATTGCCGCACGCCCTGATCTCGCACTCTTCTCCGCTGGTGGAAGCACATCAGCAGAACTTGCACCGAAGTTCGCAGAAGTCGGCTGCCGCGTAGTGGACAATTCATCTCAGTGGCGTATGGATCCGACCAAGAAACTCGTGGTTCCGGAAATCAACGGTGATGTCCTCGAAGAGTCAGACTACATCATCGCAAATCCGAACTGCTCGACCATCCAGATGCTCCTTCCGCTCTGGCCTCTTCACAAGGCATATACGATCAAGCGCATCGTAGTATCTACATATCAGTCAGTTACAGGTACAGGCTACAAGGCAATGGACCAGATGACAGCTGAGCGTGCAGGTGGCAAGTGGGGTGAGTACGATGCAGTATACCCGCATCCGATCGACCAGAACATCCTTCCTCACATCGACTCATTCCTCGAAACCGGCTATACCAAGGAGGAAATGAAGATGGTGAACGAGACTCACAAGATCTTCAGAGATGACAGCATCGGAGTATCTCCTACAACTGTCCGTGTACCGGTTCAGGGAGGCCATTCAGAATCGATCAATCTGGAATTTGAAAAGGATTTCACCCTCGAGGATGTACGCAGGATGATGGAGGAAACCCCTGGTGTCACCCTTCAGGACGATCCGGCAAACAATGTATATCCGATGCCTCTCTACGCATGGGGAAAGAACGATGTCTTCGTCGGACGTATCCGCCGTGACCCTTCTGTAAAGTCTGGTCTCAACTTCTGGTGCGTAGCCGATAATCTCAGAAAGGGAGCTGCTACCAACGCGGTCCAGATCGCAGAAAAACTTATCGAAAAAGGATTTCTTCCGAGATAGAGATGTAAATCAGAAATCTTTATTCAGACCTCGCAGGATAGGAAATATTCCAGCAATGGAATATTTCCTATATTTGCATATTATATGATTAAATATAGGATTATGAAGACAAGTATCTTTTCGATATTGGCCGCACTTCTGCTTGCATGCGGATGCAATTCCGGCAGCAGGACAGAGGGCACTGCCGATGTCAGCCTTGATGGAACAGAGACTGAATCTGCAGAAATTCTGCCGATAACAGGAACATTCATCAACCTTCCGTATCAGGATGTCCGTAACAAATACACTAATCCTCAGCATCTGGATTGTACAGACCCTGCCTTATGGACTGCCAAGGTAGCGGAAATGAAACAGATGGGAATGGAGTATCTCGTCTTTATGTCAGTGGCCAATGAAGAGAAGTCGTATTATCCGTCGAAGCTTATGGACTGGCATTATCCTGATTGGAGGAAGAGTCCGGTAGATGCGATAATGGATGCGGCTGCAGAGCACGGAATGAAGGTGTTTATGAGTACGGGATGGGCCAAGGATCAGGATGATAATCTCCGTGACCCTAAAATCAAGGGCCGCCAGATCGAAATGATGACTGAACTTGCCGGTCTTTATGGAGAGCATCCGGCTTTCTATGGCTGGTACCTGCCTGTAGAGGATTGTTTCGGACCGGTGCTTACTGACTACGCAGTGGAAGCAGTGAATGCCCTGACTGCCCGCGCCCGCGAGCTTACACCTTCCGCCAAGATAATGATATCTCCTTACGGAATATTCAATTCCGATTTCGAAGATCCCCGTTATGAGCAGCAGATTGCCCGTCTGACTGTGGACATCATTGCATATCAGGACGAAATCGGCTGTGTAAGAGAGAGATACCCATTGACCCGCCTTCGCGGTAACTGGAAGAAGCTCCGCGCAATACACGACAAGACCGGTATTCAGATGTGGGCCAATTGTGAATCATTCACCTGGGAAAAAGGTACAAATGACAGAACCTCAGCCCTAATTCCCGCTGCATACAGCCGCCTTCTGGCCCAGCAGGTGGCTGCAACTGCCGGTGGAGCGGAAAAAATCATTTCATTCGTGATGTGCGGCATGTTCGAAACAGCTGACAGTCAATATGATCTGGGACAGCCTGTATGGTCAGTCAAGGCAGGCTCTGATTATCTGGATTGGCTTGACGGGAAAGGCATATGGCCATTAGTTGCAGACGTGATGTCCGGCAGATATGGTCCTGCAGCGACTGAAGATATCTCTGATCCAAGATGGAAGAAATATAATCCCGGTACTACTGAAATTGTTCTTGAATATGAAGAAGAGAAAGAACCGGAGTGGATTATGGTAAGAATGCTCAATTGTGCCAAGGACAAGGTCGTGCCACCGCAGAAGATTTTCCTGTTCGGAAGTGAGGATGGAAAGAAATGGAATCTTCTGGAGATACAGGATACGCCAGCATTCCCTAATACCCTTCACGACGCATTTATTGACCATGTGGTATTTACATCATCCGGCAAATCACCATACCTCAAGCTGGCATTTACGAATGAAAACAATGTGATGTTGGAAGTAATCGATTAAACCATATAAGCTATGAAAAAACTGATAGCCATTTTTGCCGTACTTTCTGTGACAGTCATCCTTGATGCACAGGAATACAAACTTAATGAAAAGGGATACTTCAATTATGAAGGTATCGATGCAATGGCATTCGATGACTTCTATCCGGAAGGGCATCAAGGAGGTATCTCATTCATAATGAACGGAAAAAGAGTTGCCACAAATGGAGATATCCGATTCGATGAGACTCCGGGACAATGGCAGCCTGTACCGAAGAAGACAGGTCGCACCATCGAGGGACAGAAAATCATCACTACCCTCTGCTATCCCGATTCAAGTCGTCACGAAACCGGTTTCAATCCGATGGTATATCCTGACGTTAATCTTTCATATACAGTAAGCCTGGAACCTTCAGGAAAAGGCTTCCTTGTGACAGTGGATCTGGATCAGCCGATTCCGGAAGAACTCATAGGAAAAGCAGGCTTCAATCTCGAATTCTTCCCAGGCGAGCTTTTCGGAAAACCTTGGATCATGGACGGAAAGACTGGCATATATCCCCAGCAGCCGAATTCTCCGGTAATCGTTCAGGACAGTTATCTCGACCGCTCGCACGGAAAGTACCACGATGGCCATGCACCACTCGCAGACATTGACCATCTGAATGCCGAAGGATACAGTCCTTTCCTGGCGGACCGTATAGTGGCAGAGCCTTATGCGACCGGACGATCTTTCACCTCAAGACCGGACGATCCTTACAGCAGAATCACTATAACTTCCCTCACGGAAGATCTGAAGCTATATGATGGAAGGATGAACCATAATAACGGATGGTTCGTGCTTCGCTCGGAGATCCCGGCCGGTGCGACTGAGGGGGCCGTACGATGGTATATCGAACCGAATATAGTAGAAGGCTGGCTCTACAAGCCTGTAGTGCAGACATCTCAGGTTGGATACCATACTCTGCAGCCCAAAAGAGCTATAATAGAGACCGACAGAAGATCTGAACCACTGGAGAGCGCCACTCTCGTAAAATACGGTCCAGAAGGGGAAAAGACCGTAAAGGAAATCTCAATCGATCCATGGGAGGGTGATTTCCTCCGTTACAGATATCTCCAGGCAGACTTCTCGGACATTACGGAAGAAGGACTTTACTGCATCAGATACGGGGAGAGTGCGTCACCGATATTCACCATCTCCGACGATGTATTCGAGCGAGGTGTATGGCAGCCTGTAATAGAATATTTCCTTCCGGTCCAGATGTGCCATATGAGGGTGAGCGAGAAATATAGGGTATGGCACGACACCTGTCATATGGACGATGCAAGGCTGGCTCCTGCAGGTAACCACATAGACGGATATGTGCAGCCGCTGGACGACCTCACAAGACATCAGGCCCTTGACATTGTCGGAAACCTCAATGTCGGCGGATGGCACGACGCCGGAGACTTCGACCTGAGAGTCGAGTCACAGTCAGGGGAATGCTACATACTTTCAAAGGCATATGAGGCTTTCCGTCCTGAAATCGATGTCACCCACATCGATCAGGCTGAGCATATGGTGGAAATCCACCAGCCGGATGGCAGGAACGATATTCTGCAGCAGATCGAACATGGAGCCTTGTCTGTAGTGAACGGATATCTTTCACTCGGACGACTTTACCGAGGAATAATATGCAACAATCTGCGCCAATATGTCCTGCTTGGCGATGCAGCAGCTATGACTGACGGAATCATCGGCAATGACGATGACAGATGGGTATTCACAGAGGACAATCCGCACAGGGAAATGAGCACTGCTGCAAATCTCGCGGCCTCTGCACGTGTTCTCAAAGGATTCAATGACACTCTCGCAACGCACTGTGAAGAAATTGCGAAGGAAATTTTCGCCAATGTAACCGGTGCTGGCCTTATGGGAAGGTTGCAGACGGCCTCCGAGCTTTATCAGACTACCGGAGATGCCATGTATTTCGATTTCATTATCGACAACTGGGATTCATGCGTGAAGAATGCAGGTCAATGTGCCTGGTATCTCGCTCCTGTCGAAAGACAGATGGCAGGACAGAAGAAATACAGAAAGCAGTGCGCTGCTTTCAGAGAGGCACTTCTGGCTTATCGCGAGAGCCTTGATGCAGAAAGCGCAGAGACTCCATACGGAGTTCCATATCGTCCAAGTATCTGGGGAGCCGGATGGGATATCCAGTCATTCGGATACAGACATTACTTCCTTGCCAAGACCTATCCTGACATATTCTCTCCAGACCAGGTCTTCAATGCCCTCAACTTCATACTCGGATGTCATCCTGGTCTTAACCAGCAGTCATTCGCCAGCGGAGTAGGTGCGGAATCAGCAACAGTAGGATACGGACTCAACAGAGCAGACTGGTCATACATACCGGGAGGTGTAGTTTCAGGAACCGCCCTTATCAGGCCTGACTTCCCTGAACTGCTGGTATTCCCATACCTGTGGCAGCAGGTTGAATATGTCCTCGGAGGCGGCTCTTCGCACTATATGTTCCTGGTATTGGCGGCGAAGGATCTGCTTTAGCGTGTCTTGTAAATTCTTGATAAATAATACTTTACGCAAAAAGGCCAGCGGCATTCTTCCACCCGGCCTCTCGCGTT
>JAZLCW010000006.1:0-55146 GCA_045614445.1 Candidatus Cryptobacteroides sp. | reverse complement strand
AATTTCGTCAAGATATGTTCTTGCAGTCTTTTTGTTGTTTTCTATTGCTTTGTCAAATAGTTCAATGAATTCGTCAATATCACAAATATGAGTATCCATATTGAATTCATTATATAGATACCCGCTTTTGACTCTAACACCTTCGTCATTACTTACAAAACAATCGCAATAAGAGGCAAAATAACTATGGATGCCATCTATGTGCATGTTTCTGAATTCTATCTTACCTCGTTTCTCCGGACTTAATCCGATCATATCCAATAGAATATAAGCTACTGTATAAACGATCATATTTTCAGGATTCTTGAATCCCATCTGTTTCATTACAGAGCCTATGATATCCTTAAAAGGGGATTTAAACCTTGTCAGTAGCATCGCATCATCTACTCGTTTCTTATCATCAAGCCTTATCTGTTTTGGGTTATATAGTGAAATGGTATTATCACGTACTTGTTTATATACGTCCTTATTCTGATAAAGTTTGTCTAGTACTAGTCTGTTTGCAGATATTATCTGTTCTTTTGATATCTCGTCGAAGCGATTTTCAAGAGGTTTTCTTTCTGTAATCCAATCAGCGGACAGGTTACCCATATGCTCGTTAGAAACAATATCAGCGATGTTGCATAATATTTCTTTCTGATCTTTCATAAGATTGTCCCAATCCAGATCTTCTATCCATTTTGTATCAAAGAAGTCAGGTCTGTCTTCAAACGCCTTTGCAGGTTCTATAGTTGCTACTTGAATATAGGGGCTATGATATATAAGGCAATGATTCCCTACTATACTCTTAATAAACTCCAGTTCCTTAAATTTTATATCTGTAGTGTCGTTCTGCAGGTCAAGTATATGCCCTTCAGAATACATGAAAATAAACTCATCACGATGCTCGAGTATCTGATCTCTTAGTCGTCTATACTTCTCTTCTGAGCCTTTGAATAAATGACTAAAAACTTGCTTGTCAAGATAGATAGTAACCATAGAATTATGTTTGGGGATATTATTTAAGAAGCACAAATTATACCATAGCAAAATAAGTGGAGAAACTTATTTTCATCAAACAGATTCTTTTAATGTTTGATTTAGTAAACGTCAAATCTAAACGCAATTTAAATACATTTTAAAAGCTTTTGTGTGCTAATTGTTTGAAACACAGAGTGTTGTGGGATTTAAATTTAAATGCGTTAAGTATGATAACACACATGTCTATTTGGATTGTATATTAAATACAATGTAAATCGTCACTCTATTTAAAAGCAAGAATGTGAGTTGTAATATTATTCTTATCTTTACATGATATTTAATATGTACGTATGACAGAGTTAGAACTTAAAGAATATTTAATCAGGAATTATCCTCAAGAGAATGAGGATTGCGAGTGGAAGGAATATTCAAATCTCAAACATGTTGTTAAGGGACATGAGGGAGATGATCTCGTTTCGTATATCTCGGCTATATCTAATATGAACGGAGGGAATCTGGTTATTGGAGTTAAGGATGGAACATTAGATATAACAGGTATTCAGGATTTTCATACCTATTCTAGCGTCAGTATCAAGTCTAAGTTTTTACAGCATTGTACCAATCTACCATCTGAAGGTCTTGAAGTTGAGGAGTTCGTGACAGACGATACTAATAAAACGGTGTGGGTAATAAAGATTCCAAAGCATTCACTCAGACTTCCCGTATATGTGCATGGAAAGGCTTGGCAGAGGAATGGAGACAGTCTGGAGGAGATGGATGGATCACGAAGAGATGCCATTATAGATGAAATAGGTGTAATCCCAGACTGGAGTGCAGAGATTGTTGAAGATGCTAGTATAGAAGATTTAGATGCAGAAGCGATCGTAAAGGCAAGAAAGGAGTATATAAAACGAAATCCTACTCGTGCAGAAGATGAGAAGGATTGGGATACTGTAACATTTTTAAATAAGGCAAAGCTAACCCGTTCGGGCAAAATTACAAGAACTGCATTAATCCTTTTAGGAAAAGAAGAGAGTGAACATTTGCTATCTCCATATGTGATTAAAATCAGGTGGAGTTTAAAGAATCTTCAGAATGAAAACAAGGATTATGATGTGTTGTCAATGCCTTTAATCCTATCTGTAGATAGTCTGTTCAATAAAGTTAGAAACGTTAAGTACAGATTTGTTAGAGAGGGAACAATGTTTCCTGATGAAATGCTTCGCTATGATGTGTTTAATATCAGAGAGCCGTTGCACAATTGTATAGCTCATCAGGATTATTCTCAATGTGCCAGGATAGAGGTTATCGAATATGAAGACGATCATTTAGTTTTTCAAAATTCAGGAACATTTTTACCGGAATCGGTTGAAACAGTAATTGCTAAAGATTGTCCGGAGTCTGTATATAGAAACCGGTTTTTAGTGGAGGCAATGCGTAATCTCAACATGATTGAAACAGAAGGTGGCGGAATAAAGAAGATGTTCAAGAACCAAAAGGCGCGTTTGTTCCCAATGCCAGAATATGACTTGTCCGGCGGAAAGGTAAAAGTCACAATTACAGGAAGGGTTATTGATGAGGAGTTTGCTAACATATTGTTGAGAAATCCGGAACTGACATTATATCAGGTAATGCTTCTTGACAAGGTGCAAAAGAAGAAATCTCTTACTGATGGTGAAATAGCTTTGTTAAAGAAATGGAAATTTATTGAGGGACGTAAACCGAATTTCTTCTTGTCTGATAAAGTTGTAAAATTGACAGCGGATGAAAAACTGAAAGCAGATTATATAAAGAACAAGAGCTTTGGCGATGAACATTACAGGGATTTGATTCTTAAATACATCAGAAAATATCACAAAGCTACTAAAGATGATATTGGCACACTGATTCTTGATCTTCTGCCTCCAATTTTGAATTCTAAGCAAAAGGCGAGCAAGGTGACAAACTTGTTGAGTTCGTTAAGAATAAGAGGGGATATAGAGTTTAAAGGCGGATTTTGGGTAATAAAAAAATAAACGCATTTAAATGCTTATGTAAAAGGCAGACAGCTCTAAGTTGCTGAAATATAGCAATTAGGGCTGTCTTGAATTTAAATGGTGTTGAAAAAATAGGATTTCTATTAAGTGCAAAAACGGCAGCTAGTTCTTAGTACTCAGAGTCATCAAATTAAGTACATCGTCGTGAATGGCTTTTATTAGGTCAGCGACGCTCATTTCATTTGGTATCTCAATCCATTGATAAACGAAACAGCTATATTTTCTATTATAATTAGACGGCTTTCCGTTACAATACTTACAAAAAGCATTTTCCTTGTTCTTTCCTCGTTGGCCATATTTTCTTTCTTCCCAGTCTGGGTAATTAGAAAGTGCATTGTCTCCAAATAAAACGTGAGGATAGTTTTCTTTTAAAAACTGAATGCCTTTTTCACTTGGACCATAAACGTCTTTGGAATCTTTCGAAATACGATTCCCTATATGTGTGTCAAAGAACTCTACAGCATGACGATATTGCTTGTCTTGAATTTGAATTAAAACAAATTCTTCCTTATTAGGCATAAATCTGACCTCTATAAGAGGAGCATTCGTATATCCCCAAGCAATATGTATTTGATTTTTACCAAACTTTAATTCATCTATCTTATTCACGACCTTTAATTCCTTTTCTTCATTGAATAAATTAACGAGTTGTGAATACACCTTTTGTGCCTTACGTTTTCCGCAGACATCATGAATGCCAAGTTCTCGCAAACTAGTTATTTGTTCTTGTTTGTAAAAGAACAATTCGTCTTGCGTATAATGATTAATTACCTTCTGGAGATTAGATACATAGGTGCAATAATCGTCAACCAGACATTTGTGATAATGGTTGTGAATTTGGCTAATATTCTGTTGAAGATATGTGGACAAGTGATTATAATTGGCAAGCACCCATCTAGTTGAAGTTTCAATATCAGCTAATTCTTGCAATTGTTCATTCATTGTCAGAAGAAGTAACGCAACGCTTTTATCGTTGTTTATCTTGTCCTCATATTCATTCAACTGTTTTTTTGTGGGTACACCCTTAACCTTATTCTCAATTACCAACCTAGGATTTATCTTTGAATTATCTGATTTTTCAAATACTGATATGTCAAAGTTCTTATGTTCTCTTTTAATAATAAGGCTGTCTGGTAATAACCCTTTGCACCAGTTGGGATAAGATCCATTCAAAAGTTTATTTATCAATTCTACAAAGATATTAGGATACTGTTCTCCAAGCCATGCGATAAAATTGCTATGAAATAATTCTTTGTTAGTTAAGGATAAATTAAATAACGGAGAATCCTTTAAGTTTGCTTCAAGGGTTTTTATGGTTGTGAATTTTTAACATATAATATGACTTCTGACAAATTTCCTCAAAAGATATTAATAAAACAAGACTCGGCATTCACGAGGAGTGCCGAGTCTGAAAGGTTCTAGTGTTGTGTTCTATAAATAGAAACAGCAATAATCGCATATAAAAGAAGTGTGGAGCTGACTTTCGTTTATCTTATCGAAGGTTGTGGAAAGACCTGACTAGAGAGAAACGACACAATACCCCACACTCGGATAGATATGAGGTACTGGGCGCGCAGAAAGCGCCCCGCCACAGGTATCTATACGAAAGTGAGTGTTGTTCCGTGCCATCCTTCTAGTCTAGAAAACTTCCACATTTTCGATAAAGGATTTGCGAAAAACACTTTCACAATATGTAATGTCGGACGGCTTAGCCGCTTGACCCTACAAATGTAAGAAAAAGTTTTTATATACGGATAACACTCACAGGGGTATTGCGTCGTAGGATAACAAAAGACTGCTTTAAATTTTTCTCATGTGACTCCGCAACGATACGTCGTATCCTATAAGTATGACGACGTATGGGCGCAAGAGCTACTGCTCTTCTTATTCCTCCCTCTATAGCTATCCGTCAGAGCGTGACAATTCGGACATAGAAGCTGGAGATTTTCAAGACGGTTGTCCTTGTTGTCTCCATTAAGGTGATGTAGTTCCAGCGGTATAGGTGCTCCTTGCCATTCGGTTAAGCCACAGCATTCGCAGGTAGGATTCTTCAAACCTTCTTTGAGTAGTCTTCTTTTGAGCTTGAATGACTGGTATGTAGAGTCTTTTACAAGGATTTCGTTCAGTAACTTTTCCTCAAATGGTCTGAATTTAAGGTCAGTATTCCATCCTTGTCCAGTGAAGTGAGATGTGTCTAATTCGAATTTAACGATTGCATTATGCATTAATCGATAATTGCCACCGCAGGGCCTCAGACCAAGTGTGCGGCACATTCCAGCTATGCTCTTAGATTGTTTGATAGCAGCTTCAAACTCTTCTTTTGTTCTACTATTGGCCATAAAAATCTTTTCCGACAAAGATATTACTCATATGTGCCAATGTACTATACAATACAAAAATCCCTCTCAGAATTTCTTCCAAGAGGGATTGATGTGCTCCGGACGGGAATCGAACCCGTACGGCCATTTCTGGCCACGGGATTTTCTTGCTACTCTTGCTTTTACACAAGCCGGCTTCACCCGTAATGCTAAGCCGTTGTAGTCTGGACTATTTCTTGACCGTGCGCTTGATGCGTTTAGGTCCTCCCTGTATAGTCTCTACGCCATTTATCAGCCGAAGCTGAATTTAGTGAGCCGTCGCCAAAGCCTGCATTTCTGCGGGCGAGGTTTCCGTTTGTTAGGGGAGTTCTACTCTCAAAGTTTCCTTTGAGGCACTCTGTAATGGCAACTTTTGAGGGTTGCCCTTTTAAGTCCCGCGTGTCTACCTATTCCACCACCAGAGCGATCAGGGTGCAAATATAGTCAATTTTCGCGAAATTATAACAGTTTGGTGCAAAAGTGCGAATATTGAATCATTACCAGAACCAGGCTGAGCTCCATCCGACCACGATAGTATTGGTCCAAGGGTGATTCTTGCCGAAGTCGAGGGATTCGAAGTCAGCGAAAGCCTTGATCTTGAAATTGCTGTCGGTGATGAGGCTGAGGCCTGCTCCTGCTGCGAGGTCAATGCCGCTGTTGCCGTTCATCCATGAGCATCCTGCCATCAGATGGGCCTGAAATTCAAGGATGCGGGCGAAATGGAAATTCCAATATCCGCCGGCCAGGGTGCTGTACATCGGCAAGGTCGAACCGGCAGCATATGTCATGGAACTTGCTGAGGCTCTTGCAATGATACCGGCGCCTGGAATCAGGGGAATGTCGGTGGAAACTCCTGCAAGTCCGCCTCTGACAGGTATTGTCCCCATCTGTTTCTGGCCATCCGCGCCAATTACGAATCGCTGTCCGAAAATAAGCTCTGCCACGTAGTGCTTCTTCGCCGGATCATAATGAAATGATGGCTCAATAAATGATTCTGCAAGTCCTTTTTCTCCAAAGATCTTGTCTGTGATGAAGTAACCAAGATGAACGGATCCGATGCCGATGGCTGCACCTGCTGCGATATCTGTCATCCAATGCTTGTTGTTAAGCAGGCGCGATACTCCGGTTACAGCGGCTGCAGTGTAACCTCCTATGCTGAACCAGGGACTTCGCCAGCCGTATTCTTTATGGAGCATTGTGGCTGTCATGAATGCGGTGGCCGTGTGGCCGGATGGGAAGGAATTATGCCTGCTGCCGTCGGGACGGGTTCTCTTGATTGTGTATTTCAATCCATTGACAGTCACAGCCATTGCTCCTACGGAGAATACGTCCGAGACGAACATTCTGCCCCATGAACTGCGACTTTCGTAGCCTCCTACCTTAAGTCCGGCCATCAGGGCAGCAGGCCCGTATTGGAGCCAGTCGTCGTAGGTGTAATGGAAATCGGGGGCAATCGATTCGCGGATGTCTGATATGTCTGAATCGAAACTGAAACTGTCTGTAGCGTATTGTGCGTCTGCCTGCCACGAAAAGGCACATAGCAGAAATGCCGTCGGTAATGTATATAATAGGAATCTTTTCATAATTGTCAGTCGGCAAAAATACACTAAATTTGCAATAAATAGAGAGATAGAATGAAAAAGTACAAGGATAAGGCAGGGGTAAAAGTCGTAGAAGTCAATGATCTGAGCTTTCTACGTGAGCGTGACCACAGATATGGATGGTTCCGCAGACATTACAAGCACTTGAGGATCCGTCGTGCTTTAAGGAAGGCTGGGAAAATAGTTGCTGCTGACCCTGTCGTGGCGGCAGATATTTATAAGTACTATCGCGTCCCAAAAGACAATATCAGCCTTAAATAAACATTACCGACAAAAATGAGGGCCGATGAATATCAGCCCTCATATCTCTAATAAATGCATGATCTATGCCTGCAGCCACCTGTGCTTCTCTACGCTATAAATAGGAACAAATGGGAGGAGAATAGGGGTTTTCTTTATATATGCTTGATATTCAGGATCTTTTCCATATGCTCCGTTCTGACGGATTTCAAGTCTGCGTGCTCCGCTGAACATCACATATACGATTCCGATATATCCGATTGCGGCAATGATCCACTGCCATACAGTACAGCAGGCTCCGAAGCAGACAATAAATGAGCCTGTCCAAATGACGAGTTCGCCTAAATAATTCGGACAACGTACCAGTCTGTACACTCCAGTATCTACGAATCTGTGCTTATTTATCTTCTTTGCTGCTTTTTTCTGTGCATCAGCAACACTTTCAAGAATGACTCCGGCAGCCATCATGACGGCACCAACCCATGCCCATACCTCGTTTACAGGCGCGCCTGACGCTTTGTTAGCAAGGAAAAATGCCACAGGGCTGACCTGGCCGACATATAGCAATGCGCAGAAAATCCATACAGTAATGACCACAAACAGCGGCTTCTTCTTAGCGGCATCTGGCCCATAGAGGATCTTCTTATATTCAGGAGATCTCTTTTCGCGAGTAAGAAGATATAGTCCAAGTCTGCAGCCGAAGATGAACATCACGGCGCATAAAAGAGCGGTTGGCAATGTTATCACATCCTTGAAAAGAATAGCCATGGTCACTGCTAAGGCAGAAACGCCAAATCCATAACCGATGCTGAAGAAATAGATGAAATAGATCCATCCGAGTCCGGAAACCAGCATTGAAACAGCAAGAAGAATCAGTAAATAATTCATAATGTCCTTTATTTTAGCGATTAAAACTTCATTTAACCCCAAATTTAGATATTTATACGGAATCTCACTCTATTTTCCGAACTTCTTATACATAAGTACTGCCATTGGGAGAAGGAGAGAGTCCAATCTGCCAGCTTTGATAGTGCATTTCATTGGCAGATAGCCCTGATCGCAACCTTGTCCGGCTAAGCCACTCCCACAAAACCCAAAGTAGCAACGCTGATGCGGACAGAAGGCGGGAAGACCGTCCGCAGCGCCTGAAAGCAGGCAAACAAGGTGCTGCCGGTAGTGAATACATTATATAACAATAATATAAGAATAGGAGAACATCCTCTTACAGTCACATCATCTATATAATCTGCTGGATGCTGCAAGCTGCAATCCCCACCAGAATTCTCTTCCTTTTTCAAAAAAAGGAGTATCTTTGCGGGGAGTGTCGGAGTGTGATAAGCCGAATCCTTGTTCTCTTTATACAACAGTTTCACCTGTTGGAAATTTTAAACAAAAATTCATAATTATGAAGATAAAGACACATTTATCTAAAGCGGTATTCCTTCTTGTCATGTGCGCAGGAATTACATTAAGCTCTTGCGATAGTGCAAGTGTCGAGTTGATAGAAAAAGAACCCATTGAAGAAGAGAGTGCTGGTAATAATGATTCTTCTAATGGTGATCAGCAGCCAGATGATAATAATCAGCAACAGACAAAAGGGCCAATCACCCTTACTCTGGGTGAGGTGACTTATGCTACCGCCTCGTTCAATGCACATGTTGATGTGGATCTGATGGAAGGTTATCAAGAAGTCGGATTTATCTTTTCGTCTAATAAAGAGATTGACGTTGACTCAGAACACTCAACAAAAGTCAGAATAACAAAAGAGAACTATTCTCATGTTTTTCAGAATCTGAGATATAATACGGTATATTACTATTCTGTGTATCTTGTCAAGAATAACATTTATCAATATGGGGAGACTCAGACCTTTACAACTAAAGACGTGGATGTGAACATTGAGAATGTTTCTATAGAAGCTACGTCAGTTGTGTTTACAGGAAAAGCCTCTTCAAATCTTCAATCATCAAATATTAAAGTTGGAATACAATACGGAGATTCTGAAGCAGCTATGATAAAGGAAGAGATTCACCCAGATGAAAATGGTAATTATAATTTAGAGATCAATGGTTTATGCCACGGAGTAAAGTATTGGTACAATACATACATTTGTCAAAATGATGAGTATGTTTACGGGGAAATTAAAAATTTCATCACAACAATAGTATCCGTATCTGCAATTCATGATGAAAACTCAATAACAGCAACTTCGGTAACGATTAATGGTGAGGTTAATGGATGGCCTCATGGCGATTCTTCATTCGAGTGCGGCTTAATATATTCAACAGAGGAGGGTGACGTTGAAAATGGGAAAGGTTTAAGGAAGGTTATTGAGCTTAAAGAAGATAATACCTTGACTATAGATCTTCTTGATTTGCAGCACGGTACAAAATATTTTTATCGCCCATATATCAACCAAAACGAAAGCTTTTCTTATGGTGCCACTTATGACTTTGTGACGACTAAGGTCTCTGTGGATTTAACAGTTGATAATTCTTCTATCACAGGCTCTTCTGCACAGATTAAGGGTAAAGTAAACGGATTGTCTGGCAATGAGTCACTGTTTGAAGTGGGAATACTGTATTCATCTGATAAGTCCAAGGTGGACAACGGAGGGGGAGCCCAATTAGTCGGTGGAGTTTCTGAAGACCAATCTGTGATATTTGATCTGAATAATCTTGACTCTGAAACAGTATACTATTATCGCGCATATATTAAACAGTCAGATGTTTATTCATATGAGAATGTTAATACGTTTACAACTCCAAATCCGTATTCTGCCACATCAGATTTAAATCTGGCTTCTGCATCAGATTTATCGTCTTCAGGAGCCGCTAACAGTTATATTGTCTCTTCAACCGGACTTTATAAATTTAGAACAATAAAGGGAAATAGTTCTGAGTCCATAGCCAATGTTGCTTCTTGCAAGATTCTTTGGGAGTCTTTCGGAACTGATGTGCAGCCAGAACGTTTTGACTTGATAAATGGAATTTGCTGTAAAGATGGATATATTGCTTTTCAAACAGCGTCGTCATTTAAGGAAGGTAATGCCTCGATTGCTGCAGTAGATGCTTCTGGAAAAGTTCTTTGGTCATGGCATCTTTGGTTTACAGATCAACCAAAGGAGCATGTATATGATAATAATGCGGGAACGATGATGGATAGGAATTTGGGCGCGACATCGGCGAACCCAGGTGATGTTGAGGCATTGGGATTGCTATATCAATATGGTAGAAAAGACCCATTTGTCGGGCCTTCGTCAATTTCCAACAATGAAGTCGCCAAGACTACGGTAGAGTGGCCTTCATATGTGGCGCCAGCGTTCGGAACTTATAATGTGGAATATACTGTTGAAAATCCTATGACTTTTATCGGGGGTGATCAGTATCAAGCTCAATATGAGGCTCGTTGGACAACATCAGATAGCCCGAAATCTATGTATGATCCATGTCCTTTTGGATGGAGGGTGCCGGATAAAAATATCTGGTCAAATGCATTTTCCGGGGGTAATTATCAATTTGATACCAAGAAGAAAGGCTATGATTTCGCAAGTTGTGTTTCTGGTGAGAGCGTTGTCTGGTATCCAGTTGCCGGAGGTTCAACATTTTACCCAAATTTAAATGATGTCGGACTTACCGGATGTTATTGGTCGGCGAATACGACAAGTGATGGTAAATATGGCTGTGTTCTGACCCTGAAGCAGCGTGGCGCAACTTTAAGCGGCGTAGATATAGAGTTGTTTAGAGGGCAATCAGTGCGCTGTGTAAAAGAATAAGAATCTCCATTTTTTGCACATGGTGGCATCGCTAAATGGCAGGTGTTCAGTCAATTGACTGGACACCTGTTTTAAGGGGAAAGTCCCTCTAAAATGGCCAACGACATTCTCAAGATTCTTCTGAGATGCTGTTTGGCAGCATTCTAGTTGAAATGTAAGAAATGGACTAAAAAGTATATGTTCCGGATTTCGGCGTTGCCATAGACCTTATCAAATATTATTTCTATCCTAAGGATAACATTGTGGTGGATAGGAGCATCTTAATGTCCAACAAACCCCAACGTCGCGACGCTGATCCGGACGGAAGGCGGAAAGACAGACCGCAGGGCCTTGAAGCAGGCAAAGAGGGTGCTGCCGGAGGTGAATACATCATCCACGATGATGATATGCCGGTATTCTCCGGGATCGCATTTTCTTGCCTTGAATGCTCCGGCGACATTAAGTACCTTCCCTTCCATATTCAGTTTAGTCTGAGTTCTGGTCCGCTTGCGACGGAAAAGTATATCGTTTCTGACAGGGATTCCCATCGCTGAGGCAAGGCCTGATGCAATGGCCTCGGCCTGATTGTATCCGCGTCTGAATCTTCTGGTCCAATGCAGGGGGACCGGAATGATGATGTCGGCATCCTTCCAATGCTCCTCTCTCATAAGTCTGGAACCCAGCATCCTGCCGAAATATTCCCCGGCCCGGATATCTCCCTTATATTTGATATTGTATGGTATGAATCTGAACGGAGCTTCCGCATGATAGGTGAACAATGCCGCAGCATATGCGTAAGGTTCTCTGCAAGATCCAGGACAGGCATCAGCTGCTTCCTGCATTTCGTGGCAGCTCGTGGGAGTGGCCGATTTTCCATTGATGAGGTTTTTCTGTATGATATCATTGAAACGGTCGCTCATCGGGTTATGGCTCTGCTTCCAGAAATAAGTAAGAGGCATATCTGCCAAGCATTCCAGGCATATATGACGCTCGGCTGACAGAAGCCTTGCTCCGCATACGATGCAAGTGCGGGGGAGTAAGAGATCAATAGCTGGTGCAATCCTTTTCATGTCTGCAAGTAAGTCATAAGAAACTGTACAGAGCATAAAAAAGAGAAAGACCTTACACAAGAAAAGTTCACAAAGGTTAAGAAAAAGAAAAATGTGGCGAAATCACCACATTTTCACTTAACAATTCATTCCGCCGCAGCAGTTGATGACCTGTCCGGTAACATAAGATGAGAGGTCGCTGGCAAGGAAGAGTGCGACTTTCGCTACATCTTCCGGCTGGCCTCCCCGACGGAGTGGTATCTGCTTCTCCCATTCCTGACGGAGATTCTCCGGGAGGGCTCCTGTCATATCTGTGGCAATGAAGCCCGGGGCAATGCAGTTCGAGCGGATTCCTCTCGGTCCCATTTCCTTCGCAATAGACTTTGAAAGTCCGATAAGACCTGCTTTTGATGCTGAGTAATTGCATTGTCCTGCATTACCCGAAACTCCCACTACTGATGACATGTTGATGATGCTTCCGCTTCTCTGGCGAGCCATTATCGGCGTGCAGGCGTGGATGAAATTGAATGCAGACTTGAGATTGGTGCCGATCACTGCATCCCATGCCGCCTCATCCATCCTCATCATCAGGCCGTCCTTTGTGATGCCTGCATTATTGACCAGAATATCTATCTGACCGAATGTTTCTTTCACATCAGCTACGACATTGTGTGCATCTTCAAATGATGCTGCGTCTGATCTATATGCCTTTGCGCGGACTCCCATTGTCTCCATTTCGGCCTGCAGGGCCTGCGCTGCCTCATCCTGCGATCTGTATGTGAACGCCACGTCAGCTCCCTCGGCTGCGAATTTCAATGCGATTGCCCTTCCTATGCCTCGTGTTGCGCCTGTCACCAGGGCGGTCTTTCCGTCTAACAGTCCCATAATCTTAAAGTTTTACTCCTGCAAAATTATTAAAAATCCCTATCTTTGCACCCGAAAAACAGCAAAAGAAAGAATAATTATGGCAAGCGAAATAAGAAATCCTCAGCTCTGGCAGGACGGCAGGCTGAAAATCGACTGGGTAAGACATCATATGCCTCTTCTGAACGGACTCGAGGAAGAATTCCGTCAGACCCTTCCTTTCAAGGGAATGAAAGTGGCTCTCTCTGTGCATCTTGAGGCTAAGACAGCATATCTGTGTGAAGTGCTGGCAGCTGGTGGAGCAGAGATGTATGTGACAGGCAGCAATCCGCTTTCGACACAGGATGATGTGGCTGCTGCCCTTGTTGAGGCTGGATTGAATGTGTTCGCTTGGTATGATGCCACCCCTGAGGAATATGAGGCTCATATCAGAAGGGTTCTCGAAGTAGGACCGAACATCATCATCGATGACGGAGGTGATCTGGTGAATCTCATGCATACCGAGTATCAGGATCTTATCCCTGGAGTCATCGGAGGATGCGAAGAGACTACCACAGGTATCCTCAGACTGGTTCAGCTCAATAATGCCAAGGCTCTTAAGTTCCCGATGATGCTTGTGAACAATGCAGACTGCAAGCACCTTTTCGATAACCGTTATGGTACTGGCCAGTCGGTATGGGATGGTATCAACCGTACCACAAACCTCATCGTAGCTGGTAAGAATGTCGTGGTGGCCGGATATGGCTGGTGCGGAAAGGGAGTAGCGATGCGTGCCAAGGGACTTGGTGCGGAAGTGATAGTCACTGAGGTGGATCCGATCAAGGCAATGGAGGCTGTAATGGACGGATTCAAGGTTATGAAGATGGAGCAGGCCGCTGCGCTTGGAGATATTTTCGTGACAGTGACAGGCTGTGACGGTGTGATCGTCAAGGAGCATTTTACAAAGATGAAGGACGGTGCCATCTGCTGCAATGCAGGTCATTTCGACTGCGAGGTGGATGTGGCAGGCCTCAAGGAGATTGCAAAGGAAGTGAAGCCGGCCCGTAAGAATATCGTTGGATATACTCTTGAGAACGGCAATAAGATCTACATCATCGCAGAGGGCCGTCTCGTGAATCTCGCTGCCGGTGACGGACATCCTGCAGAGATTATGGATATGTCATTCGCAATCCAGGCCCTCAGTGCAAGATATCTGGCAGAGAATCCGCAGAAGATCAGTCGTGAGCCAGGCCAGATGGTCAATGACATTCCTCTGGAAATCGATCAGGAAGTGGCTCGACGCAAACTCTCTTACTGGGGCTGCGAAATCGACACTCTCACTCCAGAACAGCATCGTTATCTCTTCGGAGAATAATAACTTGTCTTCATAACAACTCCGACCTGCTGATATGTAGGTGACATGCCACCCCCGGCTAGGGGGTGCCTCCCGACAGGGAGGCGGGGGTCACCGGAATATCAACAGGTCGGAGTTGTTTAGAAATACTTCTTCTCGTTTCTATCCAACGCAATGAATATGAACAGCAGTGCGGTGAATCCCCAGAGCGAAGAACCACCGTAGCTTACAAGAGGTAGAGGAATTCCGATCACCGGCATAAGGCCGATGGTCATGCCTATATTGATGAAAAGGTGCATGAATATACAGCAGGCCACGCAATATCCATATATTCTGGTAAATGCCTCCCTGCTTCGTTCTGCATCCCGTATGATTCTGCATATCAGGAATACATATAGAAGTATTACGAAAGTACTTCCTACGAATCCCCATTCCTCGCCGATTGTGCAGAAAATGAAGTCTGTACTCTGTTCGGGCACGAATCCGTATGTAGTCTGTGTTCCGTTCAGATAACCTTTTCCGAAGAGTCCGCCGGATCCTATGGCGATCATTGATTGGTTCACATTGTAACCGACGCCGCTTGGGTCTTCCTTCATGCCCAGAAGGACTTCAATACGCTTTCTCTGATGGTCCTGAAGCACGTTGTTGAATATGAAGTTTGCAGAGAATACAAGGGCGATTCCCGCAAGCATCGAAATGACGGCAAGGTGTGAGAACAGATTCCTTTCCCTATAGGCTGTATAGGCAATGAATGGCAGAGACAGCCCAGTGACTCCCAGCAGTACATAAAGCGGTTTTATTCTGTTGACAAGCGGCTCTACCAGACCTGCGGCCTCATAATCACCTTCGGCTGCGGCAAGAGCTGCTAGGCCTTCTTCGCCAAGCAGATTTGCGCTCCATAGCTCCAGAAGTGAAGGAAGGAATGCGAAAAGGACAATGAGGGGAATCCCTATGATGATCCACCATCTGAACCTTCCCGAGTAGAGGCAGATACACAAGGCAGCCACTGAAATTATGACCAGAATCGCTACATACGGAGATGCCGTCAATGTCAGGATGAACGACAATATCGCCATTCCGATCAGGAATATCAGCCATCCGGAAAGTCCTTCCCTGTAGAGCATGAAAATGAATCCTACATATACCAAAGCCGATCCGGTCTCACTCTGCAGGACGATGATCATCATCGGAACCAGGATTATCATTGCTGTAGTTATGAAGTCCTTGGTTCTTCCGATCCTGTAGCCTTGCTGGCTCATAACCGTAGCCAGAAGCAGCGATGTGGATATTTTGGATATCTCTGCCGGCTGGAATCTTATCGGACCGAATTCAAACCACGATCTCGATCCTTTTACCTCGATTCCCAGGAATATCACTGCAATGAGAAGGGCGAGTACGAAAAGATATATCGGCACTGACAATCCTTCGTAGATGCGCGGACTCAGTGCGAAAAGAATTACGGATGCAATGGCCAGTGCGGTGATTATCCATATGAACTGCTTGCCGCTTCGTGTGCCGAAATCAAAGATGGATGCAGGATCCGATGAATGTACGGATGCGTATATGTTTGCCCAGCCGATGAGGACCAGAAGCAGATAGCATATGACCAGCTTCCAGTCTATCGTCTTGGCAAGGCCTCTTCCTTTATGTCCTCCCGTGTCTCTCATTTCTTCTTCACTTTAACTCTGTCCAGCAGGTGTCCCTGAAGCATTCTTTCTTCCAACGGCTTACGACTCTCGCTTATCTCTCCTGTAAGATATTTTTCTGTCAGCAGTGAAGCGATAGGTGCCGCCCAGGTAGCTCCGAATCCTCCGTTTTCCACATATGCGGCAACTGCGATCTTCGGATCATCCTTAGGAGCGAAGCAGATGAATACGGAGTGGTCGTGTCCGTGAGGGTTCTGTGCCGTACCCGTCTTTCCGCATATTTCAAGTCCTTCTACGGCCGCAATGCTGGCAGTACCACCTGAGCCGAATCCGCTGTTCACGGCCCTGTACATACCTCCCACTACCTTAGGGAAATGGGTGGTGTCCACCATCGTATAATGTTTCTCCTTATATTTCGGGTCAATCTCGACGTGCTCCGAATCCTTTATGATATGAGGCGTATAATAGAATCCCCTGTTGGCTATGGTAGCACAAAGATTAGCAAGGTGAAGAGGAGTACATCCTAACTCTCCCTGTCCGATGGACAATGAAATGACTGTGGTAGCCTTCCATCCGCCTTTGCGGTAGTATCTGTTGTAATATTTCGAATCCGGAACAAAACCTCCCAGCTCAGAAGGAAAGTCGCTGCCAAGTTTCTGCCCGAAACCGAAACTCATCACATATTCCCTCCATTTGTCAAAGGCCTCGTCGATTTCACTATATTTCGGATTCTCAAGAAGGTTCCTCAGGACGTAGCAGTAGTAGGCGTTGCAGGACATCATTATGGATTCTTCCAGATCGATTGGAGATTTGTGGGCATGGCATCCGAGCTTGCTTCTTCCGAAATGATATCCCATATTGCAGGAGTACATCGTGTTGGGAGTCAGTACTTCTTCCTGAAGTCCGATAAGTCCGTTTACCAGCTTGAATACCGATCCCGGAGGATATGGTGCCTGTACAGCTCTGTTGAACATCGGATTGTACGGGTTGGCAGCAATCTCCTTGTAATGCTGTCCGATATCAGCAAGCATATCCACATCGATACCCGGACTTGATACCATTGTGAGGATCTCTCCAGTGGATGGTTCTATGGCTACAAGACTGCCGACCTTATTGGCCATAAGCAGCTGGCCGTAATGCTGAAGCTCAGCATCGATTGTCGTGGTAATGTCTTTTCCCGGAACAGCCTCCTTGTCCAGCTCTCCGTCTCTGTATCTTGATTCTACCTGGTTACGCGAGTTGCGCAGCCAGATATTGTAACCTTTCTCGCCTTTGAGTTCCTTTTCGCGTGCGGCTTCGATACCTGTCTTTCCAGCATAGTCGCCTGATTTGTATTCTTCAGGGTGCTTCGCAAGGAATGAAGCGTCCACTTCCGAGACATATCCCAGCAGGTTGCCTCCTGCATTGAAAGGATATTCTCTGATGCTTCGCGCCTGTCCTCGGAATCCAGGGAATTTATATGCCACTTCGGCAAATCGCATATATGTTTCCGGCGGCAGCTGCTTCAGCATCACTACCGACTGGTATCCGATGCGTCTTCTGTTGTTGTAGTACTCCTTCATCTTCCCTCTCACGAAGTCGATGTCCACATCTAGTACTTGGCAGAATGCCAATGTGTCGAACTCCGTGACTTCCTTTGGAGTTACCAGAAGGTCATATGCTACCTTGTTACCTACCAGGATTTTGCCGTTCCTGTCGTGGATGATGCCTCGGGTAGGGTAGATTGTGGAATATACCATAGAGTTGTTCTCCGCATCCAGCTTGTACTTGTCTTCAAGAATCTGGATGCTGAAGAGCTTCGCTATAAGTATGGCCGCTGCTGTGCAAAGGCCGATGATAAGCCGGTTTTCCCTGTTAAGCTTCATACTGCCTCCTATTTACGGTCATCCGGTGTGAGAATGTTGGTGACGATCAGGCAAAGCGGCCAGTTGCAAAGCAGCGAAGCGCCGAAGTACGCCAGATTGATCAATGTCGTGCGCATGCCGGCCCCGTCAAGGAAGATGTAGATGGCAAGGAATATTGCCAGAGATGTCAGCAGAGCTGCAGAAATCTTGGCTGCTCCGTATTTGTTGAACGAGAAGTTGTCCTTTCTGGACAGAAGGTCTTCTCCGAAGAATATTCTTGCAATCGGTTTTCGGGCCAGAGCCACAGGAACAAGTGCTGCAGCATTGATTCCGACGAGTCCCTCAGACAGCCAGTCCACAGCCAGTCCGCTGCAGAATGCGATGAGCATACATGCTGCTGTGCTGATTTTCAGGGGAATGCAGAGTACCATTGCCGGAAGGACTGTCAGCATTATATACGGGCCAAGTGGCGAGAAATTGCATAGTACGATCTGGCATATCAGCAGAAGGACATATAAAATTCCGAAATGTTGGTTCATTCTCATATTTCGCCCTCCAGTTTTTCGATTTCCTCCTTGCCGATATTCTCCACGATAGTCACATATCTCAGCGCTCCGAAATCCTCGAACAGGGTGATCTCTATGTCATAAGTGGCTCCGTTCACGATCTTGGCTTCTCCTGCCGTACCTAACGGGATGTCAGGAGGGAAAATTGAAGAATAACCGCTTGTGAACACAGTATCTCCCTTTTCGAATTCCACGTGATGAGGAATCTCACTGAGTATGGCACGTGAACTGCTGAATCCGTCCCATGCCATCGGGCCGACAGCACCTTCCTTGCCAAGGCGCGCACTGATATTCATTTCGTGATTCTTGAATGATCTGGCATAGGAGTAGTTTCTGCTGACTGCATCTATTACTCCGATTGCTCCCTTGCCGGTGATTACGCCTGCGCCTTCGCTCACTCCGTCTTCGCTACCCTTTCCAATAATCATGTAATTGTGGTGGGTATTGTTGCTGATCTTGACGATGTCCGCAGGAATGTATCGGAATTTTCCTGCTACATTGTCTGCAGGAAGGTCAAGCACGGAATTTTCCAATCCGGCCTGAGCTTCGATTTCTGCAAGTCTGAGTCTGAGTTCATAGTTCTCCAGAGCCAGAGCGTCATTGCTTTTCTTGAGCGAGAAGTATTGCTTGACATTTTGGAAAAATCCCCATACTGTACCGTTTACAGCCTGCATTCCTTTGGAGAACCACACATCCTGGACCGCACTGTTGTTGCGGAGCATATTCAACGCAGCTACCTCCAACACGATGAAGATAGCTGCATTGATCAAATGATAAATTATGTTGCTTCTGCGCAAGGCTTTATCTCATAAGGAATGTGTAATTGTCTGTATTCTTGAGGGCGAGGCAGGTACCGCGTGCCACAGCTCTCAGAGGGTCTTCCGCTACATGGAACGGAATATTGATCTTCTCAGTGAGACGCTCTGCAAGTCCTCTCAGGAGAGATCCGCCTCCTGCGAGATGGATACCGTTCTCGACGATGTCTGAGTAAAGCTCAGGAGGAGTCTGCTCGAGTACATGGATGATACCGCTCTCGATACGTGCAACCGATTTGTCAAGGCAGTGAGCGATTTCTTGATGAGTGATGGTAGCGTGTACCGGATGTGCAGTCATAAGGTTAGGACCAGTGATCGCATATGGTGCAGGCTCTTCCTCAAGGTTAGGAATTACGGCTCCGATGGCGATCTTGATCTTCTCGGCAGTGATCTGTCCTACCTTGATGTTGTGCTGCTGACGGAGGTACATCTGGATGTCGTTTGTGAATACGTCACCAGCTACCTTGATGGAGTCCTGCACTACGATGCCACCGAGTGAAATCACGGCAATTTCTGTAGTACCACCTCCGATGTCCACAACCATATTTCCCTTTGGAGCCTCGACGTCGAGACCGATACCGAGTGCTGATGCCATTGGCTCGTAAATCAGATACACGTCACGTCCTCCGGCGTGCTCGGTAGAGTCGCGCACCGCACGGATCTCCACTTCGGTACTTCCCGAAGGGATGCCTACCACGATCTTGAGGTTAGGCGTAAAGAGTGATCTGCGCTTGCTGTTCACCTGCTTGATGAAACCGCGGATCATCATCTCTGCAGCGTTGAAGTCTGCGATGACTCCGTCCTTGAGCGGACGTACTGTCTTGATGCCTGGGTTCTCCCTTTCCTGCATCAATTTGGCCTTCTGACCAAGTGCCAGGGCCTTTCCTGTACTGTTGTCGATAGCTACGATGCTCGGCTCGTCAAGCACGATCTGGTCATTCTGGAAAATGACAGTGTTGGCTGTTCCGAGGTCAATCGCAAGCTCCTGTGTCAAAAAATTGAATCCCATATTTTGTGTCTTATTTTTCTTGTTTGATAATAGGGCGTAAAATTACAAAAAATCTCTGAATTTTAGAGAGAAACTTTGTGAGAAAGTCTTAAAAATTAAAACAGTTTCTTAATTTTGTGAAATCGAAGGCAAAATTATGGGAAAACGCAGATATGTAATCATTATGGCAGCCGGCAGCGGCACCCGCATGGGTGGGCCTCTGCCAAAACAGTTTCTTGAAATCGGAGGTAAGGCCATCCTGCAGCATACGATCGAGACTTTTCTTGAGGCCTGTCCCGGTATCTCTGTCGTTACAGTTCTGAATTCGGATTATGTCGGGTATTGGAGGGATTATTGTCTCAGACGGAACTTCACCTGTCCGCAGATAATCGTTGCAGGAGGATTCACGAGGTTTCATTCTGTAAGGAATGCCTTGGATAAGATTCCTGATGGAGCTGTTGTGGCAGTTCATGATGGTGTGCGTCCTCTGGTGACGGCTGCTCTGGTGAGGACTATGTACGAAATGGCGGAAACTGTCCCTGCGCTGATACCGGTGGTGCCTTGTACGGATACCTTGAAGGTCCTTCAGAAAGAAGGTGATGAACTGAAGACAGTGGATGGCGCGGTGGCCGACAGATCGAAGCTCTATGCCGCCCAGACCCCGCAGATCTTCCATTCACAGATGCTGAAGTCTGCATATTCCCTTGCTTATGACACAATGTTCACAGATGATGCATCTGTGGTCCAGAAATATGGAAAAAGCCTTTCCTACACTGTCGGGGAAAGGCTCAATATCAAGATTACCACTCAGGAAGACCTGTTGCTTGCCGAGGCGGTTATGTCCTTAAAGAACAAGGCTTAGTCTTTGTTCTCTTTCTTGCTCTTTTTAATGCTTGCCGAGAAACTGGTGTTGGTATACTCTCTTACCCATACCTGGCGCTCGATGGCCTGGTCCAGAGAAATCTGGGTTTCTGTCTGCTGTACATATGGGATCTTCTGAATGGTGTTCAGGAGGATCTGCATGAGATGGTCATGGTCGAAGCAGAACAGCTTGATCAGCAGGGCGTGCTTGCCGGTTACAAAATGACACTCTACGATTTCGGAAATCTTTTTGAATGATTCAATCACTTCAGGATATTTGTTGGCTTCTGAAAGTGATACGCTCACAAAGGCGCAGACATTGAGTCCCAGCGCCTGAGGCTTCACAAGGAGTCTTGAACCGGTGATTACACCGTTGGCTTCCAGCCTCTTGACTCTCTGGTGGATGGCAGCTCCTGATACATTGCACTCACGTGCGATCTCCAGGAAAGGCATTCTGGCGTTCTTTACGAGGAACGAAAGAATCTTCTGATCGATCTGATCAATCTGATAGTTTGACATAGCAGTTACAATTTAAAACAATTTCCAACCGCTAATTTAGTGACAAAAATGAAAATGTCAAAAATCAGGGCCGGAAATTTAATATTTTAAAGATTATTTGCGTCTTTTCTTACGGCTTGTAGGTTCTGAGCTTGATATGATCTCCTTGCATTTATCTTCTGTAAGCTCTTCCGCAGCGGTTCCTTTCGGAATCTTGTAATTGCTGCCGGCGTGCTTGATATATGGACCGTATGCACCGTCGATGACCTGTATGTCGCTTTCCTTGTATTCTGCCAGTATGGCTCCAGTCTTCTTTTCAGCGCTTTCTGAAATAAGCTTCACGCATGTGTTCAGATCCACTTTCAAAGGGTCGGTTCCTTTAGGCAGTGATATGTTCCTGTCCCCGTACTTGATGTATGGACCGAAACGTCCCTTTGTGCAGATGATGTCGATTCCTTCGTGCTGACCTACAGTGCGTGGCAGTTCGAACAGTTTGAGGGCTTCTTCGAGAGTGATGCTTTCGATCAGCTGGCCTGGTGCCAGACTTGCATATTGCTTGCTGTCGCCGTCACCTTTCTGTACATATGGGCCGTACTGGCCGAATCGAGCCACCAGCGGCTGTCCATCCTTTGGATCGACACCGAGCTCGCGGCTGACATGGCTGTATTCTCTGTTGGTGAGAGTCTCCTGGACTTTTGTATGGAATGGTCCGTAGAACTCACTGATGACGCTGTTCCATACCTGTCCGCCTTCAGCGATCTGGTCGAATTCCTTTTCTACATTTGCTGTGAATCCATAGTCAAGGATTGTTTCGAAATTCTTTACTAGATAGTCAGTTACGATCATTCCGATGTCCTGAGGCAGAAGTCTTCTCTTCTCAGCACCCACCATTTCTGCCTTTGCTGAAGCTTTGATGATGCCATTGCTGAGGGAGAGATTGGTTACATCGTGCTTTTCGCCGGTCTTGTCGCCTTTTGTGATATATCCGCGGCCCTTGGTGAGGGTGGAGATGGTCGGAGCGTATGTTGACGGACGGCCGATGCCAAGTTCCTCGAGTTTCTTCACGAGGGTTGCTTCCGAATAGCGTGACGGCGCTGCTGTAAACTTGCATTCGGCTGTGATGCCGTTCTCGAACATCTGTGCGCCGATCTGCATTTCCGGAAGGATGATCATCTCGTCATCCTGTGCCGGCTCGTCGCTACCTTCGATATACAGCTTCAGGAAACCGTCGAACAGAACCTGGCTTGCCTGGACATTGAACTTTTCCTCTCCTTTGTCTGAAGATACCTTGATGTCAGTTCTGAGGATCCGTGCGTCAGCCATCTGAGATGCTACAGTGCGCTTCCAGATGAGTTCATAAAGCTTCTTCTCCTGAGGTGTGCCCTCGATGCTTGTGTTCTCTATGTATGTAGGGCGGATGGCCTCGTGTGCCTCCTGTGCACCCTTTGCCTTGGTGCGGTACTGTCTTACCTGTGAGTACTCCTCTCCGAAATTATTGCTGATATACTGTTTAGCCGTGTTGATGGCAAGGCCTGAGAGATTGGTAGAGTCTGTACGCATGTAAGTGATGAGTCCGCTTTCGTAGAGTCGCTGGGCGATGCTCATAGTCTGACTTACCGAGAGTCTGAGTTTTCTGGCAGCCTCCTGCTGGAGTGTGGATGTTGTGAACGGAGCGGCAGGGGTTCTTGTTCCCTCCTTCTTCTCTATGCTGCTGATGGTGAATTTTGCTCCGATGCATCTTTCCAGAAACTCCTTTGCAGACTCCAGATCAGGTAATCTCCTGTCCAGAACAGCCTTTACGAGAGTTGCTTCCGGTGTTCCTTCCGGATGGAAAAATGCCTCCACCTTATAATATGCCTCATTGCTGAAAGCCAATATCTCTCTTTCTCGATCTACGACAAGCCTGAGAGCGACTGATTGTACGCGTCCGGCTGAGAGCTTCGGCTGGATCTTTCTCCATAGAACAGGTGAGAGTTCGAATCCTACGAGACGGTCGAGTACGCGGCGTGCCTGCTGGGCATTGACGAGATTCAGGTCGATCTCACGCGGATTTTCAATGGCGTTCAGGATTGCATTTTTTGTAATCTCGTGGAATACAATGCGTTTGGTGTTTTCTGTCTTAAGGCCGAGAGTCTCGAAAAGATGCCATGAAATAGCCTCTCCCTCTCGGTCTTCATCGGATGCCAGCCACACCATCTTTGCCTCTTTTGCAGCCTTCTTGAGGTCTGCCACTACCTTCTTCTTGTCTGCCGGTATCACATATTCCGGCTTGAAGCCGTTCGCCACATCAATGCTGAGCTCGCTATCCTGCAGGTCACGTATATGTCCGAAACTTGACTTTACGATGAAATCGTTTCCAAGAAATTTCTGAATGGTCCCCGCCTTGGCAGGAGACTCGACAATTACAAGGTTTTTTCCTTCCGCCATTCTCACAATCTTTCTGTTTTCACTAAAAATTCACCTATAAATAGGCTGCCTTTGCAAAAAGAACTGCAAAGTAAGGTACAAATCGGGCAATTTTCCAAATTTTGTTGCTAATTTTGTCATCTTGTATCCGAGTCAATCGGACTGTCACCTAAAGGTGACCTTTATATATGTATGGATGAAGAAATTTTGTGATATGAAAGATACGACAAGAAAGAAGATCGTCAGATGGTTCTGGGTACTTTTCGGAGCCGGTGTTGCAGGTGTAGTCCTTCTGCTTGCTGCTGTATGGGCATTTGCAGACATCCCGTCATTCGAGGAACTTGAGAACCCGGACAGCAAGCTGGCCACCCAGGTCATATCTTCTGATGGAGAGGTGATTACCACCTTTCATATAGAAAACAGATCTTTCGTGAACTATGAGGACCTGTCTCCGAATATTGTTCACGCAGCTGTAGCCACAGAGGACGAGCGTTTCTACAGACATTCCGGTATCGACTTCGAGAGTCTTGCCCGAGTGCTTGTAAAGACGGTCCTCAGCAGCGACTCCAGCCAGGGAGGCGGAAGTACCATCACCCAGCAGCTGGCCAAGACCCTCTATCCTCGTGAGGATGTGGGCTCTCCGTTCAAGATGGTCTGGATCAAACTGAAGGAATGGATAACTGCCGTAAAGCTCGAGCGCAACTATACCAAGGACGAGATCATGACAATGTATATGAATCAGGTCTTCTTCGGTAGTAATGCCTACGGAATCAAGGCTGCGGCCCAGACATTCTTCGGCAAGGCTCCGATAGATCTGACAGTGGAGGAGGCTGCCACCCTCGTGGGTATGGTCAATAAGCCTACCCGCTACAATCCGGCCCTGAATCCGGACAAGTCTCTTGCCCGAAGGAATCTCGTAATCGCGAGAATGGAGAAGAACGGTTTCCTGACTGCTCACGAGCGTGATTCGATCCAGCAGATTCCGATCAATTTGTCATACCAGATCCAGGATCACAATGCCGGCCTTGGACCATATTTCCGAGATATGCTCCGCCGTACGATGAATGCCAAGAAGCCTAAGAGATCTTCATACAATCAGTACGAGGATTACAAGGTGGATTCTCTTCTCTGGGCGGATGACCAGCTCTACGGATGGCTCAACAAGAACAAGAAGGCGGACGGAACATCGTACAACCTCGACAAGGACGGTCTCAGAATCTATACTACCATCGACTCACGTATGCAGAAATATGCGGAAGAGGCGGTGGCTGAGCACCTTGGAAAGGACTTGCAGAAGAGCTTCTGGAGAGACCTCAGATGGAAGACCAACAAGCCTTTCTCAAATGATGTGGACAGTAAGACCATCGATCAGCTTATGAAGCAGGCAAGACGCTGGAGCGACCGATACCGCATAATGAAGGAGAACGGTGCTTCCGAGTCTGAAATAGTCAAGAGTTTCGATGTGCCTGTGAAAATGAGAGTCTTCTCATGGAATAAGAAAGGATATATCGATACTACGATGACTCCGAATGACTCGATCAGGTACTATAAATCTCACCTTCGTGCCGCATTCATGGCCATCGAGCCGGAAACCGGACATATCAAGGCGTATGTCGGAGGTCCTAACTACCGCTATTTCAAGTATGACAATGTGCGTCAGGGTAAGCGTCAGGTGGGATCGACCATCAAGCCATTCCTTTACACACTTGCAATGCAGGAGGGTATGAGCCCATGCGACAAGGTAGTGAATGTGCCTCAGACATTCCTGGTAAATGATACTACCTGGACTCCAAAGAGTACTGATAAGGATGAGTGGATCGGACAGACCGTCACACTGAAATGGGGACTTACCAAGAGTTCGAACAATATCTCGGCCTATCTGATGAAGCAGTATGGACCGCGCGCTATGGTGGATATGATGCGTAAGATGGGAGTGGGATGCTATCTTGACCCTGTGAACTCGCTCTGTGTGGGTTCTGCTGACATTACAGTTTATGAAATGGTGGCTGCTTACAATACCTTCCCTTCAAAAGGTGTATATGTGTCTCCGATGTTTGTAACACGTATTGAGGACAGCATGGGCAATGTCCTGGGTGAATTCAGCAACAGGTCTCAGGAAGCGATAAGCGAATATACCGCATATCTTATGGCCAATCTGATGCAGGGAGTCGTGAACAGCGGTACCGGTGTCCGACTTCGTGCTAAGTACGGCCTGACAGGTGAGATTGCGGGTAAGACCGGAACGACCAATGACCAGTCTGACGGATGGTTCATCGGATATACACCATCTCTCACCGCAGGAGTCTGGGTAGGAGCAGAAGACCGTCAGGTGCACTTCGAGTCGCTTTCTTTGGGAGGTGGATCGAATATGGCCCTTCCTATCTGGGGACTCTTTATGCAGAAGTGCCGCAATGACCAGTCGTTGAAGATGGATCCTGACGAAGTGTTTATGGCTCCTCCGGGAGTTGCCCTTAATCTTGACTGCGACGGAAGTGATGCAGATGCAGCGGTCAAGGCAGAGGAAAGTACAGATTATTTCTTTGAATAATGAAGAATATAGCAGTAATATATGGAAGTGACTCCTCTGAGTGGGAGGTGTCGGTAAAAAGCGGAGAATTTACCGCTTCGCAGATTGATGGTACCAAGTACAATGTCTTCGAGATCTTTGCCAGATTCGGCAATTGGTCTCTGAGGGCGTACCGTATGAACGGTGAAGAAAGACAGGAAGTGGCTCAGGATTCTGTTCTTATCGATAAGACAGATTTCTCTATAGTTTTTGCCGATGAAAAGATAAAGTTTGATTATGCATATATAATGCAGCACGGAACTCCGGGAGAGAACGGTCTTATGCAGGGTTATCTCGAAATGCTTGGTGTGCCTCACAGCGGATGCAATGCATTCGTTTCTGCCATCACATTTGATAAGTACTCATGCAAAAGCTATCTCAAGGATGTAGATTTCGTCAAGTGCGCGGATGATATCTTCCTTCGCAAGGGGGAGCAGACAGAAGGTCTCGCACAGAAAGCAGAGGAAAGACTCGGTCTTCCGATGTTCGTGAAACCTACCGACGGAGGCAGCAGCTTCGGAGTAAGCAAGGTGAAGTCGCTGGAAGACTTTGACAAGGCTGTGGAATATGCTTTTTCTGAGGGCAATATGATTATGGCTGAAGCTGCCATCACAGGTCGTGAGCTGACTTGTGCCGTATATAATGATGGAAAGGGAAATGTAGCTCTTCCTGTAATCGAGATCCTTACTGACAATGAATTCTTTGACTATGAAGCCAAATACAATGGTCATAGCAAGGAAGTCTGTCCGGCTCAGATTCCGGATTCATTGAGGGATGAGGTCCAGGAGACCTCGAAGAAGATATATGCTCACCTGGGATGTACCGGTCTGGTACGCGTGGATTACATCTGCGCTTCAGACGGACTTTATTTTCTGGAGGTCAATACAATACCAGGTATGACCGCGGCTTCTCTCGTTCCTCAGATGGTGCGTGCGGCCGGCATTCCTATGACTGATTTCCTCACTACCATCATTGAAAACTCATAATAAACGGTCATTCCGGGCTCCGCTGTTGTCGTACCGAGCTTGTCGAGTAATCTCCACCTATGAACCTTAAAGACGTCATAAAAGAAGGAACGCAGACCCTCTCTGCCCTCTATCCCGAAAGGGAGGCTCGTGAGATGGTCTATGCGACATTGGAGAAGATGATAGGTACTAACCGCCATACCCACATCCTTGAACCATATTATAAGGTGTCGGATGCAGATATGGATCATGTGCGTGCAGCCTTTTCCAGGATGGTCACTGGCGAGCCCTTGCAGTATGTCCTGAAGGAGGCCTGGTTTTACGGAAGAAAGTTCAATGTCACTCCCGATGTCCTCATTCCTCGTCCCGAGACCGAACTTCTTTGCCGTGCAGTTCTGGAGCATAAAGGCCCCCGTATCCTGGATTTATGTACAGGCAGCGGATGTATTGCCTGGACACTGGCTCTTGAAATTCCAGGCGTTGAAACCATTGGAGTGGATATCTCGGACGGAGCCTTAAATGTTGCTGCTACTCAGAACTTCTCGGAAGAAATCTCAACTTCAGGTGCTCTCAGGCCTCAATTTGTCAAGGCAGATGTACTCGCGCAGCCGTTGACCTCACTTGGCCAGTTCGATGTGATTGTCAGCAATCCTCCGTATGTGATGGAAAGGGAGAAGGCCTATATGAGACGCAATGTTCTGGATTATGAACCGCATCTGGCTCTTTTCGTATCCGATGATGACCCTTTGCTGTTCTATAGAGCTGTGGCTAAATGGGCTCTTATGATGTTGAAACCGGGTGGGTATGGCATTGTGGAAATCAATGAAGCCCTTGCCTTGGATACAGAGGAGATTTTCTGTAATCTGGGATTCAGGGATGTATGCACTATAAAGGATCTTCATGATAGAGATCGCTTTGTAGAGTTTAGAAAGTGATGTTCCACAGGGAATCTGTAGAACAATTTGTCTGTTTTTTCATAAAAGTAAAACAAATTTAGAGATAGAAAACGGCCCTATGCATATGCGGAAAGGCGTTTTTTGTAAATAGCCGTATACTTTTTGAGTATACGGCTATTTGTCTTGAACTTTGCAGAAGTAAAATTATAGAGCTATGAAAGATTGTGTCAAGATTATTTTTACTTCTGCCTTGATTCTGGCATTGATGCTGGGATGCCGGGATTTTCCGGATGAATCTGTGTCTGATACCGGTTCTTCTTTTGTCGGCCTGGAAGAAGTCGCGGAGATCCTCGCTATGATTCCGATCGACCGGAATCAGATGGATGAAGTTCATCAGGCTGTGGTCAGTTCGTCTTCTAACGGATATGATGAAGAATACACTATGAGAAATCTTTTCGAGAGTCCTGGTTCCGGAGTGGGTGATTCCCGGACAAGAGTCCGGACTGATTATCCTGAACCGATGAGGGATCTCATCGAGGATTATGTATATTCTTCGTATTTCACCAAATCGTCGGGACAGATGGCCCCGGATGATTTTATCAATGCGTTGATGGAGTCGGATATACAGATTTATTGGCCTTTTTCCGAGAATTGGGATGGAGAGACAATGCCCGTGGTTACATTTGATCCGGAAGATGGTTCCGATATAAATATAGGATATAGATTGAAGATAGGTGACGATGGTTTCCGCCAGGTGGAGGAAGTGGTTGTGGATGAGGAAATGGCTGGTCAGACACCGGTGTGGGTGGTTAACAGGAATTCGGATGCTGACTATGCTACGATCGAGATGTTGAGGAGAGAGGATCCTCAGTGGGGTACGGGTGGCGGAAACATTATCGTCCGGCCGCGCGATGCTGTCGGAACTAAGTCTGATGGTGTCTGCAAGGCCTTGGTTATGAGGGATTTCCGGATGAATCGCAATTTCGATTCCTGGTTTGCAGGTGCTTCGGAATTCTTCGTCAAGATAGGCTATCTGGAAGATTTCACAGCGATGACAGAGGCCGAAATGCGCCTGTATGAGCCTATGGTCACGGATTTTATGATAGTGGTCAAGCGAGGTCAGGTAGGAGTGCCTCAGAATTTCAATGCAGTTCTGATGACCGGATGGCATGAGGGAGAGGATAAGAGTGAAAACAGATGCGCCTTCATTATTACAGAAGATGATGGTGGAACACTTACTGAATGGTCCACAAAGGCAAAGGTCTTCGTTGAGGGGAAAAGTTATGGATTTGAAATCAATATCCCTCTGAACAGCAGGGATGATATAGTCTGGAGGGGAAGTCTTGATTATGCCTGGTTTGATAAACTGGATGGAAAACCTGCCTCATTCGGTGATGTGCAGCTGACATTTGAAGTTATGGAACTTTAGGCCTCTGTCAGAGTCATCTCACAAGCCTTGCAGTCGAAATGAAGGGCAAAACGCTGCCCGTTGTTAAGCAGGTAGAGCTGACTTGTTGCCTTGCCACCTTGATATTTCGGGCAGATGCCGATCTCGTAGCGGATGCAATATTTGGTCCGCATCAGTTCGGCTGATCTGACAGGACGGAGCTCATAGGCCCTTTCGATGCTTTCAGCTCCGGCTTCACGATAGAACTTTTCCGAGATGTGGTTAGATATGTTGGTCTTGTATGTGATGTCTTTCTGAGGAAGCTCTTTTGTTACTTTTTCTGGTTTCCTCAGGAGGATGTCCTTCTTTCCGCATGGCAGAGCGTCCAATTCTTCAGCCAGTTGTCTTCTGATGGCATTGAGAGCCGAGGCACTCATAAATGGAAGTTCTCCGGATGTATCTGCCGATTCAATTGAAAACTTGTAGATACCTGCACTCTTGCCGATCTGTCCAAGGATCATATTGTACATCCTGTCGTAATTTCCAGCAGTCTGGTTACCGGCCTCTGCCGTTATGCTGACCTTTCTGCCGTCTTCGCTGACTGCAGTGACATCTGCTTTCCATTGGCCCTCTTCCTTTCTGAATGCAATGGAAACCGATGCTGTAATAATACGGGAACCGTTCTGACGCTCGATTTCCTTCTCAAATGCAGCATTGATGTTCCTGTATAATCTGGCGCCGGTGTATATTGATGGAACGGCCTTGCTTCGGATAGTATTTCCTGTACACACGTCTGCTCGGAATCCACAGACGCTTCCGTCCCTGGCTACAAACGAGAAACCATCGCCATTGTTCAGGGTAATATCCTTGCCTGCGAATTTCAGTGTAAACTCAGACTTAGCCTTGTTCATTGCGGTCACCTGGCCGATTTCCTCTCCCATTGATTTAGCCGCGTCCATAGATGCCCACTTTCCACGTCTTCCATCAATGAAGAGTTCGGTATAGCCTCTGTTGAATGTCTTGCGGGTGTCAGGAGTGAAGCTTGCGGTGACCTGTCCGAAAGATCCGCGCTCATATTCTGACGGGCGTCTTTCGATTATATTGTCCAGTGCGATCGAGTAATCTCTGACTACATTTCTGACATATGATTCATTCTTCAGACGTCCCTCTATCTTGAATGAGGTGATTCCAGCGTCTGCAAGTTCTTCTATACGGTCGCGAAGATTATAGTCTTTCAGAGACAGAAGAGCCTTGTCCTTTACGAGAACCTTACCCTCGGAATCCACAAGGTCATATCTCGATCTGCAGGCCTGTATGCAGGAGCCTCTGTTGGCACTTCTTCCCGCTATCTTCTCGGATAGATAACACTGGCCGCTGTAGCATACGCAAAGAGCTCCGTGTACGAAGAACTCCAGTTCGCAGCTAACGGCTGAGCGGATTGCCTTGATCTGTTCCAGAGACAGTTCCCTCTCAAGAATCAGCCTTGAAAATCCTGCGCTTTCCAGAAAAACGGCCTGCTCCGGGGTGCGTATCGCACATTGGGTGGATGCGTGAAGAGGAATGCAGAAGTCTTTTCTGAAATCTTTTATCCCTTCCTGCGCCATCTTCAGCACAGCCATATCCTGGATGATGAGGGCATCGGCTCCGGCTTCCTGTACCGCAAGCATCTGCCTGTAAGCTGATTCCAGCTCCTCATCATATAGTATTGTGTTGAGAGCTACGAAAATACGTGCTCCGAAACGGTGGGCATAATCGCACAGAGTCCTGATGTCTTCTATGGTATTGCCCGCAGCTTGTCTTGCTCCGAACTGCGGACCGGCAATATACACAGCATCGGCACCGCAGGCTATTGCTGCGGTGCCGATCTGTGCGTCTCTTGCCGGAGCAAGCAGTTCAAGCTGCCTCATTGATTAGAGGGTCTTAAGCTGCTCCTGAGCTGTTGCGCCGAACTGAGGATCGTTTACGATCTTCTCATAGTACTCCTTAGCCTTAGCCTTGTTGCCGGCCTGCTGGTAGAGAACTGCGATTGTGCAGTTGATTCCGCCTGCATCCTTTGCGTCAGGAGTAATTTCGAGATACTTCTCGTAAGCAGCGATGCACTCGTCGTTCTTACCGAGCTTCTGGAGTGCGCTTGCTGCGATCTTGTAAGCGTTACCGCTTTCGAGAGCCTCGTTTGACTTAGCTGCGAGGTCTACGGCCTCCTGATACTTCTTAGCCTTTACAGCAGCCTGAGCCATCTTGAGGTAGTTCTGAGAAATAAGCTTCGCTGCGTTCTCCTCCTGACCGTTAGCCTTCGCGATCTCGAGAGCTGCGATTGACTCCTCGAGCTGTCCTGCTCTCATGTAAGCCTGTCCGAGCTGGATAGCTGTAGCACCGTTTGTAGGATCCATTTCGAGAACCTTCTTGAAAGCAGCGATAGCAGTAGGGTAATCCTTAGCCTTCATTGCAGCCTTTCCTTCGTCATTGTACTTGACCATCTCAGTCTGACCGATAAGTTCAGCAGCCTCAGCTGCGATTTCAGCCTCGCCATATCCCTCGGCTACTTCCTTAGCCTGCTGGAAAGCTGTAAGAGCACCTTCGAAATCCTTTGCGTTGTAGAGGTCCTTGGCCATGCTGAGGTATGCAGAGCTGATGGCTTTCTTGCAGTTTGCAACAAGATCGGCAGCCTCGTCTCCAAGAGCCTCACCCATTGTAAGGGCAGTCTGGAAGTTCTCGATAGCAGCTGCATTGTTACCCATCTGGAGCTCCATTGCTCCGTTGTTGTAAGCCTCAGTTGCCTGATTGATATCCTGAGCGGACATTACTCCAGCTGTCATAACGACTGCTGCAAAAAAGAGGAAAATTTTCTTCATAATCTATGTGTTTGTTTTAATGTTAAATATCCATAATTAACGCAAGATGCAAAAATAGAAAAATTTTGTCGTATTTTTGCAAACTGGAAATGGAAATATTATGAAATTGGGTTTAAGACAGATAATTGCATTGATACCAGCGCTATTGTTCGCAATAATTATGTCGGCTCAGGATCTTCCGAAGATGCCTGCGGATCCGGCTGTGACTGCTGGTGTACTTCCCAATGGATTAGCATATTATATCGTGGCCAATACCTATGAGAAAGGACTGGCTGATTTCGCATTGGTGCAGAAGACTGGTACTCTCAGCGTACCTGATTCATCAGCTGTTTACGGGAATGCCAGGGAGATGGCACGTCAGGCATTGGCATCTGTTCCTCGCTTGAAGAACGATTCTCCACAGGATTTCTTTGTCAGACATGGATCTGTACCAGGGCGTGATGGATATGTGTCTGTAAATGAGGATGCTACGGTGTTCCGTTTCCCTAAAGTTCGCTTGAGCGATCACAAGGCGGTTCTTGATTCGGCCTTGGTGGTACTTCTTGATATTGCGGACCGGGGAAACTTTTCTGATAATCCATTTTTGAGCAAGTGGTATCCGTCTTCCGATCAGGCGATAGTCGTTTCAGGTGATGTCGATGCCAAGGCTTTGGCTTCACGTCTGGAGGCAATGTCGTATATGGTTCCGGCTTCAGCATCTGCCGCAAAGGTGGATGTGTATCTCCCTGGATCTTCAAGTGTATCTGTTTCCGGTGCCGCTAAGGACGGTCCGTTGCAGGAGATTTCTATGACGTGGGTATCCAAGAGGGTTCCCCGTGAATATATGAATACGATCCAGCCAGTGATTTTCGACAGGGCTATGGATATTCTTGGAAAGGT
Source organism: Candidatus Cryptobacteroides sp. (assembly GCA_045614445.1). Taxonomy (GTDB): domain Bacteria; phylum Bacteroidota; class Bacteroidia; order Bacteroidales; family UBA932; genus Cryptobacteroides. The sequence goes on along the minus strand of JAZLCW010000006.1, from coordinate 21,783 downwards.
AGCTGTAAGGCGTCTCAGAGTGGCATTGGAGGCAGAAGGAATACCTTCAGCAGATGTGTCTTATATTTGTAAAAGCGCAGATGAAGGCCCAGGAGACGACGTGTTTACCTTGTGTGCGACAGTAAGTCCGGATGATGTTGCAAGTGCAAGGAAACTTATGTCGGGAATAATGAACTCTATTGACTCAGACGGGGTTTCCGTGGATGAGTATCTTCTTGCAGAGGCGGATTTCATGAATGACCTCAGAAGGGACTCGGCCCTTCCATACTGCGGCAATGCCGTTTATATGGACAGATGTATATCCTCATTCCTGTATAATTCGCTGCTGTCTTCATCGAAGCAGGTTTATACCTTATATACGGCAAGGCAGCTTCCGGACACCGTGCGCTGCAGACTCTTCAATGATGTAGCTGCAGCCTTGATATATCCTTTTGATTCAGAGCAGGCTGTCGATTCTGCCGTGGCACCAGGGCTGCCTGAATTTCCCGTTCCGGGCCTGAAGATCAAGCTCAAATCAGCCAGAAAAGATCATCTGTCTGGTGGCTTGGTATGGACATTCTCCAATGGCTTCAAGGTAGTATATCGTAAAATGCCTTCCTCAGGCGAAGTGTATTACACACTTGCCCTTAATGACGGATATGGAGGGATTTCAGGACTTGGCAGCGGTGAGGGCGCCTTTATGTCCGATATATTTGACCTGTGCAGGATAGCAGGAATGAAGGGAAGGGACTTTTTCGACGCTCTCGAGCTGGAGGGACTTGTAATGAATCCGAGAGTGACAATGTCCAACACACTCATTGAGGGCCATCTTCCTAAGGATAGGATTCCTCTGTTGCTGCAGGCGTTGCAGACTCTTTCGACAGACCGATCCCCGATGGAGGAGTCCTTTGAGTATTACAGGAAATCAGAGGAAATGGCTCTGGAGCATCCTAAGAATTCATATGCAGCGAGGATGACGGCTATCGACAGTATAATGTGTCCTGGTTACAGATATTCTCCATATAAATCGAAAGGAAAATTGACATCTTCTTTCTATTCCAAGGCATATGCGTTCCTGGATACCCAGATGCAGAAGATGAATGATGGAGTACTGGTGATAGTCGGAGATATTGATGAGGAGTCTCTGAAGCAGCAGTTGCTCTCTTATGTGGGAGCTTTCCGCACCAAGGAGGCCCCGGCGAGAAAGACTACAGTAAGATATCAGCCGGTTTCAGGCTGGACGACCTATACCGTAAAGGGCGGGCAGGATGCTGTGGATGTGGCTTTGTCTGCCCGTATGCCTTTGACTTTCAGTAACTATCTGGCGGCCTGCATTGCCGTGATGACCATTGAGCGTGACCTGACCGAGACGTTGGCCGATTCCGGTATGTCCTTCGAGGTGCTGTTCAATTGCAGGATATATCCTGAAGAAAGGATGAATATGGTGGTCTCCGTTTATGGCGCTGCTGCTGAAGGATTTGCGTCGGGCCTGACTGAAAAGTCTGCAATCGATGTCCTTGCGGATGTCCGTGAGGCTTTGTCGGGACTGGCTTCAAAGGAAATCACGGATGACGAACTCAAACAATATAAGGCCTATCTGAAGAATCAGCTTAGTGCCGAGATGAATGATCCTCAGTACTGGGTGGATGCCATAGTGGTGAGATATCTCGACGGCAAGGATCTGACTACCGGATATGCGGCGAATATAGATGCCTTGTCAAAAGATGATGTGAAAAGAGTGCTTGCTCTTATTGACAGGGGATGTAAAGTGGAATATGTAACTGAAAAATAACAATACTTAACTTTCGCAATTGCGAAAGACCATTGTTTTGAGGCCTTTGGCCGATAGTAAGTCCTCTCTCCAAGGGAGAGGATAGAGATAACGTAAAATAAGAAAGTGCGGTGGAAAAAGTTTCGCAAGTTCCACCAATCTTCATACAGTCAATAACTTATCACTTGCGAAACTTGAGTAATATATGTATCACGGAACAATAATTCAGATTGACGATTGTCTGGTCTCGGAGGAGATTCTGACCGAATATTTTGCCTGCGATTATGAGAAGTGCAAAGGATGCTGCTGTGTGATCGGCGACAGCGGTGCTCCAATGGAAGAGTGTGAGGCTGAGGCCATTGAGAAGAATTACCATATATTTTCTCCGATAATGTCTGAGGAAGGTCGTGCGGCTGTAGCGGAAAAAGGCTTCTTTGAAATCGACAGGGACGGGGATATGGTGACTCCGCTTGTTCCTGGCAGCGAGGAATGTGCCTATACGCTTTTTGATGAGCAGGGCAATTGCTTCTGCTCGATGGAAAGATGCTGGTTCCAGGGCAAGGGAGATTTCCGCAAGCCTATCTCGTGCTGGCTTTATCCGATCCGTATCACCCAGCTCAGCAATGGCACAAGGGCTCTGAATCTTCACAGATGGCATATCTGTCAGGATGCTTTCGCCAAGGGTAAAAAAGAAAAGGTCCGCGTATATGAATTCTTACGCGAACCTATAGAACGTTATTTCGGCGAGGATTTCTACTCAGCCTTGTCTGAAGCAGCCAAGATGCTCAATGCCGATTCGTAATCTTCGGCATTGACCTTGAGCTCGATGTTCTGCTCCGCTACATTGAATGACGGATACGAGGATACCTCACCATAGATTTCTGCTTTGATCCCATTGGATTCGAGCAGACCTTGACTGATGCTGGCAAGCATCGGATCACCAAATGTGGCAACTGTCTTCCATTCGTTCATAAAGCGTTGAGTTTAAGGATTATATAATGGTCTGATCCTTATTCTTCGGGATTCAGACGGTGCTCCCATCCTGCGGCGAGTCTCAGTACATCTTTTCTCAGTCCTTCCATTTCATAGCCCTCTGGAGTGATTCTCAGAGTTATCCTGTCTTCATACATTTTCGACAGTCTGGAAGCGATGTCTTTGCAACGGAAGGTTACAGAATCACCGTTTTCTGATTCCAGAATGTATCTGCGGTCCCTGAAGTAACTGATGGTCTCTTCTCTGATGTCGGCCCAGTTTCTTCCGGCAGGGATTTCACGCTTGATGAAACCCACCTTGGGATAGACAGCCGCTACAATTGCAAAAAACGCGGCAATCTTCCACAAAGCATTATATCCGCCTTCGAAAATTTCATTTATGTCTCCTTCTACCGCTCCTATAAGGACGAGTGCCAGGACAATGGCAGTAGTGATTATGGCAAAGTAGAAAAAGTACTTGATGGCTCTTATCGTGTATTTCATAGCATTGAATTTGCAGTATTTACATATCTAACATCCATACAAATATATACTAAAATCCGATATTTTGCTATCTTTGCAAAGATATTGGCAATAATAACTATACAAAAATAGAGAAATGGAAGAGCAGAACTTGAAAAAAGTTATGTATGCCCTGATCGCCGTGGCCGTGGTACTGGCCGGTACGCTTGCATACATCTGGTATCAGAAATCATCTTTGGTGAAGGATCTGACGGTAGAGAAAGAGGAACTGACAGAGCAGATGATCGCCCTTCAGAATGATTACGCTACATTGTCTTCGGATTATGATGATATCAACCTTCAGCTGGACTCCTCACGTCTTGAGGTTCAGATGCTTATCGAAAAGATCACTCAGACCGAGGCGACAAACCGCAGCAAGATCCGTCAGTATGAGAAGGAACTCGGAACCCTCAGAAGCATTATGAGGAATTACATCGTTCAGATCGACTCCCTCAATACATTGAACAAGCAGCTTACAGCAGACGCTGCTGCGGCTCGCCGTGAAGCAGCAGAGAGCAGAAGAAAGCAGCAGGAACTGAGCAAGGAGGTGGAGAACCTTTCAGGACAGGTGGCAGCAGGATCTGTAATCAAGGCCCGTGGCATAATGATCGAGGCTTACAATGCTTCTGATAAGGTTACAGACAGAAGCAGCCGTGTGGTAAGACTTCTCACAACTCTCAGCCTCGTCGAGAACGATCTCGCTCCAAAGGGTCCTGTAAGAGTATATATCAGAGTCAAGGGACCGGATGGAATCCTTCTTACCAATGACAGTCAGAGGACATTCGAAGTGAATGGTGAGCCTATGATCTGTTCTGCTTCCCGTGAGGTGGATTATCAGGGCAAGGAAGTGGAACTCAGTATCTATCTGAACGATATCACAGGCTATGTCAAGGGTATCTACACAGTCGAGGCTTACACAGAGCAGACACGCCTCGGTTCAGCTGAGCTGATGCTCCGATAAGCCGTGATATATGTCCACATCCCATTCTGCAGGAGTTTCTGCACATATTGCGACTTCTATTCGGAGGTGGCTGCAAAATGTCGCCGGGCAGAGGATGCAAGAAAGCAGGAAGAACTTTTCGGACAATTTGCCGAAGCTCTTGTGGCTGAGGTAAGGATGCGTGGACAGGAAATCACAGACGATACAAATACTTTATATATAGGAGGTGGCACCCCGTCGGTGCTGCCTCTCTGTGTTTTTGAACGGTTGCTTGAAGCCTTGCAGGAGGTTGGTCATGGCGGCCCTTACGATGAATTCACGGTGGAAGTGAATCCGGAAGATATTGTCGATAAGGGAGCGGACTATGTGAAGGGCCTGATTTCACTGGGAGTGAACCGGATCAGCATGGGTGTGCAGTCCTTCGATGACCGGATATTGAGATTCATGAACCGCCGTCATACAGCAGCAGTAGCAGCAGATGCCTATGCAATACTTGAAGATGCAGGGGTGCGGAATATCAGTGTCGATCTTATCTTCGGACTTCCGCAATTGTCAGATGATCAGTGGAATGATACCCTGAAAGCTGTGTTGGAGATATCTCCGTCCGGCATGCCTCCTCAGCATATTTCTGCCTATCAGCTTTCTGTGGAGTCGGGCAGTACGCTGGCTCGTATGGTGGAGAAAGGTCGGTTTGAAGAGGCTTCGGAGGAACTTTGCGAGCATCAGTATTCGATGCTTTGCAAGGCATTGGCCGATGCTGGATATCATCATTATGAGATATCCAATTTCGCTCAGCCGGGGTATGAGGCCGTGCATAATTCAGCTTATTGGAAGCATGTTCCTTATGTGGGATTGGGACCTGGTGCGCATAGTTTTGGTCCTGAAAGGTCTCGCCACTGTATTACAGTGGCCCACTCCCGCTCCGATGAGTGGGACATTCCCCTTACCCCTGGGTGGGAAGATGCAACTTCCATACATCTGGCATCGACCCACTGCCGGCAATGGAACCGGCCGGATCTTCAGGCGTATATAGCTGATCCGGCGTCGGTGCAGGAATATGAAATATTGGACGAAGAACAATTGGTTCTGGAGAAGATTATGCTGGCTTTGAGGACTTCGGACGGAATCGAAGCTGACTTCCTGAAGAAACATTGCGATCCGGATGCATTGACAAGAGCAAAGGACAATGGTTCGCTTGTACGTGCTGATGAAAGCCGGATCCGTATCCCCGAAAACCGTTTCTTCGTCTCTGACGGTATAATAGCAGATATAGTTTAAGATTATGGGAAACATCTTTGCAGAAAGAATCGAGGCTCTCAGAAATATGATGGCCGACAATGGTTGGGATGCCGTGGTAGTGACAGGCTCCGACCCTCACAGCAGCGAATATCCGGCTTCAAGGTGGAAGCAGGTAGAGTGGCTGACTGGATTTACCGGTGAGGCCGGTGATGTGGTGGTCACTGCGGATCATGCCGGTCTGTGGACAGATTCCAGATATTTCATCCAGGCTCTGGATCAGCTGGAAGGCAGTGGAGTAGAACTTCACAAGACCAGAGTGCCCGGTGCGGTTCCTATTCCTCAGTGGCTTTCAGACAAGGCCCGCGTTGTGGCAGTAGATGGACTTTGCCAAAGCGTAAGTGCTGTAAAGGAGTTGGAGGATGCGCTTGGAGAAGGTGGACTTGTCGTGGATGTTCCCGATCTGCTTCAGGAACTTTGGGCAGACAGGCCTCATATTCCTGTTACCCCTGTAACGACTCTCGATGTGGAATGCTTCGGCGGTATACCGAGGGTAGATAAGATATCCTGGCTCAGGAAATGGATGCTTGTACAGGGATATGACAAGGTGCTTCTCTCATCTCTTGATGAGGTCGCGTGGATGCTGAATGTGAGAGGCAGCGATATCGAATATAATCCTCTGGTGATTTCCTATCTGCTTGTTTCTCAGGATTATGTGAGGTGGTTCGTGAAGAAGTCTGTGGTGGATTCCGAGCTGGATCCGGATACTCTCGACAGCTTTGAGGAGCTTCGTATGGATGGAGTCGATGTCGAGGATTATGATGCGGTGTTCTTCGCCTTGTCAGATTTCGGCGAAGATGCGGATTCCGGTGTGATCTTTATAGATCCTTCTACATTGAATGCCAATGTATATAAATATATAAGTGATTGTTTCTCAGTGGAATCCATTGTTTCCGGAACTTCACCTGTAATTCTGGAAAAGTCTGTCAAGACTGCTTCTGAAATTGTCGGTATGAGGCAGACATATATTGACGACGGTGTGGCGATGGAGCGTTTCCTTCATTGGCTTGAGACGGAGGTGGCTTCGGGCAGGGAAGTGAATGAGTGGGAGGCGTCCGAACGTCTTACTGCCTTCCGCAGCGAGATACCGGGATACAGGGGCAACAGCTTCGAGAATATTTCAGCCTACGGTCCTGGCGCTGCCCTTCCGCATTATTCGACTCCTCGCGAGGGCTCTGCAGTAATCCGTCCGCAGGGCCTGTATCTCGTGGATTCGGGAGGACAATATCTGACAGGAACCACTGACATCACCAGAACGGTACCGATGGGCGACTGTACGGATCTGGAGAAGGAGGATTATACACTGGTTCTCAAAGGAATGATCGATCTTTCAATGGCGGTTTTCCCTCGTGGGACGGCAGGCTGCCAGATCGATGCATTGGCCAGAATGCCTCTTTGGAAGGCGAAACGTAATTTCGGTCACGGCACCGGTCACGGTATCGGCTATTACCTTTGCGTCCACGAAGGTCCGCAATCCATCAGATATCAATACAATCCGCAGCCGCTTCTTCCTGGAATGGTAACTTCCAATGAGCCAGGACTCTATAGAGAGGGTATGCACGGAATCAGGCATGAAAACATTGTTCTTTGCAAGGAAGCCGGAACCAGCGAGTTCGGCGACTGGCTGGAATTCGAGACCTTGACCTGCTGCCATATCGATACTTCTGCTGTAATCAAAGGTATCTTAGGACCGGAAGCGACGGCTTGGCTTAATGCATACAATGAAAGGGTGTATCGTACTCTTTCACCTCTTCTGCCGCCCGAAACTGCTGCCTGGCTGCGTTTCAAGACAGCTCCGATATAAAAAAGTGGTCTGTATCAGAACAACTCAGAGTTTTTTTTCATAACTTAGACTCTTTATTCGCCCGTTCAATTTATGGAAACTAACTATGATGCTCTGATTCAGGCCAGTGCCGATGAGCTGTTTCATCAGATGTCCTCAAAAGAGGATCCCAAAGATATTGCCAGGCTTCGTGCAGCATTTGAATTTGCCCGTGAGGCGCATAGCCCTCAGAAACGTAAGTCAGGCGAGCCTTATATCATCCATCCTGTAAGTGTCGCGCGTATTGTCGCTCAGGAGCTTGAATTGGGCGCAGATCCTGTAATCGCAGCCTTCCTTCATGATGTGGTGGAGGATACTCATTATACTATAGAGGATATTCGTGAACGCTTCGGTGACGAAGTGGCTTTTCTCGTGGGCGTAGTGACCAAGGAGAAGAAGGACAAGTATGTGCAGTCCAAGCAGATAGATAATTTCCGTCAGATCCTGGCATCAATGCAGTTCGATGTCCGCGCACTTCTTATCAAGCTTGCGGACCGTCTGCACAATATGCGTACCCTCGACAGTATGCGTCCGGATAAGCAGATGAAGATTGCTGGAGAGACCGACTATTTCTATGCTCCGCTGGCCAACCGTCTGGGACTTTACCATGTCAAGACCGAGCTGGAAAACCTTTCTTTCAGATATCGTTGTCCACGTGAATATTCTCTTCTGGAGAGGCTCCTTGCTGAGGAGTTCGAGTCGGAACGTCCTCATATCCTTGCTTTTACCTCCAAGATCGAGAGTCTTCTGGCTGCTGGAGGAATCAAGGCCCGTACAGAGGTCAGATATCGTAAACCATACAGCATCTGGATGAAGATGCATTCAAAAGGCTGCGACTTCGCTCACGTAGATACGAAATATTATGTGAGAGTAGTGTATCAGAATCAGGAGCCTTGGACAGAAAAGGATACCAGTCTCCGTATATATTCCATTCTTACAGATGCGTTCAAGGAACGCCCTGGAAGCGTGTCGAATTATATTGATGCACCGAAGGAAAACGGCTATCAGAGCTTCCAGGTGAAGCTTTTGAACGAAAAAGGCAAATGGGAGGAACTTCATATTTCTTCCGAAAGGATGGTCAGGAACGGCCGTCTCGGATGCGCCGCAGAAAGAACTGATGAGAATATCCAGGCTTGGCTGGATAAATTCAATGAGCTGCTGAAGGAAATGGCAGATCCGGAAGATGGAATGGAATTCATGGAGGGTGTGACCTCATCATTCTATTATGATGATATAATGGTCTTTACTCCTAAAGGAAAGTGCATAATTCTTCCTAAAGGTGCGACAGCCATTGACTTTGCATTCGAGATCCATAGTAATATAGGTCTGCACGCCCACTATGCCCGTATCAACGGCAAGCTTTCTTCCGTGAAGACAGTTCTCAGGCGTGGTGACTGCGTGGAAATCGGAACAAGCGAGACTGCGGAGCCTCAGCCGGACTGGCTTGACAATGTATTGACCTACAAGGCCCGCAAATATATCAGTTCATATATTTCACACAAGGCCAAGAGCTGTTACGTCAGATGCCCGAACTGTCATCCGCTTCCGGGAGACGAAGTCATCGGCTTCAAGAATTCTGACGGTTCAATTCAGGTCCATAAACGCAACTGTACTACCGCCATCCGTCTTGCGTCCCAGCAGGGTGACTCCATCATACCGGTCAATTTCGAAGAGGAATGTCAATGTCTCTATCCGGTCCGCATCAGTGTCCGTGCCATTGACCGTTACCACCTCCTGAGCGACCTTGTGGACTGCATCACAGAGAAGCTCCATCTCTCTATGATCGCCCTCAAGACTGAGACGGCTGACAATATCGGTATTTGCACCATCGATTTCGCTGTCCACTCGATGAACGAGCTTCAGATCGCAATGGACAGTATAGGTGCCATTGATGGAGTGGACGAGGTGCAGAGGATTGATATCGAGTAGTGTCAGATCAATCTTCAGATATAATAGAAAAAGCGTTGCTGCAGATCATTGCAGCAACGCTTTTAAGTTTTTTCATTCAATGAATTAGCAGCAGCATCCGCAGCTTGCGTGGCAGAATGCGTTGATAGCAGTAGCGCAGAAACCGAGTACGATAACAGCTACGAATACATAACCGATAACTGTAAGTCTCTTTTCCCATACCTTGTTGCTGAGGCCCATTGTCTGGAATGCGCTCCAGAAACCGTGGCAGAGGTGGAAGCCGAGGGCTACGAACCATACGATGTAGATGAGAACCATCCACCAGTTCTGGAATGTTGCGTTGAGGAGGAGGTAAGGATTCTCAGCGTGCTCACCCATGAACTCCTTGAGCTGCATTTCTGCCCAGAAGTGATTCAGGTGGAATGCTACGAGACCGAGAACGATAACTCCGAGAACGAGCATATTCTTTGCTGCCCAAGAACCAGTCTTAGTCTTGTTTGCAACTGCATAACGCTCAGTACCACGAGCCTTGTAGTTACCATAAGAAAGAATGAGTGCGTAAGCGATGTGTACGAGGAAACCGAGCGCAAGCACAGGAACCATGATAGTGATGATAGGGAGTGCCATGAAGTCGCAACCAGCCTGGAAGAGACCGTCAGCGCTGCCATAGGTACCTTTGAATGTGTCGATTACTGAAAAGAAATTGATCGTCATATGAAGAAGAAGGAAGACGATCAGGAAAAGGCCGCTTATACTCATTATAAGCTTCTTGGTAATTGAAGAAAGTGCCATAACAGTTATGATGTTTTTGTTGTTAATAATCAGTTTGGATATGCTCTTCTATTGTGCAAAGATATATTCTTTCTTGGAAGTTTCATAATAATTCGATACTTTTGTTTGCTTGAATTTTTGAAAACAATAATCAGATGAGTACTTATAGACGCGTTCTTCTTAAATTGAGCGGAGAAAGCCTTGGAGGCCCCGCTGGCAAAGGTATTGACGAAAAATGGCTTGCCGCATATGCGGAGGAAGTGGCTGAGGCTGTGAAGAACGGCCTTCAGGTAGCTATCGTTATCGGTGGCGGTAATATTTTCCGTGGTCTTCAGGGAGTAGGAAAGGGGTTTGACAGAGTCAATGGTGACAAGATGGGAATGCTTGCGACCGTCATCAACTCTCTCGGACTTGCGATGGCTATCCGTTCGGCAGGTGTGGAGGCTGAGGTCTTCACAGCGACTCCGATGATGCCTGTGGCAAGATATTATATGAGGGATGATGCCGTGGCTGTTATGGAAAGAGGAGGTGTAGCCCTTATCGCAGGCGGTACAGGAAATCCTTATTTCACAACTGACTCAGGTGCTGCTCTCAGAGCGCTTGAAATCGGGGCAGATGCTCTTCTCAAGGGTACACGTGTGGATGGAGTATATACTGCCGATCCTGAGAAGGATCCTTCAGCTGTGAAGTATGAAGAACTGACATTCGACAAGGCTATTGAAGACAGACTTAAGGTGATGGATCAGACAGCGTTCGCACTCTGTCGCGAGGGCAATATGCCTATCATTGTCTTCGATATGAATCAGAAGGGCAATCTTACCAAACTTGTCAAGGGAGAGAAAGTCGGAACATTGGTACATGTCTGATTGTGCCCCTGGGCAAAGCGAGGAATCTTATAAAGAAAATTCTAATACAATAATTATGATTACAAGAGCTAAAGAAATTCTGGCAGGTGCAAAGGACAAGATGTCGCACGCTGTCGCACACCTCGACGAGGAACTCAAGACATATCGCGCAGGAAAGGCTAATCCGCTGGTGTTCAATAATGTAATGGTTGACTATTATGGCAGCCCTACTCCTGTTCCACAGGTGGCTTCTGTAACTACACCAGATGCTAAGACCCTTATGCTTCAGCCTTGGGAGAAGAAGATGATTCCTGCGATCGAGAAGGCTATCCTCGATGCAAACATCGGTCTTACTCCTTCAAATAACGGTGAGAGCATCCGTTGTACAGTTCCGCCTCTTACAGAGGATCGTCGTAAGGAACTCCTCAAGAAGGCTAAGGCTGCAGGTGAGAACGCAAAGGTAAGTGTACGTAATGCGCGTCGTGACGCTATCGAGCAGCTTAAGAAGGCCAATAAGGATGGAATGCCTGAGGATCTTCAGAAGGAGTACGAGCAGCTTGTTCAGAAGGAGACTGATGCTTTCACAAAGAAAGTGGATGAGCTCGTAGTGACAAAGGAAAAAGAAATGATGACTGTATAGTCTGTCATTTCCGGATTGACGGAAAAACTAAAAATTACTATATTTGTGACCATTATGGGAACTTATCGATTTAGCAGCTTCGGTTTTTATTGTTTCTATTTCCAGAAAAGGGGATAGACCGGAGTCTGCATATCGAATGATATAGAAATTTCATTATGCTGTCCGGTATGTGCCGGACAGTTTTTTATTTGAATTATGGAGAGAAAGGTAGCGATACAGGGTGTCAAAGGGTGTTTCCACGAGCAGGCGGCACGCCATTTCTATGAAGATAACGGACATATAGTGCCGGAAATTGTCGAGTGTGCGACTTTCAATGGTTTATATCGTAGTATGGATCTGGGTGAGGCGGACGCTGCAGTGATGGCTATTGAAAATACGGTTTCCGGAGGATTGCTCCCTAATTTCGAACTTCTCCGCAAGTATGACCGTAAGATCAAGGGCGAGGTCTTTCTTCGTATCCAGCAGAATCTTATGGCTCTTCCGGGACAGACCATAGAGGATATAAAGGAAGTCCGTACTCACTATATGGCGATCAATCAGACTCGTGAGTTCTTCAAGAATTATCCTTGGATCAGACTTGTGGAGAGTGAAGATACTGCGAAAAGTGCAGCAGAGGTGTCTCAGAATGGTTTGAGAGGAGTAGGTGCCGTAGCATCGGAACTGGCTGCGGAACTCTATGGGCTTGAGATATTGGCCGAGAGCATTGAGACTTACAAGCAGAATTTTACAAGATTCCTGATATTCGACGATGCATTGCATGTGGACAAGTCGAAGGTTAACAAGTCATCAATGTGCTTTACTTTGTCGCATACGCCAGGATCTCTTGCCCATGTTCTGACAATACTTTCTTTCTATGGGATGAATCTGACGAGGATTCAGTCGCTCCCTATCCCGGGACAGGAGTGGCAGTATTTCTTTTATGTGGATATAAAGTTTGACGACCATCTGCGTTATGAACAGGCTCTTGCGGCAGTACGTCCGTTGATGGAAGATCTGAATATATTGGGTGAATATATAGCGGCGATATGATAATCAAGGCAGCGAAGAGGACGGAAAGTGTGCAGGAATACTACTTTTCGAGGAAGCTCAGGGAAATAGCAGCAATGAATGCCGGACGTGCGGAGCGTGGGGAGAGTCCAGTGATCAATCTAGGTATCGGTTCGCCGGATGGTATGCCTCCGATGGAGGCTGTAGAGGCATTGTGCAGCAGTGCCCGTGAACCAGGTAATCATGCCTATCAGAGTTATGTGGGACTTCCTCAGCTGAGACAGGCCTTTGCAGATTGGTATACGAAATGGTATGGAGTGACTTTGGATCCTAGTTCTCAGATCCAGCCGCTGGTCGGTTCCAAGGAAGCTATACTTCTGATCTCATTGGCCTTTCTGGATAAGGGAGACAAGGTGTTGGTGCCCGATCCGGGATATCCGACCTATTCTTCGGCTTCCAGACTTGTGGAGGCGGAGATATTGACTTATGACCTTCGTGAGGATAATGGATGGTGGCCGGATTTCGAGACTTTGGAGAAGATGGACCTGGAGGGCGTGAAGATAATGTGGACCAATTATCCCAATATGCCGACAGGGGCACCTGCGTCGGAGGAGCTTTATGCGAAGCTGGTGGAGTTCGGCCGCAGGCATGGGATTCTGATCTGCAACGACAATCCTTACAGTTTCATCCTGAATGACCGTCCGCTCTCAATCCTGGCGCAGCCGGGAGCAATGGATTGCTGCCTGGAGCTTAATTCATTGAGCAAGGCTCATAATATGGCTGGATGGCGAATCGGTATGGTAGCCGCTGATGCTGAAGTGATCGCGCAGATCCTGAAGGTAAAGAGCCAGATGGATTCTGGTATGTTCAAGCCTTTGCAGCTGGCTGCAGTACAGGCTTTGGCCCAAGGAGCGGAGTGGTTCCGTCAGCTTAATGACGAGTATCGTCGCAGACGTGTCCTTGCCGGGGATATCTTCGATATGCTTGGAGTGACATACGACAAGAACAGCATAGGAATGTTCCTGTGGGGCAAGGTCAGTTCGGTCAGTGGTCAGCAGCTTTCCGACAAGATTCTGTATGAGGCCGGGGTGTTCATAACCCCAGGATTCATTTTCGGAAAGAATGGTGAAGAATATGTGCGTATATCGCTTTGCTCGAAACCTCAGGTGCTTCGTGAAGCTGCAGAGAGAATCAGCAGGATAATAAGGTAAGAAAGATGAAAGTAGGAATCATAGGATTAGGCCTTATCGGAGGATCGATGGCCATCGATATTAAGCGACGGGGGCTTGCCGACGAAGTTATCGGTGTGGAAGCTGATGCGGTCAATGCCGCGGCGGCTCAGAAGATCGGACTTGTGGATCGTGTGGCTGATATGGACGAGTGTATCAGAGAATGCGATCTGCTGGTTCTGGCTGTTCCGGTCGGTACTGCCGTCAGGATGCTTCCGATGGTGCTTGACTGTTTTGCGGAACTTAAAGATACGTCTAAGACAGTCATGGATGTATGCTCTACAAAGGAACAGCTTGCCCGTGCAGTGAAATATCATTCTTGCCGCAGACAATATGTGGCGTCGCATCCGATGGCGGGAACTGAATACAGCGGTCCTTGGGCGGCGATGCCGGGCCTGTTCGATGCTCACGCCTGCATAATCTGCGATAGCGAAGAGTCAGCTCCCAAGGCAGTCCGTACTGTGGAGGATTTATACGAGTCCTTGAATATGAGGGTGATATATATGAATTCGTCCAGTCATGATGTTCATACTGCTTATGTGTCTCACATTTCCCATGTGACATCATTTGCGCTTGCGCTGACTGTCCTTGATAAGGAAAAGGATGAAAAGCATATATTCGATCTGGCATCTGGAGGTTTTTCTTCGACAGTCCGTCTGGCCAAGAGCAGCCCTGATATGTGGACGCCGATCCTGTCTCAGAACAGGGAGAACATCCTACATGTGATGGATACATATATAGACAAGATGCAGGCTTTCAGAAAGGCTATAGACGAGGGAGATGAAGAGGCTGTGCGTAGCCTGATTGAAGAAGCTAATAAAATAAGAAGGATCATAAGATAATAATACTATGACAGAGAAGAAATTGGAAATCATTCCTATGTATGAGTGGGGAATGTTTACAGAACCGAAGCCAAGTGTGGTGGCAGGTCCTTGCAGTGCAGAATCGGAAGAGCAGGTAATGGAAACTGCAAAGGGACTTAAGGAGATGGGTATCAATGTGTTCCGTGCGGGAATCTGGAAGCCGAGAACGCATCCGGGATGTTTTGAAGGTGTCGGTGCAGCAGGCCTGAAATGGCTTCAGAGGATTCAGAAGGAATATGGACTGAAAGTGGCTACAGAAGTGGCTGGCGAGAAGCATGTGGTGGAATGTCTCAAGCACGGTGTCGATATGGTATGGCTTGGTGCCAGAACTACGGCCAACCCGTTCCTTGTTCAGGAAATTGCTGATGCCTTGAAGGACACTGACATACCTGTGCTCGTGAAGAATCCGGTCAATGCAGATCTGGATCTGTGGATAGGAGCATTGGAGCGCCTGAGCAGGGCAGGAATCAAGAAACTGGGAGTAATTCACCGCGGCTTTTCTACATTCGATAAGATCAAGTACAGGAACGATCCTCAGTGGCAGGTGGCTATCGAACTGAGAAGTCGTTATCCAGAACTTCCTTTCTTCGTGGATCCAAGCCATATGGGTGGCAGCAGGGATTATATCCAGGAGATCTCTCAGCGCTCTCTTGACCTTGGCTTTGAGGGACTTATGATCGAGTCGCATTGTAATCCTTCAGTCGCTTTGAGTGATTCGAAACAGCAGCTGACCCCGGCTGAATTGAGTGATCTGCTCTACAATCAGGTGGTAGTCAGGGATAAGGATTCTGATGCACCTCAGTGGAAGGAGAATATAGACCAGCTTCGCGCAAAGATCGATGTCATAGATGAGAATATCGTTTATGCTCTCGGTTCCAGGATGAATGTCAGCCGTAAGATCGGAGAGTATAAGAAAGAAAACAACATCGCCATCATCCAGACTGCGAGATGGGACAAAGTCTTCTCCAAGGTGTTGGAGAAGGGACATGATTATGGTCTGACTGAAAAGTTCCTGAGCGATGTCTTCGCGGCCATCCACGAAGCTTCCGTGGAGGTTCAGAATGAAATAATCTCAAGAAAGGATTAGGATTGCTTCAGGCATTCGCCAAGCAATGAACTGAAGATGTTCCGGTCCCCGTCAGTTAGGAATTCCACTTTGATGGGGGCATGGAACATTCTTTGTTTCATACCTCCTGGGATGAAACGGCAGTCACGCACCCTCTGGCAGTCTTTCTCTGTGGTCATGATCACGGACGTAGGGTAATTGTCGGCTGCATCCCTTATTGAATGCATGTCCGCACGTGTGAATTTATGATGGTCAGGAAAATTGAAGTGCTTGACTATCTTGTAGTCGCCGCAAAGGTAGTTCCTGAAAGGAGTGTCATTGGCAATGCCTGAGAACAGGATAAGCCTCTTGGCATACAGGTATCTCGGATCTCCCTCCGGGAAAATCGCCTTGGCTGTATCGTATGCAATTGATGTGAAAAGGATGTGCTGTTTCTTTCCTTTATTCCTTGTGCCTGTTCCGGTGGCAGGGTCATATTCCTTTATGCCTAGATTCGACGCCCATTTTTCTCTCTGATGGTTGTCGATGTATGTCGGACATTTTGTGACGATGATGATGTCGGCCGCTCCGATTCTTTCCGGAAGATCGCGTAGTCTGCCTATAGGGAGTAGATAATCCTTGAATATCGGTCTGTTGTAATCCACCAGGACTACGGAGAAGTCCGGTTTGAGGGCTCTATGCTGGAATGCATCGTCAAGTACGATGATGTCAGCTTTCGGAAAATTCTTGTTTATGCAGCTACGTGCTTTCTTCGATGTCTGGACAAGCTCCGGGTTGGAAAGAAATTCGCATCCACGCTTCCTTGACTTGTCCACAGCTACTGTGATATTTGGAAATTTCCTCTTTATCTGCAGCGGCTCGTCTCCGAAATCTTCTGCAGTACCTTCCACGATAACCTGTTGGAATCCCTTGCTTCTTCTTTTATAGCCCCTTGAAAGCACGGCGATGTTCTTGTCTCCCCACTCTTCGCTCTCGAGCAGCATCCTGATAATCATTTCGGTGTGAGGAGTCTTTCCTGTACCTCCGACAGTGATGTTACCTACGCAGATGGTAGGTACGGAAGCCTTGTGCGACTTGAAAAGGCCGATATTATAGAAGGCATGCCTGCATTTGAGGGTCAGCCAATATGGAAAAAGAATAAGCTTGTCAATCATAGGTTACTACACTAAAAACCACAAAGGTAATAATTATAATCCGTAAACGCTCTTTACTTCCGGCGCTTCTTCGCCCCATCTTTGGGCAATATAATCCAATGTCTCGAAAAGTTCCTGCGGATCGTTGATGGTCACCAGCTTCAGGCGGGTTTCCTTGAAGTCGGGAAGCCCTTTGAAATAGCAGGACAGATGACGGCGCATTTCCAATATTCCGACGCGGTCTCCCTTGATCTCCAGTGACTTGGCCAAATGCCTCTTGGCCAGCTCCACTCTGTCTGTGACGCTCATCTGAGGGAGAAGTTCTCCGGTCTTGATATAATGCTTTATTTCCTGGAATATCCATGGATGACCATATGTGGCGCGTCCGATCATTATTCCGTCCACTCCGTATCGGTCGAAGTACTCCTTGGCCTTCTGGGGTGAGTTGATGTCACCGTTTCCGATGATCGGGATATGCATACGGGGATTTTCCTTGATCTTTCCGATCAGAGTCCAGTCAGCTTCGCCTGTGTACATCTGGCATCTGGTACGGCCGTGTACCGTAAGAGCCTGTATGCCGACATCCTGGAGCCTTTCAGCCAGTTCCACAATGATTTTCGAATCCTCATCCCAGCCCAGACGTGTCTTTACTGTCACAGGCAGCTTCACGGCTTCCACTACCTGTCTGGTGATTTCCACCATCTTGTCCGGCTCCCTCATCATTCCGGATCCGGCTCCGCGGCGGGCGATCTTGTTTACCGGGCATCCGAAGTTGATGTCCACCAGATCGGCTCCGTGTCCGGCTCCGGGAACTCCTTTCACGCTTTCCAGCTGTGAGGATATTTCGGCGGCCTGTTCTGCCATCTTCGCAGCATCCACCATCGCTTCAGGGATGTTTCCGTAGATCTGTATTCCGATAGGAGCTTCATAATCATAGGTCACCAGTTTCTCAAGTGATTTGCGTGCATCGCGTATCAGTCCGTCCGATGATATGAACTCTGTGTACATCATATCTGCTCCGAACTCTTTGCATATGAATCTGAAGGATGCGTCGGTCACATCCTCCATCGGCGCCAGAAACAACGGCTTATCTCCTAAATCTATATTTCCTATCTTCATACAGCCTGCAAAAATAGCAGAATTTTTGTAAATTTGCCAAAGTTAAAATATTGTACAATATGGCAAAAATCAATACCATCGGTGTCCTCACCTCAGGAGGCGATGCACCGGGAATGAATGCGGCGATCAGGGCCGTGACTCGAGCTGCTATCTATAACGGATGGAAGGTCAAAGGAATCTACAGGGGCTGGGAAGGCTTGATCAACAATGAGATCGAGGATTTTACCTCTGAAAGTGTAAGCGGTACGATCAATCGTGGCGGTACTATCCTCCGTACAGCCCGTAGCAAGGGCTTCATGTCGGAAGAAGGCCGTGCCAAGGCTTATGAAAGTCTCAAGGCTCACGGAATCGATGCCCTTATCGTGATCGGTGGCAATGGCTCGCTGGCCGGAGCTCAGGTCATCGCTTCGGAGTATGATATCCCTTGCGTAGGACTCCCTGGCACAATTGATAATGACCTTTACGGTACCGACACGACCATCGGTTATGATACGGCTCTCAATACCATTATGGAATGTGTCGATAAGATCCGCGATACGGCCAATTCACATAACCGTATCTTCTTTGTGGAGGTAATGGGACGCGATGCGGGTTTCCTCGCGCAGAATGCTGCGATCGCCACAGGTGCAGAGGCTGCAATCATCCCTGAGGACAGGACAGATGTGGACCAGTTGGCTACATTCATCGGCAGGGGAGTACGAAAGAGCAAGAACAGTTCGATTGTCCTTGTTTCCGAGAGCAAGAAGGATGGTTCCGGCGGAGCTCAATACTATGCGGACCGCCTTATCCATGAATATCCCGAATATGAGGCGCGTGTGACAATCCTCGGCCATCTTCAGCGCGGCGGAATCCCTACAGCCAATGACAGAATCCTGGCAAGCCGTCTGGGTGTGGCAGCCATAGAGGCTCTGAAGGACGGACAACGCAATGTGATGATCGGAGTGAAGAACGACCAGATCGTCTATGTGCCTTTCAATAAGGCCATCCGTATTGATAAGCCGATCGATCGTGAACTTATCAATGTGCTGAATGTGCTTTCTATCTGATGTATAACACTAACTATAACTAATAACCGTTGATTATGAGAACTTTAAGTAAAATTCTGGCAGTGCTTGTGTCTTTGTTTGTGACCTCTGCGCTGCTGGCTCAGAATTATGAGTACCCGTTCCAGAATCCGGAACTTTCGGATGATGAGCGTATTGACAATCTCCTTTCATTGATGACATTGGAGGAAAAGATCGCCACATTCTCAGGCTTAGGTGTACCTCGCCTCGGGGTTGCGGATCCCGGAAGTTCGGAGGCTATCCACGGACTCGTAAGAGGTGGCGCCACCGATCTAGAAAATTTTGTCCGCGTGTCTCAGATCGATAAGACAAGGGATTATTCTCAGCAGCAGACTGCTGGACTTGTGCATAGTACTGCATTTCCTCAGGGATATGGCCTTGGAGAGACATGGGACAAGGAAATCCTCAGAATGGTCGGAGAGGTAATGGCTGTGGAAGCAAGATATCATTCGTGGAAGACAGGAAGAAATTGTCTGGTACTCTGGGCTCCGAATGCCGATCTTGCACGTGACCCTCGCTGGGGCCGTACAGAGGAGTCTTTCGGTGAAGATCCTTTCCTTGTGGCAAAGCTTGCTGTAGAAGAAATCAAGGGTATGCAGGGAGATGATCCTAAGTATTGGCAGACCGCTACCGTGATGAAGCACTTCCTTGCCAACAGCAATGAGGATGGACGTTCATATACATCTTCTGACTTTGACGAGGCGCTTTTCAGAGACTATTATTCGTATGGATTCTGGAAGGGAGTTGTGGATGGCGGCTCACGTTCACTTATGACCGCTTATAATAAATATAATGGCATTCCTTGTTCGACTGATGACTTCATCCAGGAGATTCTGATCGATGAATGGGGAATGGACGGACAGATCCTTAATGACGGAAGCGCCCTTACGCTGCTTGTCACTGCACATAAATGGGCTGCTGACAAGAAGGAAGCAGTGGCGATGAGTGTCAATGCCGGCATCACCCGCATCCTTGACCGTTTCGCTGATGAGATGCTTGCGGCAGTGCAGGAAGGATTGCTTTCCGAGGAAGTCGTTGACAGAAATACCCGCTTCAATCTTCGTACGATGCTCAGGCTTGGCCTCATGGACAGCTCGGACGCCAATCCTTACAAGGATATGGGATTCGGTGATGTAGCTCCTTGGGAGACAGACGAGTATAAGGCGAAGGCAAGGCTTGCTGCCCAGAAGTCTGTGGTGCTTCTCAAGAATGACGGCGGACTTCTCCCGCTTGACAAGAAGGAAGTCAAGAAGATTGCTGTATTCGGAAATCGTGCTGAAGAGGTCTTGAAGGATTGGTATGGAGCCCTTCCTACTTATGAAGTATCTGTTCTGGATGGATTGAAGAATGCAGTGGAAGGAACTGATGTGGAAGTCCGTTTCCAGAAATGGGATTCTGACGGCGAGGCTCAGAAGCTTGCTCAGTGGGCGGATGTGGCGATTGTCTGCGTTGGTAACCATCCGACTACAAGCCCGGACTGGCAGTGGGACAAGATACAGGCTCCATGGGGAGACGGTAATGTGGCAGGTGACGGAAGAGAGGCAGTGGACCGCAGATCTCTCGAGCTCGAGACAGAGGACCTTATCAAGGTCGTGTGGAAAGCCAATCCTAATACAGTGGTGGCACTTATCAGCAGCTTCCCGTATGCGATCGACTGGACTCAGGAGAATGTTCCTGCAATCGTCCATATGACTCAGTGCAGCCAGGAGCTCGGAAACGCCCTCGCTGATGTGGTCTTCGGTGACTACAATCCTGCTGGACGTACGACCCAGACCTGGGTGAAGGACATTCTTGACCTTCCGAATATGCTTGACTATGACATCAGGAACGGCCGTACATATATGTATTTCCAGGGTGAGCCTTTGTATCCTTTCGGACATGGTCTGAGCTATACCTCATTTGAGTATTCGGGATTGAAGGTGCGCCGTGCCATCGATGCAGTGAAGGTTTCCTTCGATCTCAAGAATACCGGTGCCCGTGACGGAGAGGAGGTAGTCCAGGTATATGTGAAAGCTCCTGGTGACGATGCATTGATGCGTCTTCGCGGATTCGACAGAATCGCTGTTCCGGCAGGAAAGAAGATCAAGGTGGAGATGGATATACCATTTGAAGATCTCAAACTTTGGAGTATGGACCAGCACGCCTTTATGCTGAATCCGGGAACTTATGATTTCAAGATCGGCGCTTCTTCGGCAGATATCAGGCTGAATGAATCTGTAAAGCTCTGATTATTCAGAAAATTTGGCCAAAAGAAAAATTATTTCTATCTTTGCACCCCCTATGTAGTGTAGGGATCGCAATTTTTAGATTTAATTAATTAAGTATTAACCATTTAACAGTACAAGATGGACACACAGAGCTACAAAACGGTATCCCTCAAGGCAGGCGATATCAAGAAGGAGTGGGTTGTGATCGATGCTACTGATCTCGTAGTAGGCCGTCTTGCTGCCAGACTTGCTCTCGTTCTTCGTGGTAAGAACAAGGCATCTTTCACTCCGCACATGGACTGCGGTGACAATGTCATCGTTCTCAACGCGGATAAGGTAAGATTCACTGGTAAGAAGATGACTGACAAGGTGTACGTTCGCCACACTGGATACCCAGGTGGACAGCGTTTCACTACTCCTAAGGAGATTATGGCAAAGAAGCCTACTGAAGTCTTAAGGATGGCAGTAAAGGGTATGCTTCCTAAGAATCGCCTCGGTTCAAAGCTCCTTAACAACCTGTATCTTTACGCAGGTAACGAGCACCCACACCAGGCACAGAACCCTAGAACAATCACTTTAAACGAAATTTAAGCAGAGCATGAAAGTAGTAAACGCTCTTGGAAGACGTAAATCAGCAGTCGCTCGCGTTT
>JAZLCW010000005.1:0-12229 GCA_045614445.1 Candidatus Cryptobacteroides sp. | reverse complement strand
AGAAAAATTTGGAGTTTAATTTTTTTGTCGTACCTTTGCAATCCCAAAACAAACAAAGCGGTGGTGGTGAAATGGTAGACACGCTACTTTGAGGGGGTAGTGGGAGTAATCCTGTGCGAGTTCGAGTCTCGCCCACCGCACTAAGGAGATCAGCAAAAGCTGGTCTCTTTTTCGTTATATATGCATCTGGTGTCAGATATTTTTGTAATTTTACGCAAAACTAATGACTATCTATATGTATACTCTTAAAAATGATATCCTGACCGTTCAGGTAAAGGAACATGGCGCTGAGCTGGCCAGCATCAAAAAAGACTCGACCGAATATCTTTGGCAGGCTGATCCTGCATTCTGGGGAAGGCATTCGCCTGTTCTGTTCCCGATCGTGGGAAGCGTGTGGGACAAGCGTTACCGTGTAGATGGAAAGGAATATGAGATGGGACAGCATGGTTTTGCCCGTGATATGGATTTTACATTGGTGGAAGGCAATGATACGGAAGTAAGATACAGGCTTGAATCCAATGAAGAAACATTGACAAAATATCCTTATCCGTTCGTTCTGGAGATAGCATATAAACTCGACGGTAACAAGCTTGATGTCATCTGGGAAGTGACTAATCCTGGCACAGGGGATCTTTATTTCCAGATCGGCGCGCATCCGGCGTTCTATTATCCGGACTATGATCCGCAGACTGCCGAGCGTGGATTCCTTTCATTTGACAGGTCAGAGGGCCTTGAATGCATTAGGATAAAGGAGAAGGGCTGTGTGGATGCAGTGACAAAGTATCCTCTTGAGATCCCCGAGGATGGCCTTCTCCCATTGACAAGAGAAACCTTTGATGCGATCGACACGATAATGCTTCAGGATGGTCAGGTAGGAGCCGTGACTCTTTACAGAAATGACCGCACTCCTTGGCTCAGTCTCAAGTTTGATGCGCCGGTGATCGGCATCTGGTCACCGCCGACAAAGAATGCTCCTTTCATCTGTCTGGAACCGTGGTACGGAAGGTGCGACAGAGCCGGATATGAGGGCGATTACCGCGATAAGGACTGGATCAACCGTCTCGCTCCTGGAGAAAGATTCGCGAGCGTCTATACCATTGAAATAGCATAGTATTTGAGTAACCTGCGTTTAAGTACAATAGTGTAATTTAAACGCAGGTTAATTATGAAAAGTCTGATTCCATTGGCCCTGGCCGTATTTCTGTTTCCGGGCCTCATTATCGCTCAGGACAAGCCGTTTGACAATACGCCCGTACCGAGTCTGGATCTTAGCCGTTATCTTGGTCTTTGGTATGAAATCGCCCGCTTCGATCACAGTTTCGAGCGTGATATGGATAATGTCACGGCTGAATATCTTCTGAGGGATGACGGAAAGATAGATGTAATCAATTCCGGCTGGAAAAACGGTAAATACAAGGTGGCCGACGGAAAGGCTCGTCAGCCTGACCCTGAGACCGATCCTGCTCATCTGGAAGTTTCATTCTTCCTCTTCTTCTACAGTCCTTACAATGTAATGATGCTTGATGATAACTATCAGGTGGCCCTTGTAGGAAGCGGAAGCCCTAAGTATCTGTGGATATTGTCCCGTACTCCGGCAGTGGATACAGATGTACTGGATGCCGTCCTGAGGGAAGCATCAGACAGAGGATATGATACGTCGAAGCTGATCTGGGTCGATCAGGATATGAACAGAGCTACTGTCTTTTGAAAATAAGATTGAGGAATTGTCCCGGCGAGGCTGCTACAGGCTTTTCCGGGGCATATTTGCCTTCTGTCTCCAATTCCGGCATAAAGCTTCTTGACACATAGTCGATGACATATAAGTCAAGGGAGTCAGTGTTGTCCGGGAAGAATCTCACTCCGATAAGGGATTCCTTGTCTTCGCTGTTTATTTCTGCGGAGAAATATCTGTTGGTGTTGTCTAACCAGAAGGTCTGCAGATCTGCAGAGTTTCCTTCACCCAGGTCAAGGGTGAGGCTGCTGCCTTTCCTGAGGCTGGATTTTCCGCTGAAATAATTCTTGAATCCCGATCTGATGGATGGTGTCAGAGTCGTATTTTCAATATCGAAGGTCAGCCAGTCTCTGTTGTTGAATTCGGGGAAAAATTCCATTCCTGTGCATGAGTTTTCCCAGAACTTCTCCATATATAATGAGTCTGTCATAAGAGAATCCGCTTCCCAGGTTCCGCTCAGATGCTTCCATAGGGTATCTATGAGACTGATCTCTATTTCCGGATTCGGCCCCGCTCCGTATTTCTCACCGTATGCAAGGTTCAGGACGATCTTGTCTTGTCCGTCAGCAGGATGAGGTCTGAGTGACTTGAGCTTGAGTCTGCCCTGGCTTTCTCCGCCTTTGATTACGAATCTTGTGCTGTCTGCAAAGGCAAAGTCAATACCTTCTTCAGCTGTACTCTTTTCTTTATTGACATTCAAGAATATTTCGGCCTCTTTTGTCAGAGCCTTGGGATTGCCGTTCTTGTCGACTGACAGGAACACTACGTCCAGTGAGTCGCTTGCCATA
Organism: Candidatus Cryptobacteroides sp.; assembly: GCA_045614445.1. Lineage (GTDB taxonomy): Bacteria > Bacteroidota > Bacteroidia > Bacteroidales > UBA932 > Cryptobacteroides. Next base: position 9,709 of record JAZLCW010000005.1, on the reverse strand, counting down.
AGATAAGTTTTTGACATTGAAAAGAATGCGAGCTTATCCTGGAGAGTATATTCCGATGTGAGATATTTTCCGGCAACATATCCTTGTGGCACATCCACGCTGAGACTCAATGTGCGGTCTGTTCCCAGCTTCAATGTGGTTACGACTATGGAGTCTATAGGATTTTCACCTCCGAACACAAACTTGTCACCGGAGATAGTGTAGTCGGTGCCCAATTCTGCTGTTCCTCCTATTGTCACCGGAATCACTCTTTCCGTGCTGTCGGTGATGTTCGCATATGCAAGTCTGAATACGGCAGTCTCTTCGGAAATTTCCGGTGATGCACCGAAAAATGAAATTGCCGGCTCCAGAGGAAGCTCTTTCTGGCAGGAAACAATTGCAGCTGCAAGGGTCAATATATATATGATTCTTTTCATGCTTTCTTAAAAATGAACCTACAAATATAAGGAATTGTTGTGATTAATATGCTGATTTGGCGTGCATATGGGAGAAAAAGTGATATATTTGCATTGACAGCAAAAACAGGAATATGAAACTTTCGGAACTCAGGACAGGGGAGCGTGGCGTGGTCGTTAAGGTCAATGGTCACGGAAGCTTTCGTAAAAGGATAGTTGAAATGGGATTCGTGAAGGGCAGTAAGGTGAAAGTAATCCTCAATGCCCCTCTCAGGGATCCTATCGAGTATGAAATCATAGGATATAAGATATCGCTCCGCCGCGAGGAGGCGTCCAAGATAGAGGTCATCAGTGAGACTGAGGCGAAGGAGCACCTGTCGGCACGTAAGGCTCTGCCAGCATTGGAGGCTGGTGGCGAAAGCTGGCTTGAAAGAGAAATGGGAACCCTGGCTGAAGAGCGTCGCAAGGTGATAAAGGTCGCTCTGGTAGGTAATCCCAATTGCGGAAAGACCTCTCTTTTCAATATCGCTTCCGGAAGCCACGAACATGTGGGTAATTACAGCGGAGTCACTGTGGATGCCAAGGAAGGAGTGTTCGAGTATGGGGGATACCGTTTCAATCTTGTCGATCTTCCGGGAACATATTCCCTCTCTGCTTATAGTCCCGAGGAACTTTATGTCCGCAGGAATCTTGTGGATGATATGCCGGATGTGGTGGTCAATGTCGTGGACTCGTCCAATCTTCACAGAAATCTTTATCTTACCACTCAACTTATTGATATGAATCTCAGAGTCGTAATGGCTCTGAATATGTATGATGAACTTGAGGCTCGAGGCGATAAGTTGGATATCAAGCAGTTAGGATATCTTCTCGGTATGCCTGTAGTGCCGACTGTCAGCAGGACAGGTGAGGGAATAGACGCCTTGTTTGACACTGTCATACAGATTTATGAAAAGTCGGACCCGCATCTTGCCCGTCATATACATATCAATCACGGTGCGGAGCTCGAGCAGAGCATCGACCGTATAAAACATCTTCTTCAGAAAGATACCGACATCCGTCTGAAATATTCCACACGCTATCTTGCCATCAAGTATCTTGAAAATGACAAGGAAATCGATAAGGTGGTAGAGGCTTTGCCGGGACGAGATGAGATCATCGCTGCAAGATATGAGGAACATAAGCGTATCGAGAGTCTTCTGAACTCCGGTACGGAATCAGCCTTGGTGGATGCCAAATATGCTTTTGTCGAGGGTGCGCTTGCTGAAACCTATACTCAGGGCCATAAGAAAAGACATACCCTGACCGACAAGATCGACGGAGTGGTCACAAACCGTTGGATGGCATTTCCGATCTTCTTTTTCCTGCTCTACATAGTCTTTGAGGGTACTTTCGTAATCGGAGAATATCCTATGCAGTGGATCGAGTGGCTTGTGGAGAAGTTCGGAGCCTTTGTGGCAATGACAATGAACGACGGATGGCTGAAGGATATGGTGGTGGACGGAGTCATCGGCGGTGTGGGAAGCGTACTGGTCTTCCTTCCGAATATTCTCCTGCTCTATATGTTCATATCTCTTCTGGAAGATTCCGGATATATGGCCCGTGCAGCTTTCATCATGGACAGACTGATGCATAAGATCGGTCTGCACGGCAAGTCTTTTATTCCGATGATAATGGGATTCGGCTGCAATGTACCTGCAATAATGGCTACAAGGACCATTGAGAGCAGAAAGAGCCGTCTTATCACGATGCTGATCATTCCATTGATGTCCTGTGCCGGACGAATGCCGGTCTATGTGCTTATAGCCGGAGCGTTTTTCCCGGAGAATGCCGGTCTGGTGGTTCTGGGCCTCTATGCATTAGGAATACTTCTGGCTATCGTTGCTGCCAAGGTGATGAGCCTTTTCTTCAAGGAAGATGATCTTCCTTTCGTTATGGAACTTCCTCCATACAGGGTTCCGACAGGAAAGTCGGTATTCAGACATACCTGGGAAAAGGGACGCCAATATCTCCAGAAGATGAGCGGAATCATATTGATCTGCTCTCTAGTCATCTGGTTCCTCGGATATTTCCCTAATCACGATGCGTACAGCACTCCTCAGGAGCAGCAGGAACATTCATTCATCGGATATGTCGGCAAGGCAATGGAACCTGCGCTCGAACCTCTGGGCTTTGACTGGAGAATGGGTGTGGGAATTGTGGCCGGAGTCGGTGCAAAGGAACTTGTCGTAAGTACTTTGGGTGTCATGTATGCCGATGATCAGCCGGTAACGGTTCAGGATGAGATTGTGGCCGAAGATACAGATGATTCTGCAGGTGATACCCGACTTCAGAAGGCCCTTGTCAAGTCCGTCACACCTGCCGGAGCATTAGCTTATATGGTCTTCATCCTGCTCTATTTCCCTTGTATAGCCACATTTGTCGCCATTAAGAACGAGAGTGGTGGCTGGAAATGGGCTTTGATCACTGCTGTCTATACGATTGTCCTTGCCTGGGTGGCTGCATTCATCACCTTCCAGGTGGCATCTCTCTTTATGTGATATCTGTAATCGGATGATTCAGCAGTGGTGGCGCTCAATGTGCTGATCGCCAGAGATTTACGTCAGATGCCTGCTGTGATAATGCAGCAGGCATCTGGCGTAAGTTGCTGTGAATCAGGTGGATGTGCGCCACCTGGATTTTACGAGTATTTGCGCGGAAGTCGCAGCAGAATGGCCAATAGCGCACAGGTTCCCATCACGAAAGGATAATACAGGTGACTGATGATGGTGATGGTCGAGATTCCAGCCAGTCCGGCAGCCATCAGCAGCTGTGCCCCGTATGGGATGATTCCCTGAATAAGGCATGAAAATGTGTCCAGTATGCTGGCTGTCTTACGCGGATCCAGCTTGAAACGCTTGGTTATATCCTTGGCGATTCGCCCTGTGGTGATGATGGCTATGGTATTGTTCGCAGTGCACAGGTTGGCAAGGCTGACAAGAGCCGCAATGCTCAGCTCCGCGCCTCTCTTTCCCTTTATGCTTCGGGTCAATCCTTTGACTATGAAGTCAATACCTCCGTTTTCCCTGATAACTTCCAACATACCTCCGGCGAGCATTGTCACGATGATAAGGTCGCCCATTCCGCTGATGCCTCCTCCGATTGCTTCAAGGAATCCTGGCCAGCAGAGACTGCCTCCGGAGATACCGATTACGGCATTTACGATAAGTCCGATGGTGAGTACGGCAGCTACATTCATTCCTGAAATGGCAAGGGCGATGACCAATATATATGGTATCAGCCTGATCCATTCAATAGGGCCTGCAGCAGGTGTGATATCCACGGTCATACCCATAAAGACATACAGTCCTGTGACGATTATCGCAGCAGGACCGACTATTCTGATATTGGCCTTGAATTTGTCTGCCATTGACACTCCTTGGGTCCTTGTGGCAGCAATGGTCGTGTCGGAAATGAATGAAAGATTATCACCGAAGAACGATCCTCCTACAATGATGGCTGTAATAAAGGCCGGACTTGCAGCGATTCCACAGCAGCCTCCTGCTGCAAGTTCCTCTGCAATACCTGCAGCTACAGGAACAAGGGCTACAATCGTACCGACGCTGGTGCCGATTGACATTGAAATGAAGCAGGCTGCGAGGAAGAGCCCTGCGTAGAGCAGCTTTCCTGGCAATATCCTAAGAGCGAGATTGACCGTGGCATCGATTGCGCCTATCTCCTTGGCAGTGGCGGCGAAGGCCCCGGCCAGTACGAATATCCATATCATAAGGAGCACATTCTTGTTACCTGCCCCTTCAGAGAATACTGCAATTCTTTGTTCCAATGTCTTTCCTCTGCAGATGAGTATGGCATACATTGATGCGATGAGGAAAGCGGCCGATATCGGTATCTTGTAAAAGTCGTTTACAATTATGGAGGAAATGAGGTACACTCCGAGAAATACCAGGAGAGGACTGAGGGCAAGCCAGCCGCCCATCGGCCTGGCGTCATATTCTTCCCATCTGGTACGTACTCCCTGGAAGAGTTCCTTTAAATATCTGTCAGGAATGATTCCCATATGAATTCGTTTTAGCTGGTGCAAAGATACATAAAATAGAATTATCTTTGCCGATACTTCTTATGACGGTCCTTCCTCTCTCACGATGGATGGGAAAAACGACCGATATGTGACAGGCAATATCTATTATGGCAAAGAATAATAAGGAATTCAGGCTGGAAGTCCCCGGTGGAGAAAAAGTAGTCCTTCTCCATACTTGTTGTGCACCCTGTTCTTCGGCAATAATCGAATGTATGATGAAGAACGGGATAACTCCTGTGATATATTATTGCAATCCGAATATCTATCCTCGTGAAGAATATGAAATCCGTAAGAATGAGTGTACCAGATATGCTCAAGCTTTAGGGCTTGAGATCGTGGATGCGGACTATGATCACGAGAACTGGCTGTGTGAGGTGTCCGGAATGGAGAATGAACCCGAAAGGGGAGGCAGATGTCTCAAATGTTTCAAGCTCAGGCTTCTGCGTACGGCCCGGTACGCTGCTGAACGTGGAATCAAGGTCATTACCACCACTCTTGCATCATCTCGCTGGAAATCCCTGGATCAGATCAATGAATCCGGACATTGGGCCTGTGAGCAGCTGCAAGACTCTGTCATCTGGTGGGACCAGAACTGGCGTAAAGGAGGCCTTCAGGAACGGCGTCTGCAGATCCTGAAGGAGTATGATTTCTATAATCAGCTTTACTGCGGATGTGAGTTCAGCATCAGAAAGGATGATCAGAGCACAGGGGACTGATCGGCTGATTTCACGACAACTACGCTCTTTTCCTTCACATCTGATGGAATCGACTGACGTGAATAATCATATTCAATGAGCTCGGCTGAATTTCTCGGCACCATAGTCATATGATTCTTGTCATCGCTCATGCTTACTGCATATTCGCTTCCCCATTCGGTACCATCATTATACTTTCCGTTGATGTAGCCCAGAGCCTCATCTGAAACTCTCCAGCTGCCTCGGTAAAGTCTATGTGCTCCGTCTGATATCTTCTGGTAAAGTTCGAAAGAACCTTCCTTAGTGAAACTGATGTAGATGTCAGCATCGAAATCTGAAGCGGTGCAATGCCATTCTCCTGCTATTGCCGATGCCAGGGTTTCTTCAGTTCCCGGTCCTGGAACAGGGGTGTTCTGTGATGGATTGTCACAGCTTGCGATGCACATAAGTGCCATTATGATATATATGATCTTTTTCATGATAATCCGTTTTTAGAGCCATCCTCCGTTTTTAGCTGCGTAAGGTCTGGATGCTATTGATATTTCTCTCGAGAATTCCATACCTCCGATAGAGTCTCCTCCACCGAGCTTATCGCCTCCTGCGATAGCCTTGACTGAGATCTTTCCTGATCCCACCTTGGTGCAGGTGATTCTCATTATTCCTTTTTCTATTACCGGTTCGCTGGTTATGCCCAGTGAGGATGCCGCTTTGATGTCTACTCCAAGATATGTGAGGCCTGCAGCATGCCCTCCCATATAATCGTTGAGGTCTATCTCGATCTCTTCTCCAGTCTTGGCCAATATTGACGGCGTACCTTCGATCTGCATGAGGAATCTCCATGCGTCTACCGAGCCTGTTCCCATATTGCCTTTATATTCATCAAGGTTCAGGAGACGGTCTTCTCCTGTGATGTCTTTGGACTGTTTTGTTCCGCTAAGGCGTGAATTCATGTCATTGGTCGAACTCAGGAGCAGCGAGACGAACTGCTCACGTGTGAATTTCTTACCAAGTTTCATTGCATATGACATACCCAGGGCCGCTACTCCTGAAACATGAGGACAAGCCTGTGATGTACCCTGCATATATCCGTACTGTGTGTTGCTGCTGTGCGGCATTGTTCCAGAGAGTCCGTTAGGAATGGTTGAGAGGATCATTGTACGTGTAGCCGGTGAAGACGGATTCACATAATAGTCACCTCCTGGAGCGGCGATGTTTGTGCCGGGTCCGTAGTTGGTGTAAGATGTAGGCAGGTAATCAGGAGCGAAAGCTGCTACTCCGATGACATCCTTCAATGCTCCTGGATATCCGGATACGTTCTTGCCGTTGTTACCGGTCGAGAATACGATGATGTTGCCTCCTACAGCGCTGCAATTGGCTTTCGCGGGGTCGATGAAGTATTGGATCGCATCATATTCCACGCCGGCCTGAGCCTTGTAAAGATTGTCTGAGTCGTAATAGAAGGTGTCACCGGCAGGGGAGCCGAAAGAGCAGGATGCGATGCATGCTCCGTTGTCTGCAGCGTAAATCAGGGCGTTGGCAATGGTCTCGACTGTAGGATTCTTGCTGCCCTGGAAGATCTGACAAGACATAAGCCTTACTCCGTCGTTGTTTCCTGTACCTCCGGCAATGCCTGAGATACCTTTGCCGTTATTGTTTTCCGCACCTATGATTCCGGCTACATGGGTTCCGTGACCAGGAGCACCTTCGCCTTGCGATATGGCATCAATGCTGCCTGAGTTCTTGATGAAATTGAAGCCGTTCCTATCGTCTATGAATCCGTTTCCGTCATCATCCACGCCTCTTTCACCATTCTTTTCTGCCTCATTTACCCACATCACATCCTTCAGGTCTTCATGGATTGTGCTGATACCGCTATCTATGATCGCCACGATGATGTCCGGGCTTCCGGCGCAGATGGTCCATGCGTCTTTTACGGCAATATCAGCACCTGCGACAGCAGAAGATGCGATGCTTCCGTCATTGTGCAGGTTCCATTGCTCTGTGAAGAAAGGATCGTCGAATGATGTGCCGCTGTTACCGCTTCTGGTCACTGCTCCTTCGTATGGCATCATTTCGGATTTCTCTTGCTTTACCTCAGTGTTATACTGGATCTTTCTTACCGATCCGTACTCCGCAAGCCTTTCTGCAGCCTCTCTGACTGTGAGGCTTTCGTCAAAGCTCACTTTGTACCAGTTGTGAAGATTATGTCTGAGGGCAGACTCAGTAGTGGCATTTCTGAAAACGGGTTCGAAAGTCAGAAGATTATCCGGCTGAGCGGCAGATATTTCCTCAATAGTGCCGTCAATGAAGATCAATACAGAGGAAGCCGTGCCGGCATCTTTAATGTTTCCGACAAGCTTGGATGCCAGGGCTTCTTTGCCTGTGGCTTCCGCTCTGTTGCTCAAAGAGTCTTCCTTAAGACAGGAAGTGCAGAATGCTGCCAGAGCAAGAAGAATAATAAACGGTCGTCTCATGTTGTTATGATATTTGATATTTTATTCGGTTCTTAATGTCAATTGTGCTTTTCTGATACCTTTTCCTGTGACTTCTACAGTTATCTCTCCCGGCTCGGTGCCGCTCTGAACAAGAACTGTAAGCTGTCCGCTGAAAAGATGCATCTGAGGCTGGTGGAACGGCTCCAGGCAAGTCGGATCTCCGTTGGCAATGGCCTTGAAGCTTCCCTTTCCGCTGACCTTCACCTTCACGAGCCTGCTGTCTGCAGGTACAGGATTGCCATCTTTGTCCGTGAGGCTTACATTGATATAGCAGAGATCTTCACCATCAGCCTTCAATGTACTGCGGTCAGGTGTAAGCTTGATAGCTGATGCCTTGCCGGCTGTGCGTACAGTCTTTTCCTCTACTGCATTGCCCTCGGCATCATAAGCCACTACGCGCAGTTCTCCCGGTTCGTACGCAACCTCATTCCACATAAGGCGGAAGCGCTCCATAGCTTTTTCTCCCAGGCACGGAGTGTTGCCGTCCGCTTTCGCAAAGGTACGCACACCCTGTGACTTGCCATTCACGAAAAGTTCGGCAGATGGGTATGATGTGTAGACAAAGACAGGGGTAATCTCGCCTTCGCGTCCCTCCCAGTTCCAGTGCGGAAGCACATGGAGAGTCTGGTCTGTGTTGTTCCACTGGCTTCTGTACAGGTAATATCTGTCCTTTGGAATATATGCAAGATCGACGATTCCGAAAACCGACGAGTGGTTCGGCCATGCGTCAGTATCATATGGAGACGGCTCTCCAAGATAGTCGAATCCGGTCCATACGAACTGGCCGATGCACCAAGGGTAGTCTTCGTCTGCAGCAAAATCATTGTCCGGAATGTTGGACCACCAGCAGTATTCGGTGTCGTATGAAGAAGATTGGTGGTCTTCGTGCATTATAGCTGCTCCAAGCTGGGCAGGGAAGTGATAGACTCCTCGTGAACTTACTGTGGATGCAGTCTCACTGCCAAGGATAATCTTCTGTGACAGAAGTTCGTATGCAGGGATGTATCTGTCGACTTTATAATTGAATCCCACTATATCGAGCTGTTCTGCAAATCCGTTGATAATAACTGAATTATATTGGTCCATTCCGCATGTTACCGGTCTTGTCGGATCTTCGCGACGGCACAGCCCCTGAAGCCATGCAGCTACTTCGACTCCCTCCTGCTTCCACTGTGACGGCACCTCGTTTCCGATACTCCACATCACTACGGAAGGATTGTTGCGGAAATGATGGAGCATGTTGATCATGTCTCTTTCTGCCCAGATACGTCCGTCTCCGCTGTCCTGATTGAAGAATCTATGGTATCCGTTTTCGCATTTTGCGATGTCCCATTCGTCGAAATTCTCGCACATTACCATGAAGCCCATTTCGTCGCAGAGCTCGATCAGTTCCTCTGCTGGCATATTGTGAGAAGTACGGATGGCGTCGTAGCCCATATTCTTGAGAATGGTGAGCTGGCGTCGGATTGCCGCCTTATTGACAGCCGCTCCGAGAGGGCCGAGGTCGTGATGGAGGCATACTCCGCGGAACTTGCGGCTTTCGCCGTTGAGGAAGAACCCTTTGTCCGGTACAATTTCAATGCTTCTGAATCCGAAGCGGCTCCATTGTGTGTCCTGCAGCTGAGTGCCGTGGGTAATGGTGACTGCCGGTCTGTCCATATTCCAATCGGTGTCGATCGAGCCGCCAAGATAAATCTCGGTGCATGCGTGATACAGGTTAGGCTGCTCTGGCGACCACAGCGAAGGGGTATTGACAGTGATATTCTGCTCTACTTCTCCGTTGAAAAGCGGCCTTGTGTCTGTCGACAAGGCTATCACATTCATGTTTTCACTATCAATGATCTTTGTCCTGACGGTAATGACACTTCCGTTTTCCACACCCTCGACCTTGGTCTTTATGTTGACTGTCGCGTAGTCTTTTTCAATATGAGGTGTGGTTACATATGTACCCCATACAGGGATATGGATCTTTGGCAGGGTTATGTGGCGGACCTTTCTGTATAGTCCGGCACCTGGATACCAGCGGGATGACTGGGGACGGTTCTC
>JAZLCW010000004.1:0-103098 GCA_045614445.1 Candidatus Cryptobacteroides sp. | reverse complement strand
TGTCACATAGGCACGAGTATCGACCTTCGTGATCCAATCATTCGCAATCTCAATGTCAAAATCAATGTTGTGACCCACCTCAATCTCTATCTGTCCGCCCTCGCTTTCTATTGTGTAGCTGTCCTTTGCAACAACCAAAGCGTCCTTTTGAGTTTGGACGATAGTAATTGTCTCAGATAAACCATTTTCCTTATTGGTAAACTTTATCTTGGCTGAACGCTGGTCATAGTCCTCGTTTGGCTGAATGTTAAAATAGTAGGTGTTGGTTGATGTGGCACGAGTAGTATTCTCCGAAATCCAATCTATATCGGCAGGTATTTCCACCGCAACATCAACATTGCTTGTTACCTCTACGGCAATAGTCTCGCTGTTCGATGAAACAACATACTCATTCTTTGAAATTACGATTGTCGGCTCGCTACCCGTTTGATAGATGGTCACGACCTCATTAAATTCGCCGCTCTGAATATAAATCTTACCCTCACGCTTCTCAGTGTCGTCATTCTTGGAGACAGAGAAGGTGAGTGTAGATGCTTTCAACGCACGAGTACCCACGTACTTTACCCAATCTTTGCTAGACTCCTCAATAACATAGTCGAAGTCGATATTTGCCTTGATCTCAATGTTTATTTCGCCACCCTCGGCCTTAACCTCAAACTTTGAGGCTGTAACGGTGAGTGCATCTTTTTGCTTTTGGGTTATATTGATTGTCTTTTGAGACGAGCCAGCCTTGATTTTGACAGTAGCTGAACGGTCATCAGGGGTATCGTTAGGCTGTGTTGTAACGGTGATAGTTGCTAAGCCCGCCGCACCGCTTGTGGGATTAATCGTGCACCAACCATCTGCACGAGAGTTAATAACCTCAGCAGTCCATGCCTCTGTAGAAGTGAACGAAATGGTGTTGTTACCGCCCCCACTTGAGAAATTTGAAGATGAAGTTTCGAGTTTAATCTCATTTTTTGTCTTTTCAGGAATTGAGTCAAGATTCGAATTTCCGCCATCCTCACTTTTCGTACATGCAACGAGTGTTATGACTAACAAATAGAACAAAAATCGTTTCATATTTAGATCGTTTTATTTTCAACAACATAATGCCTAGCAAAGTTAGTAATAATCCTGAAAAAATGCCCAAGCTCTAATATATTATATTATGCTACTACCGTTTTTTAGACAGGTATCGAAGTCTTGTTAGTTAATCAATCTGCTGGACGAATGTAGAGCTTGCTTGGTACTTGTCGGTCGATTCCTTGATGCCTTGCAAGTGAACTGACAACCTTGGTCTGAGTTAATGATCTCTGGTGCGCCATAGGTCGCAATCGCGTTCTGGAGTACTTCTATGCAGTGTGAAGCCTCCAACGACTTGTGCAGACTCCAGCCAACAATGAATCGACTGTAAACGTCAATAATCGCAGTCAGGTACATAAATCATTTCTTCATCAAAATGTATGTAATATCAATCCACCAGACCTGATTGCGATGATCAATCTCAAGCCCTCTCAGCAGATATGGCTTTATGTATGAAGCGCTTCCAAGCTTGCTTAAATGCTTTAGATGTAACACTGGCATTATGCCCATCAGACGCATCATACGGCGCACTTTCCTGAGTCCCACTTTGTAGCCTTCTTCCAAGAGAAAGTCTGTCATTTTAACCACGCCTTTAGCAGGATGCTCTATGTGCTCTGTATCAATCTTCTGTATCATCTCCAGATTCTCTTCGCTTTCTCCTTTTGGCGTGTATCCTGTTCAGACCCAATATCGCACACTGCTTGCTGAGGCTCAGATCGTGCTCCGGGGAGACTAATCCTCTGCGGGTATCTCTATCCCCAATTTTGGGGATACCCGTTTTGCAAAATCCAGCTGCATCTGCAAGTCGCCGATTACGCGTAGGTATCTGTCTTTCTCTTTTTCTATGGAAACATCGTCGACCTTTGGAGTCTCGAATGCTGCCGACGAGTTTTCAATGAACTCTTTCTTCCAACGGCTGATCATAACCGGTGAAATCTCATACTTCACTGCGAGTTCATTAAGAGTCTCGCGCTGTTTGATTGCTTCCAATGCGACCTTCGCCTTGAACTACGCATCGTACTTCTTTCTTGTTCCTTTCATGGGTGCTAAGATAGTTAAATTTTAACTTAGGCACCTATCTGAAAATGCGGGAGTATTATACTATACATAGGCAATAATGCCAAATATAGAGATGATATACATATCGTTATACTCTTATTTGTGAACACGGAGCAAAAACATTTGAGGTCATCTGGTATGATGATGCCCACCTGTATATGCGGGGATTTACGATGTGTTTCAGGTCGTGGCAGGCCGCTTGGAATTTAATAAATACGCAGAAATTTGGGCTTAAATCTGTTAATTGAGATAACCGCTACAATAAAATAAATTGCTATTTTTGGTTTATGAAAAACTGAATCAAGCAATGAACTTTTTAAACAGAACTTTGATATTTGATTTTGGCTCAGCAAATACTGTGGTTTGCGAGAAAGGCCTTATCGTTTTTGATGAAGATACCATGATTTCGGTCTGGCCGGAAGGATTCATTGATATCGGACGTGAAGCTCGCATGTTATATTGCGGAGAGAAGAAAGGGTTTTGGGGCAAATGGTCTGCTGGAGAATGTAACAAGACATTCTTTCCTATTTCTAGTGGATATGTTGCTGATTTTAGCTCCTATGAGGCATATGTAAAAGGAATAGTTAAGAAACTTTCTAGATTTCCAAGATTTTGTTCTGTAGTTATTGCAATGCCAGATGAGTTGTCAGATGATGAATTTGGTTCTATGGTTACTCGAGCATTTCTTGATCCGTTCCTTGAACTTAATGTTAATAATATTAAAACAATTTCTCAGAGTTTGGCTGCAGCAGCTGGACTAGGTCTCCCAGCCGGTAAATATCACATGATTCTGGATATTGGATATGGTAAGACTAGAGTAAGTCTTGTCAAAGATTCATGCGTCTTAAAAACAAGGCTTTTGAAGAAGGTGTCAGGTAAGTCATGGATTTCAGAGATAAAGACACATATAAGAACAGAAAGTCAGGTGAATTTTGGCGACGTAACAGCTGAATGGGCCTTGGTTTCTGTTGGATCTGCTATGGAAAACCTTCTTGAACCTCCTGCGGCAGTCAGTATAACCGGTCCACATAAAAGGACAGGCCATCTGAATAAAATTGTATTAGACCACAACGTACTGGCTGATGTTTTAAATCCAAATTTGCTATTATTAGAGGATGAATTATCTACTTTTGTACATGAAGTAAAATCAATATCTGAAGATGTATCAAGTGATATAATATCCGACGGCATATGGATGATAGGAGGGGGCTCGAGATTGAGGGGATTACCGGAAAGGCTTGGCAAGAGGCTGAATCTTACTGTCAATACTGTCGACGATCCTTTCACTGTAATAGCGAGAGGTGCAATTTGTTCACTATTTGAAGGTCAATGATAAGTCTATTGATACTTGAAAATCCAGATTTTTCTTATTGACTTTGGTCACCCAATATCATAATTAGGGTAGATCCGTATATCGTCCCTTTAAACTTATAGGCGCAGGATATTTCTAATACGCTGCGCCTATATCCTTTGTATCTATCTGAATGACAACTAAAGAAACAGAATCGTTATTTAAGTCCATTGTGGCTGATGACCTCATCGATGATCAGGTAGAACATGAAAGGTACATCTCCATGTTCAAGACCTTCATATTCTCTCCATTTGTCATCAAGGTCGTGACAACAGAAACTCTGCAGGAATTCCACTCTTTCCTCAGTCATCTCAACCGTTCCTATATCCTGGATCAAGACATCCAAATGCCAGCTGTTGTCAGCTGCATGGAAGTGAACGCCTTCAATATCGGCATTGATAGGAGGCAGGCGAGAGCTCGAATCTTGTTATGCCCTCAGGACCATATCTGCCCTGTATGGAATTCCAAGAGTCGAATTCCACCGCATATCCAAGCGCATCACCGACTGCTCCGCCGACAAGACATCCGAGTGTCCTGTTCCTGTTTGCTTCGCTCAGCTTTGTCATGTCTCTCATGACTGCTCCTGCTTGGCCTTGATCTGTCTCAGGTAATCGACGACATCCTGCAGTCTGTCTGCATCTTCAGGATTGATTATGACCTCATCAAAATCTCCAAGTATCGACCTCATGCCGAATATATACTTCAGTGAAGTCCAGATTCTCTTGAAGATGTTGCGGTCTCTGTTCAGGTGAACTGTGACATAGACTTCCGGATATTCACTGGTCAGCGGATCTGCGCTGATGATGAACTGATGGCTGGGGTCATGACATTCACAGGTAAAGAGTTCTTGAAATTCAAAGTGTTTCATATGATATTGGTTATTTGGTTGCTCATAATGTCGTAAATATATGCTGCGGACTCGGGATTGTAGTATACATCCGGGTCATGATTGATCAGGCAGAGCCTTTCGGCGTTATCTCCTGACATGTCCACCTGGTGCCCCAGCTTCTCGCTGTAATACCCGGCCAGGTTCATGAAGACATCCTTGTAGAGTTTCCCCATCTTCTCTGGAGAGGAGATGAAAGGGTAGTCATGATCACCGAAATCCACCCTGTATCTGACCAGCAGATGTACTCCTTTGCCGGACAGTGAAACTGAAGCAAGGAGGGTATGCGGGTCATCTGACAGGGCTTGTATAGTCTGCTGTACATCACTTTCGGTAATATGATCTATGTCAATGAAGCAGATCCCAGTAAGGTCGATGACATCTTCCGGACTCTTTCCGCTATCAAGTATCGCTGCCGGTGCGAATGCAGGGAGCTTCGCCTTTTTGATGTAGTCTCCCTTGCCTTTGCGACCTTTTGCGTACCACTTGCGTGCGGTCAGTGTGTTTTCCTTGATCAGATCGTTCTTCCTGATCTTGCCGACGACTTTGTTCAGCGTGATCTCATATGGCAGACGCGCGATCAGTCTGGTGAAATAGCTCAGTGTTGTCTGTGTCATTATGGTCTTGTGAAATTGCTTGCAAATATGATCTACGGTTGTCTCAAATCGTGGTACAGTCTTTAAAAATCCGCACGATCTATTCGTTCTGTTGTATCGATCGTCAGAATTCTGCCTCATGATCGACGAAGAAGTCCCTCAGGAGCTTTATGTTCGGAATATCGGTCCACCTCTTTACAGATGCCGGTTCAGCATCAAGGTCATATATCTTCGCTCCATTCAAGGACAGGAAGAAAGGGGAGTGGGACGATATGATGAACTGACACTTATAGAACCTAGCCATGCTCTCGATGAACTTCGCAAGGTCGATCTGATACTCCGAAAACAGGGAGTTCTCCGGCTCGACAAGAATGTACAGGCCTCCCGGAACAATATTGTCAGAGAAGTACTTGATCGCCGTCTCGCCGTTTGAGAAGGTGCGTTCGTTGGTTCCGATGTTCCTTCTGAGTGTCTGCGAGAAACTTCTTGTATGGTTCACGATACTTACGGATGCTTTCATGATCCTCAAAGTCAATTTCTCTTGGGCCCATTCCAGGATTCTTCGTGTATTCCGCCCGGTTCTCAATCTATACCTTCCTCTTGAAATCCAGATTCTCGTTTCTTTGTCTTACATCAAGCAGGTGCGCAAAGACATCATCGCTGGTGATGAACCTGGAAACGCCCATCAGCTCCCGCACCTGATACTTGTCATAGATGTCGAAGCGTGCCCTGCACATAGGCATATGACGCTTGCATTGTCTGACGATGTCCTCTGGTATCTCCTTATGGAAGGCCTGTGCCAAGGCGCTAGCCATTGAGGTGATGGTGCAGGAGTCTCCACCTAGTGCGACGGGCCTTCTGACGATGTCCTCGAATCCGTCACCTTCAAGGAAGCATTTCAGTGCTGCCGTGAGATTGTTAATCGTCGAATGGTCGACTTTTCCGGTCTCCCTGTGATAGAACTCGCCTGTAGGCTCCCCGTTGATGACTATGTCCTCCCTGACACCTCCCATCAGCACCGACTTGAGATCCTGCAGTGGTATCGCGGTATTGATGGCGTAGTCGTTCTCCATGGGGTAAAAATTGTTATATCATCGAGTAATAGTGAGCACGCTCGATTTTTGGGAATCGGAAGCTAAATGCATGATAATCAAGTGATAATGTATAGCTGATCGTTACTCCTGCGGATGCGCACCCTTCTTTACGACGATTTTGTCAAATGCAGCAAGGAGTCCCGGCAGAACGAAGATTATGAGAAGGATGGCAGAAAGAGCTCCTACAGATATGCTGTGGAGGATAAGGGATATTGTAGGGTCCGTCAATAGCAACGACATGATGTACGGACATAGAATCAGTATCAGCCCTGACGTCATGATCGAGTGGATGGTATTCTTGTATGACTTGCGGAGAGCCTGCCATATCGGAAGCTTCATTCTCTTCTTCCGATAGTAGTCTGTGAACAGGATGGCGTAATCGATGGTGGCTCCCATCAGGATGCTCTGCATGACCAGATATGCGAGATAGTTCATCGGCTTTCCTCCAAGCCCTCCCATGAATACGCACACATAGACGGCTGACATTACTATAAGAAGCAGGAATACCGGCACTATCATAGAGCGGAAAGTCAAGGCTACCGTTATGAAGATGACGATGATTGTGAGCAAAGTCACCACCAGCATCTCATGCGAGAAGCCGTCTTTCATTTCCTTGTACATCACAGATTCTCCAATTAGGTAGCATTCTCCATCAAAAGTTTCGTCGCATTTTTCACCCAGTCTTCCTATGAAGTCGAAGGTTTCCTGTGACTCTGTTTCGTAGTCCGATATGATGGTTGCGATTGAATATACCTCGCCTCTAAGGTTGCCAAGACCCTCTGCCATAGACTTTTTCATGGCTATGATGCTCTCTTTTGCGGATTCGTCGATGAAGCGCTCATACATAGGGTCGCTGAGCAGTGTTCCTGTCATGAAATCCATGATGTCAGTTATCGACATCTTAAGACTCTCGGTGTCGCTGTTCCGGCTTCCGTAGAACATGAAAAGCAGGTCTATATCGCTTTGGGCGACGTCTATTCCTGCATTACGCAGGGTAATGCCGATTTCTTCTGCCGAATGTTTCTTGTCGGAAGTGACCATGTCCAGCAGAACCTCTACAGGGGTTATAGCTTTGCGATTTTCTACCTTCGGAGCTTCTGTTACAGCTACCGCAGAGGAGTTTATCTCTTTGACAGGTTCCGATACAGCAGGTGCCGGAGTCTCTGTTTTCTCCGTACTGTCGGCCGGTGTGACGATTTCAGCAACAGGAACTTCCGGGATAGGAGTCACAGCAGGTTGTCTTGGTCCGGCAGCCACTGCCGAATCAATCTGATGCCTTACTTCCGCCAGTTCACTTTGCTGCTTATCAGAAATCATTCTTGCGTAGGCCTTACGCGAGAGGATATTTTCATTGATGTATCGGATGAACTCCTGGGCCGTCATGCCGGATTTCGAGCATCCTGCCAATCTGTATATTATGGATGCCTGTTTATCATCAAAGCCAAGGAATCCGGCCATCTCGCTCGAGGTCATCTTCTGAGTCGAATTCTCGAATGTGAATCTTGAGTCAGGAGTGCTTTGTATTGTGGTGTCCGGTTCAGATATCGTAGCTGCGACTGTATCGCGCGCGCTTGTTTCAGGAGAAGCTGGCGCTTCCGGTTCAGCGACCGGTGGTGGAGTGACTTCTACCAGCGTTTTTGCTATGACCGGAACAGGCTCTTCTACATCTCCTAGTTCCTCCAAGAGCCCGTTCATAATATCCTGCATCATCCTGTCAATGTCAAATCCTGCTGCATATTCTGCAGGAAGCTCACTTACGAACTTCTCAATATCCGAGAAACTCATCTTCTCGTTCCTTTCAGGATGTGCAGCTGCATAATATACTATGTCAAGGAGGTCAGGCGACAGCATTGTACTGTCGATGGATCCTGCTCCTGCTGGCAGCATTGCGCTCATTTCCCTGATGAATCCGATCATCTCGTCTGCCCTGCGTTCCTTCAGCATGATTGACGGGTAGCTCATCGCAGTGACCACTTTTGAATCGCTATTGAGTGAGTCGATTAAAGGTATGATCTTCTCCTGCTCATTGGTATTGTAAATCAGCACTGTCTGATTCTGTGGAGGGAATTCACGTGTGATTTCTGTAGGCCAAGTATTTGAAAAAGAAATCTCTGTACGTTTAGAGAGGAAATATGAGGCTACAAAGAATATTGCGAAAGATACTGCTATGAGCATACGATGGCGTACTTCGAATCCCGAAAGTTTGTATGTGTGCAGCAACGGTACCTTTTTCGTTGTCTTCCTGATGAGTTTGTCGAAGGATAGTATAAGGGATGGAAGCACGAAGTAGATGGATATAAGGCTGAGGAATACTCCCTTGGACAGGACAAGGCCCATATCCAGTCCGATTTTGAAGTCCATGAATGCCAGCATTGACATACCGAGAATCGTGGTCATCGCGCTACTGAGAATTGGCGGAGTGGTATCTGTAATGGCCTGCGTCATGGCCTCGACTTTATCTTGATTCCGCTCTCTTACCTTCCTGTATCGATTTGCCAATATGATTGAATAATCCATGGACAGAATGAGCTGGAGAATGCCTGCAATGGCGCTTGTCACCACTGAAACTCCTGGAAGAAATACATTACTTCCCATGTTTATCGCCACAGCGATGCCTATTGCAACAAGAAATAAAGCAGCCTCGATAACGGAAGCACACATTATTACCAGAATCAATGTCAGGAGTCCGACACAGACGATGGCAATGAATGCCATGTTGTCCGGGAGCAGATTTGCTGATGCAGTTTCTACTGTTACGCTGTCGCCATATCTGCTGCTTATGGATTTTACCACTTCATCTGGCGATGCGCTCGAGTCCAAGGCAAACTGGTAAAGCGTATATCTATCGTTGGAGCGGTTGCCAATTATTGCAGCAATTCCGTCCAATTCCGTCAGTTCAGTAGCCAAAGAATCGTGTACGACCTCGTTAGTGAACATTGCACTTACTCCTGCACCGTTTATATCGATACCGCTGAATGAAGACTTCAGGTTATCCAGCCCATGTTTCATCCTAGAATCGTCAGGGAGATAAGTGGTCATATCTGAGATTATCTTGACTTCAGGAAGCATGCATACTCCTGCCACTCCTAATGCAATCATCAGGATAAGCAGGATATGCCTATATCTTATAAGAATCCGTGGGATACGTTTCATCTGTTTTATGATTCAGACGTTTGGCTTTATTTCTTGTGTCCTGGACCTGCAGGGAACCAGCCTTTACGTACACGCTCTCGCTGATGGATAACTTCCAGAATACTCCAGAAAGAAGAAAAGGCAACGACGCCAAGAATTGTCGACCAGATCAGATGACTGACCATTATCGAGGCTATTCCGAAGATAATTCCTGAGATTGCAAATATTATCCAGCTTTTAACGCCAATATAGTATTCCGCTTTGATTACAAGCGGATGGAATAATCCTATTATAAGGAATGTGGAGAATCCCACAAGAAGTCCGGTGAAGTTCATGGTTAAAGTGTGGTTTGGCTATGTAAAGGTAAGCAATTTTACTTAAAATGATGCCTGATTGCTTCAATTATGTGACATAGAATCATCCTTTGAGTAGAATCCCGGCATTTACCATATGGCCTTCAGATCATTAGTTATGCTTATCCTTTCGTAACCACAATTTCATAGCGTATTTTTCAGGTAACGCATTTAAGCTGTTGATTATCATTGTGTTATCTTGTATAATGCGAACTAATCCAAGTGGCCGACATAGAGTTATTCAGATAGCGCAACTTAAAGGAAAGAAGCAAATTACATCTCACTTCTTCTTTTGTTTTCAGTTTCAGACAAATGCTTATATTTGCGTGTATTTTCGCAATCTTTTAACAGAGAATGCTGAAATTTTCTTTATAGGAAGGGTGTTTGCCGTTTGTCTCCTATAAAGCCTTTTCATAATCTCCTGTTGGATGAACGAAAGTCCGCTCCACGCTTTGTTGTATTATGCCACTTATTGAGCTTGGTGGTTCAAAATAAATTTAAACATGAAACTTCAGTTTGACATTTTACTGTGCATCAGTGCATCAGTGCTTTTACTCACAGGTTGCGCAAATTCGTATTATTGTACTTTAAATTCTAGAGGTATCACTCCTTCAGAGAAAACATATTATGTAGCCCCTCAAGATTCTACATTGAAGCATAGTTTAGAATTTAAGGAATATGCAGAGATACTAAAAGAACACCTGAACTCATCTGGATATGAAGAAGCAAACAATAAAACAGCTGCTCTTCGTGTTGAATTGGGATATGGAATGGGAGAGCCTTATCTCGAAAGTACTGGTACAAGTCCTGGAACAGTGACTAATACATATGGTGTCAATACATCTGCGCTGAATTATGGAAATTATAGTGTTACCTTCACTGTTCCTGTAGGAAGTGATCAAGGCTCTACTAATATCAGGCAAAGTATTGTGACCTCTGGTAGCACAAGTGAATCTGCTATGCATACTTATATAATACCATTATATGTGGTTATACGTGCTTTTGAAACATTAACAAACGAGCCTGTATGGGAGGTCGTAGTCGAAGATGAGCTTGATAGAGAAGCACAGATCCAGACTGTTATGCCTTGGCTGCTTTTGGCGGCAAAGGATTATTTTGGACGAAGTTCCAATGGAGAACAAACTCCACATATCAAGGATACACACGAAAATAGAGAAATGTACCAGTTGGTCTGGCCATACTAACTGGAAATATTGCATCATTACACGACAATAGACGACATATTTGATTATATTTGCACCCTTTAAATTTAAGATTATGAAAAAACTTTTATCAATGATGCTGGGAGCGCTGGTGCTGCTCACCGTATCATGTTCTCCTTACAAGTATGAGACTGTAAAGGGAGACCCGCTTGAGACCAAGATATATACTTTGGACAACGGTCTCAAAGTATATATGAGCGTTAACGAAGAATCACCTCGCGTCAAGGCCAATATCGTCGTGAAGGTAGGTGGAAAGAACGACCCATCTGAGACTACAGGTCTCGCTCACTACTTTGAGCACCTTATGTTCAAGGGTACTGAGCAGTTCGGAACAGCTGACTACGCCGCTGAGAAACCGCTTCTTGACCAGATTGAGGCTTTATTTGAAGTATATAGAACAACAACAGACGAGGCAGAAAGAGCTGCATTGTATCATAAGATTGACTCCATCAGCTACCTCGCGTCTGACTACTTCATTCCGAACGAGTATGACAAACTCATGTCATTCATCGGTTCAGAGGGAACCAATGCCTTTACAACGACAGATATGACCTTCTATGTGGAGGACATTCCTTCAAATCAGATTGAGAACTGGGCTAAGATTCAGGCTGACAGATTCTCCAACGCAGTGATCCGCGGTTTCCATACAGAGCTTGAGACCGTATATGAGGAGAAGAACATGTCGCTTACTAAAGACTTTCAGAAGGCTTTGGCAACGATTGATGGAATCCTTTTTCCTGACCACCCTTACGGAACACAGACCGTACTCGGAACTCAGGAACACCTGAAGAACCCATCTATCATCAACATCAAGAACTACTACAAGAAGTATTACGTTCCAAACAATATGGCGATCTGCGTGAGCGGAGACTTCAATCCGGACGAGATGGTGGCCATCATTGAAAAGTATTTCGGAAGAATGCAGCCTAATGAGGATCTCAGTGAACTTACTCTTAAGACTGAATTCCAGCTTGAAGCGCCTGTTGAAAAGGAAGTATACGGTCTTGATGCAGAGGCTATAATAATGGGATGGAAATATCCAGGAGCGGCCTCTAAAGATGCTCTTATAGCGGAGGTCGCAGCATCTGTACTTTACAATGGTGCTGCAGGTCTCATTGACCTCAATATCAACCAGGAGCAGAAAGTCCTCGGTGCTTCCGGAATGTCATACCCCCGTCCTGACGCAAGCGAACTCATCATTATGGCTTACCCTAAGCAGGGGCAGACATTGGACGAGGTACGCGAGATCATGCTTGAGGAGGTCGCCAAGCTTCGTAATGGTGAATTTGATGAGGAATTGCTAGCAGGTACAGTGAATAACCTCAGACTTGCGCAGATGAAATCATTGGAAAGCAACGCCAGCCGCGCAGATATGTTCGTCAATTCATTCATCAACGGAACAGAGTGGAAGGACGAGGTCAAGAAACTTGACAACATGAGTCAGGTCACCAAGGAAGACATCATCGGATGGGCAGAAAAATATCTAAGAGAAAATAACTATGCCATCGTCTACAAGAGACAGGGTGAGGACAAGGATGTGATCAAGGTTACAGCTCCTAAGATTACCCCTATCAAGTCAAACAGAGACATACAGAGCACATTCCTCGCAGAAATCACAGGAACAGAAGTGGATCCTATCGAACCTGTGTTCGTAGATTATGAAAAGTCGGTCAGCAAGTTCAATGTAAACGGGCTTGATGTAATCCATGTTCAAAACAATCTTAATGACATTGTAAATCTCACCTACCAGTTTAACTACGGTAAGCAGAATGACCCTGCGTTGGAGTTTGCTGTAGAATATCTTGAATATTTGGGAACTCCTACACGAAGTGCTGAAGAGATTGCAGAAGAAATGTATCAGCTTGCATGCTCGTTCAACATTTCAGTAGGTAATGTCTTCACCAGCATCGACATTGAAGGTCTTTCTGAGAACATCCCTGCTGCTATGGAAATTGTAGAAGACCTTATCTACAATGCTGTTCCTGATGAGGAGATTCTTGAAAGTCTCAAAGAAGATCTTCTCAAAGAAAGAGAAGATTCGAAGCTCAGTCAGGACATGTGCTTCAGTGCTCTTCAGCAATATATGTTCTTTGGACCTGATTATATCAAGAAGACTACTCTTACAGACAAGCAGATCAGCGAACTCACTTCCGAGGATCTCCTCTCAAAGATACGTGGAATTATGGACTGCGGTCATGAAGTAAGTTATTACGGACCTGCTTCTGTAAATCAGATGGAAACCCTCCTGCGTGAGAATCACAGGATTGCAGAAGACCTCAAACCTCTTGAAAAGGTAATGCCTGAATTCCTTGATACTCATGCAAGCGAGGTTTATCTTGTTCAGTACGATGCCCCGCAGATCTACTACATGCAGTACTCAAATAATGAAGAGAAACTTGACGTAGCTAACGACCCTTACATGAACCTCTATAACGAGTACTTCGGAAACGGTATGAATTGCATCGTATTCCAGGAAATGCGCGAGGCACGCGCTCTGGCTTACTCTGCATTGGCAAGGCTTCTCGAGCCTGAGTTCCAGGGTGACAGCTACAAATACTTCGCATTCATTGCCACTCAGAATGACAAGATGAAGACTGCAATCCAGGCTTTTGACGAGATCATAAACGACATGCCAGAGTCAGAGACTGCGTTCAACATTGCAAAGGAGGCGCTCATCACAACGCTTCGTACTCAGCGTATCACAGGACAGAATATCCTCTACAGCTATCTGGATACACGCGAACTCGGCCTTACCGAGCATCGTTCAAAGAAGATGTATGAGGTGCTCCAGACCCTCACCCTTGAGGATGTGAAGGAGACTCAGAAGAAGTGGGTAGAAGGTCGCACATATCATTACGGAATTCTTGGTGACATCAAGGATCTTGACACTGATTATCTCAGTACACTCGGCCCAGTCAAGACCATTTCCCTCGAAGAAATCTTCGGATACTAATCTACGCAGAACATATTTTACAGATCGAGACCGACTACAACCCACTCGTAGTCGGTCTCGGTTGTATTATGACTTGTCTGCAGACAGAGGATTGATACGGTGCATTCGCCAGTATCTTCATCCTTTATCATGAAAGGCTCCCTGTAGCCCCACAAATGAGAACTGAAACCTCTGCTTTCTGCAGCATTCTTCATGAAACCTATATACAATGCCCTGGACTTCTCGTCAGCGGTATTAGTGACTCCGTATTCTCCCATATTCAAAGGACGCCCATTCTTCTCGCTCCAACGTCTGCAATAATCGAGGTCCTTTTCTATCGGCATCCTTTCTTCATCACTGCCTTTCCATTCCATACCCTGCACATGCCCGGCCATTGCATACGAAAGGCTTTGATGTGTGAAAAAATGCGGCAGATAATAATGAAATTCTACTATCAGATTCCACTCATCTTTGGGAAGATCGAGCAGATTCAAAGTCCATGACTGGCCCAATGAAGGTGCCTGGTATTATCCATCTCTAAGCTGTAATTACCAATTGACTTCATTCAGAATCATTGTGGAGATCAATTTCCCGTTCTTATCATAAGTGATTTCTTTCACCAGGCCGATACCATAGGCATACCATGACTTGATTTTCTCTACATCCTTCATCATCATGGCCTTTGTGGTTATGGTCTCTTCCAAGATAAAACAATCGAACACTCCAGCCTCAGTCTGAATCTTTTCGGTGCCGACAATTCTTCGGTCCGTGCCAAATACCTTCATGCTGAGTATCTTGACCTTGAAGTGGAATTCGTAATCTGGCAGTTTTCCGACTTTAGGATAACGAGGTATGCCACGTGGCTCACCGGATATATTCAACAGCTCGGCTTTTGTCTCTTTAAGAACCTCCTTCTTTCTTTCTTCTGGCAGATCAGGATATTTCTCGTCAATGGTATTACGGACAAGACTTTCTATATAATTACCGTCAAACATTTCGTATTCAAAGCCGGCGCATAAATCCGGCATGAATTCTCCATCTTTGAAAAGATAGAAGTTAAAGCTCTTGATGGTATCTTTAGGGGATGAAACAGGAACCTCTTCAACCAGCAGTTTCATGTTTCCATTCACGCCGTCTCCTTCAATAGATTCGACAGAATTGTAAATAGTAGCTTTCTGCTTCCCGTTTCTGTCAGTTTCTATATACGACCACCTGGCTGTCTGCGGGTTTGAAACAAGGAAAGTCTTATTCTGTGCATTTGCTTCATGGCCCACACTCAAGCATATAGTTGATATTAGAATGGTAAAGATTCGTTTCATAGCAAATTTCTGATATGTCTGCGTAAAATTACATCTTCTTAATATGAAATGCAAACAGGTGAAATCAAATATCTCAGAGTCATCTACGTCTGACTTATAATCTTGTATTTCAGATCTTAAATAGTTAAATTTGCTCATAGATATCGTATTTGACCATATCATCATGCAGGATCAATCGATTAAATTCCTCTTTTACGGGATAATTACATACTGACATATGTTATCTATGAAAAGTATTGAAGTTTCTAAGCCGACAAAATGGTGGTGGGTAAGACGTCTGGATATTTACGCCGTCATTACTTTCATTCTGGTACCACTCGAATTTTCCCTGGAGTATTTTGCCCTTGACGAGTCTCTGATTCAAAGCATCCTGAGTACGGCTGTCTGGTCTGCTCCTTTCTATTTTTATTTTCTCTTTTTCTCCCTCAGACGACGCTTCAAATATCCCTATTCGGTGAATTTCATGGAAGATTCCATTGAACTGACTTACATGAGTTTCAATACTGAGAAGAAAGTAAGATATTCATATGCAGATGTCGATGTCTTCCAGCAGGGAAAAGGTAAACGAGAGCGTCTTACATTTGCTCGTAAAGGTGCCTTCGTGCCTTCCGGTTTATGCATGAACCAATATAACTGCTGGTCAGCAGAAAAACGTAGTGAAGTTCTCGAGGTTCTGACGCAAAAAGGTATCAAGGTCAGGCATCCATAAACTTTTGCCATTTAAACCATATGACAAAAGGGCTGACTGATTTTATCCGCTTCGTCTCTCGATTCAATTTTCCCACTCAGGAAGATATTTTTTAGTGTGGGTATTTGATGCCCAGATTTCATCTGCTACAGAAGAATAAAACTTCTTCACTGCATTGTGGAATTCATCGAGTGGTACGTGGAATCCGTAATCCTTTGGTGCAGGCGAGACATATGGACCACTTTCAGATGGGATGAAATCCGGATGAATAAAGATGGTTTCGTCTTTTCTTTCAAAGGTAATGATACCCTCACCTTCAGTGAATTCCAACATATGCTTTACACTGCATTCTTTTTCCAGTTCCAGGCAGATATCTCTAAGCTGGACACATACATCACCGAGTGTAACATACTTGACAGATATCTTGCCCTCATCAAACACGAATGACAGGTCTCCCATATAATGATAGTAGTAGAACTCAGTTTCATCAATTGATTCCCTTCCAGGAAAAGCATCCGGACTTAAGATATAATCAATATGCATCATAGGAATTATAGTATATGCAGTTGCTGAGGTGGTGAATATCCTTGTGGATGAGATATACCTTTCTGATGAAGGACAGCCAGATGTCCATAAAATGGGTCTCATAACATACGAGCCGGTCAGCCATTCATACATAGCATTAGGGAAACTGTGGGAAAGGCATTTTCTGATGGCAAGAAGCTGAAATAAAGCTATACTGATCTGTGAATAGTAATAAAATACACCATCTCAGTTTTGAATTTAGATGGTGTTGACTGTTTTATTGTGAGCCGATGGAGGGAATCGAACCCACGACCCCGAGATTACAAATCACGTGCTCTGGCCAACTGAGCTACATCGGCAATGTTCCGTCCTTTTTTTGAAGGGGCTGCAAATATACAACTTTTTACAATATACCCTACATTTTGTTGATAACTTTTTCTTTTTTTTTCGCTGAAACAGTGAAAAGCGTCTATGCTCTCATTGCCCTTCCCGAGTGCTTGATAGCCTCTGTATCAAGATTATCTCCGTTCAATACCTTTATACCGTTGATGTAAACTTTCTCTATACCGAATGGCTGCTCGATATCTTCCTTGCCATTGCGCAGCTTATTTTCGTCAAATACTGTGAGATCTGCATAGTATCCCGCCTTTATCTGACCTCTGTCCTTGATCGAGAATCTCTCGGCGACTGCACCAGTCATCTTTCTGATGGTCATCGGCATTGAATCTCCTGTACCGCATAGAGAGTACTTGAGGAACTTAGGAAAACAGTCATAAATTGCAGGATTCTGGATTCCGTGATCCTCTACCCAGGCATCGGTCATATAGAGGCATCTGTCATTCCTGGAGAGTTCGCTGACAATTTCCGGTGTACTGTAAGGCCCCATATTCACGCGGCCCTTGAAATCACTCATTTCGCATAGGTCCAGATATGCGTCAAGACATGATTTGCCCATTTCCTTGGCAATCTGCGCAACGCTCTTACCTTCATGTTTTTCATGACCCGGGCCGATATAGGCGATCTGGATATCATCCCAGCCGAATCCAAGAAGTATGATGGTCGCGCGAATCAATATGCTGAGCTTTAATTTGTTGAACCAGTGACGCTTCTTTTCCGTTGAAAGTGCCTGATACCAGGCCGGAAGCACAACTGTGATGACTGAAACGCCAAGAAGTTCGCTGTAGATGTCGAATCCTATATCTACTCCCTTATCCTTCAGGTCATGAAAGATTGCAAGCAGTTCATCCTTACAACGGAATGAACGCCTTCCGACAAAAATAGCATGTGAATAGTGAAGCTTCATCCTGGTACCGGATGATATCTCAACAAGTTCGTCCAAGGCTCTCAGCAGATGAGGACGTCCCAATAGAGGATATGTCATCGACACAGCGGAGCATGCTCTCGGATGTACCGTCATGGGCCTGTCGTATTTCTCGCAAAGCCTTGCTACATCCTTCAGCTCGTCGATTCCGGCATAGATTCCGGGCTCGTACATAAGTCCTAACGAAAGACCACAGGCTCCCTCCTTGATTGCATTTTCCATTATCTCGAGCATCTTCAACCGCTCTGTCTCTGTCAAAGAACGGTTCTCATATCCTGCCACACTGCTTCTCGCGGTGCAATGACCTGCAAGGACCGCAATATTGCATGGAGTGTTACGGTCAATAGCGGAAAAGAACTCTGCTACGGTAGGATACACGCCGGTGGTGTCATTATAAGAAAAGAGGCCGCCTCCTATCTTGTCTGCATGTCGTGACTGTGATTCGAATCCTACTGCAGACAATCCGCAGTTTCCTGTTACAAAAGATGTGATACCCTGACGTATGAATGGCTCAAAGTACTTCTGAGGATTATTCTTTATAGCGAACCAATCATTGTGTGAATGAGCATCGATGAAACCTGGAGCGACAGAAAGCCCGTTCAGATCAACGATTTCCCATCCTTCTTCAGGATTTATGGACTCTTCTACTTTGATTATCCTGTCATTTTCGGTCAGAATGTCGCCTTTGAATGGCTCCGCTCCTGTACCGTCATAAATAAATCCATCTTTAAACAGTCTCATAGGTTCAGGGTTTGTGGTTTATCTTATATAGGTGGGTTACATTCTTGCATAATGGATTATCACTGTTCCACATGCTATAATGAAGAGGCTGAAGAACAGAATCATCAATATCGTTGCATAACCCATATTTGTCAGTATCGATTTGCTGACTGCACCGGCCCAATGCTTGGTTTCATACACTTTTCTGAAAGCAAAGGTCAGATATGTAAAGGAACTGGTTATGATGATACCTTGCATAAGCCATGACGGCGGCGAAGCTATCAGGTGCAGTATATACAGCATGAGTATGATCAACTCCAGGAATGCTGTGTAATGCAGAGAGAAGATGAAATGTTTGAAATGTGAATGGTTGCCTCTGCGATGTAACAAGCGGATCAGTAACGACAGGAATGGGGCAGTCAGGAGAATGATCAGAGGAAAGAAATCAGTGGTCAGTTCAACCATCTGGACCCATACACCTTCCAATATATGTGTACCGTTATCGAATTTATGATCATTTGCGTTGAATTCGTAGTATCCGTCTTTATGAGGGAGTATGATCCCGTCTTCAATAAGCTGATGAGGAACTGTAGCAGTCCATATTGCCAAGGAATCACTTTCATTTATGTTTACAGCGTCAATAATGCTGACGATTTCAGGATACCTCTCGGATACGTTCAGATTTACATATAAGCGGATCGTATCCTTCCGGCTTGACTGCATCTTCTCGTTATATTCCTGGTTGTTCCGCAGGAGCTGAAGCTGAACAAGCGGATCACGGGTCAGTGTCTTGATAGAATTACCCATGTCGTCAGCATTGTGGAACAGCAGGAAGAATGTAATGAATATGAATAGCAGGAACATGTTCAATTTCAGAGGATGCATATACGAAACGAACTTTCCCGACATATACTCATTAGTCAGATGACCAGGCTTGCAGATAAGCGCCTTCAGAGTCTTTATCAGATATTTATCCCATACAAATGCAATATTCAGATATTCATGAATGAATTCCTTGAGTGTCGGCTTCTCCTGGGTCGCTTTCTGTCCGCATACGTGACAATACTTTCCTTGAAGTTCTGTGTTGCAGTTCAGACAGTATTTATGTGTTGTGCTGCTCATGTTTCTTACATATTTATATCAGGACAAAGATAGAAAATTTCTCCTACTTTTTAAATGTGACGACATATACGCGTAGAAAAAGGATTCTCATCATCGTCATGAATGTGCAATGAAATTGTGGATATCAAGGTCTTTATGGGTAAAATCAATATCTTTGCATAATAATAAAATACTTTTATATATGAAGAAATCAGGATGGTTTATCCCTATTTTGATAGTGGCTGTAAATGCTTTATGCATTATTGTGCAGTGGAATGGTCTGTCGGAACTTCTTCCTGCACATTTTGATCTTCAAGGTAACGCCGGCGGAACAATGTCACGCAGTGTTCTGCCAATGTATCCTCTTGCAAGTGCAGTATTATGTCTGACCGCTTATCTGATATCAATGAAGCTACATAAACTCATGACAGGTCTGATCATTCTTACATCAGGAATCAGCTTAGTTCTGCTCTTCTCTACTTTGGTTACGCTTACTTCCGGAACGATGCCGGTTTTCATGTTGGCAGAACCTGTAATCCTTCTTGTGGCTGTTGTCGCATTTGTATTCTGCCTGATAAAATCCCGAAAACAGGGGAGTGAGCAATAGAAATCGATCTCCTGATGCCCCTGGAGCGCAAATATAATCGTAGAATACATATCCCGATAAATAAAAAATAGTTAAATTTGCGCCCCTTTTTAAATAAAGAATTATGATAGCAACATTGATTATACTTCTGATATCGGCCATTCTTTTCGTAACAGGAAAGGTGCGTTCCGATCTTGTAGCCATTTGTGCTCTGCTGGCACTTCTTCTGTGCCAGATTCTGAACCCTGCAGAGGCACTTTCCGGCTTTTCCAACACGACCGTAATCATGATGATCGGCCTGTTCATTGTCGGCGGAGGAATTTTCCAGACCGGTCTGGCTAAAATGATAGGCAGCAAGGTTATGGCTCTTGCAGGAAACAGCGAATTGAGGCTTTTCCTCCTTGTCATGATAGTTACTTCCGCTATCGGTATGTTCGTGAGCAATACAGGAACAGTAGCTCTGATGCTTCCGATTGTGGTCAGTATGGCAGCGACTGCAGGTATATCTCCTCGTCGCCTCCTCATGCCTCTTGCATTTGCCAGCAGCATGGGTGGTATGATGACTCTCATCGGTACTCCTGCAAACCTTATCGTAAGCGATACTCTAGTTTCTGCAGGACTTGAGCCTCTGAGTTTCTTCTCATTCCTTCCTGTGGGTATTGTCACCCTTGTTGTAGGTATCCTGTATCTTCTTCCGGCAACAAAGATGCTGACACCAAAGGCTAAGGCAAAGGATGGAAAGAAAGAAAACAAGTCTCTTAAGGAACTTGTGAGCGAATATGGAGTGACCGAAAACCTTTTCCGAGTTCACATAAAGGACCATGAATCAAAGGCGATCGGACAGACTGTCGTTGACCTCAATATCTATAGGGAATATGGTGTCAATGTGCTGGAGCTCAGGAGAAGTTCTGGACCAAACCGCTTTGTACGTACTGTGAACCAGCAGCTCGCTTCTCCAGACCTTGTACTCAAGCAGAATGATGTACTTTATCTTTCTGGTGATCTGGAAATGGTGACAAAGTTTGCAGAGGATTATTCCCTCCGCCTTCTTGACAATCGTACAGACGAAATCGATGGAAGTTCAGCAAATCCATCTCTTGACTTCTTCGACATCGGAGTTGCAGAGATCCTGATAATGCCTTCATCATCTATGATCAACCGTACGATCATAGAGGCAGGTTTCCGCAGCAAGTTCAATGTGAATGTACTCGGAATCAGACGTAAGAAAGATTATATACTTAAAGAACTTGGCGAGGTCAAGATGCATAGCGGTGACGTGCTTCTGGTACAGGGAGCATGGAAAGATATCGCGCGAATGAAGAACGAATCTACCAACTGGGTTGTTCTCGGTGAGCCGCTTCATGAGGCTGCCAAGGTGACACTTGATTATAAGGCTCCGATCGCAGCTGCAATCATGATCGGTATGGTAGTTATGATGGTTGTGGAGAGTATTCCTGTAGCACCTGTGACATCTGTCCTTCTTGCCGCAGTCCTGATGGTGATTACCGGTTGTGTCCGTAGTGTGGAAGCTGCATACAAGACCATCAACTGGCAGACTATCGTTCTTTTCGCGGCAATGCTTCCTATGTCCATAGCTCTTGAGAAGACAGGAGTTTCGGAAATGATTGCGGATGGAATCGTTGCAGGCCTTGGAAACAGCGGCCCGATCCTTCTTCTTGCAGGAATATATGCGGCGACTTCTGTAATGACTATATTTATAAGCAATACAGTGACCGCTGTCCTTATGGCTCCGATCGCGCTTCAGTGTGCCGTACAGATGGGTGTAAGTCCGGTTCCGTTCATGTTCGCTGTGGCCGTGGCTGCAAGCATGTGCTTCGCATCACCGTTCTCTACTCCACCTAATGCCCTTGTGATGCCAGCGGGTCAGTACACATTTATGGACTATGTCAAGGTCGGACTTCCGCTTCAGATTCTGATGGGTGTCGTGATGGTATTCGTCCTTCCGCTGATTTTCCCATTCTGATAATCCGGATTTCATAAAATATCACCCTTTATCTTTTCAACACAATTCAGAGAAGATAAAGGGTGATATTAAATAGGTCTATTTGGATTTCCTGCCGTTATATGCAGTCAGTGCCTTGCTGTATTCTATCTGTTTGTTGATGAGATTTTCAGCCGCTTCAAACAGTGTTGTCTGATTCATCAGCACATCTGAGATCGGAACAAGTCCAGCATTGAACCTTGACATCTGATCGTAAACTGTCTTTTCTGCAAGATTCATATTCTCTTCAGCGACCTTCATCTGTTCCCATGTTACATTAAGATTCAGCCACAGCTGTCGTGCCTGAAGAAGGAGTTGGGAAGTCAGATATTCCTTTTCATTGACAGCCTTCTGGATTTCATTATTCAATCTTTTCAATTTCTGAGTACCCTTGCCCCAATTGGAGATAGGGATACTGATTGTAGCCAAACCGATTGCGTTGAAGTTGGAGCTCGTAAAGCTGGAATATCCGTAACTGATTCCTATGCCGGCAGCCGGAAGATATTCACCTAATGCCAGTTTCTTTTCCAGTTTCTTTGCTTCTACCATGGCTTCAAGGAGTTCGGTCTCAGTCACACCAGCAGCAAACTCTTCTTCAGATATATAATACTCAGATGGCGGGAGAAGTGATGATAGTCTGTCTGACAATACAATCTTATCTATATGAGGCTTTGACGAATCTGCGACCCCATTTACCAGTGTGTATTCTTGTCCGATTGCATTGAAAAGATTCATCTTCAGAAGCTTGATACCGCCTTCAAGCTTAATCTTTCCACTCTTGAGCTCGTTTTCCTTCATTTTCACAAGCAGCAGATCGGATTCAGTGATCACTCCGGCCTGCAAAGCACTGGTGACATCTTTGTGAAGAGTCTTCAGGAGATCTTCAAGGTGATTGAGGGTATTGCGCTTTTCCTCAAGAGCGACAATCTCCCAATATGATTTCTCGATTTCCTCCCTTTTTTCTCTCAGATTGACCTCATGCTTGAGCTCTGCTGCCTTTATGCCTACCTGAGCCAGTTTATTTCCTGTATTTATTCTTCCTCCGGCATAAAGCGGCTGCATCAGAGACAAGGTGGAGTTGAAACCGAATTTAGTATATCCGCCCATCTCAGTACCTCTGGCCATTTCTCCCAATTCAGGTCCTAGGACAATATCGATGAAATAATCATAAGACGAAATACCGAGAGATCTGAATGAAATACGTGGGAAGTATTCTGCAAACACTTCCTTTTTCTGAAATTTCGCAGACTGAATATCAAGATATGTGTTCTTGATGTATGGATTGTTGCATTCTGAAAGTATAATACAATCCTTAAGGCTTAAGCTGACTTCCTGTGCAGACATAGCTGTAGCCGATATCATAATTATCAATACAAATAATGCCTTTTTCATCTTGCACATCATTTTTCCAATTCCTCCATAAAAGTATCAGGTTTCTCATTTCTGAAAATAAGCCAATAACATACAGGCATTATTTCTACAATAAGAAGAATAGACAGCAATGAGCCGAAACATATGACGACACCCATAGGCATCCATAAAGCATCCTTGCTGAGAATCATCGGAAGGACTCCGAGGGCAGTCGTACATGTAGTAAGGAAGATAGGACGCATTCTTCGTTTTCCAGACTCCATCGCTGCTTCTCTTACATCATATCCGTGCTCGAATCTCAATGTCTCTGCATATTCATACATAAGAATACCGTTTCTTACGACAATACCGATAAGGCTTATCACGCCAAGCACTGCAGTGATGCTGAAATCCAAGTCAAAAATCCAAAGACCGAATGAAGCACCGAACAGACAAAGGAGACTGAGTACGATTGTCAGAACAGAGAGGACGATCTTCTTGAAGTGATAAAGAAGGAATCCGAACAGTATCAGAGTAGCGCAGATCAGAACCAGAATGATCTGAGGAAGTACGATAGCATTGACAGCTGTAAGTCCTTCGTAAACTATTTCGATGTCGGCTGGAAGAGCCGGTCTTATTTCATTGTCAATGTATTTCTTTATTTCTCTCATTGCCTTAGGCTGGCTGTTGCCTCTTGTCATATCAGCAAAGACTGTTATAGACTGCAATCCTCCCGAGTGTGCCAGACCGATAGGCTGCCACGATGGAGTGACATCAGCAACCTGTCTTAATGGGACATATACACCAGGAATCGGGGTAGTCATAAGCTGGTTGCCTAACTCTTCATAATTCATGTCATAGGTGAGAACCGAATTATAGAAGTTGATAGGAATGCTCTTGTCACCTTCCCAATACGATGCAACTGTCTGTCCGTTAAGTGTTTTGGCGATTGACAGGGACAGCAGGGCTCGGTTCAGTCCTAATCTTGATGCCTCATCAGAATCGAGATCGACAGATACGGTCGCTACACTTTTATCATAATCGCTGTGCACCCACTTCAATGTGCCATGCATATCATCCATCATGAAGGTCCTGAGTGAATCAGCGAAAGGACGCATCTTCTCGTGGTTGCTGCCTCTGAATGTAACCATGACAGGAGCAGTTACGCCTTGATAGTCCAGCTGCTTGAATCTTATCTGGGCCTGTGGGAAATAGTTTTCATATTTCTTTTCATATTCCTGAATGACAGCATCTGTGGCTTTCGGATTTACTGTATTCACAATCATCTGGGCAAAATACTCTCCCGGAATCTTCGGACCATAAGTCGCGTGGAATCTTGGAGTACCAGTTCCTATGAATGATGTTACAGAACTTATCCTGGCATCGTTTCTGAGTATCTGCTGGAGCGAGTCTGAAACCTCCTTAGTCGCATCCAATGTCGCATTAGGATCCAGATAGACCTCGATGGCAAAGCAGTCTCGGACAGCCATTGGCATCATCTGGATATTTACCTTAGTGAAAAGATATACTCCGAGTACTACAGAAGCAACACCGACCAGGATAGTAAGGAAAGGGAATCGGAAGCATTTCTTCTGAAGTGATTCATAACCATCCTGAAGGACAGTGAAGAACTTCTCCTGTATGATTGCGAACTTAGTCTTGTTGTCATCGCCGGATGACTTTATGAATTTCACCTCGAGCGAAGGTACTACGCATATAGCATAGAAAAGCGATGCAGCCAAAGCAATTGTGATGATCCAAGGGAAAAGTCTGACGAAGTCTCCCATATAATCAGTCATGATGGCAAGCATCGGGAAGAACATGACACTGATGGATGCTGTGGAAAGGATCATCGGAACCAGAAGCTCCTTCATGCTTGAACTCGCGGCATCCACCCTGCTCATGCCCTTGCCGATCTTGTCCATATATCCGTCCATCGTTATGACAGAATCATCGACAATCATACCCAGCACGACAATAAGAGCAGCAAGGGTTACTGTGTTAAGATCCATTCCCATAAGATACATCACCGCAATGGCAATGGCAGTACAGATCGGAACTCCTGAACTTGCGATAAGGGCTGACCTGAGCGGGAAGAGAATCAGCATGACAAGTATAACCACTAACATCGCAATCACAAGATCCCTGACGAATGCCCATACAGAAGTGTCTACCACTTTAGGCTGATCGGAAATCTTGGTGATTGTAACACTCTCCGGGAGGGTCTGTGAGAACTTGGAGACAACCTTGTCTATATCCTTACCGAAAGACACGATGTTATTGCCGGATCTCATCTCAATGGACATGACAAGAGCCTTTTCTCCATTATATTCGACATAAGAAGTCGGAGCCTTGTACCTTCGCTCGACTGAAGCGACATCTTTCAGCCTGATAGTATGGCCAGTCGGAGCGGACCATATGATTCTGTCCATGATCTCCTGTTCGGTAGACAATTTACCTTCAATGTGAATAGGAGCATTGATATAGTCAGACTTGAATTTTCCGCTGATGGTCTGCATCGCAGCTGTCTGGTAGTCAAATGTCATCATTGTCGAGTTGACACCATAAGCAGAAAGCCTGTCGTTGTCGATATTTACGGCTATTTCTTCTTTCTGAGTACCAAGAATCTTTACATTGGATAGGGCTGGAATGGTATAAAGTTCGGTTTTCAGATTATCCGCGTATTCTTCGAGCTCTCTATAACTCTTGTCCTCAGACTGTAAAGCAAGCAATACTGATGACACTGCACTGAATTCATCCATCACCTGTACTGTCAGCACACCTGATGGAAGTAATATTCTTGATGCATTGAGTTTCAGCTTGATTTTAGACCAGACTTCATTCTTCTCTTTTGCAGGACACTGAAGCTTGACAAAAATGTAGCAAATACCATCCTGTGTATATGAATATGTAGTACGCTTGACCTCTGCAAATTTGAACAGAATCTCCTCAAGAGGCCTTGTAAGCTGCTCTTCTACTTCTTTAGCGTTCGCACCTGGATATACACCCACGACGAGTCCGTCCTTTATCTGAAATGTCGGAAACTCGTCTTTATTTATTGCAAGCAGGCTATATACTCCGAATGCGACCATGACGGCGACAAGGAAATATATAAGTTTCCTATATCTGATCGCGCTTTTGACAAAATTGCTGTCTTTCTTCATAGGTCTGATTAAAATGTCTGTTCAATGGAATTAACCTTCATGCCTGTGCTGACTTTTGAAGCACCTTTGACAATAACTTTGTCACCTTCCGCAAGACCGGATGTAATGACCACACCTTGATCCTGATATCCGTCCACTGTCACATACGATCTGCTCACGATTCCATCCTTTACGACCCAGACGAATCTTCCTTTTGAGTCCATCTCTACAGCTGACGCAGGAATTCTGATTCTCAACGAATCTGAAACTTCCGAAAGTCTGACCTTGCACACCATTCCAGGATAGAGATTTTCCTGTTTCTTTTCAGGAACAAGTGTACACTTATAAGTGTGGGACGGAGAGGCTGCAGTCACTCCCTTCAATTCCACATGTGCCTCGATTCCTGTGATGTCAAGTGCCGGCACATCGATCAGAGCCTTCTGGCCGATCTTGATTCCTCCTATCTCTCCTTCTGGAACAGGGATGGTAATTTCGATGGTTGACAGGTCCACCAATTTAAGAATAGGACTACCTGGATTTATATGAATTCCTTGTTCCACGAGTACCTCACTCACTGTACCGTTGAACGGAGCTTTGACCTTACATTCTTCAAGGGATTCCTCCGCAGATTTAGCCGCAGCCATAGCTTTTGCCAGCTGAGTCTCGATTTCCACCAGCTTGACGTCAGCGACAGTACCACTTTCATGCACTTTCTTTATTCTTTCGTATCCATCTTCAGCCTGTCTGAGAGTTGCGTGCGATATCTCATATGAAGCAAGTACATTCTTAGAGGTTACCTCTGCAAGAATATCTCCTCTCTTGACACGAGATCCTTGGTGTACATTAATAGACTCAAGAATGCCCGAGTGGTTGGTTGAAATGACTGCTGAACCGGAAGCATTGATTTCTCCGACATAAACATTGTAATACTGAGAACTCATAGGAGTCACTGTAAGGACTCCTACATTTACTGGCTCTTTCTCAGTAACTTTACGATTTCCGTTGTCTGCACAAGATATTGCGATCAGGACAAGACTTAAAAACATCAGTTTCTTCATATGATTATAATTAGTTTTCTCAAGTGTAAGATTTTATGTAGATTGAAGGTTGGTGAGCCTTGCGAGATGACTTCCCACCAAATTCACTCTATTTTAGTTAATGTTATTCTTTAATAACGATTTTACCGGCCATATACATCAGAATCTTTGTCGAATCATCCTCCAAGGCGACTACAAAATCAGAGATAGTGTCTGTACCTGATACTGATGCAAAACTTCTGATATATTGATTATTTGCGAATTCCTTTTCATTACTCAGATCAAACTCCTCAAGTATTGTCAAAAAGACATCAAGTTCCTTTCGTAACTCAAGGCAGACTTCCTTTGAAGCTGATGTATAGTCAATCAGGGTGATGCTGGTCACACCTTTCATGAACTCCTTACCGAACTGTTTGTTGAACATCATCTTGATAAGTTCCAAACCGTTTCCTTTAGTCGCAACTATGCAGTCTACTCCTTTAGTGTCATCATATTTTTGAACGAGTTGCTTGAACGCTTTTTCTGTCTGTGTCTGGGCAAAGGTTATGTTTGCTGTCATCATGATGGTCAGAATTGTCAGCAAAGTCAGTCTGATTCTTTTATTTATCATAGTTAATTATGCTTATATTAAATTTAATCACATATTTTGTTCTTTGGCTCTCATCTGGACGGATCTCTTCTTCCTTGCTGAAATCAAGATACTTGCAGTAGGGGAGATCTTCAGCCTGTAACCGTGTAAATTACATCGAAGACTCTTCTTTTTGTAGATCGGAAGGTGCTTTGACGGATTTCTCTGAACTCTCATCAAGCCCCAAGGTATTTTCTATGAATTCTTCCAAAGAATTATCGGTAGTCATGCCTATCTTTTGTCTGAATCGATGACGTAGCATCAGGACACTTCGCGGAGCAATAGCCATCAGTTCAGCAATTTCCTTATTGTCTTGCTTGAGTACAATAAGCATAGAAAGCAGTTCTTCACGTCGGGTAATAGATGGAACCCTTTCACGTAGTCTCGGAAGAAAAAGCGGATAAAGTACTTCGAAACGTTGACGGAACTTGGATTCACCATTATTCTTCAATAATGATGGAGTCAAGGATGTCAATTCCTGACGATTCTCCTTGTCACTCATCATCTCGCCCACTTCGCGTTCTATGATGGCTTTTTCTGCATTTGACTGGCTTAGCTTCTGATCCAATAATGCAAGTTTTCTATCTGCCAGCTCCATCTGCATTATATATTGTTTCCTCTGGTATACAAGGAGGACCGCTATAGCGGAAATGATAAGAAATGATAATGTTATACAAACTAACAACCACAGTCGCTGGGTAGTCTGCGTAAGCTTTGCAATCTTTAATTCCTGCTTCTTTTGCTCAGTCTGCTGCTCGACTATAGCTTCGACAAGATTGTAATTAACTCTGTTCTCTTTTAAATTACGTTGTTCCTGAAGCATCAGTCTGACATATTGTTCCCCTTTCTGCTTATCACCGCTTCTAAGCAAGTGATTAAGAATAGGTTCATAGTCAATGTCTATAAGGAACGGTGATACACCTTGATTGATAAATGAATACATGCTGTCGAGCATTATTTCTGCCTCATGATCATCTCCGTTCCTCAAATAGACCAGTGCCAGCTGGTGATATGCTTTAGCACTGTTGGCTGGGGTTCCTTGTCGTGATACCTGCTGGAGTTCCTGTATGCCTGGATGAACAGCATCTCCGCCCTTTTCTGTAAGATAGATTCCATGCAGAAGATCCACATCTACCATACCGCTGTTATAAGGTAATGCAAGGCAGAACTCTCTTGCTTTTTCTGTATAAAAAAGGACAGAATCTGTTATGCCAAGCTGATGTAATGCTCGTCCCTTATTCAGATAAGTCTGTGCTGATACCATAGGGTTCTCATTTGTCATGCTCTCTTCGACTCCTATGGCCTCCGTTGCATACAGATTTGCATATTCCGGCACATTCCAATAAAGGAAGAGGTCGGTCAATGCATGCAAACTGTTCAGCACTCCAAGTTCATCATTCATGTTCTGTGCTTCTTCCTTACTTTGAATAAAGAGTTTCAGCGCTTTATTAAGTTGGCCGTTGCGTTTGTATGCAGAACCTAACATCACGGTTACCCATTGTTTCCCGGATGTGTTATTGCACAGACGGGATTGCTCCAATGCCTCCTGACACCATTCAATGACTTCGTTCTCATATTCTGGGTTGCTGTAAAATACAGATGCTGCATACGCATAGTCACGGAACAGACGCTTAGGAGTAGAATGATAGAGGGGGAGTGTGAAGACTTTCAATGTGGTCTCCTGGGCTTCCTCCATCTTTTCGGTACGGGATAATGCATATCCCATCACAGAATAGAAGTCTCTGAGAATATATTTCTGTACTACTGGAGACGAATCAAATACATGCTCTAAAGCAGATATGCATGCTTCCGGTTTACCTTTGCTCTGGAATGTATTCATCATTTGCACCAAGGCATCGGAATACACTGTTATCCTGCCTTCGTCAATGTCATTTTCACTGACAGGTTGTGACAAGCATTGGATAAAAACCTCTATTGCTTCGTCATACTTTCCATCGCGCTGTAATGCCTTTGCCTGGCTGAAAAGATCATTTTCAGCAAAGCTGCTGCAGCATATTGACATTAAGGTCAGGAATAATAATATTTTCTTTCCCCACTCTGGTAGATTTGTAGTTGTCATTTCTCTATATTAAAGTATGCAAATTTATGCAAATTATACGTGGCAACCTAAATGCGCCTGTTTACATTTCGGTTTACATATCTTTAAAATCTTTGCATAAAAGTTACATATAAAGCAAAATGTAGTATTCTATTCTTTTGAGTTTTACAAACGTCGCAGTACCTTTGTAAATGTGGTTAACAGCCTCGATTCAGGATATGAAGAGAATTTGTAACCATTTCAGATATCCAGATAACATTAATTTTAAAAGACGATAAGATGAAACCAGAAATGAAAAAACTCAAAGGGTTAAGCTTATTTGCAGTCTTAATCCTTCTGTTTGCTAATGGCTCTGTCGTGACAGCCAAGGCAGGAGACGAAAAAGTTGTTACCGCCTCTCTTTCTCTTTACACCGGTAGCTCCACAATTTTCGCCCAGTATTTAGGTGATCAGGAATATACCGGCTCAATTCTTGGAGTAGCCGCTGAATTCGGTTCTATGTATAAGAGAAGTGAAAATCTCTCTTGGGATATAGATTTAACTTATCTTGGTCTTGCTTCCGGTGTTTTTCAAGCTTCTAATCCGGCCGAAACATCAGCATATGGAACAAATCGTATTAATGCTGATTACGGCACATACTACAATTGGAATCCAGTCAAGAATCTATATATCAAAGCTGGAGGTAGTTTTGATGTTCTTTTCGCTAATATACTTGCTGGCCCAGATCATGTCAATAATATGCTGGAAACTGATTTGCAGACTCAGCTTAAAGCTGGTGCAGGAATCAAGTATGGCTGGAATTTCAAGAAGACAGGAATCTTTCTTCAGGCAAATCTGGAAGTTCCATTTATGGGAATCGCTCTCAGCGGCACACAATACGAATCTTCGCTTGATGCACTCATCAAAGGCGAAATTCTGGCAGGAACCATAAATCCGTTCTGCTTTACTTCTTTCCATAATCTTACTGGTTTCAATGCTGACATCGAGGCTGAATTTGTGCTCAAGAAGACAACCGTCTTTATGACTTACGAAATGAACCATAGAGCGTGGAAACTGTATGACCTTAATAATAGCAGAAAATACAATATGATAAGGTTAGGACTTAGAGTGGATCTTGCTGCGCATAACCGCGTCAAGTCAGGTAACAGATATTTTTAATGTCACACCATTAATATTCCGAAATAACAAATGAAGAAGATTATTATATCTGCAGCACTTGCTATTATGGCACTTTCTGCATGCGAAAAATATGAGGCTGTCAAGGAAGTAGATACTGATTTTGTAAATAATTATCAGAAATTCTGGACATTGGTCGATGAAAATTATTGCTTCCTCGGCACCAGATTCAATAATGACAAGAATGTTGACTGGCAGGTCGTTTATGACAAATGGATGCCTGTTGTACAGAATGATATCCAGGATGAGTATGAACTTTTCAATATCATTGCAAAGTCATTGGATGTCCTCAGGGACGGACATATCTGGATGATATCAGACTTCAAGGTATATAGCAACAATGAATTCTACCTTAAGCCGGACCTTGAGACATATTATGGTAAAGACTATGAACCTAATCTGGTCAGCAATGCCTATTTGAGAACAAGTACAGGCAAGGATGATTACA
Source organism: Candidatus Cryptobacteroides sp. (assembly GCA_045614445.1). Classification (GTDB taxonomy): domain Bacteria; phylum Bacteroidota; class Bacteroidia; order Bacteroidales; family UBA932; genus Cryptobacteroides. Next base: position 71,304 of record JAZLCW010000004.1, on the reverse strand, counting down.
AGGGTGACAAAGCCTTCAAGACAAGAAGTGGTCTGCTCTATGGAATGATAGAACGAGATGGAAAGAAATTCGCATACATTTACTATGATGACTTCACTGTACAGATTAAGGACATTGACTTCAAGTATATTGATCCTGTAGTGCAGGAAGCTGATGCCATTATCCTGGACATCAGGAAAAACCCAGGTGGAGCAGGTGATTTAGGATTGGAGCTTGCAGGTCATTTCATGACCGAGGAGACTCTCGTAGGATATTCTACTTACAAGAGTGGCCCTGGTCATGATGATTTCAAGGAGCCTGCCCCAATGCATGTCACACCATCTGAAAAATATAACTGGGCTGATAAGCAGACTGCACTTCTTACTAACAGAGGAGTATATTCAACTGCAAATCTTTTCACTTCAGCAATGAAGCATGCTCCTAACGTCATCCAGGTAGGACAGAGAAGCGGTGGTGGCGGTGGACTTCCGATGACTCATTATCTGCCAAACGGATGGGTGGTGGTGTTCGCATCCAATATTCTTCTTGATGTAGATATGAATCATATCGAGCCAGGTATCGCCCCTGATTATGAAGCCGAGATCGGTGACTTTGAAACTACCAAGAAAGACGGAATCGTAGAGAAAGCTATCGAAGAGTTGCTGAAGAAACTCCAATAAATCGAAAGTATCACAATAACTGAAATGCTCAGCGTGTCACACTGTTTATAACAGATATGCCATGCTGAGCATTATTCTTTTAAATCATCTGTCCATTAAAAATAATGTCCCAGACTGAAGTAGAGATTTACTTTCTTTGAAATGTTGGATGAGCTGATGTCGAATGAGATAGGGCCTATCTTCGTATCGATCGAATATCTGATACCGGCACCCCACCAGTTGGATGCATTATAATCATAAAGATCACCCCATACAAGAGCATCTCTTTCTTTAAAGAAATTCTTCAGGTCTATACTTGAACGGGCATAATTGATGATTGCTGTCAGATAATGATTCCTAAAAAGACGCGTTCTTATATCAGTCCTGACAATTCCCACATTGTTAAAAGCCAATGATACTTTGCTCATACCGATGAATGGAATCTGCTGGTCAATATATCTGCCTGCTTCTGCACCTCCGACGATGTTGTTCATTGACGGATGCATAGGTACAGGACCATCAAAGAGAGGATTCCAGCCATCGGAAGAACCTCGAACCGACCCATTTCCAAAAAGAACGCTACCATACAATTGTGGTATCAATACGAGTCTTTCCTCGATTATCGGTATGTAGCCCTCGAAGCCGAATGTGAGAGAGCCCAGGTTCATGCTGTTCATACTTCCGTCAGTAAAGAGCATATCCTTCCAGCTGAAGTCAACATTGCCGATGACACCTCTCGTCGGAAATCTGCTTTTGTTCAGCTTGTCATAATGTATATATGCAAATGTTCCGAATGTATTTACTGGATCATAATCGTTCTTCAGAGCGTCATGGTGTGTGTACATGACTTTGCGCGGGGTGAGAAGGTCAGCCTCGATACCGATGCCGACACTGACTGTCCTTGAATAGTTTTCCGAGAGATACAATCTGAACTTGTGCCGCAGGAACTTCATGTTCATGACGAGATCGTCCATATCGTATGCATCGATCTCTGAGTTTCTGAAGTTGTATGCAAGATTGATTCTTGGATACAGGAGATGACCGTAAGACAGGTTGGTCTTAAGCCACTGGTTGCTTCCAAGTTTTGCACTGACATCGGCTTTGAATCCACTCATTCGGTTGCTGTTAATACCAGCGTGAAGCATGAGGGAAAGCATATCCTGTGAATCGAATCTCAGGCCCAAGCCAAAATCGTGAGGACGGTTTTCCACAAATTTGAATCTTAATATGTAGGCACCCTCGTTTGCACTGTCCTCATGAAGTGTATAAGTGATGCTGTCGTAGTTTCCTGTGCCGTAATAAAGTGCTACTGACTTGTCTATGTCTTCTTTCCTGATACGGTCACCGACATTGACAGAACATTTGCGGCGCATCCATTTCTCAATATCATTTCCGACCCCTTCCATCTCTATACCTGATATCAGAACAGATTCCTTAAGGATATTCACAGCCTTGTTCCTGACCTTTCTTTCTGTTACCTGCGGTTCTGATCCGGAATCCAGTATCTCTTTCAGATGCTTGAAATTATCTTCTTGTCTTGCAGCTGCCTCATATCCGCTTTGCATGACTCTTGCAACGCTTTCTGCATCGAAGCTCAGCATTCCGACACCTTTCAGATCAGGACTTATGAATATGTCGCACATCTTATGATAATTCTCAAAGTCCTTATCTGTGATAATCTCCTTCAACTGCTTTACTTGCGAGATAATGGAAGAAATATTCGCAGGATCTTGTTCCAGACCTGGCGACATACTGACGCCTATGACATAATCTGCTCCCATTTCCCTGCATTGTTCAGCAGGGAAATTATTGAGCAGACCGCCATCTGCGTATAAGTTGTCGTTGATTTTGATCGGATCAAAAAGGATCGGAATCGCCATTGATGCCCTTATGGCTTTAGAGAATACTCCCTTGTCCAGGACGTCGGCCTTTCCGCTGACCACATTTGTAGCGATACACAGGAAAGGTATCGGCATTTCATTGAAGTCGACCGGGTCAGAGTATCCTACGGATAACGAGTTGAAAAGGTTTAAAAGGTTGTCTCCGGAGACTATTCCGGTCGGAAGAGAGTTCTTGAAAGATCGTGACTGCAGCTCATTTTCATCAGTATTCACTGAAAATGGGATGGTTATAGTCTGTGTACGGCTCTCCTGCTTGGTTGTATATGATATCAGCTGCCTATCCACATTATTACTTATCAGTCTATTCCAGTCAACAGCACTGATGAGTTCAAGGATTTCATCTGCAGAGTAACCTATCGCATACATTCCGCCCACGATGGACCCCATGCTTGTACCTGCGATGAAATCAATAGGTATTCCTGCCTCTTCCATATATTTAAGGACACCGATGTGTGCTGCACCCTTGGCTCCTCCTCCAGAAAGGACAACTCCGACTTTAGGACGGGTTCTGACTGAAACAGTATCCTGTGAGTATGCGGTAAGCGAAAACATCAGCAGAAATGCTGTCCCTATGCTCAGCATGATTTTTTTCATAGGTAGAGCTTTTGTACGAATGCTAGTATTTGATTTCAAAGATATCCTTCTCGTCAGCCATGAAATCCTTGTCTGACATGTAGTCCGGACTATATTTACCTCGTGGTATATCGCTTATTATACAGTAGTTTGCCTTCCTGGCTGCAACGATGTGATCTGTTACTGCTGTATTTATCGCAGAAGCTGCAAGGTCGAATATCGATCCTAATAGATCTTTGGAGTCTGTATCTATGGATAGATCGAGATATAGGTCACAGCTCCTTTCGAACAGAATGTCATTAGTGTGTGTAGACTTGATCACATATCTGATCTTTGTCTCGATGCCCACACCTTTCTTTGTCCACTTGTCAATGATGGTGAAGACTACTGCATCTGCTCCAAAGAATTTATGAAACGCATCGACTGGACCATCAAAGAAGTTTTCTGAATCATAGGCACTTTCTGCCTTGAATATATCCATAGCCAGAAGGGGAGAGATAACATAATATCCTGCTTCTATCAGCGGTCTGCTGATGGAAGTGTACAGTAGGTCTTTTGCTTCTGCGTGGCTTGAGTTGTTTATTGGAGGCATGACCAGAAGTGTAACAGGCTTCTCCTCATACATTTTAGCATATTGCTCACCTCTTGTCGGGCCATTAAAGATACCGCATGACGTTACAATGAAGCATATCAATATAAAGTATATGAATCTTTTCATGGCAGGATCATTTAGATAATCTTTCAATAAGTGGCTTCAGAAACAAGGCGGATTCAGGATAAAGTTCGATCTCCTTAAGCATCAATTCTTTTCCTTTTTCAGGAAAGAATGCTGCATAGTCTTTTGCTCTGAAAATCTTTTTCTGTGCTGCGGTCGCATATTTTGCAAATATCTCAGCATTTTCTGGGATAAGAAGCAGATAGCCATATTCAGCACAAATTCCTGGTGGTATCGTCATTCGTGCACCACCAGGATTTGTTACCATATCTTCATACATACATATGAGGCTGCATATGCTTTCAGGAGTCTGCTTATCGTATCTTTTGTAAGCCAGATGCTCATACATAGTCGCTCCAGCACGTGTCCCTCCCCAATAATATAAGGTTGGGCTGACTCCGCAGGATGTGAGACATAACGATATTATTGCTGATATCAATATCCTTTTCATGATAGGCTATTTATCCAGAATGTAATAGGTTTCAAGGTTCTCAGCTTCAATAGCTTCGCCTTCATATTCACATATTGAGAGCTCATTCTCTACAGTTTCTCCGAATGATGAGATCACAGTTACTGTTCCGACCTTTTTACCAGGAAGCTCTACATTCATTCCTGTCTGCGGATTCTTTACACTCTTTCCCTTTTTGTAAACATCAAATGTATCACCCGCAGCAAGTCCTTGAGATGCACCTCCGGAAATGATATATGATCCGTCTTCAACTGACAGAATGTACGATCTCCATGGCTTGTCCAGGCATTTGCTGATGATATTGTCAGTCAGCTGTGATATTGCCGCCGAAATGGCCTTGTCGCTTAATGTTGCATCATACCCGGCTGAGGTGCCGAATCCTAAGGTCTGTTTTGTAGATATCTCAGCAGATCCCTTTGCTTCATCAGAATATAAGATGAGTCCAGTGCTTACCTCGACAAGCCTGATACTTACACCAGCTTCGACAGTCTGGGTCTTTGTCGATGAGAATACTTTCTGGTTACCTTCTGTCTTTCGTCCGAATTCGGTTATTGATCCCAGGATGATATAATCAGCTCCGATCTTATTCATTTCTGTGCCGGCTTCCTGCACAAGAATGTCGAGGTCTTCTCTCTCAAGAAGAATGAATTTACCGGTTGATGCGAGTTTTGTCGAAAGAATGTCTGAAGCCTGCTTTCTCATCGGATCGTTCTCACGATCATAGAACATTCCTTTAGCATACTGTGTCTCGTTCGAAAAACGGCCTATAGCTACTTTTCTTTTTATGGTCTTTTCGCCTTGTGCAGCTGCAGGCAATGCCATCAGTACTACAATAAATACTGAAATCAGAGTTTTGAATGTTTTCATATTTTCATTTTTATAGTGTGTTTTACAAAGTTATCTAATTTAAAGTAAATAAGCAAGTTAATCGACTTTAACTGTATCTCCTTCGCTTGGGTTAAACCAATTGTAAAGCTGGTTTTACATTGGCTTTGAATTTTTAATCCTATCAGATAACAAGAAGAGCCCCTGAATCACATCAGGGGCTCTTCTTGTTATCTGATATACTGCAGTATCTTCCGCTAGTGTAATGTAGTGATTTGCTGCGATTACCAGTTGGTGCTGTTCAGAATGACAGTGGAAGTAACTTTACCACTTTTGTCATAGTTGACTTCTTTCACCAATCCGATTCCGTAAGCGCACCATGTTTTGACCTTAGCGACATCCTTCATCAGAAGGGCCTTGGTGGTGAGGGTCTCTTCCATTACGAAACAGTCGTACGTACCGGCTTCTGTCTCGACCTTTTCTGTACCGACAATTTTTCTATCTCTGCCAAGCACCTTCATATTGACAATGAAAATCTTGAACTGGAAGTCAAAATCAGGTAATTTACCGACAGTCGGATACTGTGGAATTCCTCTGATCTCACCAGATATCTTCATTTCGTCCCTTACGGCCTTTGTTGCTTTCTGCACATCTGCTTCTGTGTATTCTCCATTCTCAGCTAATTGCTTGATAGCGTCGGCGAGAGCATCTTCTTCGAAGCTAGCACTTATGTCCGCCATATATTCTCCGTTCCTGAAACGAAAGTAACTGGAGCTTGTAAGTGTGTCAGATGGCGTAGAAGGCGATACCTCTTTTATCTTTATCTTCAGCAAGCCATTGATGCCGTCACCAGACATCGATTCCACTGTATGGTAATATGTCGCTACATGCTGTCCGCTACTGTTTGTCTCAATATAAGACCATTCTGCAGTCTGTGGGTCAGGAACAAGGAAAGTCTCTGCTGTCTGGGCCTTTACACTATAAAAGAAGCACACGCCAATGGCAGCTGTAAGTATTAAAAGGGTTCTTTTCATATTGATTGTTTTATTTTGATTTAACAATGCAATATAAGCAAAAATACTTACATACGAGCATGATAATCTTAAAAATTCTCGTGATAAATCGATAATGCCTCTACAATATCTGCGACCTTGTGAAACTATTTTGTTAAATAGTAAGTAACAGAGGTAACTACGCGAACTTTCTTTATAAATGGTGTATTGCTGTCACGGTTCTCGATGGTGAATGTTCCCTGATTGGCTGTCTTGATCTTGCCAAGACGGCTGTCTGAATCTTTCGCAAACTTTTCTGCGGCCTCACGGGCATTCATCGTAGCCTCCTCTATCATCTGTGGCTTTATGCCATTCAGTCCCTCATATTTGAATTCTACAGGATTCTCCCATGTGTTTCCACCGGTTATGACTCCTTTCTTGAGGAGCTCCGATTGTCTTGACATCAGAGCAAGGACGGCATCCACCTCAGAAGTACATACTGTCAGCACGCTGGTAGCAATGTAACGGTATGCACGGTCATTGCTGCCATATTCATTAGCATATTTATCCGAAATATTAGGAACAGCGACTGAAATCTCGTCTGATTTGATGCCACCGGAGGCAAGGAAAGACATGACAATCTTATTATTAGCATCGATCTGGTCATATATCGACTGGATGTCGTTAGCCATCACCTTATATACGACAGGCCATATGACCTTATCAGCTTTGACTTCCTTCTCACAAAGCCCCTTGACATTGACCGTGCGATCATAAGAACGATATTTCTCCACAGCTCCCGATATATGGAAACCGATAACTACCAGGCCTATCATTACGAAAAGACCGCTAAAAAATTTTCCCTTATCCATAATTGACAATTTATGTTTTATTGAAATTCAGATAATGTGCAAGAATCGGCTTGTTACCAACAGATCTTTCTTGAGCCATATACAAAAATACCCCTATCACATGAAAGTCCAAATGATTCTCGAAAAATCATGCCAGAAGCGAGTACGGCCATGTATTCCGGGATAGATGGCAAACTAAGAAGTCAGAAGTATGACCAATCCGCTGATGCCGATATATGCATATACTATATAAGCGAACAATTTCTCAGGCAGACGTTTGAAGGCCCAGTTTCCGGCAAGGACACCGATGGCAAGTCCTCCAAGAGAATAAAGATATGTTGATCCCACAGCAGGCGTGAGATATCCGTTAAATGCTCTTGTTGCAAGCATTATGAGATTGGTCAATACTGCATATGTCTGTATCATTCCCATATAGTGATTCTTGTCAGGCTCGGAATTGATCAGATAAAGTACCACAGGAGGGCCTTGCATTCCGAACAGACCGCCCATGATTCCACTGATCATACCCGAACCGATCTGCCATCCTGCGACAGGCCGTATCAGTTTCTGCAGCTTTTCCTTAAAAAAACCGAAATACAGACTGAGCAGAATCAATATCAGTCCCAGAATCACCCTCATAGTACTTCCCTCGATTCTGTCAAGAGTGAAGATAGCCAGAGCAGACATAACGAAGAAGGCAGCCAACATCGGCAAGAGACGCTTCCAATTTACATACTTCAAATACTTCAGCATCACCACAGTAGAAGAAGTAAGCGAAAGTATTCCTGAAAGCGTTACAGCTTCAGCATATGAAGGCATCAGGAAGGGGAGTGCCGTCATAATGAATATACCAAAACCGAAGCCAGTTGTCCTCTGGACAAAACTGGCTCCTGCTGCTAAAAGAAAAATATATAGAATGTTTTCTGGCATATCCTATATGAAGGCTGCTCACAATTATTTAATCAGCTCTTCGATCTTTTTCGGAATATCGGTATTCTTCATCACTCCTGCAAAAGCTTCAGCTCCTGCTCCATATGCGAAGATCGGAACAAGTGTTCCTGTATGGCCGTGTGTACTGAATGAGAGGCGTACCGGTTTCGGGTCCTTAGGGTCAAGACTGTTATAATCGACACCTATGCCGCCGGTTTCGTGGTCTGCAGTAATGACTAGAAGTGTTTCAGGATGCTGGTTCACATATTCCACCAGCTGGCGCACTGTGTTGTCCACCTCCTTCATTTCGACAATCATACCTTCTGAATCATTATTATGACCGTAACCGTCAATGATGGCACTCTCGACCATCAGGAAAAATCCGTCCTTATTATTGCGGGAGAGTGTCTCCAATACCTTAGCTGTAGCTTTCTGAAGATAAACGGTCGGTTCCGAAAGATGATTTCCGGAAGCTTCTTCAGTGGATGCTGCAAGCTTTGCCGCAAGACATACTTCCTGGCCTTCAGCTGCTCCAGCAGTCTTATCTCCGGACTCTCTACGATGCAGATCACTCAATGGAAGAATTCCTACAAACTTGTCAGAAGATGTGTTCAACACGGTTTCCCAATGCAGATATACATCATATCCTTTCTCAATGAGAGTGGCAGTCAGATCCAAAGAATCAGGACGTCCGATGAAATGATCCAATCCACCTCCGATGGCGATGTCCACTTCACTTTCTGTGAACTGCTTTGCGATATCATAAGTCATTTTACGGCTGGTAACGCCTGCATAGAATGCAGCAGGAGTCGCTTCTGTAAGAGTCGTATTGACTACAATACCTGTTTTCTTTCCCAGGGTCTGAGCCTTTCGCAGGATACTTGTCAGCTGATTTCCATCAGGATCTACTCCAAGATATCCATTGTTAGTGCGGGTACCTGTAGCAAGTGCAGTACCTCCGGCAGGGGAGTCAGTGACATAATTGTTCGCTGAGCAGGTTTCAGCAAGACCGATTACAGGTGACATCTCGAATCCTGTCGGTGCTTCTTCTGAGAGAACTAATGACGAAACGGCTCCAAGTCCCATACCGTCACCGATAAGATAGATGACATTTTTCACCTTCGGACTATCATCTGAATTTGTGCAGCATGATGTCAGCGAAATAAGAGCAAGGATCGCAATTGTAATCAGACTAATCTTTTTCATAATTCAGTTATATTAAGATTTTCATTAAATATTCTTCTGGAAATCCTTTCCTGAAGGACTCTGGAACGCCCTCAGATCGAAAGTATGCAGTGTTGCGAGCAGATGATCAAAGACCTCGGACTGCAGATGCTCATATTCAAGCCAGGCTGTATCTGCTGAGAAAAAATATAACTCGATCGGCAATCCCTGTGCTGTAGGCTGAAGCTGACGGACAGTCATTATCATATCCTGATTGACTTTTGGATGATGACGGAGATAATACTCCAGATAATGACGGAAAACATAGAGATTCACTTCCTCGTTTCCTGTGGCTTTGAAACCTTCCATCCAAGGCTGTCTTCTATATTCCTTCATTTCCTCTTCCCTGCAGAAACGGATTGTATTCATATCGATATTGATGGATCTCTTTATACGTCGTCCTCCGATTTCATACATACCACGCCAGTTCTGGAAAGAATCATTGACCAGTGCATAAGGAGGTACCGTAACTATAGTCTTGTCCCAATTGCGCACCTTTACAGTAGTCAGTGTGACCTCCAGGACATCACCGTCAGCTCCGTATTTAGGCATTGTGATCCAGTCGCCAGGCCGAAGCATCTCATTGGCAATCAGCTGAATACCTGCAACAAAGCCCTTGATGGTATCTTGAAAGACGAGCATCAGTATGGCTGTTCCTGCTCCCAGTCCAGTCAGAAGCACGATCGGATTTCTGTCAATCAACACGCTGATGATCAATATTGAGCCAATGCATATCACAGCAAGCTTCAGCATCTGATAGAAGCCTTTCATTGAACGGTTCTTCATCTTGTCATGCTCACTGGACATTGTATAAAGTGATGAGATTACCGAACAAAGGAATTTCATGATGACAGTAATGATGTAAACCCTGCATAACTTCATCAGGAAATCAAGAAAGTCACCTTCGGGAAGGGCTAAAGGCATCAGAACATATGCCACAATCGGGGCAATGAACCGGCACAAGTCATTGAGTACACTCTCACTCAAAAGATAATCATCCCATTGTGTGTGAGTTTTTGCAGTGATTCTGTGTACAGCAGGTATTATGATCTTCCTGCATAATCTATCTATTATAAAGATGGCCAGAAACATCAGTAAGATCACTCCGATACGTAAGATCAGAAGTGAGAAAGTCTCTGACAAGCCGAATTCCTTAAGCCAGGTAATAATATTATCCACGATATTTTCCATAGAACAAAGATAATGATTATTCTGATTCAGAAACCACTATATAAAAAGAAAAGAGACCTCGCCGCTCACGCGGAGATGCCTCACTAACCACATAATTAATAACACTAAAACTAATAACGAGTGCAAAGGTACGTACTTTCTTGAAACCTGCAATAATCGGATTGTTAAATAATTGTTAATTCGATTATTGCAGGTTTCAAGAGTACATCTTTATAAGGAATTTCAGAATACTATCTGAGCATATCGTCCAATCTTCTGAAGATACTTATGCGAAGCTTACGCAATTCCCTTACCTTCTTCCTGTTCTTAGGCACAATGAAATTGCATGTTCCGACAAACTTCATAAAGAGCCTCATATAATTCCAGGCAAGAAGAAACATCATAGGGAAGGCGATGAAATAGCCGAGTGCCCACCAGAAGCCGAGAAATATCCAAAGAAGAACCACCGGTACCATCAGGCTGACCGGAATAGTCACAAGTGCACTGACAGCTACCCTGAACGTGCTTACGAACATCTGGTCCTTGATCATTTTCTTCAGGAAAATCTCCGGAACTATGAACAGGAGTGCAGTCGGAATAATTGACACGACAAATAGAGGCAGGAGAATCAGAAGACCAAGTCCACGAAGTACAGCTGCTTCCAGATGTGGATTATGCCTGAAGAGCCAATCTCTGATATTGAGCGCCTTGATACCTTCCATGACTTTGGATGTATCCCTGTAAACTTCCTCCATTGCCTCAGGATACTTCTCTGAAGCCTTCTGGAGATCATTTACAAGGCTCTGGTCAGAGAGCAGGCGGGATGGAAGATAATTTTTCTTGTATCCGTGTTCACGGGCATATTTCTTTCCATATTCATTTTCACGAAGCCAGTCTATCTGGTCATAATGCTCTATATCATCAATATGAAGCATCATATCCTTGATCTGACTATGTACCAACGTATTGATCTCCATCATCGTTGCCCTCGGCTCCTGCTGATAGCGCTCATAATAAGGCTTTAAGGATATAGGCTTACCGAATCTGATGAGCATCTCGGTCCTGGCATGGAAATAATTCGAATAATGATTGCATGAAGGAAGAATCATCACATCTTCCTTGAATCCCATCTTTTCAGCTGCACCGAATGCAATTCTCAGATATCCAAGTTTGAAGGAACCAAGCCATCTTTTATCCTGATGTCCACCTTCCGGATAAAGCATTACGGTCTCGCCGTCCATCAATGCGTTGCCAGCATCTTCAAAAGTCTCGGAGTTCTTACGTACATGGGCCAATCCCTCATAACCCATACGATAAGCAGGAAGAAGTCCCATTGCACGCAGGGCCTTATTGAATATAGGATTGTTGAAGACATTCGCTCTGGCAAGGAAATTCATCCTTCTGTCTGTCAATTGAAGACAGACGCATAGAGGGTCATTCAGGCAGTTCTGATGATTTGACACGATAACCGTTGGCGTACCGTTCACTGGTACATTCTCAAGTCCCAGAACATGCTCTTTCTTGAAATACAATCCGGAATTCACGAACTGAAGATAAGCTCGGAATGCCTTGAGAAAAAGAGAGTGATCTCGAGGTTTGTTCTTACTCATAATCAGGTTTGGTTTAATACAACTTTTCCCTGCAGGGATACTGCAGGGAAAGCAAATATAAGAAAAATTATTACAAATTCATTGATCCGGCTATTCGGCCGCCTTTTTCTGAAGATACTCCTTAAAGAATCGTCCCTGAGTAGATGGAGTGAAATTCCAGTCTGTAATCAAAGTAGGGGACCAGTCTGTATCAAAGCACCAGACGGTAAATGAAATACCCTTCTTTTCGAAATATTCTGTTATATGATGGCCGTACTCATCTGTAGAAATTACTGGAATATGTGCACCTTTTTCATTCTCGAGGCAAAAACCGATCTCGGTGCAGACTACCGGGTAAGTATCAGCGACATAACCGAAATCAGCCTCCCACTGCTCTTCCCAAGGCTGGTCACGCTTCATTGGGTATGGATGTGATACATAAGCGACATTCGGACGGTCAATCGGAGCTACAGCCACAGGTGTAAGGTCATACGCCCAATTGAATCCTGCACAGAGGCAGACCGCATTCGGATTATATACACGGATAGTATCAATTATCTGTTCCTGAATGCCTTTCCATTCCTCCCATGTACACTCTCCTGTATCAGGTGCGGTTACAGTCGGCTCATTATAGACTTCATACAAAGCTACTGTAGGCTCATCTGCATATCTTTTGGCCACAGTACGCCAGAACTTGAATGTCTCCTCGAGATCTGTATTGTACATCTCGTTTGTAAACTTTGCATCCTTCAGGTTACCGATTGAATGCCAGTCCATTATTACATACATTCCGTGCTGTTTCGCCCACTCGATTCCCTTGTCCATAGCATTGAATGTGGCATCCCATCCCATATTGTTAAGATGGGCAGGGTGAACGGCAAATCTCACTACATTAGCTCCCCAATCTGCAGCTTCAGCAAAATATCGCTCGTTCCACTGTCCTTCAGACACAAGCTTCACCGGATCGGAAAAACAAAGGCCCCTGAATACGATTTCATTACCCTGAGGATCAATGAACTTATTTCCTTCCACCTTTACCCAGGCTGTCTGGGGAGTCTGCGATGTACATGCCGCCACGATAGCAGCTGTCAAAAGCATAACGATAATCTTTTTCATAGCAATTGGTTATTAGCGTAGTGATCTGTTATTTTATGATGGTATATGTTGTTTCAGGAGCGGCAGTACCCTGGAGCATGCCATTGTTTACTTTGAATACATTGCCATAAACAGTATCGCGGTATTCTCCGTCTGGAAGATCTGTAGGAAGTTTCACAGTGTTCTCTTCGAGTGAGAAATTGATTATAGCAGCACCCTTATCGCCACGATTCACTACAATAACCTCTCCATCTTCTGCGATCTGAACGTTCTCTACCTGACCTTTCATCTGCTTACGGAAGTTATTGACTGCTACCACCTCAGGATGGAAGAACTCGTCGTTTCCACGTGCACCGAGAAGGTTATCACCGAAATAATTATCACGGGTAGAGTTCATCGGGCGGCTATAGAAGAGCGGGGTACCGTTCTGGCGGGCTGTAAGGAATACCCATCCAGTACGTATCTGAGCATCTGTAAGGCCGGCACTCTCATTTGCATTGCAATATGTATCATGGCTTTCCACCCATGTAGTAAGATATTCTGGAGCTGCTCTGTGATACCAGTCGAGAAGGTTTATATCCTTTGCGCTACGCTTTGCAAGCACTTCGCGGAGAACATGTCCATATGAAGATGCTGTCTGGCCGAAATAGCTCGCATACTCTTCTTCCGGTACATTTCTGTCCTGAAGGACTTCTCCATAGACGAAAAGGCTGTCATAAGGAATGCAGAGAGAAACTCCGAGCACTTCTTTGCGACCTGTCGCCACATCCCAGAAATCGTTTTCTGTCACACCAGCCTCTGTATCAAGTGGATCTGAGTGCACTCCGATATGCTTTGCAGTGTCATAACGGAATCCACGTACTCCCAGTTCGATGAGCTTGTTGACGAACTGCATATAATATTTCTGGAAAAGAGGATTCTCTGTATTTACATCAGGAAGACCGCCGACACCCTGATGAGTGCACTGAGTACGGTCGTTATAGTCTTTTATATCCTCAAGACCCTTTGTGTGGAACATCTTGTCTCTTCCACCGACAGCAGCATAGAATTCATCTGTAACAAGGTCAATGTCAAATGCGGTATGATTAGGGAGAACATCCACAAGGACACGGATATCATATTTCTTTGCCGAATCGAGCATTGCCTTCATTTCGGCTTCTGTTCCTACGATATTGTTACCGATTGTCCAGTCAGTAGGCTGATAATAATGGTACCAGTTACCTTCCTTCTCATCAAGAATCTTGATGTTTCCACCTTCAGGACTGAAGCAGGCATTGACAGGGGATGTCTGAAGCATTGTAAATCCGGCGTCAGCGATCTGCTTCATATTTTCAGCAATAGTAGGGAAGTTCCAGCTCCATACATGAAGAATGGTCTCTGTGTTGGTCGCTTCAGGATCGTGGGCCATACGGTCGACAACGGTAGTAGTCGTCGTCTTCGCCGTGCAGGCCGCAAGGCCAAGGCACGCTACAACTGTAAAAATTCTGTTCATTATCTGTAATTTATTGATTTTCGATTATTACTCGACGCTGAGATACTCTTCCACAAAGTCGATGAGACTCTGAAGTTCGTCGTCATTGGCTGCACTGACAAGCACTGTCAGGAGATTATTCTTTCCTTTAGACGGAATATCGATGCAGAAAAAGAAACAAGGGAGTCCATCATCTGTCCATACATTGAAACCGTATGCAACATGGCTCTTGAATTCAAATGAGAGGATCGGCTCGTCATTGGCAGCCAGATCTTCCTCATTCATGACATCCTCATATGCTCTGCATGCTTCAAGGTATGCATCCGAACCTTCAGGAATCACACCCCAGCTGATGTCGATGCTTCTTACATCTCTTCCTCTTGCATTTACACTCAAAGTATAAGATTTGCTTCCATCTTCTTCGTTATATGTCTCTGTCTCGACACCCCAGATTTCAGGGACCTGCATTGTGATTCCTTCGTAATGCACTTGTTTTAAAGCTACTTTCTTCATATGTAATTTATTTGTTCTCTTCTTTTTCAAAGATAGAAACTTTCGGCAATCTATACAAGTTGAATCTGTTTTTATCGGTTATTTCTTCCGGAATTGAACAGAAATTGTTAAATTTGCATGATATGTACTAAGAGTATTAACTTAAATAAAGATATTATGACACTTATTGAAAGCATCATTGCACGCGCTAAATCAAACAAGCAGCGCATCGTGCTTCCTGAATCTCTTGAGGAGCGTACTCTCACTGCAGCCGACATGGCTCTTGCTGACGAGATAGCAGAAATCATCCTCATCGGTAATCCGGACGAAATCTTTGCCCTTGCAGATAAGCTCGGCCTTAAGAACATCGGCAAAGCTACAATCATCGATCCTGCAACAAGCGAGAAGACTGCAGAATATGCAAACCTTCTTTACGAACTCCGCAAGAACAAGGGAATGACTCCTGAAAAGGCTGCCCAGCAGGTTCTTGATCCGCTTTATTTCGGTTGCCTCATCATTAAGAGCGGAGATGCAGACGGACAGATCAGCGGTGCTCTCTCTACTACCGGCGAGACTCTCAGGCCAGCTCTTCAGATCATCAAATGCGCTCCTGGCATCACATGTGTCAGCGGTGCAATGCTTATGATCACTCAGACTCCTCAGTACGGTGAAAACGGTGCCCTCGTAGTAGGTGATGTTGCTGTAACTCCTATGCCGGATGCTGCCCAGCTTGCTCAGATCGCAGTTTGTACAGCTCAGACAGCAAAGAGCGTTGCAGGATTCGCTGATCCAAGAGTAGCTATGCTTTCATTCTCAACAATGGGTTCTGCAAAGCACGAGGTTGTGGACAAGGTCATCGAGGCTACAAAACTCGCAAGAGAACTTGATCCTGCGCTCAAGGTAGAGGGTGAACTTCAGGCAGATGCAGCTCTTGTTCCTTCAGTAGGTCAGAAGAAGGCTCCTGGTTCAGAGATTGCCGGCCACGCCAATGTACTCGTATTCCCTTGCCTCGAGGTAGGTAACATCGCCTACAAGCTTGTTCAGAGACTTGGTGGAGCAGATGCTATCGGTCCTATCCTTCAGGGTATCGCACGTCCGGTCAATGACCTCAGCCGCGGTTGCTCTGTAGATGATATCTACAAGATGGTAGCTATCACAGCATGCCAGGCAATGGATGCAAAATAAGATAGCATGAATATAAACTGAAACGGGTGTGATCATACAATCACACCCGTTTTATTTATGCTCTTTTGCGACGCTTGTTGGCATAACGTCTTCTCCTATAGCGTTTCTTGGCATATTTCACGACCAAAGCTGCAATCAATGCAAGGAAAACAATACATATAAGTGTATAAGTCCATACGGAAGCGCTGTCACCCTTGACCCTTGACCACATTTTCAGAAGGTCCTCAGTTCCGCTGTCATGCATCATACCGCATCGCGACATGATCATTTTGTCGGGATACATCACAGGATTGACACAAACGCTGTCAGCCTCTTCTCCAAAGAAATATGATACATCAATCGGATCGAATGACTCCGGATCCGACATTGCCTCCAATATATCCAGTCCGCCGATTGTACTCACATATCCGCTGACATCCATATTCCTGACGGCATTCTCCGGCATACACATATAATTGATGAAATAGCTGGCAGCTTTGACATTCTTCGCATACTTAGGAATGACCCATCCGTCGAACCAGACTGAACTTCCGGTCAGCGGTATCGCATATCTCAGCTCAAGTCCGATCTCAGCAGCCTCATCTATCGCCCACTGAGCGTCGCCGCTCCAAGACAGGTTAAGCCAGGCTAATTCCTTGGTCATCTGATCCTTTCCGAAGTCAGCCTCCCATCCTGCTACATTATCCTTGAAAGAGTTAAGATAGGCTTCTACAAGAGCGATAGACTCCTCTGAGGCATCGAATCCGATAGTCTGAAGATCTTTCTGTCCTGACTCTACCTGATCTATATAAAAAGATATAAGAAGGGAAGTGTAAACATCCCTGAAAGCATCCTTTACAAGTATCTTACCTGCAAATTCCGGATTACGGAGCACTTCCCAGCTCTTCACATCCTCGTCACTGATATATTTCGGATTGTAAAGCAAGCCGGTAGTTCCCCACATATATCCCACCGAATAATCATTTGCATTCCTTCCGCCACCTTCAATCTTGCTGAATACCTCATCTATTATATAAGGAGAGACATTGCCTATATAATCAGGAGTTTCACCGAAATCTCTGCTGATCGGGAGAAGCAGATCATTTCTGAGCATTCGCTCGATGATATAATCTGAAGGACAGGCCACATCGTAGTCTTCGTGACCGAGTTCGATCTTCGAAAGCATTGTTTCATTGATGTCGAAGGTCTGATAGACAACTTCCACCTTCTCACCAGTCTGCTCTTCGTACCACTGTTCGAACTCACCGATAAGTTCCTCATCGATGTAATCTGCCCAGTTATAGACTTTCAATATATGGTTTCTGTCCTCGGAACAGCTGCAGAACATGAGAGCCGCCAAGGCCGCATAAAAGAATTTCTTCATCTTACTTCTCTTCAGTGTTAGAATTACGGATCTGCCTGATATTGATGACAATAAGGAGAATCAGGATACCCACGAAAAGGAGAGTGATCAAAGGCCTGAGCTCAGGTGTTAGACCGCCTTTTCTTGCATCAGTATATATATAGGTAGAAAGCGTGTCAAGTCCGATTGTTCCTCTTGTGAAGAATGTAACCGCAAAATCATCAAGCGACATAGTGAATGCCATGATGAATCCGGAAATCATACCAGGCTTAAGCAACGGAATCAGCACCTTCCTCAAAGCCTGGAAAGGTGTCGCTCCCAGGTCAAGGGCTGCCTCATATACATTCGGATTCATCTGTGTCAGCTTAGGAAGCACATTCAGCACGACATATGGCGTACAGAATGTTATATGTGCCAGCACGACAGTCAGATATCCCTGGCTGATATGCAGGAACACAAAGAGAAGGAACAGGGATACACCGGTAATGATATCCGGATTCAGCATAGGGATATTGTTCAGGAGTGTGATGGCCTGTTTGGTCTTTCCCCTCATATTGTGTATTCCGATGGCAGCGATAGTGCCAAGCAATGTAGAAACTACAGCTGCTATCAATGCGATGATCAAGGTATTCTCGATTGCAAGCATCAATGAACCTGTACCTTGCATATCGCCTGTAAAGAGATTCGAATAGAGCTTGGTCGAAAAGCCGGTCCAGTTACCAAGAACCTTGCTCTCGGTGAAAGAGAATACTACGATGAAAACAATTGGCGCATAAAGGATTACGAGCAGCAGCCAGATATAACATTGTGCAAAAAATCTCTTCATAGCTATACAGTCCCTCCGCTGACGTCCTTCTTATTATCCTGCAGCAGGCTGGTCATACCGATAATCACGAGCATGACAAGTGATAGTGCTGCACCGTAGTTCCACATTGATGAATTGATATTCTCCTGGATAATTGTACCGAAGAGCTTGATCTTGTTGTTGGTAAGGAATTCAGAAATAGCGAATGTGCTGACTGTCGGCATGAACACCATCATCACACCACTGATCACACCTGGCATAGAAAGCGGAACCTGTACCTTCCAGAATACTTGCCAAGGAGTCGCCCCAAGATCGGCAGCCGCTTCCATATATGACTTATCCATCTTATTGAGAATGTTATAGATAGGATATATCATAAAAGGAAGATAGTCATACACCATACCCACAAGAAGAGTTCCTTTGCCCAGCTGGATACCCAGCATATGGAAGAGCTCAGCCGTAGCCAAGGTCCTCATAAGGGCATTGATCCACATCGGCATGATGAAAAGGACAATTGTCACTGCACTGCGATTGTATTTCTTGTTGGCAAGAATCCAGGCAGCAGGATATCCAAGCAGAATACAGATTGCTGTATTTTCTATTGCCACTTCCAGAGACAAAGCAAATGTACCGATTGCATCAGCATCGGTAAAGAACTTCGTGAAGTTCGCGAATGTAAAGTTGCCGGAACCATCCTGAAATGCATAAAGAATGATCAGGATCAGAGGCAGCGCGACAAACAATATCAGGAATATCGCGTAGGGCAGTGCCCAGCTTGATCTTTTATTCATCAGTCTTTATGATCTTTATGTCCTTAGGAGCTATATTAATACCTACAAGGTCACCCTTGTCCCAGATATCATTGGTATCGACCCAGATATGATATCCGTTGTCGGTAAGGATAGTCAGATGATAATGGTCTCCCTTATAAATGAGGAAGTGGACAAGTCCTGAAAGGATACCTTCTTCCGGATGGTCGATCAGATCCACCTTCGAGAATGCCACCTGAACCTTGATCTGGGCACCTGCCTCATATCCGGTAATCTCCTCGCATTCAAAGGTTTCATCCATGAATTTGACGTGAGTAGAATCGACAATCTCGGCATCGAACGTATTGCAGATTCTTTCCTTATGCATTACCTGGATATCTGCAGGCCTGATAAGGAGTCCCACCTCGGAACCTGGCTCAAAGGCATTGTAGTCCTGGACCATAAGCTCATATCCTTTGTCTGAATCGACAAACATCTCATAGTGGACACCCTTGAAAGTGCATGATTTAACCTTACCGGTAAACTGGGCACCATCAAGTCTGTTCATAATATAGATATCCTCCGGACGCACTACCACATCCACCTCTGTATTTTCACCAAATCCTTCGTCAACACAATCGAACTGATGTCCTACAAACTCCACGAGCTTATCCTTGATCATACGTCCGTTAAGAATATTGGACTCACCGATGAAGTCAGCCACGAATGAATTCTGAGGCTCATTATAAATATCTGTCGGAGTACCGATCTGCTGGATCTTACCCTCATTCATGACTATTATGGTATCAGAAAGGGTAAGGGCTTCCTCCTGATCGTGAGTAACATATACGAATGTGATACCCAGCTTCTTATGCATCTCCTTGAGCTCGATCTGCATATCCTTTCGCATCTTAAGGTCAAGGGCGGCAAGAGGCTCGTCAAGCAAGAGAACCTTAGGCTGGTTGGCAATTGCTCTGGCGATAGCCACACGCTGCTGCTGACCTCCTGACAATGACTCCACATCTCTGTCTTCATAGTCAGTCATACTTACCATCTTAAGTACTCTGAGCACAATCTTGTCGATCTCGTCTGCCGGTACTTTCTGAAGCTTCAGACCGAACGCAATATTCTCATATACATCCAGATGCGGAAACAAAGCATAACGCTGGAACACAGTGTTCACAGGACGAAGATGCGGAGGTGTATTGGTAATATCCTCGCCGTTGATGCGTATCTCACCTTTGTCCGACTTGCCGAAACCGGCGAGAAGACGGAGCAGGGTAGTCTTGCCACAGCCCGATGGTCCGAGAATGGTCACGAATTCACCTTTCTTTACATTTATGCTCACATCGTCAAGAATACACTTGTCTCCGAAGCTTTTCGAGATATTCTTTATCTCGATTATATAATCGTTTGTGTTCATTTTCAATAGGTTTTAAGAAGGTTAGCGGGCCAGGCGGCTGAAAAGATACTTGGCTGCAGAAGTTATGTCAAACTTCCAGGTCACTCCTATATTAATAAAATTATCACCGAAGGAGTTGGCCGACCATGCAGCGTGGATTCTCACGCCCTTGTCTTCCTTGAGAGGGAAGTACTCGAATCCTGCACCATAAAACATATAATCATCGGACTCGCCGGTTTCCCAGCCGAACTTAGCGAATGCACGGCCCCAATCTGAGATTTCGTATGACGGTGCGAGAGTACCTGTAAGACCTGAATATGGCACCTCGATTTCTCCGAAGCGGCCCATAAGATCCAGATCCACACTGAAATTACCGAATGTGAACCTGTTACCGAGATTCAATGACTTGACATAATTCTCAGACGAATACTGCCATAGATTCGCTGTCCAGTATGATTCATAGAAATCCCAGGTTCCTCTCCATCCGAGAGCATAAGCGAAAAGTCCTGTCTCGCCGAAAGCATAAGGAGAATTGGCAATCTGCAGCAGTACTTCGTGATCGTCAGCCGGATACCAGGCTGCGGAAACGCCCCACTGCCAGCAGTCGAAATTATTGTAGAAACCTGAATTCATATCACAATATGTATCCAGGTCATATGCATCATATTCGAAACTTCCGACAAAGACTGCATCCTTACCGAAAGTCACTCCGAAATAATCATTCTCATAAGTGAGTGTAAGCCAGTTAGTTCCATTGAAACCGGCATTGTCCTCATAGTAAGAGGACGCAAGTCTTTGATTAAGACTATATGAAAAATGTGGACTTATATTACCGTTTATATCGAGATACAGACCGTCGCCAAAGAATTGGCCGGTACTGCTTCCGAAATCATGACCAAACCCGCCTCTCATATCCAATGATATGTCCGGGATATAATCAGTTACTTCAGAATTGTTCGCATCCCCCCAGGATGACTTCTGCAATGGCACAGTACTGTCGACTTCCTGTGCTCTGACCGCAGAGCCGATTGTCATAAAGACAACCCCCAAAAAGACAAATAGTTTCTTCATCAATCTAATAAACAGTCAAATACATAAGAGCTTGATTTATATTTGAAAGGGATATGCCGGTTCCAATCAGACGACAATACCCTTTATCGTGACAAAATTAAAATAAAGTTTTGATAAATCACCTTAATTAATCGTTTTTTTCAACTCTTCGTGTAAAAAATCACAGCATTTATCCTTTGCAATCACCCTCTGACACACCTGCAGTGCGATTGTTCAAAAATCTGTTGATAAATAGATGGGGAAGTATCATTTCATTATAATAATAACAAGTACCTTAGCGGGACCGCAAATAGTAACCAATTATTTTTGACCAGATATGAGCAGCGAAATCACAATCATCAAAAGAGATGGCAAGCGTAAGACCTTTTCGGTAGAAAAGATTAAGAACGCCATCCGTAAAGCCTTCCTTTCGGTGGGAGCATTTGCCACCGAAGAGGATCTTGTAAACATTCTTTCACATGTTCGCATCACTGAAGGAATGCATGTGGAAGAGATTCAGAATCAGGTGGAGATCGGTCTTATGGCAGAGCAGTATTTTACTGTTGCAAAGTCATATATGCTTTACCGCCAGAGACACATGGAAGACCGTGAGGTCCGCGATCACCTTGACTTCCTCATCCAGTACTGTCAGGCTGAGAATGCAGCTACCGGCAGCAAGTACGACGCTAATGCCAATATCGAGAAGAAGAACCTTGCTACGCTCATCGGCGAGCTTCCAAAGAAGAATTTCATCAGACTGAATCGCCGCATCCTTACGGACAGGATGAAGAAAATGTATGGCAAGGAATTGTCAGATAAATACATACGACTGCTCAAGAATCATCACATCTATAAGAATGATGAAACATCTCTGGCCAACTATTGCGCCAGCATCACTATGTATCCTTGGCTGCTCGAGGGTACAAAGCCTATCGGCGGCAACTCGATCGGCCCGACTAATCTCAAGTCCTTCTGCGGTGGTTTCATCAACCTCGTATTCATGGTCTCAAGTATGCTCAGCGGTGCGTGCGCCACACCTGAGTTCCTTATGTATATGAACTATTTCGTAGGTAAGGAGTATGGTCTTCACTATTGGAAGAATCCTGAGCGCCAGGCCGACAATTCGACCAAGAAGCGTTCTATGGACAAGATTATTACAGACTGCTTCGAGCAGATCGTATATTCTATCAACCAGCCTACAGGAGCACGTAACTTCCAGGCCGTATTCTGGAACATCTCTTATTACGACAAGAATTATTTCGAAAGCATTTTCGGCGAGTTCCGCTTCCCTGATGGCTCGAAGCCTGATTGGGACGGTCTCTCATGGCTCCAGAAGAGATTCATGAAATGGTTCAATGCCGAGCGTCTCAAGACTCCGCTCACATTCCCGGTAGAGACAATGGCTCTTCTTACAGAGAACAATGAGGTAAAGGACAAGGAATGGGGAGATTTTACAGCAGAGATGTACTCTGAGGGACATTCTTTCTTCACATATATGAGTGATAATGCTGACTCTCTTGCTTCCTGCTGCCGTCTTCGCAACGAGATCCAGGACAATGGCTTCAGCTATACCCTCGGTGCCGGTGGAGTCTCTACCGGTTCAAAGAGCGTGCTCACCATAAACCTTAACCGATGCATCCAGTATGCAGTGAAGAACGGACGCGATTATCTGACCTATCTTGCTGAGGTTGTGGATCTTGTGCATAAGGTACAGCTTGCTTATGACGAAAACCTCAAGGCTCTTAAAGAACAAGGAATGCTTCCGCTCTTCGATGCAGGATTCATCAATATCGGCCGTCAGTACCTGACTGTAGGTATCAACGGACTTGTGGAAGCTGCGGAGTTCCTTGGAATCGAGATCAATGACAACCCTGAATATGTCAAGTTCGTTCAGGAGACACTTGGTCTGATAGAGGAGTACAACAAGAAATACCGCTCAAAGACCACCCTGTTCAACTGCGAAATGATTCCTGCAGAGAATGTAGGTGTAAAGCATGCTAAATGGGATAGGGAAGACGGGTATGCAGTGCCTCGCGACTGTTACAACAGCTACTTCTACATCGTCGAGGATAAGTCTCTGAACATCATCGACAAGATGCGACTCCACGGTCGTAAATATATAGAACATCTTACCGGAGGCTCAGCCCTTCACCTTAACCTTGAAGAACATCTTACAAAGGCACAGTACAGCCAGCTGCTTCGCGTAGCTGCTCAGGAAGGATGTAACTACTTTACATTCAACATTCCTAATACTATCTGCAACAAGTGCGGCCACATCAGCAAGCACTATCTCAAGGAATGTCCGCAGTGCCATAGCGGAGACATCGATTACCTGACCCGTATCATCGGATATATGAAGCGTGTCAGCAACTTCTCGATGGCCCGCCAGGAAGAAGCAGCAAGACGTCACTATCATCGTGACGAAGGAAAGCATCTATGCTAAAGTGCTGCAGTTATGATATTGTCTGCCAGGAGATCCCGAACGAGATCAGCCTGGCAGTCAATATTTCCGGATGTCCCAACCGATGTCCGGGATGCCATAGCCCGTGGCTATGGGAAAATGAAGGCAAGGAAATGACGACAGAACTATTATCCGACATAATCGGAAAGTACTCTGCCGCCATTACCTGTTTCTGTTTTATGGGAGGTGACGCTGACCCTTCAGAAATACAGCGCCTTTCCCTCTGGATAAAAGAAGAGTATCCCCATCTCAAGACTGCCTGGTATTCAGGACGCGAATCCGTCCCGGAGGATTTTGATCTCAAATGCCTGGATTATATAAAGCTCGGTCCTTATATCGAGACTCTCGGCGGACTGAAATCTCCCATTACAAACCAGGCACTTTATCAGGTCAGGCCAGATGGCTCACTTGAAAAAACCAACATTATCTAAGGCTGAATACTACAGGGAAGGTATATGTAACCGGCACAGCCCTGTCTCTCTGCCTGCCTGGTTCCCAACGTGGAGAACTGCTTACAACTCTCAGAGCTTCTTTGTCAAGTTCCTTATCTACACCTCTTAAAACAGAAATGTTAGAAAGGCTTCCGTCAGGCATTACAGTAAATGAGAGAGTCACTCTGCCCTGTACACCATTCTCTACGCATATCTGCGGGTAAACAAGTCTCTTATTCACCCATCTGCTGAATTCATTGGCATCGCCACCGTTGAACTTCGGCTTCTGTTCCACGATTGCAAAAGGTATCGGATCTTCATTGACCTCGACTTCTTCCACATCATAATAATCGTAGATCTCGATTCCTGCACTCGGGTCGTCTTCGATTGTCTTGAAAAGATTGTCATCGACTTCGATGTCATCGTCGACTATATCGATAATGTCTGACAGTTCGATTTTAGGTACGGCAGGAGGTGGAGGAGGGGGAGTCTCGAATGTAGTCGGGATAATGAAGTCCTCATCAAATACAGCGGAGGTATCCACGAGCTCAGCAGTCGTGATTTCTGCAGAACTGTACTCGAAAGCTCCGTAAACTACAGCCAGTGCGACCACCAGTCCGATTTCCACGAAAAGAAGCCTCTTGGTTTCAAGATCGGCTTTGCAGGTTTTCTTTTTTTCCATAACGCGAGATTTAATTGGTTTGTGCAAAGGTATGCACTAAAAAAGCCTGAAAACGAATTTCCAGGCCTTTAAAATCTCTCTCATCGAACTCGCAAAACATTGATAATCAATACATTGCAAACCGCACTAAGCTCAAAATCTCTCCAATTCTATAACGTATTGAATATCAAGCATTTAGAGATGCAAGAAAATCATCCTTATCTGGCGCTTCGGATGATGAAATCTTGCCCTTAAGTCGCCATATACGGTTATAGACAATACCTTTATCTTTCTCTAGAATTGTTGAAATTGTCGTGCTGGAGAATCCGGATGCCGCAAATATGAACAATTTGACATCCTCATCCTTGAGTTTCGGCAGCTGCTCTCTCAGCCTGCGCACGATCTCATCACAATTCCTGTCGAGCATGAGTTCCAGGCCTTTCAGCATCTTAGGATCATCACGCAGTCCTTGAATTACGGACTTCACTTCTTTAAGAACTTTATCCTGAAGATTAGGAGTCCCTTCATAAACATAATATTGCTCACAAAGTCTTTCAAGTACATCGAATTTTGCAATGGACATATGTTTCTCGGAAGGAAGTCTTTTGGACGCATTCTTGAGCTTGATCTGGAGATCTTCGGCAATATTCATATACTTTTCCGTCTCTGCCTTTTCTTCTGCAAGAATCTTTGCAGACTCAAGCTTCCTGTATCTTATATATCCCAGCATGGCAAAAACCAGCGACATAAGCGAAAGAAATATGAATGCTGCAGTCAGTCTTGTAGATCTCAGACGATGCTGAGTGAGCGAATGCTGCTGATCAAGATAATCCTTTCTTGAAGAAGCTACAGATCTCATCAAGGAAGCCATTTCCACTGAATTGCTATATTCCATAACCGACTCGAGGTGTTCCAGAGCCTGCGCATCATCTCCTATCCTGCTTTTTATCTGATAGAGACGGAAGTCTGCCTGTGCTTTTTCAGAAGGGGACTGAGAACTTGCCAATGCCTTTTCTGCCCATTTCAAGGCTTCATCATTCCTGCCTGCCAATGAATAAGCATAGGCCAGAACGCCTCTGTCAGAGCTGCTGAGCGGAGATTCAAGATCGTTTGCCACTCTGGAGAGCATATCGATAGCCAGAGACGGATCTGGTCTGGAAACTTCAAGAGACAATGCCGCATAAGCTGAAAGACATTGCGCCTGAAGTGCTGTATCGGAAACTTCATATGCCCTGTAAAGAACATCTCTATAAACTTTTTCGGCCGAGGCATAATCACTTACATTATAATACGCCATTCCTTTCTCCATATCGACATAGAGCCTGTTATATGGTTTCTCAGCATTGCCGAAAGCATCTGAGGCCATTTTCAGATACTGTATCTCGTCCTGATAGCGATATGCCGCATTACTGATGTGAGCCATTGTCCTATAGATCTTTCCCAGGCTGAACTGGTCATCAAGCCTGCGAGCCAACCCCTCCGCTTCTGAACAGACGGTCATAGCTTCTGAATAACGCTTTTCCTGAAAAAGTGTTTCACTGCTGTTCAATGCCTCCTGCAGTCGCGCTTCATTCATGGAAGTACACGAAAAAAGGCAGAAAACCAATATTGCTGACAATTTCCTGATCATAGTTCACAAAGATACTTATAAAGTATGATTTTTGTTATACCTTTGCGCGCGAAAAATTCAGAACTATGCACAAACCTATAATATATCAGATTCTCCCTCGTCTGTGGGGAAACGACAAGACAAGACCCAAAAAGAACGGCACTCTAACAGAAAACGGTACCGGCAAGTTTTCAGATATTGATATAGCAACACTGGATTATCTTAAATGGCTCGGATGCAGCCATGTATGGTTCACTGGTATCATCAGGCACTCGACGCAGGCTTATGAAGATGGATGCACACCATCTCATCCTCAATTCGTAAAAGGCAAGGCAGGCTCTCCATATGCGATATGTGACTATTATGATGTTAATGCCTATCTTGCTGATAATCCAGAAGATAGAATGGGTGAATTCGAGTCTTTGATCAAGAGGACTCATGATGCAGGACTAAAGGTCATCATTGATTTCGTACCGAATCACGTATCGAGAGATTACGGAAAGATCACCCCATCAGCAGGACATCCGGTCCTTGGAGCAGATGATGACAAGACAGTACACTGGAAGGAAGAAAACGATTTCTACTATTATCCTGAACTGCAGCTTGTCCTTCCAACACCGGTTCCTGCAGGAATGGAAGCATATTCAGAATTTCCGGCAATGGCAACAGGCAATAACTGTTTCAGCCCGGCTCCCGGCATAAATGACTGGTACGAAACAGTAAAGATCAATTATGGTGACACTCATACTTCGACCTGGGACAAGATGTGGGATATCATCGATTTCTGGGCAGGCAAAGGTGTGGACGGATTTCGTTGCGACATGGTGGAGCTCGTTCCGCCTGCATTCTTCAAATGGCTGATAGAAAAAGCAGAGCAGAAATACCCATCTTTAATATTCATTGCAGAGGTTTACAAGAAGGAACTTTATGCAGAATACATAAGGACGATCGGATTCGACTATCTTTATGACAAATCGGGACTATACGACACTCTCAGAACAGTTGTGGACAAATGCGTCAACGACAATGGTATGCCGGTAGAACTCTGGCAGTCCACAACAGGTATCACACGCAACTGGCAGTTCCTGGGAGACCTACAGCCATATATGCTGAATTTTCTTGAAAACCACGATGAGCAGAGATTTGCCTCGGAATTCTTCGGAGGAGATGCACATAAGACATTCGCACCATTATATATCTCACTTTTCCTGAATACCGCTCCTTTCATGATATATTTCGGAGAAGAAACAGGAGAGAGAGGAATGGACGAAGAAGGATTCAGCGGATGTGACGGTCGTACCACCATCTTCGACTGGTGGAGCGTAGGATCTGTACGCAGGCTCAGAAAGCTGATCTCTTCCGGAGCTTATCGCTCCACATCTGTATCAGGACTTGTCAAAGGCGGTCTTAAAAAAGAAGAAGCTGAAATTTTCCTTCAGTTCTCAAAAGCAATCAGGTTTGCTGCAGAAGATGAGGCCATCAGAATGGGTTCGACATATGATCTTTGCTACTGCAATATGTCATCTGACGGATTCGACAAGAACAGACACTATGCATTTCTTCGTGATCACGAAGACCACACGCTTCTTATTGCGGCCAATTTCTCAGGACAGGATGCAGTGATGAAACTTACTATTCCTGAGCATGCCTTCGAATGGATGGGAATTCCTATCAATGAGGATCTGCATCCGGGAAAAGTGATAGAAGTCGCCGTTCCGTCGATGAATGGAGCAGTCATTGAGCTGATTTAATATAAAAAGAATATAGAAAAGGAGGTTAACAAAAATGTTATGAGTATTAACACTTTTGTTAACCGCCTTAATTATAAGCATATTATCAATATCCGACGATTGCCTTGTTCGAAGATCGGTCAATATAACCTTCCAAGCCTTCCGGAGCCTTGAAAAGTCGGGTATATTCACCTTTATGGACACATTCAAGAGATGAAATGGCTTCTTCGTCCACCTTGCCATCGCCTCTGACAGTATCGATTGTCAGGTAGCCTACACCTAATGAAGTGATGTTCTGGAAGAAGTGAGTACCCTGACTCGGCTCTATCTGATAACCAGGAATTGCAGTCTCCACGATCATCCTCGCTTCAGAAATATCACTCCACAATACAGGTATTCCAAGCCACGGATCTGAAGATCCCCAGCGGCCCGGACCGATAAGAAGGTATGACGAGCCTTCTTTCTTTACCATTTCGTTCATCTGGGAAATCTCTTGAGCCATCTCCTTGGTCTTGGCACTGTCAAATGTGTCAGTCGGTACCTGAAGTATATACCCGATATTGTCCACGCGACCAGAGCCGAGAGCCTTTGACGATTTTACAAGGATATTGCCCATATATTCGCTTACCTTGTCGATTGATATGGAATTATCAGCACTGTATTCGCCTACAGGACGTACCTGCAGCAGCTTGAGGTTGAATCTTGTTCCGTTTTCACGCTGCTGGATATCGGCAGCAAACTCCATTTCAATATCGCACATCAGTTCTTTCTTGCATATATCAAGAACCTCACGTATGATCTGCGCCAAAGGATATCTGTTATATTTAAGGATCGCATCGAATGAAATCACGCGAGGCCCCTTTGCTGTAATTCCCGGTAACATCCTGTTATTCTCGATACTGAATGTAGATGCTACCAGTTCCGGATGCGAAAAGCCTGCGAGGGCCTCAGCAACAGGAAGATGTGCAAGATTCACTCCCTCATCTCGAGATATCTTGAATGCTCCCGGACGAAGATCAAGGGCGTACATCATCTTCTGAGTATCCCTCAGGGCCAGTTTAGTTTCGGAAAGCTGAAGAATCTTCTTCGGATATTTAGGACTGAATCTCAGCGAGTTACCTCCGTCCACAACGGTCTTTCCCAGACCATATGCCAGATCCACGATTCCATCTTCAGCCTTTTCGTTACCGATCGGATAGAAATTGACCGAACGGGCCACACCGGAAAGCATCGGATAATAAAGATTATTATGCTCCGATCCGCATATGCTCTGCACCACCACAGCCATCTTCTCCTCACTCAGGAGATTACCTGTTGTCTGGATATAGGTTCTGCTGCCATTGTAGAACACTGATGCATAGACACTTTTGATAGCCTTTCCGAGCATTCGGAGCATCTGGTCACGGTTCTCTACCAAAGGAATCATATATGTGGCATATACTCCGGCAAAAGGCTGGTAGCTGCTGTCCTCCAGCTTGGAACTTGAACGCACGGCAAGAGGGGAGCGCGTGGTATCCACAAATGCCCTCAATTCTTCTACCAGTTTCTCCGGAAGTCTTGATGATACGAATTCCGAAAGGATTTCCTCATCAGAAATATCCGAATCTATCACATACTGCAGGTCATTCTCTATGATGAACTGGTCGAAGTAATCTGTAGCGATCACCACTGTACGAGGTATTGAAATCTTCACATTCTCATACCTGTCAGCCAGATGATGCTTGTAAACAAGATTATTAAGGAATGCAAGTCCTCTGGCCTTTCCTCCCAGCGATCCCTCTCCCATACGTGAGAACCAGATATGTCTTCCGTATGTTTCTGAATCAAAATGCGCGATGACTCCACGGCCTGTCAAGGCATGATAATCGTGAATCTGCTGTGAGACATACGCTCTGAGTTCTGTCACATTGGCAAAATGACTTTCAAGCACCTTCTTGAACTTTGCTCCCAATGTGAAAAGTCCACGGGCCATAAACCACTTGGAAAGCATATTCTTGGATGTGTTGGCAAGAAGGATGTTTTCAGGTACCTCGCGCATCAGAATTTCCAGCTCCTTCAGATTTGCGGCCCTGCCATATTCCACACGGTCAGCATCTCTGAAGATAAAGTCACCAAAGGCAAATTCTTCCTTGATATATTCATAAAGCTGAATCATCAATGTCTTAGAGTATTTCCTTAAGAAACCTACTCCAAGTTCCTCAGCAACAGAGCTTATACTGTCCTGCGAAGACTGAAGGAGAATCGGCATCTTAGGATCATCAGCTTTGATATGTCTCACAAGATCAAGACCTGCATCAAGCTTTTCTTCCTCCGGTTTTCCGCCTCTATGTTCACAGAATCCGACATCGGAAATGACTCCAAGAAGATTGGATTTGTATTTCTCGTACATCGTCATCGCATCCTCCAGATTAGTGGCAAGGAGAATCTTCGGACGAGAACGCTTCATATGCTTCCTCTGCTGTTCGTTCAGAGTTTCCTTCAGGAATTCAGCACTCTGACGAAGCACCATACGGTAGAGCTCAGGAAGATATGTAGAATAGTACCTTACAGAGTCTTCTACAAGCAGAATACTCTGAACACCTACTCCAAGTATATCATTATCAGCATTCTTCAAGTCCTCGAAAAGCTTGATGATAGCCACGATCAGATCTGCATTTCCATGCCAGCTGAACATATAGTCTATAGCGGAGGTGTCCATATACGACAACCTTCTATATACTTCCTTCGAGAAATGCGTCAAGAGCACAAAAGGGAGGCTTCTTCTTTCTTTCTTGATGTCTGCGGCCAACGCAAATACATCATTGTCTCCGGCATTGTACATACAGATCACCATATCAATGCCGACAGTGGTCTGAAGGACTTCGCGAGCTTGGGCAGAAGTCTGTACCCATACAAAAGTAGGAGGAGTACTGAGGTTAAGGTCAATATATTCCTTATAGATCTGAGTTTCGATCTGTCCGTCTTCTTCCAATATGAAAGCATCGTAGTTGCTGCATATCATCAGGATACGCCTTACCCTGAATCCCATCAGCGAATCATAGTCCGCATTCAGGAGTTCCTTCAAGAGTTTTGGTTCTACAGTATTCATTTATATAGAATAACTTTATTAGTTATTATTCAGATTGTTATGGATTCTTCTACGAAATTCGGCTACAGTCACGGCAGTAGCTACTGCGGCATTCAATGATTCCGATCCTGGCTCTCCGTCCGGATAAGGAGGAATATATAATCTGTCTGATACCAGAGATTGCATTTCCCTGGAAATTCCCTCGGATTCATTGCCTATGACAATCATGACAGGACCATTTTCACCAGTATCCAGAGACCTTGAATAGATATTCTGCCCATCAAGGAAGGTACCGTAAACCTTTCCTCCCATTGCGAGCAATGAACTCGAAAGAGCCGGAAGATCCAGATAATGCATCTTCACGCGGAAAATGGCTCCCATTGTCGACTGTACAACTTTCGGATTGAAAACATCCACTGTATCCGGCGCAGCAAATACCGTATCCACGCCGAACCAGTCTGCTATACGGAGGATCGTCCCAAGATTACCTGGATCACGGATTGAATCCAAGGCAAGATATAGTCCTCCTTCAGACATAGAAGACAGTACTCCGGAAAGATCGCTTATCTGCACATCTTCAGGCTTGCGGATTACAGCAAGAACAGGAGAAGGGGAAGAGAGTGCTGATATCCTTTTCATCGCTTCCTCTCCGATGTCCTCCCTTCTATAAATATGCTCAACCTGATAACCTGACTTGAGAGCCTCTTCAACCATCTTTTCACCTTCGGCGATAAAGAGGCCTTCTGTATCTCGGAACTTCTTCTGCTGCAGAGACTTGACTCTTTTTATCTCATTATTTGATATAGATGCCATAAAATCACTGATTCGATTCATCATTTGTATAGCCATACGCCTGAAGTGACGTCTGCCGTAATGAGGAGCAAATATAGTTTTTTTTGGTCAAAATTTTGTGAAATGGAGATATTAAGATAAATTTGCATTCTATATAAAGGTATGAAAAAAGGATTCCGGATAATATCACTTCTGACGATTTTTCTTCTGTCCATATCCTGCAGTACGACTCGGGTCCTGCAGGATGACCAGTACCGTCTGGCCAGAAACAAGATCAAGGTGGAAAACGACAAGGAATTCAATTCAAGCCAGCTCAACAAGTATCTGAAACAGAACAAAGGCCTTGGCTGGTCTCCCTTCCTTTATGTGTATAACTGGACCAACGGCAACGGAGGTGGCTGGGATAAATTTGTCCAGAAAATCGGAAAGGCTCCAGTAGTCTACAGTCCCGAACAGGTGGACAATTCCATAGCCAACATCAAGGACCACCTCACATACATAGGCTATTACGGCTCAGAGGTAACTTCTGAAATCAAGGTCAATAAAAGGACGGTCACAGTACTGTATAATGTGTCTTTGGGCAAAAGATATCCTATCAAGGAAATTGCCCTCAAGCTCCCGAAGAGGGGAGAATTCACTGAGGCATTCCTGGCAGACACCTCATTATTCAGCATAAAGACCGGCGACTTTCTTTCTGAACAATCTCTTGAGGCTGAAACAGAAGCACTTGCAGCTATAATGCGAAACAAAGGATTCTACGATTTCAGCAAGAACAACTTCTTCTTCGAGGCCGACACCGTCAGTGATCCGAACTCCGCCCTTCTAACTATGCTGGTAAACGAGTATACCAGAAACGAGTCACCTAAAGATGCGGAACCCATAAGGAAATTCTACATTGACAATGTTACATTCTCTTACCCTAAAACACTGAAAATCAGCGAGAATGTATTAAAAAATCTTAATACGGTCATTCCTGGGGAAGTATATAGCGAGGATATTGTAAACCTCACATATTCCCGTCTTTCCGCACTGCGCGTATTCAGCAGCGTGAACATCGGCATGACTCCCAAGGACACAAACCTGATCGACTGTTCGATCACACTTGCCCAGTCAAAACTGCAGGGACTCAAGCTGAATCTTGAAGCATCCACAAATTCTTCAGGACTTTTCGGTATATCACCACAGCTGTCATATTATCACAAAAACATATTCAAAGGAGGCGAATGGCTGAACCTGAGCTTTTTAGGTAATTATCAGTTCAAGTTCAAAGACAATGTAAGATCAAATGAATTCGGTGCATCAGCAAGCCTTAGCCTGCCAAGGTTCTTTCCTTTGCCATACAGATATTTCAAAGGAGACATTCCGAGAACAGACATCAGCTTTTCATACAATTACCAGAACAGACCCGAATATACCAGAAACATCATATCCACATCATATGGATATACCGGTGATGTGGACAATAAGTTCTTCTATCAGGCATATCCTCTTCAGCTGAACATAGTCAGACTATTCGATCTGGACAGTGAGTTCTACGAAAATCTTGCAGCAGACCCGTTCCTTCGTAATGCATATCAGGATCACTTTGACCTTGGTTCTGGTGGAATATTCTATTATACGACCAACGCGGCAACTGTTCCGACAGAGACATATTTCTACTCAAGACTACAGCTGGATGTTGCCGGAAATCTACTCAGGGCATTCAACCCGCTCATGAAGAAGGATGCAAACGGATCAGGAATGATCTGGAATACACCATATTCGCAGTTTGTCAGAGCCGAACTTACTCTTGGCAGAACATGGGTATGGGGCAGGAACAACGGACAGTCTATTGCGACAAGGCTCCTTGCCGGAGCAGGATATGCATACGGAAATTCATCAGCCCTGCCTTTCGAGAAGCATTTCTACGGTGGCGGAGCAAACAGCCTCAGAGGATGGCAGGCCAGAACAGTAGGCCCTGGCACCTCCCAGATGGACGAATCTTTCATCATCCCTAACCAGACCGGCGACATGAAGCTTGAAGCCAATATCGAATACAGATTCAATATATTCTGGAAAGTGGCCGGTGCAGTGTTTGTGGATGCCGGTAATGTATGGACACTCAAGCACAAGGACACACCGGTTGATGATCCGGCTGTATTCAGATGGAATAATTTCGGACAGAGCCTCGCAGCAGACTGGGGTACAGGAATAAGACTTGACTTCGGATTTCTGCTGCTACGTTTTGATCTGGGTATGAAAATCCATGATCCGGCACGTGAAAACAAATGGGTAAATCCAGGCAAATGGTTGAAGAAGGACAATTACGCCCTGCACTTCGGTGTAGGATACCCATTCTAAACTTCTGAAAACATCTATTTTTTCGGATAATATTTCGGCCAGAGCGTCTCAAGCCGTGCCCTCAATCCATCCTCCTGCTTATTCTGAGAAGGTTCATAGAATTTGTGTCCTCTCAGCTCTGACGGCATAAACTCAAGATCAGCAAAATGTCCCGGATAATCGTGGGCATACTTATACCCATCCGAATATCCAAGATCAGCCATAAGCTGTGTAGGAGCATTCCTGAGATATAATGGAACTGAAGCCATCTGAGTCTCCTTGGCGACAGCAAGAGCTTCATTTATAGCCATATATGCAGAATTGCTCTTAGGTGAGGATGCAAGATAGATTGTACATTCAGAAAGCGGTATCCTTGCCTCCGGCATTCCTATGGTATGCACGATCTGAAATGTAGCATTAGCCAATAAAAGGGCATTAGGATTTGCAAGTCCTACATCTTCTGCGGCCAGAATGCAAAGTCTGCGGGCAATGAAAAGCGGGTCCTCGCCACCATCCAGCATACGGGCAAGATAATATACGGCAGCATTAGGATCAGAACCTCTGACACTCTTGATAAAGGCAGAAATCACATCATAGTGCATTTCTCCACCTTTGTCATATATGGCAATATTTTCCTGAAGACACGACGTAACCGCCTTATTATCTATAACCAAAGGTTCATCACCAGGAAACGCTCCAGTAACTATTTCCAGAATATTCAGAAGTTTTCTTGCATCTCCGGCCGAATGACGGAAAAGAGCATCTGTTTCTTCTACCTTGATATCTCTGTGCTTAAGAATTTCATCTGTCTCGAGCGCTCTGTCCAGAAGAAGCTGAAGATCCCCCTTTTCCAAAGACTTCAGGACAAAGACCTGACAACGCGACAGGAGGGGAGTTATCACCTCGAATGACGGATTCTCAGTAGTGGCACCGATCAGAACTATGGTACCATCTTCCACTGCACCGAGCAGGGCATCCTGCTGGGATTTATTGAAACGATGGATCTCATCGATAAAGAGAATCGGCGATAATCCGCTTGAGAACAATGAGTTGGAGCGTGCCTTATCAATAACATCCCTAACATCCTTCACTCCGGCACTTACTGCAGAAAGCGTATAGAATTCTCTTCCGAGAGATTTTGCTACGATACGGGACAGTGTAGTCTTGCCCACTCCGGGAGGTCCCCACAGAATGAATGAAGAAAGGTTCCCGCTTTCTATCATATTCCTCAGTATGCATCCCTTTCCTATAAGATGTCTCTGTCCCACATAACCTTCCAGATCCTGCGGTCTCATTCTTTCAGGAAGCGGAGGAAGCATCCTGCCTCGTATTGTATCGTTGTTCATCATATTTCCTTACCGAATACCCATCTGCGCTTATGAAGTTCCTTCTCGAACGGCGTCCACATCGCCTGTACCTTTGCATTGGTTTCAAGATTTGCATTTGTCTCCGCATATCTGAAGCCTAGCTTACGGTAATTCTGGAAAAGATCCACAAACAGAAGAGAGTTTACGCCTCTGTTCTGATAGTCTGGTCTGACACCGATAAGAAGAAGATCCAAGGTCTCAGGCTTTTTCCAGAACATAGCCTTCAGAAGATGCCACCAGCCGAACGGGAGTATCTCACCGTTACATTTCTGGAGTGCCTCCGAAAGTGACGGAATCGAAATACCCGCTGCAATAAGGTTTCCTTCCTTGTCTTCCACGAAAGTAAGCATCTTCATATCTACAAGGGAAAGATATACATCCACATACTGATCGATCTGCTTAGGAGATAGGAGTGAATAACCGTAGAGTACACAGTATGTTTCATTTATGAGTTGGAAAAGTTTGTGCCCGTATTTCTCCTTACGGATCTGTGACTTGGTCTTTTTCACCACTTTAAGCTCATATCTTTCCTTTACGAGTTCAGCAAGCTTTATGTGACGCTCAGGAAGTTCGTCAGGTATTGTAATCCTATATTCGACCCAACCGGTTTCCTTTACATAGCCAAGCTTCTTCAGATGTTCCGGATAGTATGGATGATTATAAATGAGAGCCATGGTACTGAGGCGGTCGAATCCTTCCACAAGCATTCCTTCCGGATCGAAGTCGGTAAATCCGAGCGGACCTACCACCTGCTTCATTCCACGGGACTTTCCGAATGCAATGACAGCATCAAGAAGAGCAGCACTCACCTCAATATCATCGATAAAATCGATCCAACCGAAACGGACCTGTTCCACTTTCCATGCCTCATTGGCCTTATGATTGATGATTGCGGCTACTCGTCCGACCGGTTTTCCATCCTTATATGCCAGATAGAACTCCGCCTCACTGAATTCATACGCCCCATTCTTTTCCTTATCGAATGTATTCAGATCGTCAAACGGCATAGACGGAACATAGTACTTGTTTCCCTTATATAGATTATTGGCAAATCTGGAAAATATCTTGAAATCCCTTTTTGTTGTTACAGTCTTGATTATTACCGACATAAGTCATAGGTTTAGTTTGCAGATTCTACAAAGTTATTAAAATAACTGAGAAAATCGCTGATTTTTGCTATTTTTGCGTTAGTTGGTTAGTAGTATAAAGTTATGATGGAAAAGAAGACAAAGATCATCTGTACGATTTCCGATATCCGCTGCGATGTGGATTTTTTAAGGGAACTTTACAGTAAAGGAATGAATGTGGTGAGGATCAATTCAGCTCATGCCACAATAGAAGGAGCACAGAAGATAGTGGACAATGTCAGAGCCGTATCTGACAAGATAGCCATTCTTGTGGATACCAAAGGACCGGAGGTAAGACTGACTTCCATGGAAAACACTGTGGGTTTCATTGCCAAAGCAGGGGATACCTTGAAAATCAGAAACGGTGAAGAGAATTTCTCAGATTCGAAAACCCTATATACCAATTGTCCGACTTTTGTCCAGGACGTTCCGGTCGGTGCCGACATCCTGATCGATGACGGCAGCGTAGCAATGAGTGTGATCGAAAAGGATGAGGAAAGCCTGACCTGCAGGATTATGAACAGCGGAACTATAAAAGGTCGCAAAAGCATCAATGTTCCCAATGTACATATCTCTCTTCCTGCATTGACCGATAAAGACAGAATGTTTGTCCAGTGGGCAATCGATGCTGATCTTGACTTCATTGCTCATTCATTTGTCAGAACCAAAAGGGATCTTATTGATATACAGGAGATTCTGGATAAGCAGCAGAGCCATCTCAAGATAATTTCCAAGATCGAGAATCAGCAGGGAATAGACAATCTCGACGAGATTCTGGCACATTGCTACGGAGTGATGATCGCAAGAGGAGACCTTGGAGTGGAGATTCCTGCAGAGAAGATTCCGATGATCCAGAAAAAGATTGTTCAGAAATGCAGAGCAAGGAAGAAGCCTGTGATCGTAGCGACCCAGATGCTTCACAGTATGATAGAGAACCCTCGTCCTACCAGAGCGGAAGTGACAGATGTGGCGAATGCAATATTCCAGAGCACCGACGCCATTATGCTCAGTGGCGAGACCGCATCCGGAAAATATCCGATAGAGGCTGTCGAGACGATGAGTGCGATCGCAATGGAGGCAGAGCAGACAATCGATACCAGACTGGAAGTGAATCTGGAGCAAGTTACAAAACCGATAGCAGCCGTATTGGCAAGATCTCTGGTTGCCGCCACACAGGAAATTCCTGTGAAAGCTATCATATTTGACACCTGGACAGGAAGGACGGGTAGGTATCTGGCAGAGTTCAGACCTAAAGTTCCGATTTATGCCATGTGCTATAATTCATTTACAATGAGAGAATTGGCTCTTACATATGATATATATGGCTATAAGTTCGACATTACCGGAACTAAGGAAGCATTCGTCCAGAACTCGCTGAATATCCTGCTGGAAGACGGCAAAATTTCCAAAGGAGATCTGGTGGGATTCATCGGTGGCAGTTTCAATGACGAATTGGGGGCTACTTATATGGAATTTAAATATGTATAGACCGGGCACGGCCTAAGTCCTGCTCTGATTTGATGAAAAGAACAGTATCCATATTGTGCACCTTCCTGGTGACCGCATTGTTTCTGAGCGTAACATACGCTCAGGAGAAATCTCTGGGAGCGACATTCAGTTATGCCGGCACGGGACTGGATTATGTACAATTTACCGACAGGCATCATTTCGCGCAGTATCAGCTGAGAATGGAAACTACGAGTCTTTTCTGGTCAGACCATGGCAAGGCCGGTATATCAGCATCAGCATTCTGGAATACCGTATTTGCAGAAAGCGAGTCCAGGAACGGTAACATTATCCGTTTCTATGCAGGCCCGGGCATTTGTGCAGGATATTCAGAAGACATAAAAAATCCGCCAGGAGTCATTTTCGGGCTTAAAGGCAGCATCGGTGCAGAATGTAGTTTCTCCAGAGGAATTGCCATATCACTCAGTGTCTCACCGATGATCGGAGGACATTTCAGACTAAAGGACGGTATGCTTAATATGAGTTTATACAAGGGTGGACTTTGTTATGGATTTATGCCCGAAGCCGGGATAAGGTTTATTTTCTGAGCATGAAGAAAACAATTCTCATATTGCTGATAATCTGCACATTTAACATCAATGTTAAAGCGCAGGAGCAAGGAGGGGAGACCTATCCTAAGTTTACTTTCGGCCTTGAATGGGGATATATTGCTTCCGTCA
Source organism: Candidatus Cryptobacteroides sp. (assembly GCA_045614445.1). Taxonomy (GTDB): domain Bacteria; phylum Bacteroidota; class Bacteroidia; order Bacteroidales; family UBA932; genus Cryptobacteroides. The sequence continues at coordinate 32,086 of JAZLCW010000004.1, read as the reverse complement.
CTACGTTATACCACTATAATTTTTATGCTCCCGAAGGTTTCAGAGTGGACGAAAAGGGAATGACCTGGACATATCGAAGCAATGCAGATATGTATCTGAATCTCGGATGGAATATTGATCCGGATTGGAATCTTGCTCTATATATCGGATATGCCGGAGTAGGTGATCTGCACAACGCACTACCGGTTTCTATCAGAGGAACAAGATATTTCAGATCAAATGCGTCAGAAGACAGATGGTTCGTCTTTGCTGACGGGGGTAGCGGCATATGCCTCAAGACACCAGTACAGGAAATCCTGACAGCAAAGATCGGAGGTGGTTACCAGATGTCGCTCAGCAGAGATACGAAACTGAATTTTCTGCTTTCTGCAAGAAGCACATTTACACATCCTGGTATCTATTACGATGACGCAAGAATCCCGATGAACCGAACTAACAGGAATAACGCGATTGTCGGCGCAATCTCCATTGGACTCGGACTCACATTCTAATTGATAATCAAACAAATATAATATATGGCTATAAAACTCGAACTCAAAAAGACAGAAAGAATCCTTTTCTGCGGTAGCAAATGGTGGGGAGATCCGGATATGCCGGAGAATATGCTGTATCCCACAATGGAAGTATCTGAAGACGGTGAAAAATTCGATTATCCTCTGACATTCGTATGCCAGATCAATTGTGAAGATATTGCACCGTATGACAAGGAAAACAAGCTTCCGCACGAAGGAATGCTATATTTCTTTGCTGCAATCGATGATTACCTGGGATATGAATCACCTGTACAGAATCCGGAAGGAGAATGGCCGAAAGGACGCCTGGCTGTCAAATATGCCAAGACCATAAACTTCGAGACATTCCAGACATGTATGCTTGTAGGCGATGAAGACGAACAGCTTACAGAACCAGAACTTGAAATCGTTTTCTCTGAATGTTCAGACGACGAGCCAGGTATCAAAATGCTTTGTGACGGAAACTTGCAGCCGGAACATCAGACACTGATGGAGCTCGTGACTGATTCCGTTTCCGGGCTTGATCTTCAGGACAGAAAGATAAGCTTCATAATGAAGGATTCCGATCTCAAATTCGGTAATTGGAAGCGTGCAAAAGCCATCTTGAAATAAGATTTTCTCACCAGTTTGATTGATGGTAGAGACCCTTGCTGGTAAAGAATGAGCGATGGAATGTGCCATCGGTTACGTTGATCACATCTCCTGTAAATTCCTCCTTTGCAGTGAATTCAAATGTGTACACTCTCTATTGACAGGCTTCCTTCCGTAGCATAATAATATCTCTTCAGCTCCCCATCGCTGATTGTGACTTTTCCGTTGCTAAAGAACTGGAGCTCAGCATGATCTGAGGGAAATTCGTACAGCTTGCCGATTTCAAGTGACTCATCGTCCTTTATCCTTACGTTCATCTGAACTTTTTCTCCCTTCTCGGAAATCATAGTATAATTGATTTCCAGGTGGAAGGAGTCATCCTGTCTGTCCAGAAGCTGATCGGAAGGTGATAACTTATAGCTCCAGTCACTCATGACCGTAGACTTGTATGTTACGCCATCGATTTCTGCTGTGGTGTAGGATTTATTTTTCTTCATCTCCATCTTCTCACAGCTTGTCAGCGCACACAAAACAATTGAAAGTATAATTAATGTCTTTTCCATATCGGCTCACTATTGGTATTTTACCGGCAGTTCATCAAATGTGCCTTCTTCTACTTTGAGGATTTCACCGTTTTTTGAATGTGCAGTAAATTCAAATGCTCCAGAAAGATAAGAGGTGTCACCAGAGACAGCGTTTCCTCTATAATCCAGGAATTTTACCCATCCTTCTGTAAATTCGTATTCCTGATCTGACAGATAAATAGCTCCGGTTGCAGGGAACTCCACCCCCAATTCAAAGGCTACATCCTCTCTGAGACTGATGAACAGTACAGCTGTATCTTTTGACGATGCAAGATCACGTTGATACTCAAAGTGAAATGCATTGTCCGAAACACTTAAAAACTGTCCGGGCCAATATGGTCTTCCGACTGATTCCGGACTGGACTTATAGCAGACATGATCGATCAGACACATAGTAGGAGCATCTAACGTGAATGGGCTTAAGATTTTTGCGATTTCGCAGCCGCTTGACATCAGCATTATCATTAAACTTACCTAATGTTTTCATAAGCTATAACGTATATAGATTAAAAAGTATTCATTCCTCGCTCGATTTCTACCTGTAGCTTATTCTACCTCTATCATACCGCTATCATATACAGCTACTCCGGCAAAGATACCGCTGCCTCCTTCTATATTATTATAGGACATGAATGGGGACGATGAAGGGAATCCGGAATATTCAGCCTTTCTTACAGCATCCCAGGCTTTAGCGTATTTGTACAATTCCTCAGACACTCTATAAAGACGGCACCTGTAGATGGTTTTATTCCCGGCTACAAGACGGTTTACCATAACCTCTTTTGTATATTTCTGGCCATCGAATTCCTTATCATCAAAGAACATCACTAAAGTACTGTTGCCTCTCCTGTCATATAATATGGTCTGCCAGGGACTATAATGGTTAGCCAGCAGCACATCGGTCTGAGCCTGCTCGAACACATCTGTATCTAACTTAGGTACAACATAAGCAACTGAATTACCATAAGGAAGCGGTGTTCCATTGCTATGATAAACATGTTGGGTTATCTCTACCATATAACAATCTCTCACCCCAGCCTGATCCCGGAATCTAAATGTGAATTGCGGAACTTCTTTTCCTATGCCTTGACTTGACCTGTCATCCAGGGCAGCTATATAATAGTCCGGATTCGGGGAGGGGACTATCGAAGTGGTCAATGTCAGATTATTGATTTCCTGAGGGATTACAGTATGAGCTGAAATAGGTTCAAATCCATCAGCCTCAGCATAAAATTCCAATTTATCACCTGCTGCAAAAGCTTCTACTGCAAAATAAGCATCAGCTGGGAATGTGGATGACTGTCCGGCATTATGCTGAAGTTCAATATCCTTTCCGTTGACCTTGAATGTCATTTTCGGGTTCACGATTTCCTTCTCTAACAGATCCTGATTTACAGGTATAGTGGTACGAAGCCAGAACACTGTAGTATCCTGAGCTCCTGGAAGGCACTGTAAAAAAAGCTGCGGCTGAGTCTCCATTCCTCTGAAAGGCATCTCCTTATAGCAGGACGACAGCACTGAAAGGAGGCATATTGTCAATATATTATATATCTTCATCTTCATCAGAATTTAAGTGTGTAACTGAATGTAGGAACAATCGGTATCCATCCCTGCATCTCGGAATATGATGAAAGAGGGTCCGAACCATGATGATCCTTGTCATATCTCATACTTACATATGCATTGATTGCATTCATATGGCAATATGCATTGTAGACACTCAGGTTCCAGATGGATTCGTTTCCCCGGCGGGTCGTCTTACGGAAATTGAAGCCCAGATCCAGACGGTGATACGCAGGAAGTACGGCATTGTTCGGGGATGTATAAACCACGCTATAGTCATGACCGCCATATCCATCAGGTTTGGCTAGGATCTGATCCGGCAGGGTCATCCTGTTACCGGAATGAAATGTCCATCCGGCATAAACCTCCGTCTTTCGGCTAAGTTTATGAGTTGCGGAGAGATTGATCTTATGACGGTTGTCGAACATATCGTAGTACCACTGGTCGTGCATCTGAGGGAAAAATCTCTCTGACCATGACAATGTATATCCAAGTGATACCCAGGTCTTTTCGTCCGCCCATTCCAACTGTGTTTCTACGCCATACGAGCGGCCAAGTCCGCTCGTGTAATCTTCCTCCCATTTGTCCAGAGGAGGATACAACGAGCTGATTCCCACAAACTCACGGATATTGTCCATTGTCTTATAATATCCTTCAATGTCGAATCTGATATTGTATGGAAGAGTGAAGTATGCACCTAAGGAATATTGGCGTGAATGCATAGGGGCGACTTTCGAAGTCGAGGGCATCCAGAAGCCGGTCGGTACCTCCAATGGAGAGGATGCATTGATTTTATGGCTGAACTGATTCATGTCACTGTATGACATCTTTATTGAAGCTATTTCGCCGAAACGGAACCTAAGTGCAGCCCTTGGCTCAAGACGGTTATATGGCTTGCCGTCAGTGAGAAACAGCACATAACGAAGACCGAGATTGACCGTCATCCAATCAGTCAGACCGATCTCATCTTCAATGTAAACCGAAGGTTCAATACCGTGATATGTAAAACCTTCAATATTCTTTATATATATAGGTTCCGTGCCAGTGTATGTATAGCTTCTTTCTGAAATCCTTTGTGGAGAAAATACGTGCCATATCGCTTCTGCTCCGAATCTGACATGCTGGTTATCAGTCGGATGCCAGAGAAGGGCTGCCTTGAGACCGCTATCGAATACCCGCGCCTGATTTATATCGTTATCGGTCTTTTCATTTACCTCAGATCCGTCAGTTCTCATCCAATAGTCTGTCAATGAGACACCGGCTCTTGACTGCACATGGTAAAGATTCACATCCGAACGCAGATTGTCCGAAATATTATATCTCCATCTGAGTGATGCGAGTATGTTGCCCCATCTGACGCCGAGCTCCATATCGCTATCGTTACCATACTTCGTCCAATCTATCGGATCATCTTTTGACTTTGTCTTAAGTGCATCCTGCCCGGCAAAGACGCTGAAAGACAATGTATTGTCATGAGAGAATCTATGGGTGATCTTACCGTTCAGGTCAGTCATCGCATATCTCATCATGGTATGAGATGAGGTTTCCGGATCGCGCAGTTTATTATAAAGAGCGAATCCGGGAACAGTCAGTACATCCAGCCAGCTGCGTCTCAATCCGAAATTGAAGGATGTCTTTCCTTTGACAATCGGACCTTCCATCTGGAATCTTCCTTCTATAAGACCGATAGAGAAGATACCGTCATAATCGTGAAAATCACCGTCACGGGTGGTTACATCGACAACCGACGACATCCTTCCGCCATAGCGGGCAGGGAAACCGCTCTTATAGAAATCCACATTATCGATCACATCGGAATTGAAGCTGGAAAACACTCCTGCAAGATGTCCTACCGAGTACAAGGGGACCCCATCCATGAGATATAGGTTGTCACTGCCGATACCTCCGTGGACATAAAGTCCAGAAAGAAGTTCTGTGCCCGAAGCTACTCCTGGAAGAGTCTGAATTGTCTTGATCACGTCTGGAGAACTGAAGAATGCATATCCACGATCGATCTTGGAACCGTCAATACGTTCAAGACCGGTCTGAGTGGAATTGACTGGAATCTGCACCAGCGCAGTGATGATCGCCTCTGTGATACTGTCATTCTGCTCCTCGATGAAAATAGTATAATCTCTGGGCTTCTTTCTTTTGTCAGCCTGAGTAAGGACTACATACTTCTTCATCACTTCGTACTCTATGTTCGTACCGGCAAAGAGGGTCTTGAGGCAAAGTTCGAGGCATGCCCGATCGGATTCGGCCCTATCGTCAGAACATCTTTTACGAGCGGACCTGATGATATCCTTCATCGGCTTGCCCGAATAGGGGAGAGTGAGTTCGATTGTCGAGTCATATACGAAGTTTACATCCAATGCCTCATGGATGATCTCCATCTCAGATTTGAGAGTCCTGTCGTGCTGAGCATATGCCGGAGCAGCGCCATGGATGACCATTGCGGTCAGGGCTGTAAATAAGAATAGTACGTGTTTCATTGTCAAGTCGTTTAGGAATCTTATCTCTTGACGACATGTACATCGAGGGCAGACTCTATCAGGCTGATGATAAGGTCAAGGTCTTCAGTGTAGAACTCTCCGCTGAGCTGTTTGTCAAGGTCTGTCGCCACAAACGATACCTGGTAATGCTCAGAAAGAGTCTCGAGTACCTCCTTGAGGGGAGTCTCGTCGAAGATGAACGACCCACGCTGCCATGCTATGGAATTGACGTCTGATTCCATAGCTACGACAGGAACAGCATCCGACTGCGAGAGAGTCGCCTGCATATCCTTGGTCAGGATAACACCTTCAGAATCTGAAGACTTCGCAAAAAGTACCTTACCCTCTGTCACATAGACTTCCTTTACAGATGAACCTGCATCCACCATGAACTTGGTACCAAGAACCCTTACGAATGCGCCGTCAGAAGTGATTTCAAACGGCACGGCCTCGTCACGAGCGACCTCGAAAAAAGCCCTGCCCTCAAGCTGAGTCTTTCTTGGAGACTTCTCGCTGTAGGTCAATCGTGATCCGGGAGCCAGGGTCACTTCAGAGCCGTCAGGAAGAACAAACTCCTGAACTTCGGCACTGGCCATGAGCTGGATCTGCTGGTCATTGCTTTGGAAGAGGAACACACATAGGAGTATTGCAGCAGCTGCCACAATGCCTGACACCCAAGGCAGGACGCGTCTGCTAGGCCTATGCACGATGCCGTGGGCCTCATTGAAGCGCTTTATAGCCTTCTGAGTATCGAACTTGCCTTCCTGATAATGCTTCAGGACGAAGTCCATGTGTCTATCCTCAAAGTCTGACATAATTAGATTTAAGATTCCGTTAATCCGACATTAAGACGGAAGTGTTTTGAAAAAGTACTATTGTCAGCAGAATAAAAATGTAAAAATTTTTACAGCACCATCTTTGATCAACTTGAGAGCTTTGCTGATCTGATTGCGGACAGTGTTTATCGACAACCCCAGCTCCTGCGCAATCTCTTCGTATTTGAGACCGTCGCGTTTGCTCAAGATAAATACTTCACGACATTTCTCCGGGAGATTATCTATGGCTGTCCATAAACGTGCCTCGGTCAGCGAACGCTCCTGAGCATCATCCTCATCGATGATTCCGTAGGTATCATATGGTTTAAGGGATTCTGTCGGGAGCCCCTTCTTGCGTAAATGGTCCAGACAACGATTCCTGACCATCATATATAAATAGGACTTACGATTCAGGACATGAGTTCCTTCCTGTAATTTCTCCCATAAAGCGGTATAACTTTCCTGGACAATATCTTCAGAAAGATCCACATCCTGGAGATAGTGCAGTGCATACAGACATAGAGGCCTGTAGTTGTATCTGAACAGGTCATCGAAGTCTATATGCTTGTCCGGGCTTGTCATGCTCTGATGTTTAAAATACAAACTTACATAAAAACTTCCGTTTTCACGCCTCTCATGTTAAAATCACCCACAAATTATCTTTTATACATCAGTCTGAATGAATCTCAATGAACCTGTAGCATTGAATTCTATTCCCTTTATACCAGCTTCTTTGAAGGCTTTGATAAGCCGCTCTGATATATATGTTTCCCTGCCATCCTGTATGTATATCAGATCACGATCTGCATATTTCTGCGGAAGAACGGGATACGCAATGACATGACTGTCTATAGATTCAGAGAAGTCGGAATACGATGCAAATTTCCGGTTCTTATGACCGATTATACTCTGATACAATGAGTTTCTGAAGTCAATTTCAATATGTCCTATAGACTTGATGAAAAGCAGATAGTAAATGGTGTCGGAACCATGTATCCGGATCGGAATAAGGGCGTATTCTTCTTTGGAAACATTCATTTCTTCAAGAATATCCTTTACCTTTGAACTGACGGCAGCCACCATTCCAGGCCTTATATAATAAGCACTAATGAAGTCCCAAGAGTAGTCATCTTTATAATCCAGGACTCCTTCGATGTTTTCCGGTATATTGTCAAATATCAAACTCTGATTTTCCTGATACAATAAGTCTGTTCTGGCATACTTTGACATATGCTCATCCCATTCCTTTGTAAGTATTTTCACCCCTTGCGGCATGGCACGTCTTCCTAACAGGCTGCTGTCCCACGAAACCGAAAAGCCTCTATGACCTGTATCTCCTTGAGAAAGTTCCTTATATTTCTCTACCAAAAGAGGTGAAATGCTCCAGTCTTTCCTTCTTTCCTGTTCTCTACGGATCAGTTCATCAGCATATTCCCATCTTTTGGTAATAAGGGCGAATTTGATAATGTAGTCACTGAAAAATGGCTGACGACCTGAGCCATTTTCAAGTACACATTGAAGTAAAGTGTCAATCTCTGAAATGGATTTGAAGAAGTCGTCGAGATTGATTAACGCCTTTCTGATGAAGGCAGCCAGCAGACTCCTGTCATATTCACTGATAGATATCGAACTATCGGCATTCAAATCAACTATGTCCTTATGATACAAACTGTAATGGCTCAAATGTAAATCTTTTGGGGCCTTAGAGTTTGATAAATATCCGATCACATCTGCTATATCAAACGAAAATATGCTTGCTGAAATTATGAATTCGTCATCTGTGTCAGCAGAAGGGGGAGTGAAGAACTCGATGGTGTAGAGAAAACTTCCGTCCTGTCTATGGAATAGGCCTCCAGACTTACGGTAGCCAAGCTGTTTCATCGTAGGTCGGAACTCGATATCCAGAAAATCTTTTAGAATAGTCTTCATGTATTGACTGCTTTTATAGAATCTTACTGAACATATGGCTTCTCACAGATATACATTCTGCTTTATATGCGTAAAATTACAAGTTCTGACTATAAAATCCAAATGAGTGAGAAATATAATGTACAGCCATCTTTTTCGAATCTCCCCTCTCGGCAATGTTAGTTATACAATTTATATTATGTTAACTTGGCTATACAGACAAATCCCCTTTTAACAAATATTTAATGTGATTTAATTGTATATGCATCTGCCAGACAATAATTTTGCACCATGAAATTAAATTTAATATAACCAGACTTAGACGATGAGTATTTTAGACATTTTCAGCCTATTAGGTGCTCTCGGTATGTTCCTTTACGGAATGAACCTTATGAGTTCCGGACTTCAGAAAGCAGCCGGTGAAAGACTCAGAGGTTTTCTTTCAGCCATGACGTCGAATCCGTTCAAGCGAGTTGCTACCGGTGTCGGTATAACCGCATTGATCCAGTCATCATCAGCTACTACTGTCATGGTGGTAAGTTTCGTAAATGCAGGACTTCTTACTCTTGTACAAGCGATCGGAGTGATCATGGGAGCCAATATCGGAACCACCATAACTGCGTGGATGGTTTCTCTTCTTGGATTCAAGGCCGACATATCTATCCTTGCAGTTCCTATGATGCTTCTGGGATTCCTATTCTCCAATTCTAAGAAAAACCAGAACAGAAATATCGGCGAACTGATTGTAGGATTTGCATTGCTCTTCCTTGGACTTTCATTCATGAAGGAATCCGTTCCGGATCTCAAGCAGACTCCGCAGGTTCTGGAATTCGTGACCCAATGGTCAGGATATGGATTCTGGTCTGTGCTTATATTCCTTGGCTTCGGTACAGTATTGACACTTATCCTTCAGTCCTCTTCTGCCACAATGGCCATTACGCTGATAATGCTCAGCATGGGATGGATCCCCTTCCCTATGGGCTGTGCGATGGTTCTTGGAGAAAACATCGGTACGACGATCACAGCAAACATAGCCGCTTCGGTCGGCAATGCCTCTGCAAAAAGAGCTGCACTTTCACATACGATATTCAATGTATTCGGAGTTATCTGGGCGCTGATATTGTTCAGGCCATTCCTTGCCCTTGTCGGTAAACTTATCGAAATAATGGGCTTGCCGAATCCTGCCGATCCCGCTTTCGTGGTCACTTCAGCGACCGGAAGTGAAAGTACATCAGCACTTTACGGTCTTTCAATGCTCCACACCCTGTTCAATACCATCAACACATTGATCCTTATATGGTTCACTGGCCTGATCGCCAAGATCGTGACAAAGATGGTCAAGGAAAAGGAAAGCAAGGACGAAAAACCTTTCAGACTCAAATATATCGAGGCTGGACATCTGGCAACTCCGGAACTCTCTACAGAGCAGGCTTTCAAGGAGGTAATACATTTTGCCAATATCTCAAGAAACGGTCTGGGTTATGTAAGAGCTGCCATCAATGAAAGCAATCCGGATAAATTCGAGGAACTTCGCGGCAAGCTCGTGAAATACGAAGAAATCTCTGACAGAATCGAATATGAGATCGCTACATTCCTCAATGCAGTCTCTACAGAAGAAATCAGTGCCAGAACATCGCTGAAAATCAAGGCAATATATAAGATCATCGGAGAACTTGAGTCTCTTGGAGATTCGGGAGAAAGCATCAGCCGCATACTCTCACGCCGAAATATCCACAACAAGACTTTTGACGGAGACACTGTCAAGAAGCTCAATGCAATGATAGACCTCGTGGACAATGCATATCGCGTGATGATCACCAACCTGACCCAGGCATTCGATGGTAAACTCGAGGAAATCTCTAACGCATATGCAGCAGAGGAAAGGATCAATTACCTTAGAAACAATCTCAGAGACGAAGAGATCGAAAGCATTGAAAGCAATCGCAAGAATTACCAGACCAGCGTATATTATATGGATATAGTATCACAGTTGGAAACAATGGGTGACTTTTTGATCAACATCTCCCAGACTCTGCATAAAACCCAGAACAGGATTTCCTAATCTCACGATTATTTGATATTTTTGCAGCCTCGTACCTCGTAAGATACGAGGCTGTATTTATATAATGCGAATACTATGGCTAGAAAGAAGCAGGATATTATTTTAGAAAATGTTGTAATAGAATCAGTTGCAGCTGAAGGCAAGGCAATTGCAAGAATCGACGGCACTGTACTTTTTGTGCAGTTTGCTGTTCCTGGAGACATTGTAGATGTAAAGGTCACAAAGAAGAAGAAGAACTATATGGAGGGATTCATCCTCCGTATGGTAAAACCTTCAGAGCATCGTCTCGAACCTTTCTGCAAGCATTTCGGCGTATGTGGAGGATGCAAATGGCAGCCACTTCCCTATCAGATGCAGCTTGAAGCCAAGCAGCAGCAGGTTTATGACCAGCTGGTCCGCATAGGTCATCTTGACGTTCCTGAAATCACCCCTATCGTTCCTTCGGACGAGACCACATACTATCGTAACAAGCTGGAATTCACATTCTCACAGCGTCGCTGGATCTTTGAAAATGAGGATGCAGAATCGCTCAGCGTACAGGAAAAATATGGTCTTGGCTTCCATGTAGGACGCTTCTTTGACAAAGTTCTCGACATCGAGCACTGCTACCTTCAGCCGGAACCATCTAACGAGATCCGTCTTTTTATCAAGGAATATGCTCTGAATCACGGACTTACATTCTTCAACATCCGCGAACACGAGGGATTCCTCAGAAATATGTTCATCCGTACTACCGAGGCCGGAAACGTAATGCTCATTCTCTGCTTCTATCATGAAGATGCAGAGGCACGCACTGCCCTTCTGGATGCTGTAGCAGAAAGATTCCCACAGATCACTTCTCTCTATTATGTAATAAACGGCAAGGCCAATGATTCCATTGCAGATCAGGACTGCCATCTTTACAAGGGCGAAGATGCCATCTATGAATATATGGAAGGACTGAAGTTCAAGATCGGACCTAAGTCATTCTATCAGACCAATACAAAGCAGGCCTACAAGCTCTACAGCGTGGCACGCGAATATGCTCAGCTTACTGGATCTGAAGTGGTATATGACCTTTATACAGGTACAGGTACCATCGCTCAGTTCGTATCCCGCCAGGCATCAAAAGTCATTGGTATCGAATATGTTCCTGAAGCGATCGAGGATGCAAGAATCAATGCTGAGAATAACGGAATCACTAACTGTGACTTCTTTGCTGGTGATATGAAGGACATTCTGACTGATGAATTTGTTCAGGAGCACGGTCGTCCGGATGTCATCATTCTCGACCCGCCAAGAGCAGGTATCCACCCTGATGTAGCTCAGGTCATATTGAATGCCGCTCCAGACCGCATGGTATATGTAAGCTGCAATCCGGCCTCACAGGCACGTGACCTGGAGATCCTCTGCAAGGATTATGTGATTACAGCTGTCCGTCCGGTAGATATGTTCCCGCATACACATCACGTCGAGAATGTGGTAGCTTTGAAACGAAAATAAAGTCACATAAAAAACCGACAGAAATGTCGGTTTTTTATTTTATCATTTCTCGCAATAGAGTCTGCCTTGCTCAGCAGATACTACCTTCAGGATTTCCCCCTTGGATACGAAACCTCCGAATTTAAGTGTCGCTTCATGGATATGTCCGTCCGAGGTGATTACCTTACCTCCAGGACGCATATCAGTAAACACGGTAACCTCTTGTCCTATAAGATCTTCCAGTCCGGAAACGACACCAGTGAAACCATCCTCGGACTTCATTTCCTGCCTGAGGGCAATATGGTCGAACGATCTTGTATCATATAACTTGCGAACAATCCATACTGATCCGAATATAGCAGCTGTTGCTGAAAGAACCACTATTCCAAGCGGCTGTATTATCGGTCTGAGATTCAAGGTGCCATCCCAATGGAAAAGCTCGATATTGTCCACCATTGAAAACGCCAGTGCCACCACTATAGCAATGATTCCCGAAATTCCACACACTCCGAATCCAGGAAGGACAAATATCTCTACCGCTATCAGAATAAGACCTATGACAAAAAGAAGGATTTCCCAAGATTGGGCAAGATGCCCGATGTATGCAGGTGCGAAATATAGAAGGGCTCCTACTATTGCTGTCACCAATGGAAGTCCAATGCCAGGAGTCCTGATCTCTACAAATATTCCACCTATGATCATCATCATAAATATGGATTGAAGCAGTGGATTCAACAGGAACTGAATCAACTTGTCAAGCCAAGTCATATCCTCTTCCATATTCCTGATTACAAACTCATTACCACCAGCTATCTTCTCCGCTACTTCATATTCATTTTCGCAGATTCCCTCACAAAATCCTACTGCCATTGCTTCTGTCGGTGTCAGGCTGAGGACATTGGACGTATCAGTCATCGACTCCGCAATATGAGGATCTCTTCCAGTAGCCTCAGCTGTAGCACGCATCATTCCACGCATGAACGACTGATACTTATCCGGCATCACCTCACCGGTCTGGTTTACTACTGTAGCAGCACCTATTGAACTTCCTGTCTTCATATATATCGAATCGCAGGCAATGCTGATAAGTGCACCGGCAGAGGCAGCCTGCATATTGACGAAAGCTATGACAGGCTTTTCATATCTGAGAATCGCAGACCTGATACTGTCTGCTGCATTTACAGCCCCGCCATAAGTATCCAGATCCAGAATTATATAATCCGCCTGAGCTTCACGTGCTTTATCAAGTCCCATTGTCACAAGGCGCTGTGACGATGGATCAATATCCTGGTCAAGTCTGATACGGTAGAAAACTGTCGTGGAAGTATTACTGAAAGCGGAAATACTCAGCAGAAAAGCAGACAGGAATGTTATAATATGTTTCATTATCATATCTTTTAGCTGTAAAAGACAAATATAATGTTTTTAGAATAGTATTTAATATCTTTGCATACTTTTGATCGTCAAATTAACAGATGTATAAATATGTTACTACAGATTGCATTTCTTATAGGCGGACTCGTGCTCATACTCCTTGGAGCCAACTGGCTTGTGGACGGTTCGTCAAGCATTGCCAAAAGATTCGGTATCAGTGAATTTGTAATTGGCCTTACCATTGTGGGAATCGGTACCTCATCACCTGAAATGGTGGTCAGCTTCATGTCTGCTTTTCAAGGCAAGGCAGATATGGCAGTAGGTAATATTGTAGGATCGAATATTTTCAACACTCTGACGATTCTTGGAGTGACTGCGCTGATCGCTCCTTTGGCCATAACTAAAAGCAATCTGAAAAAGGATATACCTTTAAATATTATAGTCACCACTCTCCTTATCATCCTCGGACTGAACTTCAGCATATTCGGAATAGGTGCAGATCAGCTCAGCCGCATAGACGGAGCCATACTTCTTCTGATCTTTGTCTGGTATTTATGGAGTTCTTTCCGTTCAGACAGCGGAGATTCGGACGGAGACGGTATAAAGGAATACAAGATAGGCATCTCGGCCATCCTTATTATTATAGGTCTTGCTGGATTGATCTTCGGAGGTAGAGTATTTGTCAATGCTGCTACCGAACTTGCCAAGGCATTCGGAGTTTCTGATAAATTCATTGCAATTACTGTGATGGCAGCCGGAACATCAATGCCGGAACTTGCCACCTGCGTGGTCGCAGCTCTCAAAGGACGTGGACAGCTTGCTCTTGGAAATGTTCTGGGCTCCAATATCTCCAACATACTTCTGATTCTTGGAGGTGCAGCACTTATTCATCCTCTTTCATTCAGCGGAATGTCTTATGTAGATTTGGGAGTCTTATTGGCAGGAGCCTTCTTTATCATGGCGAGTGCCTATCTCTTCAAGAAGAAGGAGCTTGACAGATACGAAGGTGCCATTTTCATTTTGGCTGAAGCAGGATATATGTGGTACCTGATAGCAAACCTCTGATTTTAGCCAAATTTTTGGGAAATATACATATAACATTTTTGTTATCACTATTAACATTTTTGTTTCCCCAATTAAAACTCAATATAAAACAAAAAAAATCCGACAGTATGTCGGATTTTTTAATTTTTACAGTAATATAGCTCCTGTCGCCTTTTCTGTTGCCAATAATTCTTTGGTGACAACCGGATTTGCGTATATGTCGAGGAAGATTCTCCTGAGATCCTCACGGTTTATTTCCGGTTCGACTGTATCAAGCTTCTGTTCCATATATGCCACGAACTGCTCTATATCGGCACGATCATACATATCAGAATATTTATATGAATGGTTCGCAATGTCGTACGCAATATAATTGTTCTTCCAAAGCTTGTATCCTTCGATAACTCTCAGATCCACAGCATGTCTTATCTTCTGATAGCGGTCATTCTTATCACATTGAGCTGCCTCTGCGATCTCTTCTGCTGTAAGTGGCTTACCGATATTCAGATGTATATTTCCCTTCGGACTCATGATTCCGACCATAATGCTGTTGAAGTCTTCACCCTCAGCCTTGACATACTTATGCTTACGCGAGATGACAAGTTCACGTGCCTTAAGAATATCGCAAGGTTCATACTCATAAGAAATACTCATCGGAATGATGTTAAGCTCTTCGTAATTCTTCTGGAAATCACCGCCTCCGCTCATATCAAGCATCTTGAGCAGACCCTGCTCAGTCACATCGTAACCGTTCTTGGTACGGCCCTGTCTCTGTGCAAGCCAGATAGAACTGCGCTGCTCAGTGATATTAAGACGAATGTACCTCGACAAGAGCTGCGAAGACAGATAAAGTTCACGTGCTGTAATTCCTCTGACCACCTTGATCATACGGTTGGACCTGATAAGGTATTCAATGGTCTTGTTCGTGATAAGATTATCTCCTACCGCAATTTCAGTCATCGGAATGCCGTTATTGAATAGGACAAGCTGGAAAATAGCCGGATCCAGAATGATGTCCCTGTGATTTGACAAAGCAAGAAACCTCTTGGACGGATCAATATTGGAAATACCGTCATAAGAAAAGTTCTTGGCTGTATGCTCAAGGACCCAACGGACAAACTTGCTCATCACAAGTACCTGGAATTCATCTATCGTCTTTATGCTTTTAAGAAGATTCTTCAAAAATTCCGGAGATTCTTCCGGGAAAAACTGCTGAGATACACGAGAAAGCAAAGGGAACTCCGCCAATTTGCTGAGCGCTTCTGCTGCTTCTGCATCCGTATATGGACTGATGCTCTCAAATTCTGATAAATCAATCATCGTTCAAAAGTGTAAGATTAGTACAATTTGCAAATTTAAAATCTTTTTACAAAACTGCAAGCCGCACTTTAATGTAATCCGGCTTATTTTCGGAATAAAACCGAACTGTCACCATAGCTGAGGAAGCGGAAATCGTGCCCAAGGGCGTAATTATAAATCTTTTTCCAATCACCGTCCACAAACGCCGATATAAGGAGAAGAAGAGTGCTCTGAGGCTGATGGAAATTCGTCACGAGTACATCTACTATGCGGAAGCGGAAGCCAGGAACAATAATGATTCTGGTTCCAAGACTCAACTGCGACTTATTATTATCCTTCAAATACTTGATAATAGCAGAAATCGATTGCTCCAGAGAATATGTATATTCCCTTGAATACGGATCCCATTGGTTCACATCCGAAGGCTGGCCAGACTCGATACAGCTTACACCTATATAATATAAGGACTCTAAGGTGCGGACTGAAGTAGTACCCACAGCCACGACTTTACCCTTGTTTTCAAGCAATCTCTCCAGTAAGGACAGAGTTACTACAAACGGTTCCCTATGCATTGTATGCTCTGAAACGAGCGAACTCTTGACAGGCAGGAATGTTCCGGCACCTACGTGAAGGCAGACTGTATCTGTAATGATGTTTTTCCTTCTGATAGATTCCAGAACCGTATCTGTAAAATGTAGGCCGGCTGTCGGAGCTGCTACAGAACCTCTGAATCGTGCATATAGGGTCTGATAACGTTCCAGATCGACCTCTTCCGTATCACGGTTCAAATATGGAGGAATTGGAATTGAGCCACAGACTTCAAGAACCTTCGAAAATGGAGCCTTATTGTCCCATGTAAACTCTACAATAGAAGTCTCGCCAACTCTTTCTACAAGATCCGCCTTAAGATTCATAATAGCTATATCGCTATCATTCAAGAAATTATATAATGATAGTGTATCATTCTTCCATCTCTTGATATTTCCAACAATGCATTTCCATCTGCATTTGTCCGTGGTGGCAAAACTGCTGACATATTCTTCAGGAAGTACAGGTTCCAGACAGAATATCTCGATATGTGCACCGGAAGACCTCTGGAAATGGAGTCTTGCAGGAACAACCTTCGTATCATTGAAGATCATCAAAGAATTTTCCGGAAGTTCAGCAGGAAGGAGTGAGAAAGAGGATTCTGATACATTATCATCTTTATATATCAGAAGCTTGGAAGAATCTCTTTGGGGCAGAGGATACTTCGCTATACGTTCGTCAGGGAGTATATAGTTGAAATCTTCAATTCTAATCTCAGGAATCATACTTGTCACCATATTTAAATTTAGGCAAATTTAGTCATTTACTTATGAAAAATGAAATCGGTTTGAAGTAACATATGTAACTCACGAATGGAGCATACATATGTTTACAATGGCGCTACATTTGTAACGCTCCCTGCGTCAGTCCTGGAAATTCACTTAACAGTATGTAAATTTTATATTTGTAATATAATTATTTCTTATGGATAAATATTATATATACTTATATTGCTAATACTCAGTGTTTTACTATCATTTATCTATAGTTATTATACCGATAACTATTGTACATATTATCAAATGTGCCAGATTTGGCTCAAATTGGCCCATTTTCCGAAAATACTTAAATTATATAGCTTTTATATTCAGCTATTTATATAGTTATACTTAAAGTTATTTGTAACCACTCTGTATACATCCCTACCCTATAGGTTACAAATCTAAATCAAAATACATCTTGCTATTTCAAAAATTGTTTGCTACATTTGTAACATCAATGTAAACAAGGATGAATAGCAGATTAAAACAGTTTCTCGCAGCAGAAAACATCACCCAGGCACAGTTTGCTGACAATCTCAATGTAGTCCGCGCCAGCGTATCACATGTATTGTCCGGCAGAAACAATCCAGGTTTTGATTTCATAAAAGCAATGATGGCTAAATACCCTCGCCTGAATATCGAATGGCTGATTTTCGGAAAAGGTAAAATGTATAAGGACATCGGATCACCTAAAGAAGAGCCTCAGGAAGAAGGTCAGCTTTTCCCTACTTTCGAGTCTGAACCATCGCCGAGAATCCCTGATTTCATACATGAGGACATATTGCCTGTTCCTGAGCCATCCACGAGTGAAATAAATAGTTTAGATAATGCTATTCAATTACCTAAAGTTCAGCGAAAAGTATCTAAAATCATCGTACTTTTTGACGATGGAACTTTTCAGGAAATGTAGAAAAGTACTGCATTAGCGGTACTTTTTTAGTATATTTGCCTTAATTAGAAACAAAGCCTATGTATAAACATTTCTTAAAGCCCGTTTTGTTCAGATTCAATCCAGAAACGGCACATAATATTCTTTTCAGATTCCTGTCAGCTCTCAGGTATATTCCTTTTGCTCATTCAATAATAAGAGCGATATACAAGAAAGATTCACCTGGTCTTGAAAAAGAAGTTTTCGGAATCAGATTCCCGAATCCGGTGGGCCTGGCCGGTGGTTTGGATAAAAACGGAGAATATTACAACGATATGGCGAACTTCGGTTTCGGATTTGTTGAAATAGGCTCTTTGACACCGCTGCCGCAAGACGGAAATCCTAAGCCAAGATGCTTCAGACTTCCGGGAGATAAGGCTATCATCAACAGATTCGGCATTAATAATAAAGGTGTGAAGAATGCAGTCGAACACCTTAAGAAAGTCCGCCCGAATGTGATCGTAGCTGCAAATATTTCAAAGAATACAACCAGCATCAACGAAGATGCAGCGAAGGATTACGAGAAGTCATTCGGGCTGCTTTATGACTTCGTAGATATGTTCGTAGTAAATGTTTCTTGCCCTAATGTAGTGGGACTCACCGCATTACAGGATATATCGTTCCTTGGAGAAATTGTTGACAAGCTTCTTGAGCTCCGCATGTATTACGACAAATACAAGCCGATTCTCCTGAAGGTCTCCCCTGATCTTGCTCATCAGCAGCTCGATGAGATCATTGACTACTGCCTCCGTTCCGGAATCGACGGTATTGTGGCCGGAAACACTACAAGAAGCCGAGAGGGCATCACCAGCATAAGCAAGGAAAAGATCGAAGCTATCGGCAACGGCGGAATGTCCGGTGCACCTGTACATAAGAAGAATCTTGAACTCGTCAAATATGTCCATAGCAGATCCGAAGGAAAGCTTCCGATCATCGGAGTTGGTGGAATCATGTCTGGAGAACAGGCTAAGGCTATGCTTGATGCCGGCGCCTCTCTTGTAGAGATCTATTCCGGATTCATTTTCGAAGGTCCTGCCCTGGTTAAGAATATCATCAAATATCTCGAAAACGACGTTAAATGATCAAGGCATCCATCTGCACAATAGGCGACGAGATCCTTATCGGACAGATCGTTGACACCAATTCATCAAATATATCACTGGCTCTCAATGAGATAGGTGTAAAGGTAGCCAGAATGGTATCTATCGGTGACGATCGTAATTGCATTATCGGCACTCTTACTCAAGAACTGAGAGAGAACGATATTGTCATCGTTACCGGAGGTCTGGGCCCTACAAAGGACGATATTACCAAAAATGCTCTTGCCGAACTGTCCGGATCCACTGCCTGCAAGACAGATGAAAGACAGCTTGAAATCATACATAATATACTGAGTGCCAGAGGATTGGATGTGCTGGATATCAATCTTGCACAGGCTTCTGTTCCTGAGACTTGCGAAGTGATACCTAACCGCCTCGGTACTGCCCCGATTATGGTATTCAGATTCGAAGATAAGAAGTTCGGACACCAATCCACCCTATATTCACTTCCAGGAGTACCTTTTGAAGCCATTGGTGCACTTCCTGACATCATTGAAGATATAAGGTCACATCATTCACTATCAGATATTTACCACCGTACCGTGATGACATACGGAATGGCGGAATCTGCATTGGCAAAAATGATTGAAGAATGGGAGGACAATCTCCCTGAGGATATGCATCTGGCGTACCTTCCTAATCCTCTTACGGGAGTCAGACTGAGACTTTCCATCTACGGAGGCAGAAAAGAGGATGCGGAAAAGAGAATCGATGCTGAAATTACATCATTAAAAGGCATTTTAGGCGATATTATCTACTCTGAGCAGGACGATACCCTCGAGAACTGCATCGGACGTATATTGGCAGAAAATGGCAAGACTCTTTCCACCGCCGAATCCTGCACAGGAGGAACAATATCCGCACTTATCACATCCATTGCCGGTTCATCAGCATACTTCCTCGGTTCTGTCACATCGTATGCTAACAGTGTAAAGACAGGTGTTCTGGGAGTACCCGAGGAAATCATTTCCAGATACGGAGCTGTAAGCAGCCAGTGCGTAACTGCGATGGCTGAAGGGGTAAGGAAACTTACAGGCAGCGACTACTCTGTGGCTACCTCCGGAATTGCAGGCCCAGGCGGCGGAACTGACGAGAAGCCGGTCGGTCTTGTATGGATAGGAGTAAGCTCAGAGAAGGGCACAGAGACCTTCTGTGCTACCTTCAGAAGCAACAGAAAACGCAATATCGAACGCTTTGCTTCGACTGCCCTGAACTATTTGAGAGTAAAAATTGTAAACGAGCTTAAATAATTGAATATTAATAGATAAAACATTTTTGTTTAAGCTAATAACATTTTTGTTTCATAAATTTTGTAAACAATAAGACCGCCTTATAATACACACTAATAGATTATCTTTCAATACTTTAGCAACAAATACGCATTAAATGGAGATAGCACACTCAAGATATGTAAAAAAGAAGAAAAGGATTACACTGAATGGCGTTTTCTATGCCATAATTTCATCGTGCTCCTTCGGATTCTCCCCTCTCTTCAGCCTTGGTCTATTAGCTGCTGGACTAAGTAATTTTGATGTGCTTTCATACCGCTGGGCAGTAGCTGCGATCGTACTTATGATATATGCTGCATCGAAGGGAAAGACTCTCAGACTTGCATCATTTGATGAAGCATGGAAGGTAATCGTGCTCAGTCTTCTAAGATCGATAACCTCCATCACTCTCCTGCTGGGTTATGCAAATATTGCCAGCGGAATTGCATCGACAATTAACTTCATGTACCCGGTAGTCGTAGCTGCCTGCATGATGCTCTTCTTTGGTGAAAGAAGATCACTGGTCAATATCATCTCCATTCTGATATCCATATTCGGAGTATATCTTCTCGCATCTGGAGACGGTCTTAAAGTGGAGGATGGAAATACCGCATTGGGACTGACCTGTTCGATAATATCTGCATTCTCTTTTGCAGCATACTATATATTGATGAAACAGGTAAAGGCAGACAAGATCGAAGTCGTGAAGCTCACTACCTGGATAATGCTGCTGAGTGCTGTCTATTTCATCATATGCGGATATATTTTTGATGGCAGGATTACATTTGTCTCTGACATCAGATTATGGGGCTACATTGCCGGACTGGGATTATGGTCAACAATGGTTTCTAATTTCACCGGAGTAAAGGCTGTAAGAAGAATAGGACCGACTATGACATCTATCCTGGGAGCACTTCAGCCTCTGACAGCTGTAGTATTGGGAGTTTTATTCCTGAATGAACATCTGGGAGTCCGTACAATAGCCGGTATCAGCATAATAATGGTGACAGTTACCTTTATCGTCGCACACCAGCAAACAAGGAAACACCATCATTGACAAGCTTGCATCACGCGGAAGAAATTTCCAGAAGCCACCTTTTCAATATCGGATTCAGAATATCCTCTTGAACGCATCTCATCGAAAACGAGATAGAATCTTGAAATGTCCTCCATTCCATCCGGAGCTACCTCTATACCGTCAAAGTCAGATCCAAGTCCGACATAATCAATACCGACTAATCCTACAATATGATCGATATGATCGACTATTTTCTTGTATGACGGACGTTCAAGAGCACTCAGTTCATCCTGAACAGCATTCCAGGCGGCTCTCTTCTGAAGATCCGAAGGATCGGCAATGAATTCACTCTCAATAGGCTCCCCTCTCTCCATTATTCCGGAATCATTCAATACTGTCCTGAAATCTGAATCAAGAAAGACCGGATAGAAGTTGACCTGTATCACTCCCCCTTTATCGGCAATCTTCCTGATCATATCATCAGTAAGATTGCGAGGATGGTCGGCCAATGCCCTGCAGCATGAATGCGTAGCCACCACAGGCTTGGATGAGAGTCTGATAACATCGTAAAATGCATCATCAGAAATATGGGAAACATCTATCAGCATTCCCAGACGATTCATTTCTGCCACTACTTCCTTACCGAAAGGGCTCAGACCATTCCAGCGCTTGAGCTTTGGAGCACAGGAGTCACAGATCTGATTGTTACCTGAATGACATAGGGTGACATATCTGACTCCTGCTTCATAGAATCTTCTGAGTTCATCCAAGGACTCACCTATTGCAGCACCATTCTCAAGGCCGATGAATACGGACAGGAGGCCTTTGGACTTATTGTCCAGAGCCTGAGGTACGGATGTAGTGATGACAGCATCAGGGTTATTTTCTAACGCATTATGCACTCCATCCAGCATCCTGTAAGCATATGCTCTCGCTGCAGACGGGTCAGCGTCCATCGCAGCAGGCACATAAAGCGCGAAAAACACTCCATCGACACCACCTCTTCTAAGTTTCGGGATGTCCACATGAGCATAGGGATTATCAATGGATATATCCCTCAGACGTAGAATCTGAGAGGGTGTATCACAGTGTGAATCCAGAACGAACATCAAAAAAAATTATTTTACAATTCTCTGTCTTACAGCTTCATACATAAGTACAGCTGAAGCAACGGATACATTAAGTGAAGTGATTTCACCAGACATTGGAATCGCTGCTTTGTCATCTGCAAGGTCGAGCATAGTCTGAGAAATTCCCTTACCTTCAGATCCCATAATTATAGCCACCGGACCTGTCATATCCACATCATAAATGAGTCTGTCAGTCTTTTCAGTAGCAGCTACAAGTCTGAAACCGCTCTGCTTCAGATAATATGCAGCTACACGAAGATTTGAAACCTTGCATGTATCGATTCTCATCAAAGCACCAGCTGAAGCCTTGACTGCATCGGCATTTATTGCTGCTCCTCCCTTTGCCGGGACAATGATACCATGCCCACCGGCACACTCCAGACTTCTGGCAATAGCACCAAGGTTTCTGACATCGCTTACTCCGTCAAGAATAACGAGAAGAGGATTTTCACTACGTGCGAGTGCCGTATTTACAAGATCTTCGATATCGACATAATCGATCTGGGAAATATAAGCAAGAACTCCCTGATGCGATCCTCGCACAGCCTTGTTCAGTCTTTCACCAGGTACAAACTGGAAAGGAATCTCATTCTCCTTCAAGAGTTCAAGCAACTCTCTGAACTGAGCGCCCTCAAGCCCCTGCTTCAAAAGAACCTTATCAAACTTCTTTCCTGCCTTCACTGCTTCCAGTACTGGATGCATTCCGAACAGATACTGCATTTTCTTTTCTTCCATAGCTATTGCTCTAATTGTTCATTCAATTTTTCCCATTCCTCCATCTTGAAATCCAACTCTCGCTTGTTTTCAAGATAAGCCCTGGTCAGCTCTATAATATCATCTCCTTCTTTCGGATCAGCCAGCACTGCCTCAATCTCTGCCATCTTAGCCTCAATCGACTCTATCCCCTTCTCCAAGAATGAGATACGATTTCTTATCTTACGTTCTTCTTTAGATACAAATTTCTTAGCTTGATACTCCTGCTTAGCTTCTTCCTTCTTCTGGACCACCTCTGCAGGCTTCTCTTCAACCACCGGCTTATTGTGCCTTTCCAGCTCACTCAGATTCTCAAGTTTTCTTCTCTCCAGGAATTCCTGAACTCCTCCAAGATGTTCCTTCACCTTTCCATCTCTGAACTCATACAATTTATCCACCAGCCCATCTAAGAAGTCTCGGTCGTGAGAAACTATGATAAGCGTTCCATCATAAGCTTTCAAAGCTTGCTTGAGTATATCCTTGGAACGGATATCCATATGGTTCGTAGGCTCGTCAAGAGCCAGGAGATTATATGGCTTAAGGATCAGCTTTGCCATTGCCAGTCGAGCCCTCTCTCCACCGCTCAATACCGCCACCTTCTTATCAATATCTTCACCCTTGAAAAGAAAAGCACCCAGGATATCACGGAGTTTCAGACGAATATCTCCTACTGCTATTCTGTCCAATGTGCCGAAAACCGTATCTTCCTTATCAAGAATATCTTCCTGATTCTGAGCATAATATCCAATGCTGACATTGTATCCTATCTTGGACTCGCCTGCCATTGGATCCAACTCATTCATTATCACACGCATCAAGGTAGTCTTACCTTCACCGTTTCTTCCCACCAGGGCCACCTTTTCTCCCCTGCGCACCTCGATCTGAGCATCGTCAAACACCACCTTGGTACCGTATCCTACTCTCATATCGACTGACTTGTAAGCAATATCACCTGAACGTGGAGCTGGCGGAAACTTCACGGCCAATGCGGACTTATCTTCCAGATCCACCTCGATCCTTTCAAGCTTCTCCAGCTGTTTCACGCGCGACTGCACCTGATTGGACTTTGTCGGTTTGTATCTGAAACGCTCGATGAATTCCTCGGTCTTCTCGATCATTCTCTGCTGATTCTCGAAGGCGGCACGCTGCTGTTCGAGGCGTTCCTTCCTGAGCTCCAGATACTTACTATACGGAACCTTATAATCGTGAATCCTGCCGAGCATGATCTCCACTGTCCTGTTGGTCACATTATCCAGGAACTTTCTATCGTGGGAAATAAGAACCAGTGAACCACGGTAATCCTTAAGATAACCTTCAAGCCACTCTATGGACTCGATATCAAGATGATTGGTCGGCTCGTCAAGCAGAAGTACATCCGGCTTTGAGAGGAGTATCTTCGCAAGCTCGATACGCATATTCCATCCCTGGCTGAATGTCTCCGTATTGCGGCTCAGTTCTTCATATTTGAATCCAAGTCCCATAAGAGTACGTTCCGCCTGTACACGAGGATTGTCCGAACGGGTATAGGCCAGACGGTCATTCACCTCGTTCATCCTTACTATCAGATCGTGGTACTCCTTAGACTCGTAATCCTGCCTTTCAGCAAGTTCCAATGTTATCCTCTCCAGTTCATCCTCCAAAGCAAACATATCTGCGAAAGCAGTCATAGCCTCATCTATTACAGTACGGCCACGATGATGCTCCATGATCTGTGGAAGATAGCCTATCTTGACATCATTCGGAACCGCCACCTTTCCATTAGTTGGATTCTGTATACCGCATATTAGTTTCAGAATGGTGGATTTACCCGCACCATTCTTTCCTACAAGGCCGATCTTGTCGCTCTCGCTGATATGAAAATTGATATCATTCAGAAGGACAAATCCTCCGTATGCTACCGTAAGACTGTTAATCGATATCATAATTTATTCTTCTTCAATACTTTGAACTCTCTTGCGACATATCAGGATACTGAACTCATACAGCAGATACAATGGAACTGAAACCACCATCAATGAGAATGGGTCACCGGATGGCGTGATTACTGCTGCAAGAACGAGAACCACACATATTGCATGTTTTCTATATGACGAAAGTCCTTCTTTTGTCAGCATGCCCATTGACGACAATACCGCGACTACAGTCGGGAACTCAAAGACAATTCCAAAAGTCAGTACCAAAGAAGTAAACAATGAGATGTATGATGTCAAGGAGAAGGTGTTGGGAATATCCGGACTTACCTGATAACCGGAAAAAAAGTTCAGCATCAACGGAAAGACCAGAGCATACCCTACTGTCACACCTATATAAAACAGTACAGATGCAAACGCAAATGCTCCTTTGACTGCCTTTTTTTCATTATCGTAAAGAGCCGGCGCGATGAAACGCCACAGTTCATATATGATGACAGGAAAAGTGACGATCAAGGCACATATGAGTGTTATCCTTATATGTATCAGGAACTGAGCAGCCACCTCGATGTTCACAAGTGTCATCGAGAAATCAGCTCCCAGCAGCTGATACAGAAAGAAATCTGACTTGGAAGGCGCAAGAATCAGCTGGTCAAACAGAAAGTTCTTGAAAAAGAACAACACGACTACAGCCAACGCAAACACTCCCAGTATCCTGAAAATGCACTTGCGCAGATCCTCCAAGTGATCCCAAAAGGTCATCTCACCGGTCGGAGTCATTATTTATCAGAGTCAATATCCTTCTTGATTTCGTTCACTTCGTCCTCGACTTCCTTAATTCCCTCTTTGAAGTTCTTTACTCCCTTACCAAGTCCACGCATAAGTTCAGGAATCTTCTTGCCACCAAAGAGAAGAAGTACGACAAGGGCGATAATTACAATCTCCCAAAAACCAAGATTAAAAACAAGTGGAATAATCATATCAGTTTAAATTTAAATTTTCTTCAAATACCTTTACCAGGGTTTCCGGACATCTGACCGGTCGCCTGGTTTCCGAGTTGATGAACCCGAGCACTACAGTTCCGTCACAGACAAGTTGTCCTGCCGGATTGAAGATCTCATTCCTGATGACAAGTTTAGCTCTAGGCACCTCATCGATAATCGAAATGACCTTCAATGTCTCCCCAAGCTTCGCCGGAACCTTATATCTGCAATCGACCGAAACTACAGGAAGCATCACACCAGCCTCTTCAATCTTTTCGACCGGAAGCCCCAGATCCTTGAGCATGGCGACTCGCCCGCACTCGAAATACCTTATATAATTCGAGTGGTGGACGATACCCATTTGGTCAGTTTCATAGTATCTGACATCAAGAAAATGCTCAAACTTCAACATAACAAAAATGTCAACAGTGCAAACAATTTTGTTTTATCAGTTATTTTTCAGCGCATTGAGTGAAGCTGTGATACTTTCTATCTTAGAAAGAGAATCTGCTTCCTTCTTGCGCTCAACAGCCACGACAGCCTCAGGTGCATTAGCTACAAAACGCTCGTTTGAGAGCTTTTTGCGAACGCTGTCAAGGAATTTCTGCTGATATGCAAGCTCGGCTTCGAGTTTAGCGATTTCTTCATCGACATTGATAAGCCCGGTAAGAGGAATGAACATCTCCACAGTCCTTACCATGAATCTCTGAGCCGCAGACATATCACCCTCTGCCTCTGCTACAGTAACATTAGCCAGCTTCATCACGACAGGAAGCACCTCTGCAGGGAAAGCACCTTTGATCTTCAGGTCAAGGGCCTCACGTGGAGAAAGGTTCTTGCTCTGGCGGATATTACGCACGCCGGCAACAGCCTCGCACGCCATCTCAAATGCAGCGATAAAATCTGCATCGTATGGCTTAGCCTGTGGATAACGCTGGTTCATGATGGTCTCTCCAGCCTTACGCTCTGCCATATTCTGCCAGAGCTCCTCTGTGATGAAAGGCATGATCGGATGAATCATCTTCAGAAGCGAGTCGAAGAATCCGATTGTCGATTCATAAGTAGCCTTGTCGATTCCTGCACCGTAAGCCGGCTTCACTGCCTCAAGATACCATGCGCAGAAGTCATCCCAGAAGAGTTTGTATATTGCCATAAGCGCATCCGAAATACGGAACTTGCTGAAATGATCCTCTACTGTCTCTATCACCTGGCTGAGCTTGTTATCGAACCACTTCACTGCAACAGCTGATGCCTCAGGCTGCTGAGCCGCCTCATCCACATTCCATCCTGTCACAAGACGGAATGCATTCCATACCTTATTATTGAAGTTACGTCCCTGCTCTATCTGAGACTCATCATAAAGAATGTCATTTCCGGCCGAGCTGCAAAGAAGCATTCCAAGACGGACTGCGTCAGCTCCATACTTTGCTATAAGATCAAGAGGATCCGGCGAGTTACCGAGGGTCTTGGACATCTTGCGTCCGAGCTTGTCACGAACGATACCTGTAAGATATACATTGCGGAAAGGAACATCGTTCATGAACTCGTTTCCTGCCATAATCATACGTGCCACCCAGAAGAAGAGGATATCCGGACCTGTCACAAGGTCGTTGGTCGGATAATAGTACGCAAGGTCCTTGTTAGGCTGAGCCTCTGGATGTCCGGCCTTATTGGTGTCGAACACAGAGATCGGCCAGAGCCAAGAAGAGAACCAGGTATCAAGCACATCCTCATCCTGACGGAGATCTGCAGCTGTGATATTGGCATCGATTGCCTGAGCCTTTGTTAAAGCTTCACTTTCAGTAGCAGCCACTACCACCTGTCCATCAGGGAGATAGTATGCAGGGATGCGCTGTCCCCACCAGAGCTGACGAGAAATACACCAGTCTCGTACATTTTCCATCCAGTGACGATATGTATTGCGATATTTGTCTGGGATAAGCTTCACGGCACCGCTCTCTACAGACTCGAGAGCATCCTTTGCAAGCGCCTCCATCTTAAGGAACCACTGCATTGAAAGTCTTGGCTCGATGACAGCATTTGTTCTCTCTGAATAACCGATCGGAGAGGTATAATCCTCCATCTTCTCGAGATTTCCTGCCTCCTGAAGCATTGTCACAATCTTCTTGCGTGCATCAAAGCGGTCCTCACCGACAAGAATCTGAGCCTTCTCGTTAAGACGGCCGTGATCATCGATTATATCAAGCACCGGAAGATTATGACGGTTACCGATCTCGTAGTCATTTACATCGTGAGCAGGAGTTACCTTAAGACAGCCTGTTCCGAAATCCATAGCTACATAACTGTCCTCGATGATAGGAATTTCCTTATTGATCAGAGGGATAAGCACCTTCTGTCCCTTGAGCCAATGGTAACGCTCGTCATCAGGATTGATACATACCGCAGCGTCGGCCATAATTGTCTCCGGACGGGTTGTAGCTACGATGATGTATTTGTCGGTAGGATTTCCGTTTCCGTCAGAAACAAAATATCTCAGATGATAGAATTTGCTGACAGTATCCTTATGTACCACTTCCTCGTCGCTGACTGCTGTCAGACCTACAGGATCCCAGTTCACCATTCGGACTCCCCTGTATATATATCCTTTATTATAGAAATATACGAATGTATTGATAACCGCCTCGCTGAGCTCCGGATCCATTGTGAATTTGGTTCTGTCCCAGTCACAAGATGCACCGAGCTTGCGCAGCTGTCCGAGAATGATGCCGCCATGCTTCTCCTTCCACTCCCATGCATGCTCAAGAAACTGTTCACGTGTGAGATCTTCCTTCTTGATACCCTCAGCCGCGAGCTTCTGCACTACCTTGTTCTCAGTAGCAATGGAAGCGTGGTCCGTACCAGGTACCCAGCAGGCATTCTTGCCGTCCATTCTTGCCTTGCGGACAAGCACATCATTCAATGTATTGTTCAGCACGTGTCCCATATGCAGGATACCGGTCACATTCGGTGGCGGAATCACTATAGTATAAGGCTCTCTCTCATCTGGTTCTGAATGGAAAAACTTGTTTTCAAGCCAATAGGCATACCATTTATCCTCCGTCAAGGCAGGATCATACTTTGCTGGAAGTTCCATATATTTACTCTTAATCAATTATTATTCATATTATTAGCACTCTGCCCCATAGAACAGGCGCATAATCGTGCAAATATAGCAAAAATTTCAGTATCTTTGCATTGTTCACATAGTGAATCTACACACTGGATAATAATATTTTTTAAGCTGATAATTATGTCAAACGAAAAGGAATTCAAGATCGAACTCAAGCCTGAAGTAGCAAAGGGTTCATATTCAAATCTCGCAATCATCACTCATTCGCATAGCGAATTCATCATCGATTTCGCCACAATGCTGCCGGGACTTCCGAAACCTGAAGTCGGCAACCGCATCATCATGACACCGGAACACGCGAAAAGACTCTATCTGGCTCTTCAGGACAACATCAACAAATATGAGAGCCAGCATGGACAGATTTCATTCGGTGGTGAGCCTAAGGCTACATTCCCGATGGGCGGTTTCGGTGGTGGCGCTAAATCATAACACATATGCCAGCAAACGAAAAGTTCCTGAAAATCAAGGCATTTGCCTTTGATGTCGATGGTGTGCTTACAGACGGAGGCATACTTGCAGACCTTAATGGAGAGCTCTACAGAGTCTTTGATTCGAAGGATGGTATGGCGATCAGAATGGCCGTGATGAAAGGATTCCATATGGCGATCATTACAGGCGGCCGTTCGGAAAGCATCAGGAAAAGATTCGAAACATGCGGAATCAAGGCACAGGATGTCTATTTGGGATCACGTGCCAAAATCGAGGACTTCCAGGATTTCTGCAAAAGACATGGACTCATGCCAGAAGAAGTAATGTACTTCGGAGATGACCTGCCGGATATTCCGGTAATGCAGGCATGCGGATGCGGAGTATGTCCAAGCGATGCCGTTGATGAAGTGAAGGCAATCGCAGACCACATCAGCAGCAAGCCAGGTGGCAAGGGCTGTGCCCGCGAAATCCTGCAGGATGTGATGCAGGCGCAAGGTAAATGGCAGCTGGATGTCTACGAATACAAGCGTCATTTCTAAGAAAAATCCGGAAATTTCGCCACATATCACAGAAATTTCACCCCATAATCGCTATAATTGCGACGAATACAATGGTTTTACGACATTGCCGGCCGATAATTTCGACCGGCATTTTTATTGTCCTACATTTGCCGACCTCAAATAAGAAAGTGGTTATGAAATTTGAAAAAGCAAATATTCTGATTACCGGAGGAGCTTCCGGAATCGGAAAGATAATGGGCCGCATGGCATTGGAAAAAGGAGCGGAATGCCTTATCATATGGGACATAAATCCTCAGAACATATCGGTCGCAATAAACGACCTGAGCCAGTATGGAAGAGTAAGGGGATATATTGTGGATGTATCTAATAATGAACTGGTTATAGAAGGATATAATAAAGTTGTCAGCGAATGCGGACCGGTGGATATACTGATAAACTGCGCCGGAATAGTTACAAGCAACAAGACCTTCGACAAGATGTCCTCTGATGAGATGCTAAGGACTATGAACATCAATACTCTTGCCCCGATGTTCGTCACAAGAGCAATGCTCCCGGGAATGATCAGCCGCAATCGCGGACATATATGCAACATCGCTTCTGCAGGCGGCATGCTCTCCAATCCAAAGATGTCGGTCTACGCAGCCAGCAAATGGGGAGCAATAGGCTGGTCGGATTCAGTCAGAATCGAGCTTCAGGAAATGAAAAGCGATGTACATGTCACCACGGTCGCACCTTACTATATTAATACAGGAATGTTCGACGGAGTGAAATCCAGAATCATCCCTATCCTTAAGCCGGAATATGTGGCAAAGAGAATCATAAGAGCGATCGAGAGAAACAAGTCTTTCCGTGGAATTCCTTTTGGATTTCATTTCATCCGTTTCTGGCAGTTTATTCTTCCGACAAGATTATTTGACTGGTTCTTCGGAAAAGTGATCGGAATCTATCACGCAATGGATGATTTCACAGGCAGAAAAAACACATCAGCAGCAAACAAGGCATCATAGCCTCCCTATTTTATAAAGAATTGTATCTAAAAGCATAGCGACGGGACAATAAAATGCGTATTTTTGGCCCACCGTTATAATTGAGGAGTATGGAAAATACATCAACAGAAAGAATAATCAGGATCGCCACAGCCCAGAGAGATTATTTCCGCAGCGAAGCCACATTGGACATAAGCTTCAGAAAGGAAATGCTAAGAAAATTCCTCAAGGCTATGGAGAAATGGGAAACCAGACTCTGCGATGCTCTCTGGACTGACCTTCATAAATCATACGAGGAAGCCTATCTGACTGAAATCAGCATAGTTACAGGTGAGATAAAAAATCATATAAAGCATCTCGGCAAATGGTCACGCAGAGAGAGGAAGCACAGCCCTCTGAAGCTTTTCCCTTCACGCAGCTACATTGTCAAGGAGCCACTTGGTAATACTCTGATCATTTCACCCTGGAACTATCCAGTCCAGTTGTTGCTTAATCCGCTCGTAGGAGCGATCTCAGCAGGATGTACAGCAGTACTGAAACCTTCCCCTTATGTTCCGACTGTTTCCAAGACAATTGAAGAGATGATCAAGGAAACATTCGAAGAGAAATACATTGCTGTAGTCCAGGGTAACAGAAATGTCAACACAGCCCTTCTCGAGCAGCGTTGGGATCTGATCTTCTTCACAGGAAGTCCGGCTCTGGCCAAGACGGTAATGTCAGCTGCTGCTGAAAATCTTACTCCTGTAATATTGGAACTCGGTGGAAAAAGTCCGTGCATAATTGACAAAAATGCCGACATTGCATTGGCTGCCAAGAGGATAGCATGGGGAAAGACGTTGAACAGTGGTCAGACATGTATTGCACCGGATTATCTTC
>JAZLCW010000003.1:0-61628 GCA_045614445.1 Candidatus Cryptobacteroides sp. | reverse complement strand
TCATGCTGCCCCTCGACTTGCATGTGTTAAGCCTGCCGCTAGCGTTCATCCTGAGCCAGGATCAAACTCTTCATTGTATAATCTTTATAAATCTCTTAGCTTGTCCTGACACTTATAATTCCATAAAGAAATTAACGCTTCTCGATAAATTGTATTTCTCGGTACTTGCTTCTTGTACAGTAAAACAGTCTTTTCAATGAACTTCTCATCTCCTCTTTCGTGGCCCGTTTTTCGAACGGGGCTGCAAAGGTACGCATTATTTTCAAACTTCCAAACTTTTTTTGAACTATTTTCAAATTCCCAGTTTTTCAGATCAAAACGCGTCAGTCGTCTAAAGAACTCTCGGCCTTGTCAGCCACCCCGTTTTTCAAAGGGAGTGCAAAGGTACGACTTTTTAATTAACTTCCAAACTTTTTTAAGGGCATCGGCTTGAAGAAAGACGGATCAGATGGCAAAAGACACCGTAACAAGCTCACAACCAGCACACTACACCTTTGTTACAATTTTGTTAAAACCATTACACTGAAAATGCAGACATTTTCTTATCTTTGCAAGGTTATACATATATATAATAAAGGATATGAAAAGATTTTGGCTTACCCTTTCGGCATTCGCATTTATTTCTGCTGCATTATCGGCACAGGACTCCCCTCTATGGCTGAGGAGAAACGACATCTCACCAGACGGAAAGCAGATTGTTTTCAATTATAAAGGAAATATATACACTGTTCCAACTGAAGGTGGTCCGGCAAGACAGATCACATCACACAGCGCATACGACACAGATCCGATGTGGACTCCTGACGGAAAGCACATCATTTTCGGTTCATACAGGAACAAAAGCAAAGATATATATAAGGTATCTGCAGAGGGCGGAGTCCCCGTAAGACTTACCACGCACACCGGAAATGAAACTCCTATGGCCGTTCTTCAGGACGGAAGCATAATTTTCACAGCCAACATCCAGCAGGATGCACAATATGGCGACTTCCCGGGAAATGCCCAGCTATATATAATCGGTAAGGATGGAGGAAAAGTCACTCAGATGACTTCATTGCCGATTTCTAATCTTAGTGTAAATTCTGATGGCAAGATCCTGTATGAAGATTACAAAGGTTATGAGGATCCGCTCAGAAAGCATCACACCTCATCTGTGACAAGAGACATCTGGCTTTACGAGCCAGCTGCTGACGAAGGCGCAAGAATCAGTGCGGACGGGCACTTTACAAAAGTATCAGGCTTCAAGGGCGAAGACCGTAATCCGGTATTTGCTCCAGACGGAAAGTCATTCTATTATCTCAGCGAGCAGGACGGTACACTTAACATCTACCGCAGCAGCATCGACAATCCGGGAAAATCAAAGCAGATCACTTTCCATAAGACTCATCCTGTAAGACATCTATCGATTTCCGATAATGGTACTCTCTGCTATTCGTACGACGGAGAGCTCTACACTATTAAAGACGGCAAGGATGCACAAAAAGTAAAGATCAGCCTTCTTTCAGACCAGACTGAAATGCCGGTAACCGAACGTACACTTACTTCAGGTGCATCTGATATTGCCGTATCACCTGAAGGAAAGGAAGTGGCGATCGTGCTCAGAGGCGACGTCTATGTAACTTCGGTCGAGTATAGAACGACCAAGAGAATCACCAATACTCCTCAGCAGGAAAGAAGCGTATGGTTCGGCAAGGACGGCAGGACACTTTATTATGCTGCAGAAAGAAACGGTCATTGGGGCATATGGGAGACCTCATTGGCTGACAAGAATGACAAATGCTTCACTTATGCTGTCAACCTTGAAGAAAGGATGGTGACAAAGGCCGGCGACACCTGCTTCCAGCCACAAGTATCTCCTGATGGTGAAAAGGTCGCATATCTGAAGGACAGAACAGCCATTGCTGTAATGGACATCAAGAGCGGCAAGGAAAGAATAATCCTCGACAGGAATGTCAATTATTCATACACCGACGGAGACCAGAGTTTCGCCTGGAGTCCGGACAGCCGTTATATTCTCTGCAATTATCAGAAGAACGGAGGCTGGAACAATGAGGATGTGGCAATAATAGATGTAGAAAGCGGTATCGCGACCAATCTTACTGAAAGCGGATACAGCGACGGCGGATTCAGATGGGCAATGAAAGGAAATGCCATGACCTGGACTTCTGACAAGGCCGGATATCGCAGCCACGGAAGCTGGGGTGCAGAGAGAGACATATATATAATGTTCTTCGACGGAAAGAAATATGCCGACTTCCTCAAAGACGCGGAAGACAGGGATATGGATGATATGATGAAGGACGATAAGGAAAAGAAGCAGGACAAGAAAAAGGAGGCTAAAGACAGCGCGAAGGTAGATAAGAAGAAAGATGTGCTCAAGCTTGACCTGGAGAACCGCAAGGACAGGATCATGAAGCTTACAAGATACTCTGGACGACTCGGTGACCACTACCTTACTCAGGACGGAAAGAAACTTTTCTACATGACAAGGCTCGAAAAGGGTACCGACCTCTGTATGCTCAATATCGAAGACAACAGCATCAAGGTGGTAGCAAAGGGAGTAAGCGGCAATATCCACCCGACTGCTGACGACAAGTTCTTCTTCGTTCATTCAGGCAGCGGCATCTCGAAGATTTCTACAGCCAACGGTTCACGAGAGAGTATCTCATTCAGCGGAGAATTCGATTACAGACCGGCTGAAGAAAGAGAATATATGTTCGACCATATCTGGAAGCAGGTGAACGAGAAATTCTATGTAGCTGACATCCACGGAATTGACTGGGAGGGATACAGAGAGGCTTATAGAAAATTCCTGCCTCATATCGACAATAACTTCGATTTCCAGGAAATGCTTTCAGATATTCTTGGTGAACTCAACGGATCACATACCGGAGCAAGATACCAGTACAGATCAGGACTGAATGTCGGATCCCTTGGTGTCCTCTATGATAACGACTATCAGGGTGACGGTCTGAAGATCAAGGAAGTCCTCAAGGGAGGTACTCTCTATATTGCCGATCCTCAGATCCAGGCCGGAGATATGATCGTCGCCATAAATGGCGTGGAAATCAAGGCTGGAGACAATTGGTATGACCACCTCAGGATGAAGGGAGGAAAGAAGATCCAGCTTACCATCAAGAAAGGCAGAAAGACTGAGAACATTTATATTGAACCGGCTTTCACTGACTATACCAGCATGTACGAGAGATGGGTACGTCAGAGAGAGGAAATGGTGAAGAGACTCTCTGGCGGAAGAGTTGGTTATGTGCATGTAGAAGGCATGGATTCCGAGAGCTTCAGAAGGGTTTATTCAGACCTGCTCGGCAAATACAGGACATGCGAGGCTGTAATCGTGGACACAAGACACAATGGCGGCGGCTGGCTGCACGACGATCTTGCGACATTGCTTGACGGCGAGGGATATATCCGATTCGAGCCAAGAGGTCAGTATATCGGTACTGAGCCATATAACAAATGGACAAAACCTTCTTGCGTGCTCATCGGTGAGGACAATTACTCTGATGCCTGCGGATTCCCATATGTTTACAAGACTCTCGGAATAGGCAAGCTCATCGGAGCTCCGGTTCCAGGAACAATGACAGCAGTATGGTGGGAGAACCAGATCGACCAGACCATCGTGTTCGGTATCCCTCAGGTAGGTGCTATGGCTGTAAAGGAAGGAAGATATCTCGAGAATATGCAGATAGAGCCTGACATTCTTGTTTACAACGACCCGGCATCCGTACTCCGTGGAGAGGACAAGCAGCTGGAAGCAGCTGTAGCCGAAATGCTTAAGACTATTGACAACAAATAATTATGACAATGGATAAAAAAATCGTAATTATACCTACTTATAACGAAAAGGAAAACATCGAAAAAATCATAAGGGCTGTCTTTGCTCTGGAAGGAGAATATCATATCCTTGTTATCGAGGATGGCTCACCGGATGGTACAGCAGCTATTGTCAAAAGAATGCAGGCCGAATTCCCTGAAAGATTGTTCATGATCGAAAGACAGGGTAAGTTAGGCCTTGGAACCGCGTACATCACAGGATTCAAATGGTCTGTGGAGAACAAATATGATTACATATTTGAAATGGATGCGGACTTTTCACACAATCCGGAAGACCTTCCGAAACTGTATGAAGCTTGCCGTGATGGAGCAGACCTGTCGATCGGATCACGCTACTGCAATGGTATCAGCGTCATCAATTGGCCGATCGGACGAGTGATAATGTCATACTATGCATCCGTATATGTGCGCACAGTACTTGGAATGAAAGTCTATGATACTACCGCAGGATTCAAGTGCTACAGACGCAAGGTTCTGGAGACAATTGACCTGGACAAGGTACAGATGAAGGGATACGGATTCCAGATCGAGATGAAGTACTCGACATACAAGCTCGGCTTCAAGATCCAGGAAGTACCGATCATATTCGTAGACAGAAAAGAAGGAACATCCAAGATGAGCAGCGGAATCTTCGGAGAGGCATTCTGGGGTGTGCTCAAACTGAAATTGAGAAAAATCAAAGCAAGGCAGGCATAAAGATATGATCATTCTACATAAAGGCACCATAGTTACGTCCGAAAAGGAAGCAGTCGGAAGCATCGTTGTGGAAAACGGCAGGATTGCCGACATCTACTATTCTGATTCAGAAGACTTTGAATACCGCACAGACAAGGTAATCAAGGAGAATCCGGAAGCAGAGATCTGGAACCTGGAGGGTAAGCATATCATTGCTGGAGGCATTGATGCACACGTGCATTTCCGCGAGCCGGGACTGACACACAAAGCCGACATGCAGACCGAGTCCAAGGCTGCAATTGCCGGAGGAGTGACCACAGTCTTCGACATGCCTAACACTTCTCCTGCGACAATATCAGCAGAAAGGCTCCAGGATAAGATTCATCTCGCAGAAGGCAGGACAGCAGGAAAAATAGGATTCCATATCGGAGCCACTAACTGCAATGCTTCCGAAATATGCTCTCTGGTACGTGACGGAGATCCTGTTACAGGACTGAAACCGGAGGATATCGCAGGAGTAAAGGTATTTATGGGTTCTTCGACCGGAAACATGCTGGTGGATGAGAGGAACACACTGGAGGAACTTTTCTCCATCAGCGAAAAGCCTGTGCTGGTTCATTGCGAAGATGAGGCTACCATCAAGGCCAATCTCGCTGCAGCCATTGAAAAATACGGAGAGGACATACCATTCACGGAACACGAAAATATCCGAAGCAGAAGAGCTTGCATCAAGTCAAGCATCAAGGCATTGGAACTGGCGATAAAGTACGGAACTAAATTGGTACTCTGCCACATTTCCACAAAAGAGGAAATGGAAATGGTGAGGGCCGCCAAGGCCAACAATCCGGAAATCATTGCCGAGACATCCTGCAACTATCTATGGTTCAGCAATGAAGACTACTCACGTCTGGGAAGCCGCGTCAAATGTAATCCATCAGTCAAGACTCCGGCAGACAGAGCAGCCCTGCGCGAGGCTCTTGCCAACGGACTTATAGACACGATCGGATCCGATCACGCCCCTCACTTGCTGAGTGAGAAAGAAGGAAGCTACGTGAAGGCTCCTTCAGGACTGCCATCAATACAGCAGAGTCTTCCTGTACTTCTGACAATCGCTCACGAAGAAGGTATTCCATTAACTCGTATTGCTTCGGTCTTTTCCGAGAAAGCATCTGATCTATACGGACTTAAGCGAGGCAAGATCAAGAGAGGATATGATGCTGACCTGGTAATATTCGATAATACGAAGGAATTCACAGTAAAGAATGAAGACCAGCTGAGCAAATGCGGATGGACCCCTTATGACGGGGTGACCCTTCGCGGTGTAATAGAAAAAGTACTTATTGACGGAGTTTCCACATCACTAAACTAGAACGGCATATGTCACCAAAAGTACAGCCAAGCAAGATTCTCGTATATATTGCATCAATGTTTGCAATCACCCTTTGGGGAATGTCCTATATATGGACAGACAAACTGATTGCGCTGAACATACCGATCTTTTATTTTGTTTTCGTCAGAATTCTTCTGGCCGGAATTATATTGTTCCTGTTCAATACAGCATATGCCAGAATCAAACGGATCCAAAGGAAGGACCTGGGAAAATTCCTGCTTCTTGCATTCTTCGAACCATTCATATACTTCCTATGCGAAACCTACGGACTGAAACTTACAGGTTCTCCTACTTTAAGTGCAATGGTCATAGCCACAATACCTATCTTCTCGATCGGAGCGGGAATGATTTTCTTCAAGGAGAAAGTCAATTTCATCAATGTGATGGGAATATTGTTCACCCTGGTGGGAATCGTCATGGTAGCAATGGCAAAAGGTGAAGTCGGAGAAAACTTTATCTGGGGAGTGGTTCTGCTGCTGATTGCTGTAGTTTCAGAAGTAGGACACGCATCGATAACTAAAAGTCTGTCAGGCAATTACTCCAGCCAGATCATCGTAATGTACCAGTTCCTGATAGGATCGGTCTACCTTCTTCCGCTTTTCATCTGGAAAGGAGTGAACGGATTCAGCATCGAGACTCATTTCTCTCCTGAAGTATGGTATCCTATCATCTGTCTGGCCGTCCTCTGCTCAAGTCTGGCATTCTCCCTCTGGGTAAGTACCATAAAGAATCTGGGAGTAGCGAAATCCAGCATCTTCTCTGCCCTCATCCCTGTAGCAGCAGCAATCATTGCCTGGATTCTCGGTCACGAGCTCCTGAACTCACGTCAATGGATCGGTATCGGAGTTTCATCTCTTGGAGTCATACTCTCACAATACACCATCAAGAAAAACTCATAAAGACCGTTATAATATAAAATCCAGCCAGATTTTCGAAAACCTGGCTGGATTTTTTGTTATTTCAGACTCTGCTATAGCGGCAGATCCTTGTATCGGAGTACAGGCTGACGTGCAGCTGTCGTTTCATCAAGTCTTCCCACAGGAGTATTATGTGGAGCAGCCTTGAAAAATTCAGGTGATGCAATCGCCTCTTCAGCAAGCTTCCTCATCACTTCAATGAATTCATCCAAAGTTTCCTTTGACTCAGTCTCTGTAGGTTCGATCATGATGGACTGATGGAAAAGAAGTGGGAAATAGATCGTAGGAGCATGAAAACCATAGTCAAGGAGTCTCTTTGCCAGATCCAGAGTAGTTACTCCTGTAGACTGATCTGCAAGACCGTCAAAGACGAATTCATGCTTGCATACAGTCGGAATAGGAAGGTTATATACATCCTTGAGTGATTCCTTGATATAATTGGCTCCCAATACAGCCAATGGTCCTACGTTCTTTATATTCTGCTTACCAAGCATCAGGATGTAGGTATAGGCTCTTAAGAGAACACCGAAATTACCCATGAATCCTGAAATCTGACCACAAGCCTGACATCCGCATTTGCATTCTGGAGCACAGCCGCAAGCCGGACCGAAAGCGCCTGCGCCTTCCACAG
Organism: Candidatus Cryptobacteroides sp.; assembly: GCA_045614445.1. Lineage (GTDB taxonomy): Bacteria > Bacteroidota > Bacteroidia > Bacteroidales > UBA932 > Cryptobacteroides. The sequence continues at coordinate 54,163 of JAZLCW010000003.1, read as the reverse complement.
AATCAGGGCATCTGCATGTTCCGTCAGCGATATACAATGTGCCATCTTCAGCCTCCATCACCTTAGGTACAGGCAGATGCGAAGCAAGATGTGCTGCTACGCCTACCGGACCTGATCCAGGTCCACCTCCACCATGTGGTGTCGAGAATGTCTTGTGAAGATTAAGATGAAGGACATCGAAGCCCATATCTCCAGGACGGACCACTCCCATAAGCGGATTCATATTGGCTCCGTCATAGTACAGGAGACCTCCACATTCATGCACAAGAGTGGCAATTTCCTTGATATCCTTTTCGAAGAGTCCGAGGGTATTCGGATTGGTCATCATGATACCTGCAATAGTATCGTCAAGCAATGGCTTGAGATCCTCGACATCGACGAGTCCCATTGAATTGGACTTCACCTGCACGATATCCAGTCCGCAGACTGCTGCAGAAGCCGGATTGGTTCCGTGTGCACTGTCTGGAACAATGATTTTCGTACGTTTGAGGTCACCGCGAGCGATATGATATTGGCGTATTACCATAAGTCCGGTAAGCTCACCGTGAGCACCTGCGAACGGATCGAGGGTAAACTCCGCCATACCGGTGATGGCTGAAAGTGCTGCCGCAAGATCTTTGTAAAGACGCAATGCACCCTGCACAGTCTCAGCCGGCTGCAGCGGGTGAAGACCGGCGAAAACAGGATTGGCTGCGATCTCTTCATTGATCTTAGGATTGTATTTCATCGTGCAGCTTCCAAGCGGATAGAATCCGGAATCCACACCGAAATTCATCTGCGAGAGGTTCGTATAATGGCGGACCACATCGAGTTCGCTTACCTGAGGAAGTGCTGGAGCATCCGTACGGAGAAGTCCTGCAGGCAGATCGGAAAGTGTTGATTCCCATTTATTTGCAGGGAGCGAATATCCTTGTCTTCCTTCTTTGGAAAGATCAAAGATCAGTTTGTCGTAGTACTTCATACTTCCAGTTCTTTAAGATATCCGACAATCGCATCAATATTCTCCTTCGACACCTTCTCTGTCACGCAGAAATTGACCATACCAGGTTCCACTTCGACAGCTCCGAAGACGCCGATCAACTGAAGGGCATCCTGAATTCTTTTAGCAGGAACATTTGTCTTGAGCGTGAACTCCTTCAGGAACGGCTTATCGAACGGTTTTTCGAAAAGATCTGTTTCCAGAAGTCTGTCATGCAGATAATGTGCTCCACCGTAGCAGAGTTCATTGACTTCACGAAGTCCTTTCGGGCCCATAAGCGACATATAGACAGTCACATAGAGAGCCATCAAGGACTGGTTCGAGCATATGTTGCTGGTCGCTTTCTCGCGACGGATATGCTGTTCGCGAGCCTGAAGAGTCAGCACATAAGCACGCTTTCCATTGACATCCTTAGTGGCACCAACTATACGTCCCGGAAGCTTGCGGAGATGATCTTTAGTACAAGCGAGGAATCCCACATACGGACCACCGTAACACAGAGGGATTCCCAATGTCTGAGAGTCACCGCAGACAATATCAGCACCCCACTGAGCCGGAGTCTTGATCACAGCAAGGGATGATGGGTCCGAATAGATCATAAAGAGACCTTTCTGACTATGTACAGCATCTGCAAATCCAGTAAAGTCCTCGATGATACCGTATTTGTTGATTCCAGGCACGAGTACTCCGGCGACATCTCCGACTGCAAGTTCAGTCAAGAGAGCTCCGTATGAAGTCACACCGTCCAGACAAGGAATCATTGTCACTCCGATACCCTTGAATTTAGCATAGGTCTTCACGACTTTCACCACCTGCGGAAGAAGACCTTCCGAAAGAAGGACACGGGTCTTTTTCTTTGTAGCTGCCATTGCCATCATCACTGCCTCGGCCGCTGCTGTAGTTCCGTCATACATCGACGCATTGGTACAATCCATTCCGGTCAATTCAGTGATCATCGACTGATACTCGAATATATAACGGAGCGTACCCTGAGATACTTCGGGCTGGTACGGAGTATATGCTGTAAGAAATTCCGAGCGGGAAATGATATGAGGAATCACCGCTGGAGAGTAGTGGTCATAAGCGCCGAGTCCACACAAGCAGAACAGACTGGTATTCTGCTCGGCCAGCGCCTCGAAATACTGGCGTACCTCATGCTCGGACATTGCATCCGGAAGGTCGTATTCTTCACGGTAAATCACATCCTGCGGAACATCGGAGTAGAGATCTTCCAAGGATTCCACTCCGATACGGTCCAGCATCTGACGGATGTCATCTTCCGTATGTGGAAAATATGAGAATGCCATAATCTTACTCGTTAGCACACATTGCCTCGTAAGCAGCAGCATCCATAAGAGTCTCAAGCTCAGAAGGATCGCTCATATCGACCTTAACGATCCAGTTAGCGAAAGCATCCTGGTTTAGAAGTTCAGGAGCGTCCTCGAGCTCCTCGTTGATCTCGACTACTGTTCCTGATACAGGGCTATAAAGATCGCTGGCAGCCTTTACGCTTTCCACTGCGCCGAACTCTTCACCCTTTTCGAGTTCATCATCTACCTCAGGCATATCCACATATGAGAGATCTCCCATAGCGTGCTGAGCGAAATCTGTGATTCCGATTACGGCTACATTGCCTTCTACCTTTACCCATTCATGTGACTCGCTGTAATAGAGTCCTTCTACTGTCTTTGACATAATTGTATCAGTTATTGTGTTAATGATTATTCAAAAAACCGCAATCACAGAAACTGCTGCTTCCATGATTGCGACCGGTTATTTCTTATAATTTGTTTCGTAAAAGCGTTTCTTTGTGACTATACCTGGGAAAACCTTCTTACGGATACGGATCTCAACTGCTGTACCGAGTTCGGTGAAAGCCTTGTCAATCATTGCCACACATACGCTGCGGTCAGTAGAAATCGAGCGGTAACCTGTGGTCACGACTCCCACCTGCTCACCGTTCACCTCGACCGGATAACCGGCTCGTGGAATGGCCTTATCCTGAAGCTCGATGCCGACAATCTTACGTGTCAATCCAGCCTCTTTCTGAGCCACAATCGCATCACGTCCGATGAATTCTTCCTTATCCTTGACCTTGACGAACATTCCGAGCCCAGCCTCAAGAGGAGTTATCTCATCGCTCAGTTCGTGTCCGTAAAGCGGAAGTCCAGCCTCAAAACGAAGGGTATCACGACAGCCGAGTCCGCATGGAACGACTCCGGCCTGAAGCAATATATCCCAGATTTCATTGACTGCCTCATGCGTACAATAGATTTCGAAGCCATCCTCGCCAGTGTAACCTGTACGGCTTACCACCATACGTGCTCCTTTCCACTGTGCCTCATAATAGGTGTAGAATCCTAGTTCGGCAGCAGGTGCAAGGCCAAGGGTTTCTACGGCAAACTTCTCTGCCTCAGGACCCTGAAGAGCGATCTCACCCCATGAATCAGAAGCGTTGACCACTTCCACATCATAGCCCTCCATCTGAGCGCATATCCACTCATGATCCTTGGCAATATTTGACGCATTTACCACGAGAAGATATTTATTCTGCTCGAATTCCTTGTAAACCAGGAGATCATCCACAACTGTTCCATTCGGATAAAGCATCATTCCGTAGAGAATCTTTCCGTCAGGAATACCAGTGATGTTATTCGAGAAGATATGATTCACGAATTTCTCTGCATCTGGTCCGCTGATGAAGATTTCGCCCATATGGGACACATCGAACATTCCGGCACGTTGACGTACCGCGTTGTGCTCGTCAGTGATATTGGTGTACTGGATAGGCATCATGAAACCGCCAAAGGGGCTCATCAGTGCTCCAAGAGCTGTGTGCTTGTCGTAGAGACAGGTTTTCAAAAGGTTTTCTTCCATAATATGTGTAAGTGTTACAATCTAGTGGTAAAATCATCCAAATTTAATCAAAAAATTAATCAAATAAGCAATATCAACAAGAAAAACCCCGAAAGATTTTCCAACAAAACCTTCCGGGAGTTCTCTTATGACGAAGTACGATTATCGGAGCAGATTTTCAGGCAGAACAGGCATTGCGCCACTGCGTGTACAAACATACGCAGATACCTCAACAGCCCTTTTATGTGCTTCCGGAATGCTCATCCCCTTCAATATCGAAGCAATGAACGCCCCAGTGAATGAATCACCGGCACCGACAGTATCTGCAACCATCACCTCAGGAGTATTCTGAAAGGACATTTCATCAGCACTGAAGACATAGCTGCCATCTGTTCCGCAAGTAAGAATAAGCATCCTTAATCCAAAATCATCGACTAGCTTCCTGCAGACATCTTCCTGTGAGAGAGTCCGGCATCCGAACATCTCTGCCATCGCCACAAGTTCTTCATCATTTATTTTCAAGACATTGCACTTATGTAAAGAATTCACAACGATCTCCTTGCTGTAGAAATGTTGTCTTAGATTGATATCAAATATCTTGTATGTATCATCGGTATCCGGCATAGCATCCAGGAATCTGTTGATGGTCTCTCTTGACACTTGACTTCTCTGTGCAAGAGAGCCGAAGCAAACTACCCCGCAATCCTTGGCAAGTTCTTCCAAAGCAGAAGAGTACGGTATATTATCCCATGCCACATTCTCCATGATCTCATAGCATGGAATCCCCTTGTCATCAAGAGTCACCTGCACTGTTCCGGTAGAATATGGAACGGTTTCAAGAATGTAATCAAGACCTATCTGCTCGAATTCGCCCTTGATCTCAGAACCAAGATGGTCATCTCCGACAGCACTGACAGCCAAAGTCCTGAAGCCGAACTGACCTGCATGGTATGCAAAATTCGCCGGAGCACCACCAATTTTTCTTCCTTCCGGCAGGCAGTCCCAAAGCGCCTCACCCATACCGATCATATATTTTCCCATAACCTCCTTGACTAATGTAAATCCCTTGGACTACATTCAGAATAATTCATATTCCGAAACCATCTCCTGGATTATATTCACATCTTCATGCGACAGGGATAAAGTACCGTCACAGAAATAATCCACAAGAAAGTTCTCCAGAATCTCGACTGATCCTATCTTTACCGGATCGAGATAATCCTTCAGATTTCCCACCCTTTGACGTACCGACGCTACACCGTGTCTATGAAGCTTTTCCACAGGAGGGCAGATCGACTCTTCCAAGGCATCAAAGTCTGTATTGTATAGAAGAGTTCCGTGTACTATACTTCTGTCCGGAAGCTGATGAAATGCATTGCCGCTGACTTTGCGTCCTTCCACAAGTATGTCGTTTCTGCCTGACTTCTCCGCCTTCAGTCCAAGGGAGCAAAGGCATGCAGTCAATGCAGACAGATATCTGTCAAAGATTTCCGCTACTTCTCCTCTTTTCGAGACATACGATATCATGATATTCTCTCTGTCTGCATAGACACATCCACCGCCACTCTTTCTGCGTACTACCTTGACTCCATTACGGCGGCAATAATCAAGATTCACCTCAGCCTCCAGCACCTGATTTCTGCCGATTATCACCGTCGGAGAGACCCTCCACACAAAGAAAGCCTCTTCCTCCACCGACTTCGCCACATATTCTTCCATAGCGAGCCAGAAGGCAAGAGATCTTTCTTTACTATCAGGCAATATGATGTTCTTCATACAATTCAATCTTATATTTATTCTGACCAATCCTTGAAAGCATCCATTATGACTGTCGGTCTACCGTCTTCTGTGAAGGCACCCAGCTTGTATTGCGACGGCTTACACTCCGGCTCCCAATAGAAAACACCTTTACAACGGCCTCCTGTCTCGTTCATAGATTCTCGGATCACTCTGGCAAGCTGTCTTCTGCCTTCTTCCAGAACAGCCGGATCAGACTCATCAACATAGAAGCCCGTCTCGACAATCATCACGTTGCAACCGAACTTTTCACTGACATACCTGATGTTTTCGATGCAGTCTGTGATAGTAGTCTGGGCATCATCACGGAATCCCCCGTCCATTGCCCAATAAGGATAGAGCGACATTCCGATCATATCCCACTTCGCTCCCCCATCCTTCAGGATTCCTAGATTCCAGTCGTAAAGTTCCCTGTCGAATCCATTATCCAGATGTACCATTACTATAGCATCCGGGAAAACGCTCTTGCAGGCATCATAACCGGCAGCAAAGAAACCCGCATATTGCTCCGGATTTCTCTGGGCATTTCCCATTGATTCCGTAATAGTCGTATTTCCGTTTTCATCAAGAACCGGCCAGCCCAGTTCATTGGATTCGACACTCCAAAGGAAACCGTTGCGAGTCTCATTACCCACTTGTATCCATTTCGGCTGCACACCGTTATCTTTCAGATATTGAAGCACTTCCACTGTATGATCCTTAAGATCCTGCTTCATCTGTTCATAACTATGACCGCTCCAGGAAGCCGGAATGTTCTGTTTGGCTGGATCAGCCCACCAGTCGCTGTAGTGGAAATCCACGAGAATCTCCATGCCTAGGGCATCCGCACGCAGGCACTTTACCAAAAGATCCTCCTTGCTGCACCAGTTTCCATGGGCAGAAGGATCTACCCAGACACGGAGTCTGACAGCATTCAGCCCAAGTTCCTTCATCAGGGCTGTGCACTCACGCTCCTGACCCTCCGAATTATAGAATCTGTATCCCTTGGCTTCATATTCGGTAGCCCAGCTGATGTCTGCTCCTAACCAGAATTCAGGTTCTTCGTTTCTGCATGACTGGAAAACGGCCATAAAGGCTGCCAGAGTCACGACGATATTGAACTTCATGATATATTGCATTAAATGGTCATGTCAAATGTACGAATTTATCCGAAAGAAACAAGGAATTCCGATACGGCATCATATATGCTTTCCGAAGCACACACACATAAGACAGACTGACATGAAAAAGACAGGACATGGATCATTGAATATGAGAGTCATATTCAGATGTATGATGGAAGACGGATATTATCCGACATTTGAAAAGACGCACATCCTTTTCAATATCGATGACAATGTAGCGGTAGTGGAATACGAAGAAGGTATACTGTCAATCAGAATCTTTTTCTCCATAGACGAAGATGATTACGACTTGTTCCTGGAAGCTTCCAACGCGACAATGCTGAAAACTTTCCTCGTAAAGCCTGTCGTAATGGACAATATGAAGAATATTATGTTCAGCTGTGAGATGATGTGCAGTACAATAAGAGAGTTCAAAAAAACATTTCCACGAGGAATCGGATATCTGAAGGAGGCCATCGTTATGCACAAAAGCGAAATGAAACAGTTGATACTGGCACATCAAATATCAACCGCAACAATTTCCGCAAATGATGACAGTTATTCTTTCACAAAAAGTCCTAAGCTTCTTTCTTAGATGTCTTCGGCAATGTCTTGTCAAGAAGAAAGATTCCAAGTACGGCCGATACTATAGACCCTGATATCACTCCCAGCTTTGCCTGGGACAGAAGAGCGTCACCAGCCAGTCCGAATCCGGAATATGAAAGATCGGCAATGAACAGAGAGACAGTGAATCCTATACCACAGACGACGCACACACTGGCAAATGAACTCCAGGTCGCCTTATCAGGAAGTGTGACAATCTTAAGCCTTACTGATGCCCAACAGAATGAGAATACCCCTAAGAATTTCCCTATGACCAGACCAAGCATAACTGCAAGTCCCACCCCCGTGAACATCCCCCCGATGCTCATCTGGGAAAAGTCGATTCCCGCATTTACAAAGGCAAACAATGGTACGATGATATAATTTATAGGGAAACGTAGATAGTATTCCAGAAACTGGAGAGGACCAGCCGTCTTATCTGTCTCTGAAACAGAATTTCCAAAGAATGCCGGGATGCAGAAAGCGGTAAGAACGCCTGCAATGGTAGCGTGAATACCGGAATTGAGCATCATATACCACAAAGCAAGTCCTAATATCACATAGAATGACTTTCTACGGCAATTGAAATAATTTGCCGCTATCATTATAACCAGGCACAATGCAGAAAGCAGCAGATAGGTGAAATTGATATCCGAGGAATAGAATATTGCTATAACTAAGATTCCCCCCAGATCATCAGCCACAGCAAGAGCTGCAAGAAATATCTTCAGACCAGCCGGGACCCTATCGCTGAATATGGCAAGTATACCCAAAGAAAAAGCTATATCGGTCGCCATTGGGATAGCAGTTCCTCTCTGCATCACTGCATCGGACGGACATATAAATAGGAATATAAGGACAGGAACCAGCATACCTCCGCAGGCACCGATGATCGGAAGCATTGCCTTTTCCCGCGTAGAAAGCTCTCCTATGAGGATTTCTCTTTTTATCTCCAGCCCTACTGCAAGGAAGAATATTGCCATCAGAAAATCATTGACAAATTCTCCCAATGTCAGAGGATTACCGTTATGACTGAAGAAATTGAAGCCTCCGAAAGAAACAGACAATGGAAACTGCCAAAGTCTGAAGTACCAGTCCTTCAACACCGGCATATTTGCGAAAAACATTGCTAGCACTGTAAAGAAAATCAAGACAACACTCGGAGTGACGTGTCTCAGATATTTCATTATGAAGCTATTGGCGCGCATATCTTTCAGTTACCGGATACAAATGTAAGCATTATTTTCAGTTTTCCTTCGGAAGAGTCCTGCCAAGAAGGATGACTCCCAGAATGGCAGACACAACTGAACCTACAAGCACTCCCAGCTTAGCTTCCGAAAGAAGAGCAGCGCCCTCGGCTCCAAGGCCTGCGTATGAAAGATCGGCGATGAACATCGATACTGTGAATCCGATTCCGCAGATGAGGCATACGCTGGCAAAAGCCTTCCAGGTAGTATTGGCCGGAAGCTGGACAATATTGAGCTTGATAGCAAGCCACGAGAATGAGAACACACCGATAAACTTACCGAGCACAAGACCGAGCATTACAGCAAGTCCTACACCAGAGAAGAGACTTCCGATACTCATCTGAGAAAGGTCGATTCCGGCATTTGCGAAGGCGAAGAGAGGAATCACGAAATAGTTGATGAGTCCGTGGAGATTATCCTCAAGGTCCTGGAGAGGACTGATCATCTTATCGGCAGCAGACTCTATACTCTTGAGAGTATGGATCTGGTCATTGGTAAGGACGATCGTATTGTGCTGTTCGTCAACATCTATGACTGGGAACTTATTGACATTCTGACGAATACGCTCCAGGTAATGTCCTGTACCATTCTTGAGTGTTGCAGGGATGCAGAATGCTGTGATCACACCTGCAATTGTAGCGTGGATACCTGAATTGAGCATAGTATACCACAGTACAAGACCGATGATTACATAGAAGAATTTAGCACGGCATTTGAAGATATTTCCCAGCACCATAACGAGAACGCAGACTGCAGAAAGCACCAGATAAAGCACATCAATATGTGATGAATAGAAAAGGGCGATGACTATGATACCTCCAAGGTCATCAGCCACTGCAAGGGCTGCAAGGAAAACCTTGAGTCCCAGCGGAACCCTTGTCTTGAATACAGACAATACTCCAAGCGAGAACGCAATATCAGTTGCCATCGGAATTGCCAGACCTCTCATCATTGCCGGATCATTAGGACAGAAAAGCCAGAATACAAGCACCGGTACAAGCATTCCACCACAGGCTCCGATGATAGGAAGAAGAGCCTTCTCCAATGTAGAAAGTTCTCCGACACGTATCTCACGCTTGATCTCCAGACCTACAGAGAGGAAGAATATCGCCATCAGGAAGTCGTTGATGACCTGGCCGATATTCATACTATGGCCATTATGGCTGAAGAAATTGAAGTTGCCCAATGAAAGTCCCACTTCGTGGCCCCAGATAGAGAAATACCAATCCTTCACGACAGGAATATTAGCGCATATCAGAGCCAGAATAGTGAAGAAAATGAGTACAACACTCGAATTTACGTGTTTCTTGAATTTACTTATGAAGCTGTAGTTAGTACTAGTTGCAGTCATAATTCGTCTGTTTATTATATTGATTTAACTTACTTTTCTGCAAAACGGTCGCAAATTTAGACAATTTTTCCATTCATTGTCCTAAAACTTGAAGTAATTTGTCAGTCAGGCAAATTATGACTGAAAAAGGCTTAAAATTCGACGGTTACACCTATAGCAGGTACTATCGTTCCGCTCCAAAGTTCGAGTATTTCAAGGGCATAACGCTGATCGGCAGGAAGGTCCTCTGGATTGACAATCTCTCCTGTACTGAGATATGCATCCGGTTGACGGATCTTGCTGAAGGTCACGTTCTGCAGGTCTACATACAAACCAAGAGTCCATTTCCTGAAATAGAAGTCCTTGTCGACCCGAAGGTCAATCTGATAGTATGGATCAAGACGGCTCTGATTGTACGTGGTTACCAAAGAGATCTTCGGTCCTGACTCTGCCATCCATATCGAGATTCTTCTCCCTGCGTTTGTATTGGGAATGATGATGAAGACCAAGGAGCATCACACCAAAGCTGACGAAACAGCATCATCTGTAATATCATATATGTTCATGTTCCTTGTGGGCATGAGTGCACCGCTTTTCGTAGGAGTAGATTTCAGCGCGACAGCCGAAGACTGCGTTATCGGCCAGGTCGGTGATATGAGCTGGGGAGAGATAGCCGGACATGTTCTGGTTACTACGGCCTTGTCAAATATCGGAAAGCTGCTTCCTATGTTCTTCTACAGAGACAAGAGTCTCACTGAACGCCTTGCTCTCAGCATCGGTATGTTCACCCGCGGTGAAGTCGGCGCCGGCATCGTATTCATAGCACTCGGCTATGGCCTTGGAGGTCCGCTTCTTGCCATTTCACTCCTTACCATCCTCACCAACCTGATCCTCACAGGATTCTTTGTAATGATCGTGAAAGCGTTGGCAATGAAGGCTGACAGACAGGCAATAACTGCTTAAGCATAACTCGCGTTCAAGTCTATAACCTTATACCCACGCTGAACTCGAGGTATTCGGCCTTGATGCTGTGAGATTTGATTGCAAAACCGAGATAGGTATCGGCCAGTTTAGGAAAATAGTATCTTATTCCGGCCTTTTCATAATGCCATCCGCGTTCGCGATCATCCAACTTCTCGTTGAGTTCCTTGTCATTAACTCCCTTGTGTCTGTAAGGATAAGCTCCGATGGCAACATGCACAGCAAAATTACGCCAATAGACCTCCTGCACGACTGCCACACCTATTGAGATCGGATTGTAACCCGGGCTGGCTGCCACTGCCGCATCACCATAGAGGATTCTGTCCGCCGCTTCAAGCTCCTTCATATTTGAAGAATAGAACATGTCAACACCGAGACCTGTAGCATATCTTAATGCATATCGATACATTGCATCGAAGCTGAGGGAGAACTTAGGATGTGCCTTCAGACCGGCTGCCTCTTCCTTGGTCGGAACTCTTGCAGGCTTGTCAGGATCGGTATGATCATATGCATATGTATTCCACTCAGCCTGACATGTATGGAATCCTGTACCGAATGTTATCATATACTGCATACCTTTCTTGAAGTCTGTCGCCTTCTGCGGCTTGCCCGTATACTTCGCGTACTCATAGTCTGAAAGTCTGTAACGTGCAAATACACCGGCTCCGAGCGCATTTATAGCCTCGTTAGGAAGAGCGAGACGACCGTTCGAGTAGTGACGGAACATAAAGTCGGCTCCGACCTCCCACCTTGGTCCGATATGAAACTTCGCGAATGCTCCTACTCCGAAATAGGCCATAAAAGGTGCACTCAGCCAGTTATTGCCGGGATTCTGGACAGGATCATACTTTCCGGGATTATAAGTCGCACCGAAATCGAACAGATATCCAAGTGAGAAGTATCTGCTTCTCAGAAGAGAACGTTCGAACGAGCCATATATAGAATAAAGGTCCGGGAACTTCGTATGGTCCGAGAACTGGAAATGTCCCATTCTTGCCACAGACATACCTACGCTTATGATAGGAAATCCGAACTGCTGGGCATATATGTTTCCGTTTTCCGGCTGCGTCTGAAAACCGAGCCCAAGATCATATGTCATATAGCCGAACGTTGTCTGGTTCGGATGCAGTTTCTCCACATCATAACCGTACCATCCCTGTCCGGAAATAACCATATTGCTTCCTTTCTTAGCCTGTGCATTGGCTGAACCGGCATAGATTGCAGCACATGCAAACGCCAATAATGCTATAGTAAACTTCTTCATTCTTAAGGACTTATACTTTTTGTAAAAATAATCGGGGTGCAAAGATACAAAAAGTAACAAGAACTAATAGCATTACCGTCGTTTTTCATCATGGGTACTCCATCTGTTAAATTCAGAATTCAAAGGTCACACCTACAGCGGGAACAATCGTGCCGCTCCACAGCTCCAGAGTCTCGAGAGCATAGCGCTGTTCGAGCGGAAGAGAGTCAGGATTGAGGATCTCACCCGTACTCAGATAAGCATCCGGCTGACGGATCTTGCTGAAGGTCACGTTCTGCAGATCGACATAAAGGCCAAGGGTCCATTTCCTGAAATAGAAATTCTTATCGACACGCAGGTCTATCTGATAATATGGATCCAGACGGCTTTGATTGTATTTTGTGTAATCATAAACAGGCCTGCCGGCAGCATCCCATACGACTTTCAATGAAGAAGCGTCCTCATCATATGGGGTATAGGGTGAACCGCCAATCGCACTGACCTTCATACCTATGCTCCAGTATCTCGGCAAGTCATACACCCCGCTGACATTCAATATGAAACGATTGTCCCAGGCGGAAGGGATATAATCAGCATCCTTGGCAGACTTATATTCGCTTTTATACAAGGTGGCTGATCCGACAAGGCTCAATTTATCCGGAATCAGCCATCTGACCAGCAGTTCCACTCCGTATGCCCTGCCACTGGAAGAAGATACCAGCATTTCCTCTCCGATGCTTCCGTAATCGGCGCCTGTACAGGTCAGCGGTACTCCGGTTTCCAGAGATAAAGGTATATCCATGAACTGCTTGTAAAACCCTTCCAGTCCGATGAAGAGTCTGTCACGGAATTTCCAGTCAGCCCCGACAGCTGTCGAGATCACCCTCATGTAGTCAAGGTCCTTATTGGCCAGGCCTCCTTCCGCATCACGGAAGCTAAGGGCAGTAATCGGAGGAAGCTGATGATAGAATCCAGCGTTGGCATTGAACGACCAGTTTTTCCAAGGAAGATACGAGACCGAAGCACGCGGCGAAAACTGTTTCCAGAAACTTGCAGTATTGGCTGAATACGAGGCGGCGTCAGCCCGAAGGCCTGCAGATGCATTCAGCTTTCCACCAGGAGATTTATAATCGGCCGAAACAAAAACACCACCTCCGAAAAAAGACAACCCGGTGCCATAATCAAGGGGAATCCCTGACCTTGACCGACGATAGACATCGCTGTCATAGTGCCGGAAATAAAACTCTGCACCCTCCCGCACAGTCCATGCCCCGTAATACGACCTGTTCTCACACCTGATCTGAGCCTTTCCTTCGAGTCCACTGCTGTACAATATGAGATTGTCACCGACACTTTCATCATTGTCGAGATATTTACGGCTGCGGTTATTAAGATAACTATAACTAAGGCTGTAGGTCTGTATATGCCGGTCGGAGAAATGCTTATATGAGGCGCCGATGGTAAATGTCTCCTGCTTCAGTACGGGAAGATAACTCAGGAGATACTCATCACCTTTGTCATCGGGATCATCACTCAGTTTCATATTGTCAAAGCCGGCGATGGCTATGAATGCAATTTCATTTCTGCTGTCGATCCTCGTCCTGGACTTGAACTGGCCATCTATATAGTTCGGGAGCATCGGCAGTCCCAAAAGTCGGAACAGAAGCTGGAGGTAGGACTGCCTTACAGAAGCTATATATGTGGTATTATTCCCGATATGGCCGCTCGCACTGGCACCTACTTCCGAGGCCCCGATTACTGCCTTGAAAGCCTGCTTGTCAGGATTACCATCCTTCAGAGTGATATCCATCACCGAACTCAGCGCTCCCCCTCTGTTGGCTGGAAAGGATCCGGTATAGAAACTGATTTCCCTGATCAGGTCAGAGTTCAGTATGCTGACAGGTCCCCCGGATGCTCCCTGGGTAGCGAAATGATTGATGTTCGGAATCTCGATACCATCGATGAAAAAGGAATTCTCCGAGGGGCCTCCTCCCCTGACTATCAAATCATTGCGATAGCCGATCGGAGAATAGGAGACACCAGGATAAGAACGGACGATACGGGCGATGTCCTTGTTGGCTCCCGGGATCCGGTCAATGTCTCCCAGACTGATGACACGTACGCTGACCGGGCTTTCCACACTCCTTAGAAATGGAGAAGGCTTCACCGTAGATGCCGCCAGTTCATCAGGATCCTGCTCCATTTCGATTTCAATAAACGGCGTATATGGAGTGATCTTATACTCGGGTGTCACCACAGTCCTGTATCCCAGCTGAATGGCAGAAAACTGAACAATTCCGGGGCGTACGTTTTCCAGGCTGAATACTCCTGTGGAATCTGAAAGGGTGCCGGAGCCTTCGACTCCGACTATGACCACAGCGGCATAGGGAATGCTTTCCCTGGTAAGGCGGTCAATGATCCTTCCGCTGACATTATATCCCTGAACTGCTTCAGGCTGTGCATCAGACGGATACGATGCTATGAAGATTGCCGTAAAAAAGGCAATGAGAAAGGCAAGACGTTTCATAATACACTAACTACACGCCTTGCCGGAATAACATTTTTCGTGCTAATTCTTATATCAGCCGATGATATATTTTCCAATCTTAGGTATCTTCTGAAGAATGACTGAAACAATCGCGACACCTATGAATGCGACTACAGCAGCCAGCACTATCTCCACCGGAGTAGTCCAGAAGCCCAAAACTCCTTCATTTCCGGAGCCAAGCCAGTTTCGGAACATGCCGCACACAGGCACAAGCACCAGAAGATGAGCCAGATACATACCGTAGCTCGCCTTTGAGACAGGAAGGAGAATCTTGTTGTAGAAACAGCCTGCGCTCTTGATCTTCTTGAAAAGAAGTATCCATCCTACGGTCATCAGAACTACTCCTATGGTATCATTGCACCAGGTAGTTTCCCAATACACCGCATCATTTATGATATTGTCAGCTGGGAAGGTACCACCACAGGTTTCATATACTCTCCTGAGGAAACCTCCGAAGGTGATCGCAAAACCTGCAAGCCAACAAGGGAGCGCTACAGCCAAGGTCTTTTTCCAAGAAAGTTCTCCCACAAATTTACGGAAATAAAGACCGAGAAGCAGGTATCCTATGAATCCGCTTATATAATAGAAGGTACCGTAGCCATTCCAGCTCGCTTCACCCCAAAGCGGATAAAGAGCCTGTCGAGGAATTCCGGTCGGGCCATAAGTGAAGGCCATCGGATCCTGGCTGACCCAGTCACGGATCAGCGGAATGAGGGTCGTGAAAAGCCAGATTCCGAGATATACCTGAAGCTCCTTCTTACCTACCTTCTCCGCCCAAGGTGAAAGCAGAGGCATGATCATATACACTCCGATGAGCATATATACGAACCACAGATGCCCTGCAGAGTAATTGAAATTCAGAAGCAGGCTCTTGAGATTCGAGACAGGTTCTCCCCAGACAAATGCATAGACAAGGCTCCAGAGCACGAAAGGAATGAGGATCCTGACTGCTCTACGTCTGACAAACTCCCCTGTACTGTAATGTAACGGGAACTGCAAATAGCTGGAAGCCACAATGAAAAGTGGAACACATGCCCTCACTAATGAGTCGAAGAATGATGCCCAGAATGCATCTGTTTCAGTGAGGATCAATGAACCGTTACCCCCGAGATAGAAAGGTTCGGTACTGTGCACAAGAATGACCATGAAGCAGGCCGCCACCCGCATCCAGTCGATCCAGATTTCTCTTTTTGTCATATTTGTTTCCATAGATTAAATTATTATCAGTTTGGCCAGATAGTCATAATGTTCACCTTCTTCGATAAGTTCGGTAGTAAAACCGTTTTCTTCTGCATAGATGGACAATGTCTCGAAATCGACATAAAGCCAATCGAACGGCTCTCCAAGAACATCCTTATATTCCATACGATAGTCCAGCTGGCCGTAATAATCGTCAGCCAAATCTATCATCCAGCTGCCGTCTTCCTCTTCATAAAGGTAACGAAGGTCACTGGAATCGATCAGGACACATCCTCCCGGAGCAAGGATCTGCTTCATCCTTTCAAAGAAGGCAGGCATATTGTCCAATGTCCCTATAATACCTGTTCCGTTCATCAGCATCAGGACTGTATCGAATTTTTCCGTAAATGTTTCGTCAAAGAGATTGACCTGACGGACGTCGAGTCCTCTTCTTTTCATAACCTCCACCGAAAGAGGTGAGATGTCGATGGCAACTGCAGACTTTCCGAGCTGCTGCAGCGCGACCGAATGACATCCGCTTCCGGCACCGACATCCAGAATCCTGCCCCTTGCCTCTTCCAGAGCTATCCTTTCAAGTTCAGGCATTTCTTCCAGGCTGCGGAAAAGGCTCTCTACCGGAATCTCATCATCATCGAACATTGATGAATGCACCACGAGAGTATCCGCTTTGCCATTGACATAATAATCATATATGGCCGCTCCCATAGGATCTGCAGCCGGCTTCAGGACTTCTTTTTCCATCTGAATAAGTTTAAAATGCTAATATACGACAATTGAGCGTATTTTTCTGAATATTCAAGCTAAATTATTATATTTGGAAAAACTTTATCGACTGAGTTATGAAAGCTTTAAACATCATCTTCGCAGGTTTCTGCCTTGTATTGGCAGCATCCTGCTCACAGCAGCAGAACAATGCTACGGCAGAGGAAGGCAACGCCGTCATCGAGAACATCATGTCTCGCAGAAGCATAAGGGCGTACAAACCTTGCACAGTGGCACGCGACACAATGCAGACAATATTGGAATGCGGAATCAATGCGCCAAGCGGAATGAACAGACAATCGTGGGAGGTCCGCGTGGTGGATAATCCTGAAGTTATGGCTGAGATGATCCAGCTCATGTCTGCAGGAAATCCGGATGTAGACCCAGGTGCCATCAAAGGATGCTTCAGAGGAGCTCCGGTCATGGTCTTCATCGCAAATGATCCGGCTTATGATTTTTCAGTGATCGACTGCGGTCTGCTCTCGGAAAACATCATGCTGTCAGGATGGTCACTCGGAGTTGGCTCCGTATGCCTTGGAAGCCCGATAAGATTCCTCAGAAATGCTCCCGAAGCGATGGCCAAGCTCGGTTTCAGCGAAGGTTATACTCCAGTCATCTGCATAGGAATGGGATATCCTGCTGAATCTCCTGACGCTAAGCCAAGAGATTTCGGAAAGGTCAAGTTTGTGGACTGATCAATATAAGACAACGAAGCCCGAAAGTTTCTTACTGAGACTTTCGGGCTTCTTCGTTTATTTAAGAAGTTGTGCTACAGCCTTCATATCGACTTTCTCACGGGTATAAGCCTGCGGGAAGGAAAGGCCCTCTCCGAGAAGTTCAAATTTCAGCGAAACCGCCATTTCATTGAGCAGACGGACACTTGCACCAGCCCATGTGTATGAGCCGAAGGCATAGAAGCGACGTCCCTTGATCAGACGGGCCTGCAGGGCTTTCATGAAAGTTTCTGCAGGTGGGAATATGCCATTGTTGTATGTAGGAGCGCCGACCACAATCGTATCATATTTGAATACATCGCGAAGAGCTCCCGAAATGCCGAGTTCGCCGGCATTGTTACCGGCAAGATCATGGATTGCATATGGAACACCAAGGTCTTCAAGTTCCATTGCAAGTGCATCTGCCGCTGCAGCAGTATTGCCGTACATTGATGCATAGACGATGCAGACTCCTCTCTCCACTTCATAGCGGCTCATCTTATCGTAAAGAGCGATCACCGAACCTGTCTCCTCTTCCCAAACAGGGCCGTGAGTGCTGCATATCCTCTTGATATCCAAGGCACTGAGTTTCTTCAAGGCAGTCTGGACCGGAGTACCGTACTTACCCACGATACAGGCATAGTAACGCATCATCTCCTCACGATACTGCTCAAAGGTACCTTCTGAGCCAACTACTTCTTCATCGATTGTTCCGAATGTACCGAAAGCATCGCCGGAGAAAAGAGTGTTCTCTTCCTCAAGCCATGTAACCATTGTTTCAGGCCAATGAACCATAGGAGTCATATAGAAACGGAGGGTACAGCTTCCAAGGCTTACAGACTCGTCTTCACCTACCACAAGGACTCTTTCCTCCGGAACATTGTGATAGCCCTTAAGCATCGGGACAGTCTTAGCATTTGCAATGATCTTAAGTCCGGGATATTCCTCAAGCATATATGAAATCAGGGATGAGTGGTCAGGCTCCATATGATTGACCACCAGATAATCAATATCCCTTCCGGATGCAGCCTCACGCACATTGTTAAGGAATTCCTCCTCGAATCCGCACTCGACTGTGTCTATCAACGCGACCTTTTCATCTGCTACCACATATGAATTATAGCTGACTCCTACAGGCAGAGGCCAAAGTCCCTCAAAGAGGACTTTGTCTGTGTCATTGACACCTACATAATATATTTTATCACTAAGCTTTACCATATACAGTATATTCTATATTGTTCAGGGTTGCAAAAATAACAAAAGCTCCCGACATAGCATAGCACCAGGTCGGGAGAGTTATAAGCTTGTTCAATTTCTATTCTGCTGTAGCCAGTGGCGATGGAACAGTGTATACACGGGTTGCAAGCTCCTTGTCCAGCATATACATTCCATATTTATTGTTCTCCACTGCCTCAAAGGCAGCAATCATTTCTCTTGCCGATTCTTCTTCCTCGACCTGCTCGTCGATAAACCATACAAGACGGTTGATCGATGCGAAATCACGGTCTTCATTAGCGATGAAAGCAAGATTGTTGATCAGAGAAGTCACCTTCTTTTCGTGCTGAAGAGTCTGCTTGAACATATCCAGAACAGAATCCCATGTAACAGGTACATCTTCTATCGGCTGGAGTTCCACCTTGACATCACGGGAATTGAGATAATTCATAAAGATGCGGGCGTGGGCCTGCTCTTCCTGGAACTGTACATAGAACCAGTTGGCAATACCCTTGTAACCCTTTGTCTCTGCATCGAGAGACATCGAAAGATAAAGATAAGCAGACCAGAGTTCTGCATTGATCTGAGCATTGATTGCGTTGTGTAAGTTCTGACTGATCATAAGGATTCTATATTTTATTTTGAATTATTCAATTTTACCGCACTGCAAAGTTAGTGAAAGAAATGAACAAAACAAATGTATGTGCATTTTTTTCATATCTTTGCATTACAAATAACTCTCCTGAATCTATGGATATCAAGGCAATATCAGCGAACATCGGCAAGGCATTACAGATCAATGCCTTCTTTATGCTCATTTCGATAGCCATTTCCATTTATTACGGATTTGATTCTGCCTTCACTCCCCTTCTGATCAGTTTCCTCGTGACTTTCATCACAGGAACTTTTCCATTCATATTCGCGAAGAAGAATCCCACTACTACCCTTCAGTCCGGCTTCCTTACCATCGTGCTGGCCTGGCTTCTTTCGTTTATATTCGGAATGCTTCCTTATGTTCTCTGGGGAGGAGAATTCACATTGATAAATGCATGGTTTGAAAGTGTCTCAGGATATACGACGACCGGATCTACTATACTGACCGATATAGAAGCTCTGCCTAAGAGCCTTCTTTTCTGGAGATCGTCCACACATTTCATCGGAGGATTGGGAGTGATCGTATTCCTGCTGATGATACTTCCGGACAGCAGTCCTGCCAAGCTCAGGCTCACCCATCTGGAACTGTCATCACTATCAAAGGAGGGATACAGATACAAGACCAGTACCATAACAAGAGTGATGGTTTCGGTATATATCGGCCTGACCATAATCGAGACGCTACTGCTCTGGGCTGCAGGAATGTCTCTTTTCGACGCAGTGAACCACGCCTTCAGTACAGTAGCGACAGGAGGATTCAGTACAAGAAACACTTCTGTAATGTATTTCGATTCCGCCTTGATAGACATAATCATTACAGTCTTCATGGCCCTTTCTGCAATGCATTTCGGAGTGATATTCGCGATTATTGCCAAAAGATCATTGAAACCGCTTAAGCACCCTGTAACAAGATACTACTTCGGCGTCATCGCCGTATGCAGCATTATCATTGCTCTTTCACTCAAGATTCAGGGAGGATACGATTCATGGGGCAAAGCAGCACTCGACTCGACATTCCAGACTGTCAGCTATCTGACTACCACCGGATTCGGACAGGCTGACAATGCAATGTGGCCTCTTCTGGCCAATACAATACTGATTTTCGCTGCACTGCATTGCGGATGCGCCGGTTCTACGACAGGCGGTATCAAAGCTGACAGGATGTATATTGCTTTCAAAGCGATTCACGGAGATTTCCTCAAAAGGCTTCATCCCAACTCGCTGTTCAGGACCAAAGTAGGAAGCAAAGTCCTGAACGACAGCGCTATATCATCCGTATTTCTTTACATTGTACTTTATATCCTCATCATATTCATCTCATTCATATTGCTGCTAGTGTGTGGCGTGGAAATTTCGGATGCATTCTCCGGAACAATATCATCGCTTGGCAATGTGGGTCCTGGTACGGGTGAACTTGGTACAATGGGAAATTACTCCGGCTTCAGTCCTGCAGTGAAGTTCATATTCACGATAGACATGTTCCTGGGACGAGTAGAAATCTTTCCTATCCTTATAGTAATATCAATGATGTTCAAGAGACAGAAATGACGCCCTGTATAGCAATAATCGACCGTAATACACTAAGCGGGATTGCATTAAGAAGCATCCTCTGGGAAACTTTCGGCAATGTGGAGATCCATCTGTACAACACGATGGAACGCTTCATTGCGGATTCCAACAGGCATTTCATTCATTTCTTTGTGGATTCAGACATATTGTTCAGGTATATCGATGAATTCGTCACTCTAAAGAATCAGACGACCGTCCTTTACGAAGGTAACGGAACAAAGTTCATCAAGGAAGGATTCAAGGTGCTGGACCTGTCTTTAAGCGAAGGGGAACTCAAGAACAGGATTCTGCAGATGCAGCTGATCAGGAGATATGAGGAGCACATGGAACAGAGGCGTCAGAAGAACACTGGCAACGAGCTTTCTCCACGTGAGCAGGAGGTATTGGTTCTTATGGTCAAGGGGCTGATCAACAAAGAAATAGCAGAGAAACTGGGAGTTTCTCTGCCTACTGTAATCTTCCACCGGAACAATATCTGCGATAAGCTTCAGACCCGCTCGATCGGCAAGCTGACCATCCACGCAGTCTTATCCGGGCTTATTGACATCAACGATATTTAGATCTTGACTCTGAGCGTCTTGAGCTTTGAGATATCTGATGTACCGCCGTAATAGATAATGTATTCTCCAGATGCAGCTTCCATCTTGCCGGTCTCAGGATTGAAAAGGTCAATATCTTCCGCTGAGAGCGGAATCTCCACTACAGCCCTCTTTCTTGCCTTGATACTCACTCTCTTGAATCCACGAAGGCTCATAATAGGGCCGTCCACATCATCAGCCTTCTTTATATATACCTGAACAACCTCGTCTCCATCCACACGGCTGGCATTCTTCACGCGGATCTTCAAGACATCATCCTTCACCTTGGCTCTTCTGTATTTGAATTTGCTGAAACTGAGTCCGTGACCGAACGGGAAGAGAGGTTTGCCCTGGAAATATCTATATGTATGTCCCGGCATATTGTAATCGCCGAAGTCAGGAAGGTCAGCATCCGATGCATAGAATGTCACAGGAAGGCGTCCCGCAGGATTGTAATCTCCGAAAAGTACATCTGCAACTGCCTGGCCACCAGCCTGTCCTGCATACCATCCCTGAAGGATCGCATCACAGATCTCAGCCTCTGGAGCAAGAGCTACTGCTGAACCCGAAAGATGTACGAAAATGATAGGCTTTCCAGTCTTTGCAAGTTCTGCGATATATTGTCTCTGAGTCTCTGGGAGCTCGATAGAAGTCCTGTCACCGCCCTTGAAACCCTTATAGTTCACTCTCATTTCCTCACCTTCAAGCTTTGGAGAAAGACCGCCGACATAGATGATCGCATCGACATCGTCAAAAATTGACATATCCATCGCCGCATATTCCTGTGCAGCCTCCATAAGCAGTGACTCATCGTGATAATTACCTTCGCTCTCACTGTATTTTCCCGAATCATCAGATGCCGCAGCAAGCTCGCAGCCCTTTGCATATACTACATTCTCGGCCCCTACCTTCGCAGTGATACCCTCAAGCACGGTAATGGTCTTGCGTGGAATACCGTTATAATTACCCCACATGACGAGGGAGTCTGCTGCGTTAGGACCTACTACTGCATATTTCGCATTCTTTGACAATGGCAAGACCTTACCCCTGTTCTGAAGGAGGGTCATCGTTTCACGTGCCATCTTGAGCGCCAGGTCGTTGTGCTGGTCGCAGGCAAGGAGATCGCGTGAGATAGAATTCCATGAAACCATTTCCTCAGGATCCATTTCTCCAAGTTCGAAACGGGCCTTCAGGATACGGAATACTGCACGGTCAATTTCTGCTTCTGTAATCTTTCCAGCATTCAATGCTTCACCGAGAGTATGGAAAGAGTCTCCACATTCGAGGTCTGCACCGCTGCGTACTGAATTGGCAGTAGCTGAAGGCGGATCATTCGGAAATATATTGTGACAGCCTTCATTGAAGAAATCATGCACAGCCCAGCAGTCTGTAACTACAAGTCCGTCGAATCCCCACTGCTCTCGAAGAATCTTGATCAGAAGCTTGTCACTGCCGCAGCAAGGCTTGCCTTCATATGCATTGTAAGCACACATGACCTCCTTTACATCTGTAGTTTTCACAAGACGCTCGAACGCATAGAGATATGTCTCGTTGAGGTCTCTCCATGAAACTTCCTCGACATTGAACACATGGCGTTCATACTCCGGACCGCTGTGGATGGCGAAATGCTTCAGGCAGGCGTGGAGCTTGTCATACTTCTGAGATCCGTCACCCTGAAGGCCGTTAACTACAGCTCGTCCCATAACGGTAGTAAGATAAGGATCCTCTCCGTAGGTCTCCTGTCCTCTGCCCCAGCGTGGATCACGGAAGATATTGATATTAGGAGTCCAGACCGAAAGTCCATGATAACGTCGTACTCCCTCACCTTCACGGGCGATGCTGAACTTGATTCTCTGTTCTGTGGAAGCCACATCGAAAACCTGCTGCAGAAGTACATCATCCCAGCTGGCTGCCATACCGATGGACTGAGGGAAAACGGTAGCAAGACCGTTGCGGGCTGAGCCGTGCAGGGCCTCGTTCCACCAATTGTATTTTCTGATGCCGAATTCCGAAATTTCCGGAGAGTCATAGTCCATAAGCATGATCTTCTGCTCCACATTCAGGCGTCCCAAAAGGTCATTGGCCCTTTCCTCGGGGCTTAGAGACGGATCCTGATAAGGATATGTCTGCGCAAAAGCAGAAATTGCTGCCATCAGAGAGATGGAAAAGAATAGAAAGCGTTTCATAAGTTTCGAATTTTCCCAAATTTAGAAAATTAATCTCATATATTTGCAACACTCGGTAAAATCCATCGTCATATAGGGTGAAAACGAAACTTGATGAAAGACACGACTGACATAGAAAAGGTGTATGATGCCCACTCCCGCAGACTGTACAATATCAGTCTGAGGATCACGGGCAGCAGCGGTGATGCCGAGGAAATAATGCACGACTCCCTGCTCCAATATTGGAAGTTCAGAAAAAAGGAGCAGATCAGAGATCTTCACAAATGGCTGACAAGCATCTGCATCAGGAAATCTATCGACAGGCTGAGAGAAAAAATAAGATGGAATGATTTCCTGGAAGACTATGAGGATCCAGCTCTGGTAGAATCCCCTGCCTGCGAAGGAGAATACAACGCGGCTCAGATCATAAAGGCATTGGCCTCCCTTCCGGACCATTACAGGGCTACCCTGTCTCTGTACCTGTTCGAAGGATATGACTATCAGGAAATTGCCCAGATAACAGGCACCAAGGAAAGCACCATTAGAAGTCTGTATATGAGAGGCAGAAAATTATTGGCTCAGGCCCTGAAGACAGCAGATTATGAACGGAATTGAGAAATACATCAAGGAAAATATCGGAGAATCCGACGTCGTTCCAGTACCGGAAGGTAGCAGGAATGCCTTTATGCGGAAGGTGGAGGCGGAAAGACGCCGTCGTGCAGCAAGGTCAATCGTACTTGCATTCTCGTCAATGGCAGCTGCGGCAGCATTAGCGGTTTCCTTTTTACCGGACAGTCTGTCACATGACATAGAAAGACATCATAAGAGACTGGCAGTAAAGGAAATGGAGATATTGGCTGTCATATCTGAGAATTCTCCGGAGTTGATGGAGGAGGTTACGAATACTATCAGAGTGGTGGTTTCGGAAGCGATTCCATTGGAAGAGCAATTACCGGATGTGATAGGAGATAAAGTAAAGAAAGAGATTCTTAAGGAATACTATGATAGCAAATACAGGGCATTGGAACAGATACTTGATAAATACACAAACATATATTAAAACGGACAAGATTATGAAACGATTGTTTTTGACGATTGCATTAGCTGCAATATCAGTCTTCGGGCTGAAGGCAGAGGAGAAGACCAAGTTCTATGAATTCGATGACATTACCAGAATCGAATCTGGATTTCTTTATGAACTTCACATTACTGAAGGTACTTCCGGAAAAATAAAGATCGTTTATGAAAGCGATTACGAGAAGCATCTCAGGGTGAAGTATATTGAAAGTGAATCAAAGCTCCGTCTTGGACTGGCTGATATTCCGAGCAAGTTCAAGAAAGGAAACCAGCCGGTGATCCATGTATATCTGGAAATGGACAGGGTAGATGAGATAATGCTTTCAGGAGGAGCTGCTTCTGCATCGTTCGACGGAAAATTCAGCGGGGAGAATGTCCAGGTCTCGGTGGGAGTGGCAGGAACGCTGTCGGATCTGAAACTGCAGTGCGAGAATCTGGATCTGAGCTTATCAGGTGCAAGCAAGGCTTACCTTGACGCCCTCGTATCCAATGGCGTTAACCTGGAAATGAGTGGTGCATCAAATGGAGAACTGAATATATCCGCCCGCGAACTCGAATGCGAGTTAAGTGGTGCCAGCTCATTCATCAATAACGGCGATTTCGTAAAATGTCAGGTAGAATGTTCGGGAGCAAGCAAATTCACCAATAACGGTCTGATTCAGGAAGGAGATATAGAATGCTCCGGAGCCTCTGTGGTGAAACTCAGTGGAGAAGGATCAAGACTTGATCTGGAGGGTGCTGGAGCTTGCAAGATAAACACCAGAAATTTCACCACTTCAGATGTAGTGCTGAAGCTGTCCGGCGCAAGCAACGCTGCTGTATACGCTGAAAAGACATTGAAATACAGCGTAGCAATGACAAGCAAACTTACTTACTACGGTAACGCAGAACCTGTCAACGTGAATGAGGCAGGCAATGTGGTAAAAGGAAATTAAGCCTAATCTTCGTGACGACGGAGTGAGAAGAAGAACTGAAGCCCTCCCCACTGACGGTTGATGACACTGATGTCGCCTCCGTGGAACTTCACGGCATTCTTCACAATGGAAAGTCCAAGGCCGGATCCGCCAACATCGCGGGTGCGGCCTTCTTCTATGCGGTAGAAGCGCTCGAATATGCTTTCAAGATGTTCCTGCGGCACTCCTTCTCCTGTGTCGTAATAAGTGAGATAGCAGAATTTCTCGATGATACTGTAGCATTCCAGATGAATGGTAATGTCATCACCTGCGTATTTGAGACTGTTCTCTACAAGGTTCCTGAGGATAGTATAGACCAGAGTCCTGTTACCTGTCAGAACTGTTCCTGAGCTGAGCATATTCTCCACCTTTACCTTCTGGGCGATTATGCGGTCCTCAAACTCTGCAAAGACTTCATTTGCCACATCATAAAGGTCGATATTCTCTTTGCGGAACTTCGATGACTTTTCCTCCATCTTGCTGATAAGAGACATATCTGTAATGAGCTCGGTAAGACGGAGTGTCTGGTTATAAGCCTTTTCAATGAACTCATTCTTCTTCTCGGCTGGCATGTCCGGGCATGCTATAAGAGTTTCGAGATAGCCACGGATGGTTGTTACCGGAGTTCGGAGTTCGTGAGCGATATTGCTCGTCATCTGCTTCTTAAGCTTGCTTTTCTGACGGGCTTCAGCCTCGGCGACATTCTTTCTTATCTTCCAGAATATGATTCCAGCCAGCGTAAGCGCCAGCACTGCCACAGCGGCAACGATATAGATCCAGAGATTCTGCATTACTCGACAGCATTGAACACATAGCCGTAGCCTGTGCGGTTTATAAGATAATTCTTTCGGATTCCAAGCTTGCTCCTGATGCGGGCTATATGCACATCCACAGTCCTGTCGAGTACATATGGAGCATCTTTCCAAAGCTCGTCAATTATATTTTCACGTGAATATATCTGTCCCGGATGGGAAGCAAGGAAAGACAGGACCTCGAATTCCTTCTTTGAAAAAGTCACAGCTGTTCCATCGACATAAACATGTTTCTGCTGAAGATCTATCTTCACAGCACCGACTTCTATCCATCTGCCATCCGGCTCGGCTGGAGCAGGTGCAGCGGCGCTTCTCTTAAGGACAGCCTTCACCCTGGCGATCACTTCAAGGATTGAAAAAGGCTTCGGGATATAATCGTCACCTCCTGCTGAAAATCCAGCAAGAAGATCATCGGGATCGGTCTTGGCAGTAAGGAATACGATCGGCACCTGATTCTGTCTGTCGCGAAGAACTTTTGCCATCTCCAGCCCTGACATGCCTCCCATCATCACATCAAGGAGTATAAGAGAATGCTGAGGGCCAAGTTTTTCCAGAGCGTCCTCTGCTGATGCAGCAGTATCCACTGCATAACCGGCATTCTCAAGATTGAACTGAAGAATCTCACGGATTCCGGCCTCATCATCGACTATAAGCAGCTTTTTTTCCATAAATTTCTTATTATCACGCAAATGTAACAAAAACTTAACAGAAAACATTATGCCGCTTTCAAAAATCGCCTTACCTTTGCACTCGGGTTGATCAGAGAATCATTCTCAGATTCTCACAACCTATTGGTTATTAGTTTTAGTGTTATTAATTATGTGGTTAGATGAGGTTCCCCGCGGGATGCGGCGAGCCTTATTTGCTTTTTATACGGTCATCATCCCGACCATCATCAAATGTGGAGGGATACAGCACAAAAACAGAACCGCCGCTCCTGTCACAGGCCACGGCGGTAGAAATTGAAGTCTTTCTGTTTTAAGTCCGGATATGTAGCATTATATCCGATTATCTTGTGTCTGCAAAATTCGCTAAAGATGCTTATTTATTAAAGGGCGATTTCCGCGAATAAATATACGTTTTCCGAAATATTCCGGATTATTCATTACATTTGTCGCGAAAACGAACATTTTACGCATTATGACCTATACATTTTACGAATACGGAAAAGAAAGAATAAAAATATATCCGATAAACGGAAACATTGAACTGAAAGCTCCCTATAGAATCGAGGAGTATCACCTTATCGTGTTATCATCAGGTGAAATGACAGTGGATATAAATTTCAGGGTATTCGAGATGAAGAGCCGTTCATCACTTCACATTTCTTCAGGAGAAACCATACGGGAAATTTCAAGATCGAAAGAAATCAGCGGCTTCCATATAGTGTTCAGTCCGGAATTCCAGGTAGAAATGAGGACTACCCGAAAATCCCCTATAAGCATCCAGCTGAAGAAAGAGTTCCCATATCAGGAATTCACTGAAGATGAATATGATTTCATACTCACTTCAATAAAGAGACTGATCAGATATTTTGAGGATCCTACTCATCATTATCAGTCAATAGTTGTAAAGAATGAGGTGCATAGCATGTTGCTTAACATTTCCGACAAAAGAAGAAAGCAGCACGGCTACATCATGGAAAATGCCAATCATCAGGAAGTGATCCGGGAAAGATTCAAGAATCTGGTAGAGGGAAACTGCGACAAGCAGCACAGCGTCAGCTGGTATGCCAATGCAATGTTCATCTCACCGGACTATCTTTCAAAGATAATCAGAGAACACGACGGCACCTCCGCAAGAACATGGATCAATAACAGAATCATCGAGAAGGCCAAATTCCTTATGCTGCAGTCCGACCTGACACTGAAGGAGATAAGCGACAAACTGAATTTCCCGGACCAGTCCGGCTTTGGAAGATTCTTCAGAAGCAATACCGGCCAGTCACCTAAGGAATACAGAAGGAAACTAACCGGCGAAAAGCTATAGGAGTGTATGATCTATCAAGATCTTCGAGCCTATAAGAATAAGTATCAGGCCGCCGGCAAGCTCTGCCTTTGACTTGTATTTATTGCCGAAAATATTCCCGATATATACACCGGCTGCAGAAAATGCTCCTGTAGTCAGTCCGATTATAAGGACTGCTGACCAGATATTGACCTTCAGGAAGGCAAGTGAGACTCCGACTGCAAGGGCATCGATGCTGGTGGCAACTGCCATCGCAAGCATTGTGCGGAAGGAAAAATCCGGGTCTGTACAGCAACACTCATCCTTTTCCAAGGACTCCTTTACCATTTTACCACCTATGGCCCCCAGAAGAACGAATGCTATCCAGTGGTCCACACTGGATACAATGTCGGTGAACGCAACTCCGGCAAAATACCCGATAAGAGGCATCAGCGCCTGAAAACCACCGAACCACAATGCCGCACTTCCGGCATGTCTAGGGCGTACCTTGCATACGGAAAGGCCTTTGCAGATAGAAACTGCAAAGGCATCCATTGACACACCTACGGCCAGTATTAACAATTCGGTTATGTGCATCAGAAATCAATCGAAAGGTGTCCGACATCAAGTCCCCATTTCCAGTTCTGAACAATGACGACATCCTTTCCATCCAGATCTTTCACGATCTGCTTGTCATCAAGCAATGTATGAGAATGTCCGCCGACAATCAGATCTACATTCCTTATAGCAGAGGCAAGTTCCTTGTCTTCTTCATATCCCAGATGAGACAGACAGATGACCAGATCGCAATCCTTCTCTTCCTTTAGGTATTCAGCAAGTCTTTTCACTACATCAGCCGGCTCCTGATAAGTCAGCACCTTGGCGATATCTCTGTCGACCACTTCCATAATATCTGTAAGAAGTCCGATGAAACCGATCTTCTTTCCTGCCCTGCGGATGATCACATATGGC
Organism: Candidatus Cryptobacteroides sp.; assembly: GCA_045614445.1. GTDB lineage: Bacteria > Bacteroidota > Bacteroidia > Bacteroidales > UBA932 > Cryptobacteroides. The sequence continues at coordinate 24,859 of JAZLCW010000003.1, read as the reverse complement.
TCGACAAGATCCTCCAGAACAGTTCCGTCATAATCATAATTGGAGCATACGACATCTGCCTTGAGGCTTTTCAGACGACGGGCAAGCTCTTCCAGACCATTATCAAATTCATGATTGCCAAGGGTAACCACATCGAACTTGAGGGCATTGAGGACATCTATCTCGATATTTCCTCCAAGCTCTGTGAAATATGAAGTTCCCTGGCTGAAATCGCCTGCATGTACCAGAAGTACATTGCGCTTGCCATCTGCACATCTGACACTGTCTATATAAGCAGCCTGCTCGATCACTCCGCCACGACCCTTATAATCACCCGAGCGCTGCGGATCTATATGACTGTGAGTATCGTTGACGTGAAGGATAGTCAGATCCTGAGCATTCAATGACATTGAGACCATCAGAATGCTTATTGCTGTCAATATTCTTTTCATTTTCTCTTTTTCTTCAGATCCTTAACTACGACTCTGCCGTCTGCCTCATACTCGATAGGTCTGCCGGCCGCAGTCTCCTTATGAACATGTTCCAGAACGGCATCAATGATATCCTCATTCTCGAACAATGTGACTGACAATGCATTACGGCCCAACGAGAGACCGTCGCCACCTTCAAGAAGGAATGAAATGGTCGCCATACCATAGACCTTTTCGTCATCAATAGGTTCACCTCCTATAAGCGCCTCGACAAGTTTTCCATCTTCTGCCACCACACGTACACCGCCGAGAACCTGGAACCTGCCTGCAGCCATTTCCTCGAGAATGGTTCTGACCTGCTTTCCTGTATGCTCCACATATACAAGCTGGTTCCTGAACGGGAACATCGACAGCATGTCATCCAGAATGATATCACCCTCAGGCATATCGACACGGATACCGCCGAAGTTCGCCACTCCGATGTCGACTTTCTTACCGGCAAGTTTTTCTGTCCTCGCCATGAGGATATCCACGAACCAGTCGGAAAGTGCACATTCCGGATATTTGACAGTCATTGACCTCGGAGAATATCCGATGACATCCTTCACACGGGCCATTTCCGGCTGAGCCGCCATAACGATCGAGGCAGTCTTGCCTACGATTGACTTTTTGCGGTAAGTCTTTCCATTGGGAGCGATATACTTGCCTCCCTTGAACTCACCGAGAGCCTCGGTCACATTGTCCTTGGATGGAGATGTGGTGCCGGTACGGCTTCCGTCCATATGGGCAGCTTCCCATTCATACTCCTGTCCCATTGCGGCAAATCCGCAGAGGACAAAGGCTGCAATCAAAGTTATTCTTTTCATAATCAGTTCTGTCTGAGCCATTTCCAAAGATCCTTGAATGTCGTTTTCTTACCGAACATAAGGATTCCGATCCTATATATCTTCGCTGAAACCCATCCGCATGCGATGAATGTCGCCACCAGAAGAGCAATAGACAATGCAAGCTCCCAAGCAGGTACTCCGTAAGGGATTCTGGCAAGCATCACGATAGGTGAAGTGAACGGGATCATCGATCCCCACCATACCACCTGACTGTCCGGAGCCTTGAATGCATACATAGCGATAAAGAAAGCAAGCAGAAGCGGAACTGTCAGAGGTGTCTGAAGCTGCTGTGTATCCGCCTCATTTTCCACGGCAGAACCGATGGCAGCAAAGAATGAAGCATAGAGGAGATAACCGAGAACGAAATAAATGACAAAAGCAAATATCATCTGTCCCCAGTTGAAATCCATAAGGGTGCTGAGGACCGTTCCAAGTCCGCTTTCCTGAGAGATCGCGCTGGCCATCTGTGCCATATCGGCTCCTCCCATCTGAGTAGTCATCTCCATCATTTCCTGAGCCTGAGCAGGATCTCCCATAAGCGAGTCAAAGCCGATGAACGCAGCGAATCCTCCTACAAGAACAAGCGTAAGTACAATCCACAGGAAGAACTGGGTCAGGGCCACACAAGCCACACCGATGATCTTTCCGAACATGAGTTCGGTAGCTTTCACTGAAGAAACTAGAACCTCCACAACGCGGCTGGCCTTCTCTTCGATCACGCTCTGCATCACCATTCCTGAGAACATCATGACGAAGAAATAGATGATCATCGACAGTACCAGAGATATGATCATAGGCACCTCGAAAGATGATTCCTTTTCCTGACCTGACTCATCGAAGACATATGTGGACATCGGAGCATTCGCCCTGATATCTTTCATGATGGCCTTGAGGTCGGCGATATCATACTGAGAGATACGATAATCTTCCAAAGCATCGTTCACCTTGGAACGTACTTCTTCCGTAAGGTCCATACTCAACGGCTTTTCAGAATAAGATGCCACTGAAAGGCTCTTGGTGAGCGAATCGACAGGAGAAATGATCACAAGGGCATCCACTCCTTTCTCGCTGACGAAAGCCTGCTTGTCGTCTATAGCCTCATCATAGAAACTATATGTGACAGACTTATTGTCCACCAGATAAGGCTTGACTATTCCGGACTGGTCGAGAACAGCGATTTCCTTTCCTTTGTCCTTCGCCATGACCATTATGACACTTGGAAGGATACACATTGCCGCGAAGAAGATCGGCACAAGGAATGTGGTAAGAAGGAATGATTTCTTCTTCACGCGTGTCAGATACTCACGCGAAATGATAGTTGATATGTTTCTGAGTTTCATATGCTATACCCCCTCTGTTACAAGTTTGATGAATATGTCGTTCATTCTCGGAACGAGTTCCTTGAATGAATTCACTGTCAGGCCCTGTGCAATGATTTCCTTGAGAGCCTTATTGCCTTCATTGGAACCTTCAAGAGCGAGAACAGCTGTATGACGGCCGGCATCATCATGATCGGACAGAACAGTGAATATGCCTGGAGCGGATTGCAGCTGACCGCCGTTGTAGATCAGTTCCACATTATTATTACCGTACTGACGACGGATCTCGTCCACACCTCCTGTAATGACTACCTTCGATTTGTTGAACAGAGCGATATTGTCGCAAAGTTCTTCGACAGATTCCATGTTGTGGGTAGAAAGGATTATTGTCGCTCCCTCGTCGCGGAGTCTCAGGATTTCCTCGCGGATAACCTGGGCATTCACAGGGTCGAAGCCAGAAAAAGGCTCGTCAAGAATGAGCAGAGAAGGCTTGTGTACCACCGTAGTGATGAACTGAACCTTCTGGGCCATACCCTTGGAAAGTTCCTCCACCTTCTTGTTCCACCAGCTTTCAATACCAAGTCTCACGAACCACTTCTTGAGTTCGGCAGCCGCCTCTCTCGAGCTCATACCCTTGAGCTGAGCGAAATACATCGCCTGCTCTCCGACCTTCATCTTGCGGTAAAGTCCGCGCTCCTCCGGAAGGTAACCTATCTTCTCCACATCATCCTGAGTGATGGGGCGGCCATCAAAGAGCACCTCACCACCGTTCGGGATGGTAATGCGGTTGATTATACGGATCAGTGTGGTCTTGCCGGCACCGTTCGGGCCCAGCAGACCGAAAATCTTTCCCTTAGGGATATCCACTGACACCCTGTCAAGAGCCACTTTCTCACCGAAGCTCTTGCATACATTCTTACATTGAATCAATCCCATATAATATCTACATATTTAATATCTTAGCTGTCAGCTCCACCATCAGCTGTGCAGGTGTCGCCTCTCCGACATCTCCACCCTTGCCCTTATAATCATAATCCTTGAGCAGAGCGATCACAGCCATACACTTCTTCAACGGATAATTCCTCACCGCCGCATCATATTGGCTGAAAAAGAAAGGTGGCACTCCCAGAACCTTCGTCTTCACGTCATTGGCCGGACGCGGGTTCTTCATCAGCAGAGCCTCATATTTCAATATCTTGTTAAAATGCATAAACAATGCGCTTACAGCCATCGGCATAGCGAATTTCGCTGCCGAACCGATGTATGCGGCAATACGCAAAGCCTTTGCTGAATTCTTCACCGAAAGTTCGTTGGTAAGCTCGAATATACTGAACTGGCGGCTGATGCCCACATTCTTCTCGATGTCTTCAGCAGTCACCTCCACGGTTCCCTCAGGCAGGTTCTTCAGCATCTTGTCTGTCTCGATAGCGATCTTGGCCAGATCGGTTCCAGCGTGCTCGGCAAGAAGCGCCGCTGCATCCGGAGCGATCCTCAGCCCCTTGGTCTGATAGAACATCGACACCCATTTCGGGACCTCATAATCCCTGAGTGTCTGCGAATCTACCACGACTCCCATCTTGGAAACAGTCTTATAAAGTGATTTTCTCTTGTCAGCTCCTGCGCCATGCATAGCGATCACAAGAACAGTCGACTCCAGAGGTTTCTGACAATAGACGGCAAGTTCCTCCAATGTCTTCATCATCTGAGCCTCCTTCACGACCACAAGCTGACGCTCGGCAAACATCGGATAACGTCTGGCTGCCGTGATCACGGCATCAGCGTTCACATCCGCACCATAGCATACGGTCTGGTTGAAGTCCCTCTCGCTTTCGTCAAGGCAATGCTCCACAATGGCATCGCACACCATATCCACATAATATGGTTCATCTCCCATCAGCAGATAAACCGGCTTGAAGACACCGCTGCGGGCATCCTTCACAATCTCCCTGCAGAGAGAATCCGTATCTATAAAACCTTTTGCCATAAGAATGCAAATATAATGTTTTCTTAGGAATAAATCAGATTACGCCAGATCCGATCATTTCATCACCATCATACCAGGCAGCGAACTGTCCTGGGGTTATGCCGCGCTGCGGTGCATCAAAGAGGATATACAATCCGTTCTGACGCATGATCAAGGTAGCATCCTGAAGCGGCTGACGATAGCGGATACGGACACGGTAACGCCTGATCTCTCCTTCTGCCATTCTGAGATCAGGACGGATCCAATGGATTTCCGATGGATCAATACGGAGACAGCTGCGTGACAAGCCTTTGTGAGTATGGCCTTCACCTACATAAATGACGTTCTTAGGAATATCCGTGTCGATCACGAAAATCGAATCCTTGTGGCCTCCGATATTAAGTCCTTTTCTCTGACCGATCGTATAGAACTGGGCACCGTCGTGCTTTCCTACAATCTTTCCGTATGGATTGTCCTTGTACCTGGTCTTCTTGATGTGCTTGCGTCCGCTGCGATATGTCTCGGTCTCGAACTTTATATTGTAGGTTACCGGCTGTGAAAGCCTCAGGAGGTCATCATCAGAAAGAGCCGCAAGCTTTGCGGAAGAATAAGGACATCCTGTCGACAACTGCTCGACAGCCTTATCTTCCGATACATATGAAGTGATCATCTGAAGCTGGGAAGTCTCATCCTCCAGCAAAGATTCAAGAGTAGACTTCACAAACGCATATTGTTCATTTTCAGTATAATAATCATCATACACCTCCACCACGTCACCCTCGCAAGGTCTCAGCTTCTGCTGCAGGAATGTAGGGAGATCCACCTTTCCCACGAAACATATTCCCTGGGAATCCTTCTTGTCCGCAGAAGGCAGGTCTGCCTCATGCGCCAGACGGCGTACCTCAGGCTTGATAATGTCTCCGATCGGGAAAAGCGCCTGTGAAAGCTGTTCCTGAGTCAGCTGGCAGAGGAAATAGCTCTGATCCTTGTTCGGATCGGTTCCGGCAAGAATCCTGTGAACGGGGCCGTCCGGACCTTCGATCGTCTCCTTGCGGCAGTAATGTCCTGTAGCGACGTAGTCCGCTCCGAGCTTCTTCGCGCATTTAAGGAATGCATCGAATTTGATCTCGCGGTTACAGAGTACATCAGGATTCGGTGTCCTTCCCTTTTCATACTCGTCGAACATATAGTCGACGACTCTCTGGCGATATTCCTTGCTCAGATCCACGAAATAGAACGGTATGCCGATCTTGCGTGCGACAAGCTCTGCCACGAAACGGTCTTCCTCCCACTCGCAGTCGCCGTGCAATGTCGTAGATGCATCGTGCCAGTTCTGCATGAACAAAGCAAAGACATCATAGCCCTGCTGCTTGAGCAGAAGCGCTGCAACGCTCGAATCAACACCACCGGAAAGTCCGATACACACCTTTATATGTCCGTTATCTGCCATAATATGAGACAATTTCAAAAAAAGTATTATATTTGTAAAGTCTGCAAAGATAACTTAATTGTGTTTTTATGACAAGCAAAGAAATAAGAATCGTCTATAATGAATATGAATCTCTCGAGCAGCTCGATCCGAGAGACAGGGAACTTGCACAGGCAGCCATCGACGCGGCCAAGAGTGCTTATGCCCCATACTCACATTTCAATGTAGGTGCAGCAGTCCGTCTGGATAACGGAGAAATCATAAAAGGCTCAAATCAGGAGAATGCGGCCTACCCTTCCGGAATTTGCGCGGAAAGAACCTCAATGTTCTATGCATCAGCGAATTATCCCAAAAACACGATGACAGCTATTGCCATAACAGCCAGTCAGAACGGGGCATTATGCGAGAATCCTGTCAGTCCTTGCGGAGCCTGCAGACAGGTAATGGCAGAGTATCAGACCAAGGGAGGACATCCTATGGAAATCCTTCTTATCGGAGGGAAAAAGATATGGAAATTCGGAAAAGTGGACGATGTACTGCCACTGATATTCGACAGCATTTAATCAAATACAGAAGCCGTTTAAGCGAAAACTTAAACGGCTTCTGTATTATATACGAAAAAAGGGAAAGCTTGATACATCGCACCGCTACGACCTCCTACCCTTGCTGCGGTCAAGCCCTGGGGGAATTCAGAGGGAGCTGGTCGTGTATGACTTTCCCGGATGCAAAGGTAGTCAATTTTTCTTGACCTGCAAAAAACTTTTAATTTTTTAGAGGGCTTCTCCAGAGCGTGATTCAGTATAGAATTCTATGATACGGCTGATAGCTCTCTGACATACAGGGCAGAAACCTCTTGCCTGATTAGTCTTCATACGGCAGTCCGGATATGGACGGTAAACGCCTTTTGACTGATAGCCGGCTCCCTCATATACACCTACAATAGATTCCGGAGCCTTTCCGTTCTCTATCTGCTTCCAGACATTTTCCTCAGGAACGGCAGTAGGGACAGCCACAAATCGCGGAAGCATATCATCCCACTTCGATTCGAAATCAAAGAGCGTAGTGATATTCTGCTCCCATGGCTCGCAATCCGGATAATAATACTCCACAAACTGATCGTCATAATAGTATTCATCGGCAAGTCCAGCAAAGCTATGACCGAACTCATGGACTACCACAGGCTCGAAAGCCACATGATGCGCGGTAGTCAGGGTATAGGAATTGAAGATTCCGCCACCGCCATAAGTATCTGTATTTGCAAGAATTACAATATGCTCATATGGAACTCCGCAAAGAGCGTCATGCATCTGTCTCAGACGGAGAGTCGTTAGATAACGGTCCATATAAAATGTATTGAAGTGCGATCCCAGTGCTGTCTTTTTCCATAGTCCTTCTCCGGGCACACTGACTCCGCTGTCTTCAGACGGCAGGGCGACAGCCACAAAATTGAATCTGTCGGCATATCTGTCAAATGGCTGATGAGCAAGTATCGCCTCCACTGCCTTGCGGGCATCTTCATAGAAAAGTTCTGTCTCCTCAGCAGTATAACCTTCCGCTACCACAGCGACATCAATCTTGTCCTGAGGACTTCCGCTCTGCAATATATATTCATGAGGCGGGGCCACAGGATCAATATGTCTTATCAGTATGTCAGACGGATCTGCAGAATGAATCAGGGATGCGGCTACATTTCCTCTGAAATCATAGAGCTCCACCTTGATTTCAACTGCAGCAGAAGGCATTGGCAGGAGAAAGACGTTCTCAAATGCCTTACTAAGCCTTGTCGCCTCTTCAGTAGTCTGCCATTCCTGAAAAAGAGTCGAGAAACTCTGCCTGTAGAGGATAGTGCCGGAAGACTTGTCTGACATTGTGATCTGTCCGTTTCCTCGCACAGGAACACTGTCCATATTTACAGATCTTCCCGCCCATCCGTCGAAGCAAGACATCTCATCAAGAGCTATTTCCTGAGTCTTGTCAGTTCCGGAAAATATATAATCCACCCTGAGAGTCTTATCCTGTGCCATAAGTCCGCACGCAGACACAAAGGCCAGGAACAAAGTCAATATATTTTTCATGATCAATGAGTTAAACCTTAGCTGCACAATTGATTCCGTCGAGGGCTGATGATACGATACCACCGGCATAACCTGCACCTTCTCCGCATGGGTAGAGACCGGCTATCTGAGTGTGCTCGAGAGTTTCCGGATCACGAGGGATGCGGACAGGTGAGGAAGTACGGGACTCGACACCGAGAAGCAGGGCATCATTTGTATAATATCCGTGCATCTTCTTGTTTCCGATCTCAGGGAAAGCGTATTTGAGTCTGAGAGAAACATGCTCAGGAAGAAGCTCATGCAGAGGTGCATTGACCGCTCCCGGATGATATGAAGTCTGCGGAAGTCCGTTTGAAGGAATTCTGCGGCAGAAGTCCATCATACGCTGCGCAGGGGCCTTGAGCGAACCTGTATACTCGAACATCCTCCTCTCCACATCCTTCTGGAACTGGAGCAGGGCTAGCGGTCCGTATTGAGCATATTCAGGGAAGTCCCCCGGTTCGATCTGAACGACCACGCCGGAATTGGCCCACTTTGAATTTCGTTGTGAATTGGACATACCGTTCAGCACAAGTTCTCCTTCGGCTGTAGCTGCCGGAACGAGGATTCCTCCCGGACACATACAGAATGAGAATACTCCACGGTCAAGTACCTGGGTTACGAAAGAATATTCCGCAGTCGGCATGAACGGCTGATATTTGCCATGATATTGAATCTTATTTATAAGGGACTGAGGATGCTCCACGCGTACTCCGAGGGCGAAGCCCTTGGCCTGGATCTCCCAGCCTTTTCTGTCGAACATCTCGTATATGTCACGTGCAGAATGTCCTGTAGCGAGGATTACCTTACGTGATGAGTAGACTGTACCGTCATTGACAGTCACATCGAAAGAGCCGTCACCTTTCTTGACAATATCGGTGACACGTGAGTCGAAATGATATTCTCCACCATGTTCGGTTATGCACTTGCGGATATTCTCCACCACGATAGGAAGCTTGTCACTTCCGATATGAGGATGAGCATCCATAAGAATAGTCGGATCTGCACCGAATCTCACAAGCTGATGAAGAACCTCACGGATGTCTCCCCTCTTCGATGAACGGGTGTAGAGCTTGCCGTCAGAGAATGTTCCTGCTCCTCCCTCTCCGAAACAGTAGTTAGAATCAGGATTCACGACGCCTTCCTTAGAGAGCTTCGCCATATCGAATTTTCTCTGATGCACATCCTTTCCTCTCTCGAGGATGACCGGTCTGAATCCGCGCATAAGCAGACGAAGTGCCGCAAACATTCCTGCAGGGCCTGCACCGACAATTATAACCGGCTCTGCATCAGCGACATTCTTATACTCCTCCAGAACATATTCTGCATCCATCACCTCGTCCGGTCTATATACCTCGACCTTATATCTGTAAAGGATATCATTACGGGCATCGATGGAACGACGCATGATGCGGTAGCGGATCTGTCCCTTGACTTTGGGTGACACACCCAAAGCCTTGACGGCTGCGGTCTGGATCTCGTCGGCAGTCAGTTCCTTTCCTAATTTTACTGCTACTTCTATTTCTTTCATCGCTGTGTACTTTCTTTTAGATTGGTATTTGGGGTCTCATGCTGCTCCCGGAATGCAGGGATAGGTCTGAATGGTAATCAGAACTCGGCAAGACGGCTCACTGGAGCCACATCGAGAGACGCTCTTTCGCCGTTCTGATAATGGAACCATCCGGCAATGGCGATCATCGCAGCATTGTCTGTAGTGAACTTGAATTCTGGAAGGAAGGTGGTCCATCCCCTCTTGCGTCCCTCTTCCTCGATCCTGGCTCTGAGTCCGCTGTTGGCTGAAACTCCGCCTCCTATCGTTATCTGCTTGATACCGGTATGCTTGGCAGCCTTGATCAGCTTGTCCATAAGGATATCGATAAGGGCCTTCTGGAAGCTGGCGCATATATCCGCCTTGTTCTTCTCCATGAATTCAGGATCCTCAGCCATCTGATCACGGACAAAATACAGAAGCGAGGTCTTGATTCCGCTGAAGCTATAGTCGAATCCTGGAATATGAGGCTTGGAGAATTTGAATTTCAGAGGATCACCTTCCTTTGCGAGCCTGTCCACGATCGGTCCTCCAGGGTATCCCAGGCCCATCATCTTGGAACATTTGTCAAAAGCTTCACCTACTGCATCATCGATAGTCTGTCCGAGGATTTCGTATTTCAAAGGACTGTCGACACGGACGATCTGGGAATTGCCGCCTGAAACCAGAAGACAGAGATACGGGAATTCCGGCTGACGGTTCTCCGAATCATACTGCTTTATGAAATTGGCCAGTATATGTCCCTGAAGATGATTGACTTCCACAAGCGGCTTGCCGAGCGAAAGGGACAGTCCCTTGGCAAATGAAGTTCCTACGAGGAGCGATCCCAGCAGGCCCGGACCTCTGGTAAAGGCTATTGCAGTAATATCCTCAGGCTTGATGCCTGCCCTGGATATCGCCTCACTTACTACAGGGACGATATTGACCTGATGAGCCCTTGACGCAAGCTCAGGTATGACTCCGCCGTAAGCCTTATGCACTTCCTGACTAGCCAGGACATTGGACAGAAGATAACCGTCTCTGATTACCGCCGCCGATGTGTCGTCGCATGATGATTCGATTCCTAATATAATATCTGCCATATAGTTATATTTTCTTAGCAATTCATACGCACATGCCATTCATGTTCTGCTTCAGTCAGGCATACGATATGCTGTATTTCAAAGGGCAAAAATACGGATTTTCTCCGATATTTTTATTAAATTTGCAAGTTGGACCGTTAAAATATATTGACTATCAGAAAGGGGCTTAAAATATTCTGGCTGACAATCGTCTCGATTTCCGTCGTCCTTTTTGCCGTGGCACTCACATTACAGGTGCCGCAGGTCCAGACTTTCATTGCCGGAAAGGCAGTAAAAACTGTTGCCGGCAAGCTTGATGGAGACATCAGCTTCGAAAAGATCCATTTCCAGCCGTTCCGCACCCTACTTCTTAAGAATGTAGTCATCATCGACAGGAATCCGGTATACGACGCTGTGGATTCGACAAAAACCAGGGTGGACACTTTCTTCCGCGCTGAATACATTACAGCAAAATTCAGTCTGGAAGGACTTATAAAACACCAAGGTATCCACCTAAGAAATGCTGTCGTAGAAAACGGTCAGTTCAATCTTGTACTTGAGGACAAGCCTGATGCCAAAGAAGGAGAGAAGGATGAAACCGACAATCTTTCAAGAATCTTCAGGCTCAAGAAGCCGGAGACTCCAAAACGCAGTGAAAAGGAGATATTTCACATCAAGGATGTCGAGCTCAGGAATATGGCCTTTACAATGAAGAACTTCAAGACCCAGAAAGTTCCGCACAAGGGAGGCATAAGCTGGGACGACCTTGACGTCAGGAATATAAACCTGAGCGCAAAGGAACTTCAATTCAAGGCCAGCATAATGTCAGGAACTGCAGAGCATCTGTCATTCACTGAAAAGAGCGGATACCGTATGGAGTTCATGAGCGGTTCGGCAAAAGTCGGACGAGGAAAGACCATTGTGGAGGATCTGACCATAGATGACCCTTGGTCTGAGCTTCATCTGCCTTCATTTATGATGAGTTATGACAACGTAAAGGCTTTTACCGACTTTATCAGCCAAGTGAAGATCGATGCCGAAATCAGCGACAGCCAGTTAGATTTCAGGACTTTAGGATACTTCGCACCGGAGCTTGCAGAAAACGGGCTCAAAGCCGCAGTTTCAGGAAAAGTATCCGGATTCGTGGACAATTTCGATATAAAGGATCTCCGGTTCGCATCCTCTGATGGAGGATTTTCGGGTGTAATAAGCGGCAATATGACAGGTCTTCCTGATATCGAGGTCACAAAGATCAATGCATCTGTCAAAGGTCTTAATTTCACCACAAAAGGCCTGGGTCATTTCCTGAGTCATTGGATCAAAGACAGCGAAATCGATTTCAGCGGCTTTGCCAAGGGTATAATCTTCATGACTGATGCAAGGACCAGCGGAAAGCTCAATAACCTCGATATAAAAGCCGACATAGGTTCACTCATCGGACGGATGAAAGCCGATGTGAATATCAGAAACATAGTCGCCCATAACCAGCCTCTCAAGATAAGAGGAACTGCTGGCACCGAGAATCTCGATATCGGCAAAGTAATCGGCAAAGAGGTTCTCGGACCCGTGTCGCTCAGGACAGGACTTCAGGCTACGCTTGGAGAGCCTGCAAGCCTTAAGATCGACTCATTGTTTGTGGACCGCCTTCATTTCTACGGATATGATTATACCGGACTGAAGGCAGTGGGAATGCTGTCCGACAATATGTTCAACGGAACGATCATCGCCAATGATCCGAGTCTGAACGCCTTGCTGCAGGGAGGTTTTGCCTTGTCTGCAAAGACACATAACGCCCGATATAAGTTCTATGCCAATATCGAAGATGCCGACCTGAACGCCCTCAACATCGACAAAAGAGGCCGTTCGAAGATCAGATTCAGCACAAATGCTAATTTCACAAAGAGGGAAAACGGTAATATCCTGGGAGATATCGACATCGCCGATATGAGATTCACAAACCGCGACAGCACCACTAACATCGGAAACATAAACCTCACCTCACACAGCAGCGACAATGTTTACAAGATGAGGCTACGTTCGCAGTTCGCCGAAGGCTCCTTCAGCGGAACCGCCCCGATCACCCAGTTCGCCAAAGATCTGATATCACTGACAGCAAGGAAGGAACTTCCGGCTCTATTTATCTCCGAGGCGGACCAATGGAAGGGTAACAGCTACAGCATGAACTTCTACACGCACGACACATGGAAGATTCTCACATTCCTGATGCCGGGCGCATATATAAACAAAGGCACTTCTCTCAATATAAAGATAAACAGCAACGGCCATCTGGATGCATCGCTGAATTCACAGAGAATTGCGATGAGCACCAACAATCTTCAGGGCATATCTGTCAAATTATGTAATGAAGATGGTATTCTCACCGGAGAGATAACATCTGCAAAAGCAAGCCTGGCAGGATTTTCATTCAATGACAGCCATCTGAAATTCCTTGCTGACTCGAATCACTTCGGTCTGAGCTGTTCGTACGACAATCACAGTGATGCGGAGAATCGTGGAGAGCTTGTCATCAACGGTGATTTGAGCAGGCCGGACGATGAACTTATGGCCGACATATCGCTGCTGCCGTCATCATTGTTCTTCAATGACAGACAGTGGAACATCCTTCCCTCATCTGCAAAGATAAGCGGCAGGGATATCAGGGTGGACTCCCTTGAAGTGATCAGCGGCGACCAGAGGATCTATGCATATGGAAGCACCTCGCAGACATCAAAAGACACATTGACTTTTGGTCTGTACAGATTCAGACTGGGTGCTCTCGCTCCTCTGCTCAAGCAGGACATTTCAGTCAGCGGAACAGCTACCGGAGATGTCAGACTGATTTCGCCGATGAATGAGAAAGGTCTGCTGGCAGACATTGTCTGCGACTCTACCTTCATTGCCGGCGAGCCTTTAGGAACCGTAAGGGCCGGAAGTTTCTGGAACGAGGAATTCCAGAGATTCGACATATCGTTCAGGAACGAATACAATGGCAAAAGCAATATAGAAGCCATAGCCAAGCTTTCTCCTAAATCGAAGATGCTTGATGCATCAGTGGGGCTTGACAGCCTCAACATCAAATATGCCCAGCCTTTCCTTGCAGAAGTATTCAGCGAGATGGAAGGATTCATTTCCGGTGATATCCTCGCAGAAGGTCCGTTAAACATGCTAGAAGTCAGAAGCAGGGATACGGAGCTTGAAAACGCGCTTCTCAAAGTGGCATATACAAATGTTCCGTATTATGCAGACGGTCCGTTCCATCTGGATGACACCGGGGTGTATTTTGACAATATCAGGATAAAAGACAGGTTCAACGGTACCGGAACAGTCGATGGAGCCATAAGGTGGTCCCAGATGAAGGACATCAGCTTTGACACCAGGATCAAGGTGCAGAACATTGAGGCGATAAATCTTACCGAAGGAATGAACGAAAGTTTTTACGGCAATCTTTACGCCACCGGAAATGTATCCATAACAGGACAGGCACACTCGATACTTCTTACAGCTGATGCCGTTACAGCCAAGACCGGACAGCTTCATATTCCGATGAGCGGAGCCGCAACTGCCGGAAAGAGCGCAAACCTTCTTAAATTCGTCGAGCCCGTAAGGAACATATACATGGATCCTTATGAAGCTATGCTTGCAAAGCTTCAGGATAAAGTTCATCGAAGAGGTGATTTCAAGGTCAGGATGAAGGTAGAAGCATCTCCTAATGTACAGGCTTTTGTAGAAGTGGACCGCTCGACCGGAAACGTTCTCAGCGGACAAGGCAACGGACTGATAGAGCTGGAGGCTGGTGAAGACATATTCAATATATATGGTGACTACACCCTGACTTCCGGAAAATACAATTTCTCAGCCCTTGGTCTGGTCAACAGAGAGTTCACCATCCAGGATGGAAGCTCAATAAGCTTCAGCGGAGACATAATGGAGAGCAGCCTTGATCTCGACGCAGTATACAACACAAAGACATCACTGTCCACTCTTCTGGCTGATGAATCATCTGTCGGAACAAGAAGAAGCGTAGAATGCGGAATCAAGATTACGGAAAAGCTCAGCAATCCTCGCCTTGAATTCTTCATCAACGTACCGGATCTTAATCCGATGATCAAGTCAAGAGTGGAAAGCGCCTTGAGTACAGAGGATAAGGTACAGAAGCAATTCCTGTCGCTGCTGATTTCCAACAGCTTCCTCCCTGATGAACAATCAGGAATTGCGAATAACTCATCGATGCTGTACTCGAATGTAAGCGAGGCAATGGCCAATCAGCTCAGCAACATTTTTCACAAACTCGACATTCCTCTGGACCTCGGTCTGAAATACCAGCCGACCGACCAGGGTACAGACATCTTCGATGTGGCGGTATCGACCCAATTATTCAATAACAGAGTCGTAGTGAACGGAAACATCGGAAACAAGCAATATGAAGGAGGCGGAGTACAGAATGATGTAGTGGGTGACCTGGATATAGAAATAAAACTGAACAGACCGGGAAGCATCCGTCTGAATCTGTTCTCACATTCTGCAGACCAATATTCTAACTTCCTGGACAATTCACAGCGAAACGGAGGCGGTATCACTCTCCAGACTGAGTTCAACAGTTTCAGGCAGCTGATCAAGAATATATTCTCCGGAAAGAAGAAGAGACAGGAGGCCAAAGCAGAAGAAATCCAGAACTCCCTGTATGGAGAAAGAACGGAATTCAGTATTTCAGAAGAAGAAAAGAAAAAATAAATATGAATTTTGGAAAACTATATCTGATCCCATCACCATTGGGAGAAAACGACCCTGCGGAGGTAATCCCCGCACCTGTCCTGAAATCTCTTGAAGGGTTCCGGACGTTTGTAGTGGAAGAAGTAAGGACAGCCAGAAGATATCTTTCAAAGGCCGGACTTAAAGGTAAAATAGGAGAACTTCAGTTCTTCGAACTTAACGAGCATACCGAGCAGGCGACGATTGAAGGATACCTGAAGTTATTCAATGAAGGGAATGACGTAGCTTTGATTTCGGAAGCCGGTCTTCCGGCCGTTGCCGATCCTGGTGCCCAGCTCGTAGCTCTTGCACACAGACACGGGATAGAAGTGGTTCCGGCAGTAGGTCCATCATCTCTGATGCTTGCTCTTATGGCTTCAGGACTGAACGGGCAGTCATTCGCCTTCTGCGGCTATATTCCTGCCAAGACAGAGGAAAGAAAGAGCAGACTCAGAACTCTGGAGAAGGTATCAGGACAGCTGAAACAGACCCAGATCCTTATCGAGACTCCATACAGAAACGATTCGCTCTTCAATGATATACTTTCTGTCTGCACAGTATCGACAAGGGTATGCGTTGCAGCAAATATAACAATGCCTGACGCATATATAAAGACGAAAAAGGTAAGTGAGTGGAAAAAAGAAGGTCTTGTTATCGGTAAAAGGCCATGTGTTTTCCTGATATTGGCATAATATGGAGAAGATCGGAACAATAGAACTGGAAGGAATGGAGTTCAAGGCATACCACGGATGCCTTGAACAGGAAAAGGTCAGAGGCAACGTATTCACAGTGGATTTCAAAGGTGAGCTGGATCTTTCAGCTGCAGCTGAGAGTGACAATCTCAATGATACCCTGAATTACGGTGAGATTTATGAAATCGTGGCTGAAGAGATGTCGATTCCGTCTGAGCTGCTGGAGAATGTGGCTGGAAGAATCGTGAAAGCGATAGAGAAGAGATTTCCGCAGCTGGTGGAGTTTTCCGTAAGGGTATCGAAGAAGAGACCGCCGGTGGAAGGCATTGCTCAGTGGTCACGAGTGACATTGTTTCATAAATAATTTATACGATTGTTCTCCAGCGACCCCCGCCCTCCCTGCGGTCGGGCACCCCCTAGCCGGGGGTGGCATGTCGCTTACGAACAAATCGTATAAATCAGACAAAACAAATATATAAGCGGATGGGAATAAGAATAGCATTTATAACTTTAGGGTGTAAGTTGAATTACGCGGAGACTTCAAGTTATGAGAGGGAGCTGGTGAAAGAGGGACTGGAGGCTGTGCCTTGGAGCAAGGGAGCTGATGTTTTCCTTGTGAATACATGCACTGTGACAGAGCATTCGGACAAGAAGAGCAGGAACATCATCAGGAAGCTTCACAGACAGAATCCCGAGGCACTTATTTTCGTTACGGGATGTTATGCACAACTTAAGAAAGCTGAGATCGAGGCAATAGAGGGAGTTACTGCCGTATTCGGGGCAACCGAAAAAAGCAGGATTGTGCCGACAATATTGGCAAAGGTACGTGGTGAGAAGATGGAGGCTTGCGAAGCTCCGACTTTCTTCCCTGCGTATTCCAGTGGTGAAAGAACACGCTCTTTTCTGAAGGTACAGGACGGATGCGACTATAAATGTCATTACTGTACGGTTCCTTACGCTCGTGGCGAGAGCCGCAATATTCCAATAGCAGATATAATCCCGCAGGCAGAGGCAATTGCAGCTGAGGGAATCAAGGAGATTGTCCTTACTGGTGTGAATACCGGAGATTTCGGAAAGACTACAGGTGAGACATTCTTCGAGCTGATACAGAAGCTGAATGACGTGAAGGGTATAGAGAGATACAGGATTTCCTCTATCGAGCCTAATCTTCTGACTGAGGAAATGATCGACTGGATCACATCGGGAACAAAGTTCCTCCCCCACTATCACATACCGCTTCAGTCCGGATGCGACACCATCCTTAAGGAGATGGGACGCCGTTACAACACTGAAGCTTTCGCCCATAAGATACAATATATCAGGGAGAAGACAGAGGTTCCCGGAGGGCCTAAGGTATTTTTCGGCATCGATGTCATCGTGGGATTCCCGGGTGAGACTGACGAGCTATTCATGGAGACCTACAATTTCCTTCGCGATGCAGTCAGGCCTGCGTTCATCCATATATTCCCATATTCACGACGTGCAGGAACACCTGCCGCAGTACGCAAGGACCAGGTACAGGACTGCGTGAAGACAAAGAGGGTGCAGATGCTGGAGGATCTGTGCGCGAAACTGCACCAGGAGTTTATTGAATCCAACAAGGGCGTGGAAGAAAAAGTGCTTTTCGAGAGTACGGACCGCAAAGGTATGATGGAAGGATATACCGGCAACTACATCAGAGTGGCCAGACCATATGATCCGGAACTTATCGGTTCAATCGTTGATGTAACCTTATAATCAGACATGAACAAGAACTGGAAATGCGTGCTTAATGACCAGATAGCTATATGACCAGACTGACATTTCTTGGCACAGGCACTTCACAGGGAGTGCCGATGATAGGATGCGGATGTGATGTGTGCCGCAGCAGAGACTCTCGCGACAAGCGCCTCAGGGCCAGCGTTCTCGTGGAGCATGAGGGGATGAAGATTCTGGTGGACGCCGGTCCCGACTTCAGGCAACAGATGCTGAGGGCTGATGTTTCCCATCTGGATGCGATTCTGCTGACCCATAATCATAAGGATCACACAGGAGGCCTTGACGACATACGTGCTTTCAACTACTTGGAAAAGAAAGCATCGGAAATCTATTGCGAGAAATATGTGGAAGATTCATTGAGGCTGGAATACTCTTATGCCTTTGCAGAGAAGAAATATCCCGGAGCACCGGAGTGGCATGTGCATAATATCGACGAGAAACCTTTCACATTAGCCAGCGGAGGGCCATATGAAGTACTCTCCTGGGAACCTGGAAAGGGATACGTACGTTCGATGGCCGGCGAAAACGATCCTATACGGTCTGCTGAAATCGTCCCGATCAGAGGAATGCATTACAAGCTTCCTGTTCTCGGTTACCGCTTCGGTAATATCGCCTACTGCACTGACATGAACCATATACCGGAAGAAGAATTCGAGAAACTGAAAGGACTCGACCATTTCATCATCAATTGTGTGAAATACGGAAAGCATATTTCTCACTATTCATTGGAAGAGGCTGTCGAAGTAGCTCAGAAAGTCGGCGCGAAACATTCATGGCTCACTCACCTCTCCCATCAGCTTCCGACCTACAATGAGCTGGCTGCAGAGCTTCCGGAAGGCATACTCCCCGCCTATGACGGCCTGGTGATAGAAAGTAATTAAACGCCTAAGACTATAGCGGCATCAATATCCAGCTTACGACATATTTCTCGAGCGATCTTCAATGTCGGCTCGCTTTTACCTGACATATAATCACTCAATCTGGAAGGGCTTACCCCGATCAGTTCTGCCAAAGAACGCTGGGTAAGTCCTGATTCGTACATCTTGAGCTTCAGGACATCCTTCAAAGATGGTTCTCCCAGAGAATAATTTTCTTCAGAATATTCTGATGCCAGTTCCGACAGAAGTTCCAGTTCGATTCTGGCCGGATCATTCTGAGGAGCATCTTCACCAACTGAAGGGAGAAGAACCTCCACACGCGCTACTACCCAATCATACTGGTCTTTATTTCTAATCTTAGCCATAATCAAATACTTTTACAATCGATTCTATCGTAATCGCTATGAGTACCAATAAATCTGATATATATAAAACCTATTGAAAACTTTATGACAGCGACCAAGCGATACTCATTACCTTTAATATTAAATACGAAACGCTGATTTCCGATATAGTCTACATTGTTAAATGTTGCCTTGACATCTGATAAGCTATGCCACTTAGTTTTTTTTACTATTTTACACCAAACCTGCAAAGCTGTTTTTGAAGACGGATTTCTTTCGGCGAACTCCTTCAAAGCCTGTTCCGTAAATATCCTCATATCATCAAACATATTACAAATTAAAATACAATATTCTGATTTTCAAAATTAATTTCTATAATTCAGAACGCATGCAGTTCAATCATTCATAACAAACATAGCATATTCAGCAGTGTGAAATAAATTAATGTGGCGAGATTCTGAAAATCCCATAAAGATTTTTCTCTTTTTTAAGTGTTTTTAACTTTTCTTATCTCCGAAAACTTTTAGTATAATTCCTAAATTTATTAGGAGTTTAATTTTTTATTGTTATATTTGCATTGTGTAATAAATTCGTACGATATGAAACTGACTGCAAAAGAAGAAGAAATCATGACAATTTTCTGGGAACATGGCGAGATGTTCATCAGAGACGTACTCAAATACATCCCCGAACCAAAGCCAAGCTACAATACAGTAGCCACACAGATCAAGTTCCTTGAAGACAAGGGATTCGTCACCCGAAAGCCTATAGCCAACACATTCCTTTATGTTCCGGCTATCTCGGAAAAAGAGTACAGCGGAAGAACAATTGGAAATGTTGTCGCCCAATATTACAATAATTCCTATGCAAGCGTTGTCTCACAGTTCGTGGAAGAGGAAAAGATGAATCTGGACGAGCTGAAGGCACTGATAGCAGAAATCGAGAACAGACGTAAATAATAAGGTCATGAACGAACTTATACTATATATTATCAAGAGTACGCTGTACATTTCGGTATTCCAGTCGTTCTATCTGCTGGTAATGAGGAAGACAACCTTCCTCCGATTGAACCGTATCGTATTCATCGTGGGTACCTTCCTTTGCCTGGCATTGCCTTTCATCAAGGTTCAGATGCCGGCCGAATCGACGGTAATCACTCCTATTGCCATTATCGAGAAAGCGATTTCCGCAGAGCCGCTCACACTCCCCGCAGCGGTGGTAGGCACAGAGACGCCTGTCAGTCATACCCGGCTGATAATCAGCCTCATATTTATGTGCGGAGCACTCGCATCCTTTATTGTCACAGCTGTATCATATATTAGGATGTGCCTGATGATCAAATCGGTAAAGCCGGTGAATTTAGACGGCGGGCCAGTGAAGATCATCGAAGAAGAGATCCCTTCATTCAGCTGGGGAAGGCATATAGTGATAGGTAGGAAAGACCTGGAGGAGAATCCGGCGATCCTGACTCACGAAAGGATGCATGTAAGATGCGGACACTCATTCGACCTTATGGCATACACCATAGTCACTACACTTCAGTGGTTCAATCCGCTGGTGTGGATAGCACGGACAGAGCTCAAGATGCTTCACGAATATGAAGCGGACGAACTCACCATCAACAAAGGCATCGATGCAACTCAATATCAATTACTTCTGGTGAAGAAAGCTGTGGGAGCAAAACGCTTCCAACTGGCCAACGGCTTCAATCACTCGAAACTGAAAAACAGAATCACTATGATGCACAAAAACAAAACGAACAAATGGATGAGGCTGGCTTATTTCCTCTGCATTCCGGCCCTCATCGGAGCAATGTGCTGCTGCGCACAGAACACAAAGGCAGACAATACCCCTGCACCAGCGGCAATGTCTGACAATGCTGTCCAAGCCAAACCCGGGTATCAGAGCATTTCCGACACACCGGAGAAAAAAGAGCCTGTCCCATTCAATCAGGTAGAAGTCACTCCTACATTCAACGGTGGAGATGCCAACACATTCTCAAGGTGGGTAAACCAGCAGCTGGAGTATCCCGAAACCTGCAAGAAAGAAGGTATCAGCGGAAGAGTGACCCTGTCATTTACCGTAAGTGAAACCGGAAAGGTTACAGATGTGAAAGTACTCAGAGGTGTCCACAAAGATCTCGACAATGAGGCAATAAGAGTCGTAAGTTCATCTCCGGACTGGACTCCGGGAGCTGTTGACGGAAAACCGGTAGCTATAAAATATACCTTCCCTGTAATATTCCAGAGTACAAAACCGGAATAAACTCCCCGAAACATGAAGCCAAAATTCCTCATAACAGTCATCTGGATCCTCAGCTGCCTCTGCGCACAAGCCCAGACAGACAGTTTGAGCATCAGGGCAAAGCAGTCCATCGAGAATGCCCGGCAGCTCAGAAGACTTTACAAGACGGACCAGGCTATCGATACCCTTATGGCCGCACTTCAGCACAACACCTCTGACCTGGAGGTGTTGACTGAACTGGCCGAATGCCACACCTCAGCCGGCAATACCGAAGAAGCCTTCGGCTGGTGGGTGATGCTATCAACGATGCAGCCAGAAAACCTGTATTTCCAGATAGCCCAGACAAAGCTTCTGTACCGTGAAAAAGCTTACGAGGAATGCATCAATATATGCAAAGGGATCACAGCAAGGGACACCATCCCCGACATCCTTGCCATGACCGGTGATGCATACAGATTCGTCGGCAAAACAGACTCGGCACTTGTTTATTACAACAGATTCCTGGACATCAAGCCGTTTCACGCTAAAACCATCAGCAAGAAGGCTGATATTCTGCTTACTGCCAAGAAATACGACGAAGTCCTGGAAATGACCGGGAAATTTCTGGAAAAGGATCCGGAAAACATGACCATCCTTCCCATACACGGTCTCGCCCTTCATCTGAACAAGCAGTACAAACCTTCACTGGAAATATTCGAAAAACAGCTCAGTCTCGGCGACAGCACATACAGCATCAGATATTACCTTGGGCTGAACCACTATATGATGGACAACAGCTATCTGGCAGAAAAGGAATTCGAAAAGGCATATCAGATCGACTCATCGGATGTCCTGCTCATATATCAGCTGGCAGACGCCAAAAGCAGGAGAATGTACGGCAAGAATCCGGAAACAGAGCGCCTGTACGAAAAGGCCCTCCAGATGCTTGAGCCAGATCCTGTGATGATGCACAATATATACGGAAGCAGGGCAATGTCATTCCACAGAGCGGAAGACTTCCGCACAGCGATCAGATATTACGAACTCAGCTATAGATACAACCCCAAGAATATATCAGCCCTGTCATCGATAGGCTATTGCTACGAGAGACTGAAAGAATACGACAAGGCTCTGAAATACTACGAACAATACATCAAGATAGGCAAACCTGGAAGCAAAGGCTACAAGTTTGTCGAGGAAAGCATAGCCTATATAAAGCAGGAGAAATTCATGGAAGAAACAGAATGATCAGACTTGAGGCGGCGGCACAGTACCTTCATCTATCAGACGGCGAAGTACAGCCATAAGATCGTCCGAAACCTGGGCTGTGGCAGAACTGAACCTGATGATCATGTCGTCGATTGTATATCTTCCTGACTTCTCCTCATTTATGAAAGTACAGATCCGGGCTGTCTGGTCATCATGACCGGCAGCCTTGTTTCTTGCGGCACGACAGATATCACAGTTTCCACAGTCTGCACTTTCCTTCTGTCCGAAATATTC
Source organism: Candidatus Cryptobacteroides sp. (assembly GCA_045614445.1). Lineage (GTDB taxonomy): Bacteria > Bacteroidota > Bacteroidia > Bacteroidales > UBA932 > Cryptobacteroides. The sequence goes on along the minus strand of JAZLCW010000003.1, from coordinate 2,001 downwards.
CAGAAGATATGCACTGCGGCATACGTCTTCTTCGCTGATATAATCTATCATCTTCTGCATCCTGCCAAGGCTTGCATTCTTCAGCAGGTCATATCTTTCAGGGTCCAGATGCACATTCTTCGGGCGAAGTCTCTCATGGTGGAGGAAGAGGACAGTAGCATGATCGCTCGGTATATATTTGATTATATGCTCCAGAGACATCTTGTACAGAAGCTGGCGGAACATAGGTACCGGCAGTCCGACCTTGGATGCCACATAATCCTCATCTATCGGCACAGGATATGAGAACAGTCCTGTATATCTTCGCATCAGCACCTCCAGGACCGTTGTCATCTTCGGATCAGGCAAATCTATATCATACAGATCATTACGATCCACGACTATCTGTATCTTGGTGGAAATGTCCACATCTTCCGACAATGTCCAGTGGCCGGTCCTCTCGATATATACCATCGCATAATAGGCTGTCTGGCGCTGCAGATGGAAATGACGGCAGAAATCATCCAGACTGAATTTCAGCTGCCGTCCTGCACCTGTATCGTAAGGAATCTCATAGAAGATATGAACCTTGTGATAAATATCCTCGATATATTCCAGAGAAGGGAATGACACTGAGGCTATCTGATGCATACGCCTGATATCGGTAGCATTCCACAGAAGGACAGCGAAGCTCCTATTGCCGTCACGGCCTCCCCTGCCCGCTTCCTGGAAATATGCCTCCGGACTGTCCGGCACATCGAAATGCACCACGAATCTGACATCCGGCTTGTCGATACCCATTCCGAAAGCATTGGTACACACCATCACCCTTATCTTGTCCTTCTTCCATTGCTCCTGTCTGTCAGTACGTGAATCTGTTCCGAGGCCTGCATGATAGAAGGATGCCGCGATGCCATTGGAATTTAGAAAAGCAGCGAGTTCTTCCGTCTTCTTACGGCTGCGGACATATACGATTCCTGTGCCTGCGACATTGGAACATATGCTGAGCAACTGGCCTGACTTATCTTCTGTACGACGGACGATATAGGAAAGATTAGGCCTCTCGAATCCACTCTTTATCAAGCACTTATCCTCGAAACGGAGACGCGTCATGATATCTTCCGCCACCTGCGGGGTAGCCGTAGCCGTGAGGGCTATGACAGGCGCATCCACCATGTCACGAAGAGCACCGATCTGAAGATAATCCGGACGGAAATCATATCCCCACTGAGAGATACAATGCGCCTCATCCACGACTATGAAACTGACATTCATCTCCTGAAGATAATATCGGAAAAGCTGGGTTCCGAGTCTCTCCGGAGACACATAAAGAAACTTGAAATCACCGTAGGCTGCATTATTGAGAGTCAGTTCCACCTCCCTGCGGCCCATACCGGCATTGACACACAGTGCCTTGATGCCTCGGTCGTTCAGATTCTGCACCTGATCCTTCATCAGGGCAATAAGAGGAGTGACCACGATCGCAATGCCTTCCCGCATCAGAGCCGGCACCTGGAAGCACACGGATTTTCCGCCTCCGGTGGGCAATATCGCCAGCACATCCCTGCCGTCCAGAGCAGCAAGAACAATCTCTTCCTGCTTCGGTCGGAATGAATCATAGCCCCAATATTCCTGTAATATCTCTACCGGTGTCATCTGGTCACTGATTTGCAATAAACGCATTGATTTCTCCAGACAGGCCGGGATTCCGGCATCTCTCAGGGCGAGCAAAGCTCGTGGAAAAATCGGTTCTATGCAAAAGTACAAAAAATGTTGTTTGGGAATATTGCCATATCACAAAAAAATGACTACTTTTGCGTGGATATATGAAAAAGAGTTAAACCTTAATATATTTTTTAAAATTATGAGCACAATTGATTTGACCAAGTACGGTATTACCGATGTGAAGGAAATCGTTCACAACCCGTCTTATGAGGTTCTCTTCGCAGAGGAGACAAACCCAGCTCTCGAGGGATACGAGAAAGGCCAGCTTACTGAGCTTGATACTGTCAACGTTATGAC
>JAZLCW010000002.1:0-17345 GCA_045614445.1 Candidatus Cryptobacteroides sp. | reverse complement strand
GCCGTTTATCCCATTAAAACGATGCAAAGATACGATTTTTTCAAAAATTTTTACGAAAAAGGTTGGAGGTATAGAAAAAATGTGTACCTTTGCAATCCCAAACGACAATAATAGCGTTTGAGACCACAAATTCCCGAATAGCTCAGTTGGTTAGAGCATCTGACTGTTAATCAGAGGGTCCTTGGTTCAAGTCCAAGTTCGGGAGCAAGAGGATGATTCTTTATCATCCTTTTTTACAGAAATAAATTCCCGAATAGCTCAGTTGGTTAGAGCATCTGACTGTTAATCAGAGGGTCCTTGGTTCAAGTCCAAGTTCGGGAGCCACACTGGACAAATCTTCAGAATTGAGGGTTTGTCCTTTTTCTTTTTCCTCGTTTATTCTTGGGTTTTGAGGTAACATTTTCTACCTTTGCACACCCACAAATGACAAACATATCAATTATACGATTTATGAAGAAATTTCTTTTTTATTTACTCATATTGGCAGCAGTTGTGGCGATGCCGTTGACATCTTGTGAGAAAGGTCAGAAACCACAGGAAGAGGAGCAGGGCCAGCATGACCCAGCTTCGGATGAGGATCAGATTAAGGTAGCAGGTTATGATGCCTTGGAATGGTTTCAAAACAGTATCATAGTGCTTGATGAAAATGGTAAACCCGCAAGAAGAGTATATGGCGAAATGCTCGACTCATCTGACACTACAATTCTTTCGGTGTGTGTAAGCGACCTTAAGATGGCTGAAAAGATTTTCCTTTCATGGGTGGCGCCGGAAAAGGATGTCAACAAAGTAAATGACGGTTATGACTATAACATGACAGACTATGATGGAACTCCACAGGGAAGTGTTGCGTTCAGGAACGCAGATGGCAACCAGGGCGTGCTGGCAACAGTGACCGTAGGTGACAATACAGACCTGAAATGTTTTACGGAGATCAATTTTGTCAGCAGCCAGGCATGGCCGGAAAATTCATCCGTTGAAAAATATGAGACTGGTAAGACATATGTCATTCGCACCGAAGCCCTTAAGATGCAAAAATGTCCAGAACAGCCAGATCCAGATCTCGACATAGTTATCGCATGTATGATGCCTTACACAACGGATCTGACATTCTTCTGTATCCAAGGTAATACCGATGGAGAGGAAGCAATTCTCGTTTACCTCTCACCAGATTTGGATGATCGCGCGGCACATGGTCAACCTGCGAGTTATATTCTATGGAATGCCTATAAACATTGTGCATCACTTCCAGAGGCCGAAAAAGTACTTAAATACTATACTGATTACTACGATACTTGGGAAGCGATGATTGACTATATGGAAGATATGGGTGAAACGTGGGATTGGCATTTCGGGTTCGGAACGACAGGTAATGAAGAATTTATCCTTAATAGTTACAACGAAGAAACACAAACAATCAAGGTCCTTGACTTAGATAGTAAAAAGGGTGAAATCGAAGATGTTGATGTGGACAGCATATTCTTCTACCGTTATATCCTTGTACGAACTTTTCCTCCATACATAGGAGAATAACATCGTCAGTCTTATTGAGCACATCCTTATAAGTTAGCTTTCTTATTTACAGATATTCTATCCAGCAATGTCTTGACCCAAGGATTCTCATCGACAAATCTGACCACCTTCCGGAATTCATTCCAGAGGTTCAATAATTCGATACCTGCGGGAGCCATACTGGACAAATCTTCAGAATTGAGGGTTTGTCCTTTTTCTTTTCCTCGTTTTCTTCTTGGGTTTTGAGGTGCATTTTCTATCTTTGCGCACCAAAACGACAAACAGTCATCTAAACTGCTATTTTCGGGTTGTACATATAAAAAGTGAGTGGTTACAGTTTTTTATTTTAGGTAATGATGTACTGGCTCGGAGGCATTATGAGAAGATCAAGCTGCTTGTACCGGAGATCATCGATTATAGTACCGGATATCGGTATTATTCTGTGAGGCAGATGCAGAAGGCTTTGAATATCGTTCGCTTGAAGGGGCTGGGATTCAGTCTGTCTGCGATGATTACTTTCCAAAAGAAAGTTAATGAAATGCATGAGATCTACATTGATTCATTACCTGCGATTATTGTCGGGAGATTACCTGGATATGTTTGTTTATAAATGTGTCTACATCTCTCTAAATTCATTCTTTTCATCCTGAAGATCGGATTGTATATCTAAATGTAGCATTGTATTCTTTGATTATATACAATTGCTCATGTATATTAGAATTTCTTTCAAAAATTACAATTCCTTCTATGAACAAGAAATATTGGCTTATCCCATTCTTCATTGTGGCTATAAATGCTATAGTCATAATTATCCGATGGACTTCCTTGCCAGAACTACTTCCTGCTCACTATGATCTTCAAGGCAATGCTAGTGGAACAATGCCACGAAAGATGCTGCTTTTGTATGTTTTTATGAGCGCTGCTGTTTTTCTGATCTCATGTCTTATAGGAAGAATGAAACAAAATATTCAGACCAGCATGTTTATATTGGCATCAGGAATCTGTCTTGTTCTGCTTGCATCAACTATGGTAACGCTTACATCTGGATCAATGCCGATTTTCATGATTGCCGAACCTGTAATCATGTTGGCTACTGTTATCGGTTTTGTTTTTTGTGCTGTTAAATTCCGCAAATAGCAGATGCTACTTTCAGCCTTATATCTGTACTTCTCTTTTATTTATGTTTCAAAATACCCTTTTGTAGACACAAATGTAGGATTGCTATTTTTGTTGGTTTCGTATTGTTAAGGTAATTTTGCTGACTTCATTGATGAAAATGAAAAATTGACCTTTACGATTTGCAAGAGTCAATCGCCATATTACGATGTTTACGCAGGTAAAGTATCACAGTTGCGGTAAATTGAATTATAATAATCTAATATAGAAAATTGCATAAATGAAAAAGAATCTGTTTTATTTTATCATAATGATGGCATTTTTAGCAATGCCGTTGACCTCTTGTGAGAAAGACCCTCAGAAGCCAGAGGAAGAGAAGCAGCACGATCCTAAGTCTGATGAAGACCAGACACCGATTACAGCTTTCGACGCCTTGTCATGGCTTCAGGGCAGCATCGTGGTGGTGAATGCCAATGATGAAGTGATCCGTAGAGTCTACGGCGAGCCTCTCGATGAGTCTCAGCCGGATGTTCTGTCTTCTCCTGTTCCAGACTATGCGGCAGCTGAAAAGACATTCCTCAGCTGGGTAGCACCAGGCAAGGAGGCCACAAAGGTAGAGGGTGGCTACGACTATAACCTCACCAGCGCCGATGGCCAAGCACAAGGCAGCGTATCGTTCCGTGCCGTGGAGGGCGATGCTCGCGTAGTAGCCCGCATGACCGTGGACGAAGGCACTGCCCTCAAGCAGATAAGAGAGTTTGAGTTCATTGACCGCGATCTATGGCCAGAGAATGCTGTCATCCCGAAGGTAGAAGCAGGTCAGATCTACTTTTATGATGATCACCAATTGGTATGGCGTGATCCTCCTCGTCGTCAACACGACGGTACTGTGTACAAGTCTCTTCCGTTTTATTGTATACAGGGTAATGGTTATGGCAAGGAAGGCATCCTGGTATGGCTCTGTCCTGATTCCAATGAGTTCCTTGAACATCCGACTCCAATCATATATTTCAGATTTGGACTCGATTATCTTCCAACTGAGCCTATGGCCCAGAAGGTACTCGATTTCTATAACAACAACACCGAATTCTGGAAAAATATGTTGGATGTGATGGAGGCAAAGGGATATAAGTGGAAACCTAGCTCCGATAGCTGGGCAACCGGTAACTCAGAGTTCATGATCAACGCTTTCTGGGAGATTCCGATCATAGGAACCGACATGACCAGCGTCATGGATCTGGATAAAAAGCAAGGTGAATTCTGTACGGTAAGCAGTTTCTCTGGATTCTTCTATCGTTACATGCATATCAAGATCTTCCCTGCGTTGTAGAGTATTTTTAAAGGATGCAGGAAGAAGGACAAATTATCAAATTAAGAAAACGTATGAAAAAGAACTGGTTTTATTTGCTCCTGTTGGCGGCTATCGTGGCGATGCCGTTGACATCTTGTGAGAAGGGTCAGAAGCCACAGGAAGAGGAACTGGGTCAGCACGACCCATCTTCGGATACAGATCAAATCGAGATAGCGGGCTATGACGGATTGGAGTGGTTTCAGAACAGTATTGTAGTGCTTGACGAAAATGGCAAACCCGAAAGAAGAATCTATGGCGAAGTACTCGACCCATCTGACACTACAATTCTTTCGGTGTGTGTAAGCGACCTTAAGATGGCAGAAGAGATTTTCCTCTCATGGGTGGCGCCGGAAAAGGATGTCAACAAAGTAAATGATGGTTATGATTATAACATGACAGACTATGATGGAACTCCTCAGGGAAGTGTTGCGTTCAGAAATGCCGATGGCAGCCAGGGCATACTGGCAACAGTGACCGTAGGTGACAATACAGACCTGAAATGTTTTACGGAGATCAATTTTGTCAGCAGCCAGGCATGGCCGGAAAATTCATCCGTTGAAAAATATGAGTTCGGCAAGACTTACGTCATTAGTGCCAATTACCTTATGAGACAGCAGCATCCTGTACAATCGGACGATCCGGACGATCCGTACACATGTATGTACCCTCTGCCAAGGGATCTGACATTCTTCTGTATCCAGGGAAATACCGGCGGAAAGGAAGCTATTCTTGTGCACCTTTCGCCAGATGAGAATGACATGAATGCCCATGGCCGCCCATTTGAGTATACTGCCTACAACTCCCATAAACAATGTGCATCTCTCCCAGAAGCAGAAAAAGTACTTAAATACTATACTGACTACTACCAGTTCTGGGAAGCGATGATTGACGTTATGGAAAAGAATGGAGAAAAGTGGGATTGGCACTTCGGCACTTCGACTACAGGAAACGAGGAATTTATCCTTAACAGCTATAATAAAGAGGCAGGAACAATCAAGATCCTTGATTTGGATAACAAAAAAGGTAAGATATCAGATGTAGACCTTTATAGCACATACCACTACCGCTATATGTATGTACGCATCTTTCCCCCATACGTAAAAAGATAACACATTGAATAACTACAACAAACAGTGAATATAATGAAAAAGAACCTATTTTATCTGCTTCTGTCGGCGGCAATCGTGGCGGTACCATTGACATCTTGCGAGAAGGGTCAAAAGCCACAGGAAGAGGAGCAGAGCCAGCACGACCCAGCTTCGGATGAAGATCAGATTGAGGTAACAGGTTATGATGCCTTGGAATGGTTTCAGAACAGTATAGTAGTGGTGGACACAAAAGGCAACGCTGAAAGAAGAGTCATTGGAGAAATGCTCGACCCATCTGACACAACAATTCTTTCAGTCCGCGTAAACGACCTTAAGATGGCTGAAAAGATTTTCCTTTCATGGGTGGCACCGGAAAAGGAGGTCAAAAAAATGAATGACGGTTATGACTATAGCCTGACAGACTATGATGGCAGTCCACAAGGAAGTGTAGCGTTCAGGAACGTGAATGACAACCAAGGTGTGCTGGCAACAGTAACCGTAGGTGACAATACAGACTTGAAATGCTTCACTGAGATTAATTTTATCAGTACCCAGGCATGGCCGGAGAATGCAGAGAATAACAAATACGAGTTCGGACAGACATATGTCATTCGTGCAAATGCCCTTACTATGGACCAAAATCCTGTACAACCGAATGATTGGTATTGGGGGGATGGTAATCTGACATGTATGGTTCCTTATCGAAAGAATCTGACATTCTTCTGCATTCAGGATAATACAGATGGAAAGGAAGCCATCCTTGTGCACCTTTCACCAGATGTGAATGACAGTTATGCTCATGGTCGCCCAAAGGATTATGTCGATTATAATGCATATAAACAATGTGCATCACTTCCAGAAGCTGAAAAAGTACTTAAGTACTATACCGAACATTACGAGTTCTGGGAGGCGATGATTGACTATATGGAAGATGTCAAAGGTGAAAAGTGGGATTGGCACTTCGGTACTTCGACTACAGGCAACGAGGAATTTATCCTCAATAGCTATAATGAAGAAGATGGAACAATCAAGGTCCTGGACTTAGATAGTAAAACCGGTAAGATCATAGATGTCGACATATACAGTTGCTTCAATTATCGTTACATCTATGTACGTACCTATCCTCCATACATTGAAGAAGAATAATTCCATCTAATGAAATTGAGGATTTCATATATATTCATTATCATTTCCTTCTTCCTCATCCTTTTCACAGGATGCAGGAAGAAGGAATTTGATTTCAAGCATAGCAATGCACGAGTAGAGGTAGTCCTATCACCCGGAGGAGTCGGCGACCAGGGTTATAATGACAAGATCCTGAGAGGGTTCCAGCAGGCTGCTGCAAAGTATGGCTTTACGCTTGCGCTCCATATCCCTGAAGCGAAGGAGCAGGGCATACAGATTTATGCTGACTGGCTCGATACTCCATTGGATGCCGACTGCGAGCGTTCTCTTTTCGTGTTTTCCGGCAGCGAATACGAGTATCTGCTCGAAGATCTTACTCTTCCTGATGATATCCGAAAGGATGTGCTGATGTTTGAGACCGAACGGGAGGTCGAGGGCATATACACTTTCTTCGTAGGCTGTTATGCTGCAAGTTATCTGGCTGGAGCAACCAGTGTGTTGGACACTGGCGGGGAAGAACAGAAGGCGCTGGTGATTGCCGCCAACCCGCACGACAGACAGGTCAGGCGTGCTGTGGACGGATATAGGGACGGATACCTGGCTGCAGGGGGCGACGGTTGCGATGTACACTATCTGAGCAAGGAACCGGATGGAGGATATCGGATGCAGGATGAGGCCTACAGGTTCTGCTTGGAGAACGACGGAAACTATATGTATTACTTTTCGGCCGCCGGAGCATCCAATAAAGGATTGTACCGCTTTTCGCGTGAACACCCGAACATGGCTGTAGGTATGGATAGCGATATGGGGTCCTTCTCATCCTTGATTACAATGTCGGTGGTGAAGCATATGGACAAAGTTATTTTCGATGTGCTTGGCGACCTGCTGAATAACAAGGAGATTCCATATCATCAGAAATTTACCTGGTCGTCGGGATATGAGGAACTGGTATACTCGACAGAATTTACCGAGGATTGGTTCCTGGATATTTCAGATATCAGAAAACACATTGTAGAAATAGAACAGAGTTATGAGGAATCTTTACAATAGTATTTTGGTCCTTCTGCTCTGCATAAGCACTCTTCTATCGTGCGAGAAACCTCCGATGGAAGACACGACATGCTTGAAGGAAGTGAAAATCGCCGTGGTTCTTCCTGAAAAGGACCGTGAGCCTATCTGGAATAATGCCCTGGAATGGGCTGCAGAGAATATCAGAAAGGCAGACATCGGCGTAAAGGTGGTTTATGAGTGGGTGGATGAGGAATCAGCAGATCTTACCAAAGTAGGAACAGCCCTTTCTGAACGAGAGGATATCCGGAGCATCATCGGATGCAATGTATCTGCAAATACGCAGGCGCTTGCCTTTGCCCTTGCAAGAAAAAAGCAGAATATCAAACCTCTGTTCACTTTCTCGACCTCCCAGGAGTTGCCCAGAATCTTCGGACATCGAGGATTCCTCTGGGGCTTGTGTGAGACGGATATCTCGCAAAGTGAAATCATTCTTTCCTGTCTTTCCAACGAGAATCCAGAGCTCAAGAAGATGGCTCTGCTGGCCTCAGATGATATTTACGGACAGACTTTTGTGGATTGGTTTGCCTTCCAGGCGGTGGAACTGAATATGGAGCCAGTCTGCATCGAGACTTACAAGAAATCCGATGAGCTTGAAGGTTGCCTTGAGCGAATTATAGACAGCGGTGCTGATGCAGTCGTGTGTGTACCGGCTGCTGCGGAGGATGTGGTACCCGTACAGAATTATATTGATGATTTCATTTACAATTCAGAATCCTGGCGATATATTGCCTTGATGTTTGCAGATAAGGCATACAATAAATCCATTCTGAGTGGCGAATATCCTGTGGATTTCATCTCCGGACTTGCTCCTGCCAGCCATCCCGGCTCCGGCTTCGATGTGTCCTACGATTCCCTATACGGCAGAGTGCCATTTGCGGGCGAGGCTCAGGTGTATGATGCTGTGCTGATAACTGTTCTTGCTTCCATCTGGGCTGAAAAGAATGATGAAGAGGACCTCAACAAGGCCATAGCGGCATTGCTGAATGGCAATGCGACGACTCAGGGAGGATGGACAGCAGGTATGATTTCAAAATATCACAGACAGATCATATCTGGTGAGACTCCTGCAATAAGCGGCGCAACAGGTACGCTGGATTTCAATTCTGAATACTATACTACCATCCGTTCCACATCGTATGCGCACTGGATTACTTATAATGGCAAAATGGTCATCATAGACTATTACAGTCGAAACAGCGACGGCCATTCATCTTCGCCTGTAGCTGCATGGGAGTGGAAGAAGCAGCATATGCAGGATGTGAACGGAAATGGCAATGAAATAAATTATCCTGAACTACAGGATAACTATGCGGTGCTGGTGGCAGCATCCGAGGGTTGGAAGAACTATCGCCACCAGGCTGATGTGCTGGGATTCTACCATTATCTGAAAGGAAAGGGCTATGATGATGACCATATCATCCTGATCATGGCTGACGACATAGCCAATAACGAAAAGAATCCGTTGCCAGGAGTAGTCCGCAGGGAATTGTCAGGCAAGAACTTATATGAGAATGTACTGATTGACTACAAGTTGGGCGACCTTACCCTCGATGCTCTGAAGCAGATATTGACAAGCGGGCCATCCGAGGAATATCCGATCACAATGGGCAGCTGCAAGAATGACAATGTGCTGTTTTTCTGGAGCGGACACGGAACGCAAAATGGCTGGAAATGGAAAGATGATGATCTGGATGCAGATTTTGCCAGATCGATGTTCTCCCAGATGAACTTCCGCAAGATGTTCGCTATCGTCGAGACATGTTATTCGGGTGCAGTAGCACAGGGTTGTACAGGTATCCCGGGCTTATTGATGATGACTGCAGCCAATCCTTACGAAACATCCAAGGCCGATGCATTCGACAACGAGTTGCAGGTATATCTTTCCAATACTTTCACATCGTCCATCCTGTCACAGCTTGGGAATAACCCGCAGTCAATCATCCGCGACCTTTACCTACATGCTTTTGATAAGACAAACGGATCGCATGTGATGGTATATAACCAGGATCACTACGGCAACTTGTATTTCAATGATATGGGAGAGTATTATCCTGGTCGATAAAAAGAAGCCTGTTTATCTCTGTGCCGGAGGTAGAGGGTTAGGCATGCCTTCAGCATCCGGATTCTGACTGTGTACCGGCTTGAAACCTGGAAGATGTGAAGACTCGACCAGATTGTATTCCTCTGTCTTCATCTCGAGCTTAAGACCTTGAAGTACAAACTTTTCGACAAAAGTCTGGATCTCGTGGGTATTATAGCCGCCGAAAGGTTTGTAGGAAATGACATGATCTCCATCAATTTCACAATAGAGCCAGTTCGGAACGCCCATTTCGTGGAGCTGGGCAAGGATATAATGAGGGCCGAAAACATTGAGTGCATCGCTGCGCTGAACATCGATAGTCACAGTAAAGTCCGCACTGCCGTGGAAGAACATCATCGGACAAGGCTGCTTTGCCCAGCTGAGCTCCTGCTGGCGATTGATGATGGCACCGGCGTAACCTATATAACCAGCCGGCATCCAGTTCTCAGGAAATTTCTTTGAATAAGGGCCATTATTGCAGATGTCATATATAGACAGCAGTGTCGTGATGCCACCGGCACTGGAACCGGAGAGCATGACCTTCTCCTTATCCACCTTCCATTCTTCTGCACGAGAGAGCACGAAGGCCATAGCATCCGTAAGATCGTCCAGAGCCATGTCAATAGCCTTTTCCATTTCTTCTGGTGGAGCTGGATTGTAGCCATACTTGGTCAAGCCCTTGCGATAATCGATGGAGATAACCTGTACGCCGATATCCGTCAGGTAACTGAAATCGCCACCACGACCGCCGAAGGCCCAGCCACCGCCATACATATAGATCATCGTAGGCACAAGATCACCTTTCACTTTAGAAGGATCAATGTGACGATCCACGAAGAGGGTATCCGCCCCTTTGATGGCATATCTGTGGGTTTCCATGATTTTTTGCGCGCTGACTACCGGAACAAACGCGGTAAGCACTGCGAGAAGGAGTAAAATCTTTTTCATAATGTTTTCTTTTATTACCATCCTTTCTTGATATTGTCCGCCATAATGCCGACAAGGCGCTGACGCGCTTCCATACTTGCCCAGGCTACATGAGGGGCAAGTCTCATTCTCTCAGGATGCTTCATCATCAGGTAAGGATGTTCCTCAGGAATCGGTTCTAAGACAAAGACATCAATACCGGCACCGGCGATAATACCGGCATCGACAGCGGCTGCCAGGTCTTCCTCCACTACAATTGCACCTCGTCCCATATTTACGAGATAAGCTGTCGGCTTCATAAGAGCAAGCTGTTCTCTTCCAATAAGATTCTTCGTTCTTTCATTAAGAGGCGCGTGGATCGAAACTATATCCGAGACTCTCAGAAGTTCATCCAGTTCAAGGCAAGGATAATCCTTGCAGTGACCAGTTCCCGATGTCGAGAAATAGCAGACCTTCATACCGAATGCCTCCGCTATCTGAGCTACCTTCTTTCCAATGTTGCCAAGACCGATTATTCCTATGGTCTTACCAGACAGTTCCCACCAGTTCCAATTCGGATCCGTGAACATTCCGCTGCGGGAATAGCTTCCGGACTTGACACTTTCGTCAAAATACGGAGCACCTCCGACGAGGGACAGGATATGCATAAAAGTGGATTGTACTACAGAATCAGTCGAATATCCCACAGCATTACGAACAGGAATTCCTTTGGATGCCGCATACTCCACATCAATATTATTCACACCTGTAGCAGCAATACAGATCAGTTTCAGAGAAGGGGCAGAATCTATCAGATCCTTATCGACCAATACTTTATTAATCAAAAGCACATCCAGATCTCTGACTCTTTCCCGAGCTTCCTCCGGAGTGGAACTCTCATATCGGACAAATTCGCCCAAAGATTCAAAAGGCTCAAAAGACACGTTGCCCATAGTAGCCGCATCAAGAAAAGCGATCTTCATGATTTTCAGATATTAGTTCCGTAAAGATAAAAGAAAAAGAGGAAGAATCCGAAAATTCTTCCTCTTTTTGCAGTGCGGATGATAGGAGTCGAACCTACACGCCGTGAAGCACTCGCACCTGAAACGAGCGTGTCTACCATTTCACCACATCCGCTTTCAGAAAAGTGGGACAAATATACAAACTATTTTTGATTTACGAACTATTTTATTCAATTATATGACAACATCGAATTTATATTCTTTCTCCCACCCCTGAATCACCACTGAAAGATGAGTAACCGCAATATCCAGGTCGATCGCAATATCTTCCAGATCCGGAGCATCCCAATCATATCCGCTTTCCCTGATATACTGCCCCAGAGGGAACTTCTTCACTACCGTATCCCCTGTATCTACCTCCATCAGCAACGAATCATCCAACTGACGGGGAAGATTCACGAAAAAAGTATCCGATCCATCAGAATCCAGGAAGACAACAAACTCTCCGGGAGACGGTGCACCATCTGATTCGTAGCCGTTCACATTTCCGGATATTGCCAGCCCAAAGGAAGATTTCACATCCCTCCTCACATTCAATGTCATCCTGCAGAAACTCTTTCTCATAACGACCTTTTCCGTGACGGTTTCACCAGAAGCATCAATAACTGATGAATGTATGTACACAGGAGGACAGTCCTCACCATATGGAATCTCCAACGCATCCGTCAAGGCGTCTCCCCGACCAAACCAGGCACAAAAGTCCAATCCAGTGCGAGGAACATATGCCATATAATCTTCTCTGAACTCTTCCTTCCCAACAAAATCCCTCAATATGATTTCATCATTCTCCCTCACATAAATATCAATCGATTTCACAGATGCTGTATCCACTTCACTGAAATCCAGAAGAAGCTGACACGGGCATACCTCCCTGCTCTCTTTGACGGAACATCCGATACAAGAAAGCAAGCTCAGCGCAGACAAGAGCATATCAGACACCTTGAACTTCATAACATCAGATGGTTTCGTTAATCTTAGCCCCGTCGTTCCAGTCTACGACATTGACAGTAATCGAGACAGCCACGACATCTACAGGGACATCCGGAGAGGATGAACCAGGACGTGTTACAGTGAGATGAACCTCATATGCAGTATTTCTTTCAATATCAGGAATAGATACCGGATAATAGTATAACTCACCTCCCAATCGGGCTTCCAGTACCATACGGGTATATCGAGGACACCATGTTTCCTGATCGGACGAGTCGGTCTCTGTACTATTAGGATAGACATAGTAAGCGTGCTCCTGGTCCTGAGTAAAAGTGACAGTCTCTGAATAATTTACAGTAATTGGCGTCGAGCTATTTCTGTCAAGCAGAAATCGAAGATTGCCGTTATCCTGCCTGACCATCATATTATACCAGCTTTCAGGCTCCTTATCTTCCAGATACCCTGTGCTTCCCGCCACATTAAGCATAAATATGTTTGTGATACTGAAAGACATATTCTTGTAATAGTCCAATGCCATATCATTCTTGATGGAAGCTATTGTCACCTTTGCGGCTATACGCGAAACAGGAATAGTCACTTCTGTGGCAGCTACAACCTCCAAATCAGTCTCACCTATCATATGCAACTTCTTTGTCCCATTGTCTGACAAATACGAAGTCTTGCCGCCCAACTCTTCGTATGACCTGACATCAGGCATTTCTGGAGCATTCGCCACAGCTACTATCTTTTTAGAGCCAGGAGTACAATCCACAAAGGTCTTAGCTGATGAAATGATGGTCTGGTTCGTGTATTTTTCCAGTTTATATGCTTCAATATCACCACTATCGTCAAAGACAAATATCTGCAAACTTGAGATTTTATTCTCATCGTCGGTTCCTACTGATTTAGTCTCACCGTTGCTCAGCGACAAGTCGAGTTTAACGAGTCCCTGAAGGTTTTCCGGTTCGCTTGTCACCGGCTCAGTACAAGCTGCAAATGTCACGGCAGCAATAGCCGCCAAATAAAGTTTTCTTTTCATAATTGATTGATTTAAAAATTATTACTATTAGCGCTAACTAGTTTATACATTTCAGGATCAAGATTTGCACGGTGTCGCATATACGGATCATAGGCCAGACATAGATCGAAGTATTTCTTTGCCTGATCAAACTGTTCCAAGCGGACAAGAACCATTGCCATAAGGTAACACACCTTAGGATCCTTATCATCCAGACGTCCCAGTACATCAAGAGCGGAATGATTGTAATCAGCTGACATAAAAGCCAGAGCAGAATTGTAGTCATCATACGGACGCAGGATTGTAACTGCACGTTTGTAATCCAGCTGCTTCATAGCCTCGACACCGGCCATATAGACAGTATCAAGTTCTGTCGTATGTATCGTATCCTTCTGCATTCCTACACGGTGAAGATGAAAATCGAAACTTACACTTCTCAGCTTCGGATATATCTTCTCCCTCATATGACGGTATTCAGCAAGCGAAGACAGTCTTCTCTCCACCATATCGGGATCTGCCATATCTGACACCATCTTCAATATCCTTTCCCTGGTCTGAAGCGTCATCACCGTATCATTTGCCACCAGCCTTTTGAACTGATCCCAGTTTTCAGGAAGCTCAGAAGCCTTAAGGCTATCACGCCATTCCACCGGTACGAAGTCTCCGATATAGTTTCTGACGGACTGCGAACGTGCAGCAGACAGCCGTCTGTTTGAAGCGAATGAGCCCTCAGGAGAGCAGGAAGCCACAATGACAAGCGAATCCAGTACAAGGTCATCTCTTGCCATTACATCATCTATGCATTTCAATACCCTTTTCAATTCCGAGGCATTATCACTTAATGAAGTATCCACATCCGATCTGCCCTGATGGAAATCAATGAATGCCTTTGTATTGTCATATACATTCCTTTCCAATACATAGCTTCTATATTTCGGTCTGTCATCTACAAGCCCGGCGAGTGAACTGATGTAAAATGTAAGATCATCCGGAAACGGGAAGTCATATATACATTCCCCCTTTTCGTAAAGCTTTCCGCTAAGCGATACAGTGACTTTCTTCAGCCGGGGTCTGCTCCTGAAAGTATGTACATACCTGTATATGAAATCCCCATCAGATGCCACCAGGACAGTATCAAGTCTGATTCCCTCCGAAAGTATAGGATCCTTGACATACTTATCGAACATAGCAGCCTTTCTCTCTTTACGCCTTTCGTTACGCTTCCATTTCAAGCGCCTGGAATAATGGAGCAGTGCCTCCCGCTGGGTCACTCCGAATAGGTTTTCGGCATCAGGAGCCGGAACAAACGACGAATCGCACTTCATTGCATAGGTTTCCGGATAATGTCTTTCCAGAAAAACTTCCAGCTGACCTATACGGATAAAATCCGTACTGTCAGTAATTATCGAAGCCAGGAAGGCACGGTATCTTTCATAACCACGAAGCTGCCCGGCCCGATATTTCTCTCCTGTCACATATATGGCATCCAAAGGAATAGTGTCATTCTGTATACCCATAACAGGCTGTATCTTCAGCTGCCATTGGGAATCAGACATTGCAGGAGGTACTGTCACATCAAAGCTGACCGATACATATCCGGCACGCTCAGCCACATTCCTGAAACGCGAAACGACTCTGGAAGCATTTATGACATCTGTGGCCACCATCTCACCGGTCTCGGTATCCTTGATGGCATTCATTATTATCGGACCATCCGAAAGAGTCCCCCTGATACTGTCTATGACCACATCTTCTACCTCATCATCTTCCAGAGGTTTTTCTTCAGAGACAGATAGAGTCATCGAAACTTCACCTGAACGGATTTTCTGCATCTTCCCGACAGAAGAGCAGGATGTCATTAAAAGCAAGCTGATTATAAACCACTTAGAATACATACACCAAAGCTATCGTTACATCATCAGGCAGCACAAACCACTTTTGTCCTGACATCTCCAGCGAACCGCACTGCTGGCAGGCATATCTGCTGAACCAGGCTGATCCGGTCCACCCTCCCAGGCCGAATTCAATATTGAAATGAGGGTTGACCATATATGTATATCCGGCATAAAGTCCGATTCCTGCACGATCCCCTTCCTCAGTCTGCCTTGAAATGATTCCGCCATAATTATACTCCTGATATTGTATCTTACCCGCCATCCACCATCCGGACCAGGTATGCCAAGGCCATAGTCTCGCACCGACACTGTAGGATTGCTGACGAAGCTGGAACTGATCATCCCGTCCTTTACGGAAAGTAAACGGATTGTACTCCGCTCCCAAGGTAAGACTCCAGCATCGTGATACGGAATAAGAACATTCTGCATTGATTGTACCCAGACAGGCATAATCCAAAAGATTGGTAGCCAGCGAAAAGCGCTGAGCCTCAGCTTTAAAGGAAGATATGGCAAGCACAAGAACCACCAGAGAAAAACCATACTTTTTCATATCAATATCTGCTGAATACCTGATCAATCATTTCCCTGCTACCAGGATATTTGAGCAAAAGTGCATTCTTAAGTGCCAGTTTTGTATCTATATCATCACTCAGTACGGAGAAGATATCAGACTGGTCCAGCCCCCTTTCATCCATGAAACGGAAAATCTGAGGATAAAACCACCAGCTGGTTCCAAGAGCCGGAAACGATCCGCCATACCTCTGTTTATACAACTTGCCTTGAAGATAGTATGCCCACATCTCGCTTACTTCACAATATCCTGAACCAGAAGCAGATGCATCACCATACAGTTCTCCCCCGGAACTCACATATGACTCTATTACATACTTTATGTACTTATCCCAATATTCCGTACCGACCTGGGCAAAATGGCTGGCATGAGCCAGCTCGTGCGCTGTAGCGGAATATATTTCCTGATAAGAACTTTGGCCTTTCGTACCGATGGTAATATCGGGAAGGAAATATTCAAGAATGTCGGAATATTTGTCCAGAAATGATTTCACCAGATCACTGCGAAGCACAGCCCCGTGATGCATCATCATTGCACTGCCGGCTTCCATTGAGTTGAATATCCAGAGTCTGAGACCCGATGGAGGTGGCATAATGCCCAGATCATCAACATTGCAACGGCTCATGTATTCATATACAGTATTGTTCACTACACATCTTCTGAAGAGTTTGTCATCCGATTCATGAGTCACAGTCATATCAACTCCCTCAGGAGAAGCCTTACCGAGAGTAGATACAGATGCAGGAACAAGCACCATATTGAAACCGATTGAAAACCCGAGCTCATTTTTAAAGACAAGACGATAGCGGAGATTGGATGCAAACGATTTGTCCATCTGATAATATCCATCCCTGTCGGTATAGCAATGACTGGATTTGACGAACGAATTACATGAAACCCGTACACCTGCTACACCGAAAGGTTTTCCTCCATTGAAATCCTTGTCCTCGATAGTGATACGGCCAGAAGGCTGATATTTCTGAGAAGCCTTTGTCGGAATATCGCAAAGACGGCTTTCATTGCCTGTAAGAATGTATGACTGACGTTCCACTGCCTCCCAATCAATTCCGTCAGAGCGTGTTCCGTGGTCATTTTCAGCGATATAGCACTCATCTATCACTTCATATTCAATTTCCGGAAACACAAAATTCCGAGACACCACAGCATATTGCCAGGTCAGATGATTTTCCGGAACTGACGGATCATGATACCAGTCTCCCTCGACTGCAATATCATAGTCAAGAGGATGATCAGTAAGATTCTGGCAGATACGGGAAAGTGTCTCGAACTCTTCTTCCGTAGAAGGCAGAAATCGGACATAAAGATTCGTAGCCTTCACATCCACCCTATCCGCCTTTGTAGGATAAAGAGAATTCAGAGCCTTTGTAATATTTTCCGTAGTATAAGGATTTTCAAGACGATCACCCAGAACTATCATTCCATGAGGAATCTTCCGGCCATAAGAATAATCCAGATCCTGATCTGTTTCTGTCCAATCCTTGCTGCAGGACATCATCATCAATGCCAGCAGGAATAATGTGAATTTGCCTCTCATAATTTCATCATTTAATTACGATTGCAAAGTTCCAGACAAATAGCCGTATACTCAAAAAGTATACGGCTATTTACAAAAAACGGACTCCCTCCCCTGCAGGGGGGCGGT
>JAZLCW010000001.1:0-27943 GCA_045614445.1 Candidatus Cryptobacteroides sp. | reverse complement strand
CGTATACTCCGGCAGCGATGCTGACATAAAAAGTCCCGCAAATGTATATCTTTGCAGGACCATGTAAACTTATATCAGGACATGAAAGTCCTAACTTCTTATTGTTCAATAATCGGTAAACCTATATCAGGACAAGACAATTACCACTCCAGAATCTTATTGAAGTCGTAAGCCTCAGGGTTCTCGATGCCGAGAGCCTTTACAGCCTCGTAGTCAGCCTCAGTCACGTAGTGAGCGATGTACTTGTAGTAGTTCTGTGCTGTACCTGAGTTGATATCTACAACGCGTGGCGGAATCTTGCCTGTTGTAGGGTCCTGGAGGTCAGCAAGGTAGAGTGGAGATACGTTACCGTATGCGTCAACATAAACCATGCAACCTGTCTTGCCTTCGCTGTAGAGCTGGTAAACTCCCATTGCAAGCTCTGTGCAGTATGTGAGGTCATAAGCTACAGGATCCTGGCAGCGAACATCGTATCCGATCTCTACCGGGCGGCTCTTGACCTTAAGACCGATCTTCTTGAACTCAGCCTCGAGGAGGTCGTTGAAGAGGACAGCCTTAGAAACCTTACCAAGCTCTGGGTGACCGTGGTCATCGTATGAGAAACGAACGCCAGCAGCCTCCATTTCCTCTGCCTTGAACTCGTGGAAGAGACCCTCGGCAGCTACGATTGTACCATAGTTGATACCCATAACCTTTCTCTTGAGGATAGCTGAGATAGAGAGCTTGACTACCTTGTCAAGACAGATCTCAGTCTTGTTGAACATCTCAGGGATGATAGTCATCGGGCAGTGTGTAGCCTCACCGATACCTAAAGCAAGACTTCCGCAAGTACGACCCATTGCACTGATCACGAGCCAGTTACCTGAAGTACGCGCATCTTCATATACTGTGCGTGCAAGGTGAGCACCCTCGTTCTTTGCTGAGTTGTAGCCGAATGTAGGTGCATTAGCTGGAAGAGGAAGGTCGTTATCGATTGTCTTAGGACAGTGGATGTTTGCGATAGGATATCCCTTAGCTGCGAGGAACTTAGAGATACGGTTTGCTGTAGAAGCAGTGTCGTCACCACCGATAGTTACAAGAAGCTTGATATTGTTGTCCTTGAAGAGGTCAAGGTTGAAGTTGTTCTCGAAATCTGCATCTGTTGGCTTGAAACGGCTCATTTCAAGGTATGAACCACCTCTGTTGAAGTAACGGTCAGCGATTGCGAATGTAAGGTCCTCAGTGCGAGCGTTCTTGCTGAAAAGTCCTGAATAACCGCCGTGAAGGCCGATCACTCTGAAGTTCTTTGTAAGGAATGTCTTAGCGACACTCATTGAAACTGAGTTCATTCCCGGTGCTGGACCACCACCACAGAGGATAATTACTGCATCTTTCATCTTTCTAATAGTTTTTAAAGTTATACTTAAATATTAAAGTTTTCCATTCTCGTGAGGCGGGCACAACTTTCACCGAGATGAAAGATGTACAACCCCCCGACACTGCTCGTGTCGCCCCCAGGGGCATTTCGGTCCTGCCCGGACCGGTCGGCAAAGCCGACTATACCGTAACAATCAAACCATCAATTGTTCCGTACATTCTCGTGAGGCGGGCACAACTTTCACCGAGATGAAAGATGTACCCCCCCCGACACTGATCGTGTCGCCCCCAGGGGCATTTCGGTCCTGCCCGGACCGGTCGGCAAAGCCGACTCCGAGAGGCATTTCTGTCAATTTCCAACAATGCCTGCTATCGGTATATCGTGGCAAATTTATCAATTTCTGATGTAAATCACAAGAAAATATATCAGTACTCCCAAGAGAAGGTCTCCTTATTGCACCAATCAAAAGAATTTAGTATTTTTGTAAGTTAATTGTATTATGGAAAAGGCACAGGCATATATTAGAATTCAGGAACTCAGGGATATCCTCAATGAGGCCAACAGGAAGTACTATGTGGAGAACTCCCCTGTTCTTTCTGACTTTGAGTTCGATATGCTCCTGAAAGAGCTGGAAGCCCTTGAAAAAGAATATCCGGATCTCAGGACAGCGGACTCTCCGACCCAGAAAGTCGGAAGCGATCTGAGCACCGGAGCTGCGAAAGGGGCCGGAAAGGAATTCGAGCAATATCCGCACAGATATCCTATGCTTTCATTGGGAAACACATATGACATTCCTGAAGTGCAGGCTTTTGCAGACAGGGCATCCAAAGGCATAGGCAATGCATTCACATACAGCTGCGAGCTTAAATTTGATGGAACCGCCATCTGCCTGACCTATCGTAACGGAAAGCTCGCAAGAGCATTGACCCGTGGAGATGGAACTGTCGGTGACGATGTTACCGCCAATGTCAGAAATATAGCCAATATCCCTCAGGAGCTCAAGGCACCTGCCGGATTCTTCCCCACCCTTCTTCAGCCACAGCCTTGGCCGGAAGAATTTGAAATAAGAGGTGAAATCTATATGCCTTGGCCAGACTTTGACAGACTTAACCAGCAGAGGATAAAAGACAAAGAGGCTCCGTTTGCCAATCCGAGAAATGCTGCCTCAGGTTCACTGAAGCTCACAGACAGCAAGATGGTAGCCGATAGAGGTCTCGAGTGTACTCTATACCATATCCTTGGCGAAGATCTGCCATTCCAGACCCACGATCAGGCCCTGAAAGCTGCCCAGAGCTGGGGACTTCCGGTTTCAGACAAAAGAAAAGTCTGCAGAAGTATCGAAGAAATAGAAGAATTCATAAACTATTGGGACACAGAACGCAAAACACTTTTGTTTGCGACTGATGGTATTGTAATCAAGATAAATGAACTTCCATATCAGGAGGAATTGGGCTATACGGCGAAGTTCCCGAGATGGGCTGTCGCATATAAGTTCAAGGCCGAGCAGGCACTCACAAAACTGCTCAGCATAGACTACCAGGTCGGAAGGACAGGAGCTGTCACTCCGGTGGCGAATCTCGAACCGGTACAGCTTAGCGGAACAGTAGTCAAAAGAGCCTCCCTTCACAATGCCGACCAGATGCTTCTTCTGGACATACATATTGGTGATTATGTGTATGTGGAGAAAGGCGGTGAAATCATACCTAAGATTACAGCCGTAGAGCTGAGCAAAAGGGAGAGCAATGTGATTCTCCCCCATTTCCCTGAAAACTGTCCGGACTGCGGTACCCGACTTGTCAAAGATGAGCAGGAGGCCAAAGCATTCTGCCCTAATCAGATCAGCTGCCCGACGCAGATAAAAGGAAGACTGGTGCACTTCCTCAGCAGAAAGGCTATGAATGTGATTGCAGGTGATGCGACAGTAGATCAGTTATATAATAAAGCTCTTGTCTGGAACGTGGCAGACTTCTACGAGCTCACAATGGAACATCTTCTGACTCTTGAAGGTTGGAAGGAACGTTCGGCTGAACGTTTCCTCAAAAGTCTTGATGACTCTCGCAAGGTTCCGTTCGAAAGAGTTCTTTATGCACTGGGAATAAGATACGTCGGTGAGACTACAGCCAAATCTCTTGCAAAGCACTTCGGCAGCATCGATGCATTGACAAAGGCAACGATTGAAGAGCTTCTTGCCACAGATGACATCGGACAGGTAATTGCTGAAAGCGTATATGATTTCTTCCGTGAAGATGTCAATATTGACACAATCGGCAGACTCAAGGCGGCCGGTCTTAAGTTCGAAGCAGAGGCATCCCAGCAGAAATTGTCCGACAGGCTCGCAGGAAAAACCATAGTAATAAGCGGTAACTTCAGTGTTTCACGCGATGATATGAAGGCACTTATCATAGCTCACGGAGGAAAGAGCAGCGGCTCGATAAGCGGCAAGACTTCATACCTTCTTGCAGGAGAAAAACCAGGACCGGAGAAGATAAAGAAAGCAGAATCTCTTGGAGTGGAGATTATTGATGAACAGAAATTCAGAGAAATTATAGAAATATGAAAGCAGGAGACATCTTTACATTGAAACATACTGTAGCGGACAACGAGACCGCTGAAATTCTTGGATCAGGAGGACTTCCTGTATATTCGACACCTTCAATGATCTGCCTGATGGAACTTACATCGTATAAGATGGCGGAAAGTGAAGGACATCAGACAGTAGGAACAAAAGTCAATATCTCTCATCTGAGGGCCTGCAGACCTGGTACCGAGCTGACAGCTACTGCTGAGATCCTCGAATTTGAAGGACGCAGGATAGAGTTCTCTGTCAAGGTGGAAGATGCTGAAGGCCTTATCGGCGAAGGTACCCATCAGAGATTTATAATTGATCCTGAAAGATTCATGTCAAAGCTAAAATAATATGGAATTAAAGCGTATGCCACATCGCCTGAAAGAATTTTTCAGGAATGACATCTGGACTTTGGAATTGGAAGAACTCTCCAAGGCCAGGGCGCGCTTTGTCAAATATATGAAGGTAATGATGATAACCATCAAGACCTTCTCAAGCGAAAAGATCGGCTTCCAGGCTGTTGCACTGAGTTTCTTCAGCACTATGTCCGTGGTCCCGTTTGTTGCGGTAGTATTCGCTGTTACCGGAGGACTTGGGCTTGCAGACAAACTGACGGAATTCCTTTATGAATATTTCAACAACAGCCAGCAGATAATTGACACCATTCTCGGCTTTGCACAGAATATAATAAATACCGCCCAGAGCAGTGCAATGGGTCTGGTATCGGCATTGCTTTTCGTCTGGATCGTGATCTGGATGATGATGAATGTGGAAAAAGTATTCAATAATGTATGGAGGGTACCCAAATCACGTAATCTGTTCAAGAGATTGTCTGTGATATTGGCAATGCTTCTGGTATCCCCTTTCATTGTCCTGGTCTTCTTCGGCGGCTCTGTAGTATATTCACACGCTTTGAATTATCTGGGACTTGATGTCGAGTCATTCACAGTTTTCAAGACCATACTCGGATGGATACTTTTCGCTGTCGTGGCGACATTGACCTTTTCCGCAATGTATAAATTCATCCCGAATGCATCCGTGGATTATTCGAATGCATTGAGAGCAGCGATTTTTTCCGGAATCGCATTCACCATAATGCAGTATGTCTATCTCGAGACACAGGTGATGGTGACAAGACTGAACGGTATATACGGTGCTTTTGCAGCAGTACCGCTTTTCATGATATGGATAAATGTAGGATGGTTCATAATCCTTATAGGAGGAGAATTGTCCTATGCTTTTCAACACGTTGATAACTATAATATTGAGGATTAACAATGGGATCATTTTCAGAATTCACACAGCAAGATTATGAAGTCATCGCACGAAATTATGCCGATCTGAAAGAGGCGGCGCGAAAAAGATGCGCTGACCCGGCGGAGCTGGAGATGATCCAGAAGGCCTTTGATTTTGCAAACGAAGCGCATAAGGGCGTCAGAAGACGTTCCGGCGAGCCGTATATACTTCATCCGATAGCGGTAGCGAAGATAGTCGTGAGCAATATCGGACTGGGATATAAGTCTATAGTGGCTGCACTGCTTCATGATGTGGTGGAAGATACTCACTATACTGTGGAAAATCTGAAAAACCTTTTCGGCGAAAAGGTTGCTACTCTTGTGGACGGTCTGACAAAGATCAAGACAGTGCTCGACAATGAGAACAAGGCTGAGCAGAAAAGCATCCAGGCAGAGAATTTCAAGCGAATCCTGCTGACACTCAATGACGATGTGCGAGTGGTACTGATCAAGCTTGCCGACCGTCTGCACAATTGCCGAACGATCGAATTCATGCAGGAGCACAAGAGAGACAAGATCCTCAGCGAAACTATGTTCGTGTTCATACCTCTGGCTCACAGACTCGGTCTCTACGGTGTGAAATCAGAAATGGAAGACATCTGGCTCAGATACAAGGAGCCGGAGGCTTTCCATGAAATAACCAGCAAGATCAATCGCAATGTGATCGACAAGGATAAGGAGATCAATGACTTCATCGAGCCGATTGACGCTGCTCTGAAGGCTGCAGGATTCAAATTCGAGATAAAGAAGCGTGTCAAGACCCCATATTCGATCTGGAACAAGATGAATAACAAGGGTGTGGAGTTCGATCAGATCTACGACCTTTATGCTGTAAGAATCATTTTCGATCAGAACAATGGATCCGGAGACACCGAAAGAGACCAGTGTTACCATATATTCTCTATCATCACCAGTCTCTACAGATACAAAGCTGACCGAGTGCGTGACTGGGTGAATTATCCGAAGAACAACGGATACGAAGCCCTGCATTGTACTCTGATGAGCCATACAGGTATATGGATCGAAGTACAGATCCGTTCGGAAAGAATGAATGAGGTGGCAGAAAAAGGTATTGCTGCTCATTGGGCATATAAAAAGGACGGATTTGCAGAGGGCAATGAAAGCGAAATGGACAAATGGATCGCCAAGATCAAGGAGATTCTGGTCAATCCGGACGTCAATGCCCTGGATCTTCTTGATATGATCCACAACGACCTGATCAAAACGGATATATTCGTATTCACTCCTAAGGGAGATACAAGAAGCATTGAAAAGGGTGCTACGGCCCTCGACTTCGCTTATCAGATACACTCGCAGATCGGAAACAAGGCCATTGCTGCCAAGATCAATTACCGCCTGATGCCGCTTTCTTATGTCCTCAAGACCGGTGACCAGGTGGAAATCATCACAGCAGAGAACGAGAACCCGAAACGTGAGTGGCTCGATTTCATCAAGACTTCCAAGGCAAGGAAATTCATCCTGGACAACCTGAAAAGCCAACGCCAGACAATAATAAATCAAGGCCGCACGATGCTTGTGGAGAAACTGGAATCCATTGGCAAGAAACTGAATGACAAGATCATGAAGTCTCTGATGGAAGAGTTTGAAGTTTTCGACACAAAGCCTGAGGAACTGTATTTCAAGATCGGCAGCGGACTGGTAAGTCTTGAAGGTCTGGATGAGAAACTGAAGAAATATCAGGGAATCAACAAAGAGTCATATTTCATCATTTCCGATTCTGACGAAAAGCAGAAATATGTTCTGGCATCATGCTGTACCCCGATCCGCGGAGAAAGCGTGATAGGATTCAAAGCCTCTGACGGCACGATCACCGTACATACCCGCACCTGTCCTAATGCCAACAGTCTTGCGGCTAAGTTCGGAGATAAGATCCTCACCGTGAAATGGGCGGACAAGGAGAATTCCGGCAACCACTACCTTGCAAGGATTTTCCTTAAGGGTACTGACAGAATGGGTATGATCAATGACATCACCAAGGTCACATCCAAAGGAATGGGAGTCAATATCAGAAGGTTCAACATCGGTACTGAAGACGGTATATTCGACGGATTCATTGACTTGTATGTCAACGATATGCAGAACCTGGAGAATCTGATCAAGAAGCTTCAGAGAATAAAAGGCATAGAAAGCGTGAGCAGAAAGGAACTATAAAAGCGATTATGAAAAAGATACTATCATATTTATGGCCGGCCGTACCGGTAGCGATCATCTTGGGAACGATGATCTTTTCACATTCCTGCGCCAATACCACTACCCCTCCAAGTGGTGGCCCGAAGGATACGATCCCTCCGATAATAACTGAAATATACCCTGAACTCGGTGCTGTAAACATTCCTGTCAGCAAGACCAAACTCGTTCTGGGCTTCAATGAATATGTCACAGTAAAGGATGCAAAGAGCCTTTTCCTCTCACCTCCTTTGGAAAAAGCTCCGAAATACAAGCTCAAAGGCAAGAGCGTGGTGGTAACCTTTGAAGGAGACCTCGACTCGAATAAAACCTATACTCTTGATGTGACGAATGCCATCGCTGACAATAACGAAGGCAATATGTTCCCGGGATTCACTCTCGTATTCTCTACTGGCTCGCAGATCGACTCGATGGTAGTGACAGGTATTGTACAGGACTGCAACAATCTGCAGCCCCTCAAAGGAGCGACTGTGATGCTTTACAAGGATCAGGCAGACTCAGCCATTTTCCTGAAGCGTCCGGATGCGGCAGTAAAGACAGATGACTGGGGATTCTTCTGTCTGCGAAACATCCAGGATACAGTTTACAGACTCTATGCTATCATTGACGAAAACAACAACAACAAGTACGACCCTGATGCAGAGAAGGTTGCATTTGTAGATACTGTGATCAGGCCGGTAATGATGGTAAGTGACAGCCTCCCGGAACTGCTGAAATATGAAATGACCGATACAGTCAACTGTCTGGCCAGAAAGCAGGAATATGAGCTGAATATCTTCCGCGAGAAACCAAGCCAGCAGATGATAGTAAACAAGGAGCGCGTAGGCGACAGGACAGCATATATCACCTTCATGGCTCCATATGCACAGGTGGACTCTATATGGATCAAGGGAGTTCCTCAGGAAAAGCTTATCACGCAGTTCAACATAATTCAGGACAGTCTTGAAATCTGGGTCAACGACCCTAAGGCCCAGCCTGATACATTCTATCTCAATGTGAACTACATGAAGACTGACACCCTTGGTATGCTAAACAGCTTTACCGAAGAGGTGAAGCTTATCAATCCAAACAGAAAGGTACTCGGCAAGAGTTCAAAGAAAGATATAAAGCACGAAGATACTACAGCAGTAGTGACCATTACCGCAAAACCGGAGACAATAGAGCAGTATGGATTCGTGTTCGAGTTCAAGTACCCTGTGGTAGAGACTGCATTCGACTCCCTTACATTCAAGTATCTTAATCCTAAGCAGGAAGAAACCATCAGTACATATACAGTGGAGCAGGATAGTCTCAATATCAGGAAATACATCGTGCGTCCTACGGAAAAGATGCTCCCGGGATATGAATACTTCCTGAAGGTACCTCACCGTAAATTCAAAGATATCAACGGTTTCTACAACGACAGTACAGAAGTCAAGGTCAAGCTTCCGAATGATGACAAGTTAAGTACGATGAACCTTGTCCTGAGCAATGTGAACAATAAATATATTGTAGATCTGCTCAATGAAAAGCGAAATTCGGTACTCAGATCATATATCATAGACAGTGACCAGACTCTTGTATTCCCTTATCTGAAGGCCGGAAAATATTCAATAAGAATCACAGAGGACCTTAATAGAAACGGTATTGTGGACACCGGTATTCTTCTTGAGCACAAACAGCCTGAAAAGGTAAGATTCTATAAGCTTGAGGATGGAACCTTCCTTATGGATATACCAGAAATGATGGAAATAGAGCAGAACATTGATATTGTAGAAATGTTCAAATAGCCTGAATATGAAGAAGATAATAACAATCATACTGACTTTTGCACTATGCTCGGTCTTCTACACTGATGCTGCGGACAAAGGAAGAAAAGAGCCTAAGCAGAAACAGAAATCTGACAAGATACAGCAGATCAAGAAGGAACTTGACAAGGGTGCAGATACACTCACCAATGAATTTCTTGATACAGTCGAGGTCAAGAAGGCACTTGTGGTCAATGACTACTCTCTGATCGGTATTCAATATGGAGCCGGGCTGAGCCGTGTCATGTGGAACCCACGTCAGGAGCAGAAGATGGTTTTCAGTCCGGTAAATGTCGGAATCACATACACGAAGTACGGACAGATGTTCGCAATGCCTTTCTTCGCCTTCAAGGCCGGACTGTTCTACACTCAGGAAGGTTATGAGTTCGAATATAACGAAGAACATAATTATACTTATAAGATAGAAGGAGCTGAAAAGGCGATTTTAGATGTTGTGGAGGTTCCACTTTTATTCCAGTTCCATTTCGATACCTGGAACTTCAAGTTCCTGGCAGAGGTCGGATGTTACGGAGGCTATAGATTAGGTATCCAGCGTTTTCCTGGCAAGACCGGTAATGTAGATCCTGAACTGGAGTTCAACTTTAAAGACACTGATATCAGATTTGATTACGGAATAAAGGGCGGTGCAGGATTCGCATTGGTATTCGATCCGCTGGAATTCCATGTCATGGCATATTACAAGCACTCCTTTTCGTCCCTTTACGAACCTGATCATTATAGTGACTACTATTACAGATATGCTTATCCGTCGAATATCATTATAAGCGCAGGAGTGTATTTCCAGCTTAGCAAGAGAACAGGAAAGACTAAGGCTGAACTTAAAAAACAAGCAAAATCAATGGTTTATGGAAACACTTTCAGTCAAAGTAGGTAATATCCATATAGGAGGAGGACATCCTATAGTCGTTCAGACTATGTGCAATACACATACATCTGATGTACAGGCATCTGTGGAGCAGTGCAGAAAGCTTGCAGCAGCAGGAGCCCAGATCATCCGACTCACAGTCCCTTCCTTAGCCCAGGTAGGTAATCTTGAAGAAATCAAGAACATTCTTCGTGCTGAAGGAATCGAGACTCCCCTTGTGGCAGACGTGCATTTCTCCTCTGAAATAGCCATCGCAGCAGCAGCTGTGGTAGAGAAAGTCAGAATCAATCCCGGCAACTTCCATAAGGACCACGAGAAAGCTCGCGAACAGTTCGCCAGACTGGTTCAAGTATGCAAGGAACATGGTACTGCCATCAGAATAGGACTTAACCACGGATCATTGGGTGAACGTATCACAAATCTTTATGGCAATACTCCCCGCGCAATGAAGGAGGCTGTAAAAGAGTGGCTGGATATGTGCGTGGAGAATGAGTTTTACAATGTTGTTGTATCATTGAAAGCCTCTAACACTTTTGTTATGGTGGAAGCTTACCGCCTGCTAGCCAAGCAGATGCAGGAAGATGGCGTAGTTTTCCCTCTCCACCTGGGTGTGACAGAAGCTGGTAATGGAGATGGCGGAAGAATAAAGTCTGCTGTGGGAATATCAGCTCTTCTTTCAGAGGGAATCGGAGATACAATCAGAGTATCCCTGACTGAGGATCCTGTAAACGAGATACCAGTAGCCAGATACCTTGCTGACAGATATGATCATCTGCTTCATTCCACAATGACATCGCTTACTCTGGAAGGCAAGAAGGCTATAGCGACATATGACGCGCCTACTCGAGAAAGACTTATCCTGGATTTTGCGTGTGACTTTGGCAAACGTCTTCTTGACAAGGAACTTGATCAGGTCGTATTGGCAGAATGTGAAGAAGGAGAATATCTCGCTGATGAACTGATGCAGGCAGCAAGACGCAGATTCTACAGGCCAGAATATATTGCCTGCCCGGGATGCGGCCGTACAATGTACAATCTCGAAGGTACATTTGCAGAGGTAAAGCGGCGCACTGCACATCTGAAAGGTATGGTCATCGCAGTCATGGGCTGCATTGTCAATGGTCCTGGCGAAATGGCGGATGCCGACTGGGGATATGTCGGAGAAGGAAACGGAAAGGTATCCATCTATAAAGGCAAGGAACCGGTACTGAGACACGTACCTGAAGATGAAGCGATTGACAGACTTCTCGAACTGATCGAAAACAAGTAAAAGAAAAGGCAGATGTTAATCATCTGCCTTAATTATTTCTTTCTGAGCCTTTTCCCACTGGTCTTTAGCATATTCCTGCATATCTACCACCTCGTCCTTCTCATCCACGATTTCCTGTCCGAGCATTGTCTCGATTACATCTTCCATCGTTACGATACCTCGAAGCGAACCATATTCATCAAGAATTGCTGAAATATGCTCTTTTTTCTCCAGAAGCTTTTCCCAAATGTCAGCGACTGTATCTTCTTCCTCGAACGTCAGAATCGGACGGATGATATCATTCAATGGAGCTGAGAAATTATCTTCTGCCATTTTTTCAAGGACTTCCGAACGAAGTACATATCCGACAACATACTCATCATTCTCCTCATCATATACAAGAATACGAGAATGGGTATTGTCACTGTCATAGAACTCCTTGATGCTCATACTTCCAGGAACCATTTCCACCACTACACTCGGAGTCATTATCTCGTGTGCTGTGACCTCATCAAGCTTGAGAAGATTCTGTATCATCTTCTTTTCTTCAGTCTCGATCACCTCTTCTTCTGTAGCCACACTCACCATTGCTGAAATATCTTCCCTGCTGACGCTCACCTGATTCGATCTGGATGATATGAGCTTCTGCATGCGCTCAAGAATCCATACTAACGGATAAGTAATGAATATCATCGAGTTAATGATGACAGATGCCGGCAGTGCCAAAGATCTCCAATAACTTGTACCGATGGTTTTAGGTATGATTTCAGAGAAAATGAGAATCGCAAACGTAAAAATTGTCGAGAAGACTCCGACTAAAGCATCTCCATAAACTTCATAGACAAGAGAACCGACAATGGATGCTCCGACAGTATTGGCAATGGTATTCAGACAAAGGATGGCTGATATAGGTCTGTCCGGATTCTGCTTAAGTCTCTTCAAACGTGCAGCACCACTTCTGCCCTGCTCTTCCAGTCCCGTTATATACGACAATGGAGTGGATAGAAGAGTCGCCTCCAGCATTGAACACAAAGCGGACAATGCAATAGAGACAATCATTATTACATATATCAATTGTTCTTCCATACTATTATTTCTGAAGGTCAGCTATGACAGTTTCACATGCCTTTACGTGATCTCCCAGTTTCACCTTGATTTCAGCATCCAGCGGGAAGAACATATCGATTCTTGATCCGAACTTGATTACACCGCACTGATCACCCTTGACCTCAGCACTGCCTGGTCGGGCATAAGTGACGATTCTTCTGGCAAAGGTTCCGGCAATCTGCTTGAAGAAAACATCTCCATAAGGGCTGCTGATCGCAACCGAAGAATGTTCGTTAAGTTCCGATGCCTTTGGAAGGAATGCCAGCATATATTTTCCAGGATGGTATTTATAATATGATACCTCTCCTGTCACAGGCCAATAATTGACATGTACATTGAAGAAATCCATATAAATGGAAACCTGGAGACATTCTCCCTTTACATACTCATCCTCATAGACCTTCTCTATGATCACCACCTTTCCGTCAGCAACAGAAGTCACCACATTGTCACCAGGAACGGTAACACGGGTGGGAACCCTGAAGAAAAAGAGTGAAAATCCCATGAGAGAAACAGGGATTATACTCAGAAGATATGCGAGGACAGGAAAAGGAATAAAGCGCATCATTAAATAAGTCAATGGTGCGCAGATTATCCATATGAATAAAATAGTATTGTAACAGTCTTTCTGTATTATCATAACGGCTGCAAAAGTAGCTAAAAAAAGGCAATTGACCAAAAGTACTTGCGGTCTTAAAGCACATTCATTACCACCAGGTAGATAATACCGATAGGAATCGCTATCAAAGCGCTGTCAAACCTGTCAAGGAGTCCTCCGTGACCTGGAATTATTGTACCAGAGTCCTTTACATCGTAGTGTCTTTTCCACTGTGACTCGATCAGATCGCCATATACACCGGCGACAGAAAGCAGAAGCGACATGCAGATGCAATGCACAAGATCGAAACGGAAGAGTCCGCAATAATGCAATGCAACCGCTACGCCCGCTGCTGTAACGAGTCCACCCCAGAAACCGATCCATGATTTCTTAGGCGATATGGCAGGAAAGAGTTTCTTACCATATTTCTGTCCAAGTGTGATTCCAAAAATATAAGCTCCCACATCAGTGCCCCATATTATGGCAAAAAAACACAACAGAAGCAGGCCGTTGAATTCGCCTTGAGCGTCGAAAACTGCAAAATTCAGAACAGACCATGGAACAGCAATATACAAAAGTACGGCATAGAGGTTCGAGAATTTGTCAAAACGGCTTTTATCCTTGACATACAGTGAGTTGATCATCAGGATAAAGACAGGAATAAAGGCAAGGATGACAAGTCTTCCCGGAAATTCAAATCCTTTATACAGATACGTCAGTGTAAAAAGAGTGGCTCCCGCAAGGATCGATAAGATCTGCGAGAACCAGTAATTCTTTCCACAGGTCATCTTCAGAAACTCACCCATCATTATGACAAGTGACAGAAGCATGACTGCTCCGAAAACATATTTGTTCGTCAGGAAAGCAGCGAGCATTATCACTCCGAATCCTGCACCTGATATTGTTCTTTTGACAAAATTATTCATAAGTCAACAGGTTAGACGGCAGCAGGATTATTCCTGCTCTGCCTTTTCGGCAATCTCTTCGGGATCCTTCGGGAGGACTTCACCTGGTTTTGCACCGGCTCTTGGTCCGAATATCCTTTCGAGATCATCTGCAAAGATAACTTCTTTCTCCAATAAAAGCTCAGCCAACTGACTGAATCCATCAAAATTATCACGCAAAATCTTCTCTGTAGCTGAATGAATCATGTCAACGAGTTCCTTGACCTCCTTATCTATGAGTTCAGCAGTCTTCTCGCTGTACGGTTTGGTAAGATCGTATCCGCGGCCACCAGTCGAATCATAGAATGAAAGTGTTCCGACCTTGTCGCTCATACCATAATACGTCACCATACCATATGCCATCTTTGTCAGACGCTCCAGATCATTCAATGCTCCTGTAGAAGGCTGACCGTTGACGATTTCCTCGGCAACACGTCCGGCGATCAGAGAGCACATCTCATCGATCATCCTGGCTTTTGTCAGAAGCTGTCTCTCTTCCGGCAGATACCATGCTGCTCCCAGTGCCTGTCCACGAGGAACGATAGTCACCTTGAAAAGAGGGTCTGCATTCGGAAGCAGCCAGCTTACAGTCGCATGTCCGGCTTCATGATGAGCAATCGAACGTTTTTCCTCAGGAGTGATGATCTTTGACTTTCTTTCAAGACCTCCTACGATTCGGTCAACGGCATCCAGAAAATCCTGTCTGTCGATAGCTGGCTTATCCTTTCTTGCAGCGGTGAGGGCTGCCTCATTGCATACATTAGCGATATCTGCACCCGAGAATCCCGGAGTATGCTTGGCAAGGAATTCCAGATCGAAATCCTCTGCAAGCTTGAGACCACGCAGATGGACAGTAAAGATTTCCTCTCTTTCCTTAAGATCAGGAAGATCTACATGTATCTGACGGTCGAATCGTCCGGCACGCATAAGAGCCTTATCGAGAATATCTGCACGGTTTGTAGCAGCAAGAATGATTACTCCCGAGTTAGAGCCGAAGCCGTCCATCTCTGTAAGGAGCTGATTAAGAGTATTTTCGCGCTCATCATTTGAAGAATAACCCACATTCTTTCCTCTGGCGCGACCTACTGCATCGATCTCATCAATGAAGACAATGCAAGGAGACTTTTCCTTTGCCTGACGGAAGAGGTCGCGCACACGGGAAGCTCCCACTCCTACGAACATCTCCACAAAATCAGAACCAGAAATAGAAAAGAAAGGTACATCAGCTTCTCCGGCAACTGCCTTCGCGAGAAGAGTCTTACCTGTACCAGGAGGGCCTACAAGGAGGGCACCCTTAGGAATCTTTCCTCCAAGAGCTGTATATTTCTTCGGATTCTTGAGGAAATCCACGATTTCCATCACCTCATCCTTAGCTCCATATAGTCCGGCTACATCCTTGAATGTCACCTTGATACTGCTCTTTTCTGCAAGTTTTCCTGTAGCCTTACCCACATTGAATATTCCCCCAGGTCCACCCTGGCCGCCCATATTGCGGTTCATTCCTCTGAACATGAACACCCACATCAGGATGAGAAGGAGAGGGAAAATCAGCCATTCAAGTATGCCCAAGAGGCTTTCGTGATTTTCAATGATCACCTTTACCTGCTCGTCCGCAGGAAGCTGCTCGTTAAGTTCACCGAACATCTCCTCTGCATTGAAGCTTCCGGATACTAGAAAAATGAAATGAGGAGACTTCTTAGGAATCTTTCCGCCGAATTTATCGGCATATTTCTCGACCTTGTCCGGCTTCACGGTCACACGACCCTCATATTCATTTCGTATGAATACGACTTCCTTGATATCACCGTCGAGCCACTGCTGCTTTACCTCAGCCCACTCCTCCTTCTGAGGATTGGCTGTGCCTCCCTGATTGAAGAACATATATCCTATGCCGAAAAGCAGAAGGATATATATCCATGAGATATTAAAACGTAATCTCACGGGCTTGTTCCCGCGAGGTGCATTATTGTTTTCTGCCATATTTTCTAACTTGATTAGTCTTCGTATGCAGTTCTCTCAGCATCCGCCCAAAGTTCCTCAAGACGGTAGAAAGCTCTGTACGGTGTCTGGAATACATGAACCACGATATCACCATAGTCAAGGATTACCCAGAAAGCGTTCTCCTTACCCTGTGCACGAGCCACCTTTCTTCTGCACTTCTCTATCATTCTGTCCTCGATATTGTCAGCGATTGCCACAACAGCTGGAGTAGAATCTGCATTACATACTATGAAATGATCTGAAATTGCTGTTCCGATTGATCTGAGGTCAAGCGATACCACATCCTGCCCTTTCTTTTCAAGCATCGCATCCGCAATGACCTTAAGTTCCTTATTTTCCATATATTGATTTAATTGTTAATTTTGCAAAAACATCTGCAAAGATAATCAAAATCCGCACCATTACAATGAAGGCTGACATTATATGGCTTGACTCGACCGATTCGACCAATGACGCGGTCAGAAGGCGCATTTCTGACATTGACAATTTGTCAGTCGTGTCAGCCATGAAGCAGAGTGCCGGCCGTGGACAAAGGGGAAATTCCTGGTCAAGCCATCCTGGTGAAAACCTGACTTTCAGTATTGCACTTAAATTTTCCGTACCTGCCAGTACGGAAGAGATTCTGCCTTATGTAAAGGCTAATGATCAGTTTGTTCTGACTGAGATTGCCTCCCTTTCTGTGGTTCATTTCCTTTCCGGACACGATATCGAGGCAAAAATAAAATGGCCTAACGACATATATATAGGCCGCAGAAAGATATGCGGAATGCTTATCGAAAATTCCGTCCGAGGAAATTACCTCTCATCAAGCATCATCGGCATAGGTCTGAATATCAATCAAAGAAACTTTGATGTCAACATACCGAATCCTACGTCAATGGCTCTTTGCAGACCGGATTCTCATTTCGACATACACCTATGTCTGGAGGAATTTCTCGAAGTATTCAAGAAGAATCTTTCAAGATATCTGACATACCGCACAGAAGCAGAAAAAGCTGAAGTTTATAGCAGTCTGAGACATGACTACCTTGCAAATCTCTGGTTTCTTGACGAAATGGCAGATTTTTATGAGAGCCGATCATCAAGAAAATTCCCTGGAATTATCCGTGGTCTCTCCCCGATCGGCCTGCTAAGGATAGAAGACACAGAAAAAGGCGAACTCAGAGAATTCGCCTTCAAGGATATCAGTTATATCATCTCAGAGAAGCAATAACTTCAGCAGGATTGTCGGATTTGAAGACAGCGCTTCCCGCTACGAGAATCTCAGCACCTGCCTCGACAAGTAGAGATGCATTTGCAGGACATACGCCCCCATCTACCTCTATCTTGACAGACAATCCCTGTCTCTCAATCTCAGCCTTCAGAGTACGGATACGTTCATATGTCTCTTCTATGAACTTCTGGCCTCCGAAACCGGCATAAACTGACATCAGAATGATGTAGTCACACAGATGCAGGTAAGGGTAGAGACTCTCCACTGGCATATCAGGATTGATCACAAGACCAGCCATCATCCCGGTTTCGCGGATATGAAGAAGAGTCTGAGCCGGCTTATCAGTAGCATTCAGATGAAAACTAAGCATAGACACTCCAAGTCTTGCAAATCTCTCGATATATTTCTCAGGGTGTACAATCATCAGATGCACATCCATAGGTTTCTTTGCCTCACTGGCAATCGCTTCTACAACAGGGAAACCATATGAGATGTTAGGGACAAATACTCCATCCATTATATCAAGATGAAAGAGGTCGGCATTGTCATTGACAATCTTGACATCCTTGGCAAGATGAAGAAAATCCGCCGCAAGCATTGAAGGTGCTATTTTGACCATATTTTATTACTTATCAATCAATAAAACAAAATAGTTCACTACTTATAATTCTGAATCAGATCCACAAGCAATGCTACGAACTTATCAAGTGAGGCCAGATCCAGTCGTTCACCAGGTGCATGTACTCCACGGAGTGTCGGACCGAATGAAATCATATCAAGTCCAGGGAACTTCTCGGTGAAAAGTCCGCACTCGAGTCCAGCATGAATAGCCTTGACCTTTGGCTCTACTCCGAACAGTTTCTTATATGAAGCCACACAGGCATCTCTTACCGGAGACTCTGCTGCTGGAGCCCATCCTGGATATTCACCCTCATGCTTTACAATAGCACCTGCCAGAACGAAGCATGCCTCCATCTTTGCTGCCGCAGCACGGCGGGCAGCTGTAACGCAGCTTCTCTGGCTTGAACCGATACGGATAACTCCTGGTTTTGTCATCTTGACAGAAGCAAGATTTGTAGAGGTCTCCACAAAATTCTCGATTTCCTGACTCATTGCAAGAACTCCGTGCGGTGAAGCGCAAAGCGCTGCAACAAGATTCCAGGCAGTCATTTCATCAATTGCTGCAGAGGCTTCTCCCTGATATTCAGCATATCCTACCTTGATTTCCTTTTCGATTGCACCGTATTCCTCTATAACGTCAGCTGCAAATGCCTCGAGACGCTCATTGATTATTTCAAGAGTATCTTCCTCTGCTGCAATCAGGGCTTTTGCTTCGCGGGCAATAGCATTACGCTTGTTACCTCCGTCGATCTTCACGAGCTGCCAGTCAAGATCCAATATGCTGTAAAGGAAACGTCCAAGGAGCTGAACAGAATTTGCACGGCCTTTATTGATATCATCACCACTGTGACCACCCATTGCATCCTTTACATATACTTCCTGAAGCACAAAGTCTTCCTGGATCGGCTCTTCATTATAATTGAATTCGGCTGTAGTATCGATTCCACCTGCACAACCTACGAAAATCTCTCCCTCATCCTCAGAATCGAGATTCAGAAGCACTTTTCCGGTAAAGAAGCCAGGCTGAAGTGCAATTGCACCATCAAGTCCGGTCTCCTCAGATGTAGTGAAGAGGCACTCAATCTTACCGCATGGCATATCGCTCACAAGAAGAGCCATCTGGGCAGCGACACCGATACCACAATCAGCTCCGAGAGTAGTGTCAGGTGCAATCATCCAGCCATCCTTGATTATATACTTTATCGGATCCTTGGCAAAATCATGTTCCACTCCCTCATTCTTCTCGCAGACCATATCGGAATGGCTCTGAAGCACAATTGTCGGTACATTTTCATAGCCGGGAGCTGCTTCTTTGGTTATCAGCACATTACCAGCCTCATCGGTCTTGCATTCCAAGCCGTTCCTTGCAGCAAAATCCTGAAGATATGCTATAATATGTTCCTCATGACCAGATTCACGCGGAATCTTTGTTATTTCCTTGAAGAAGGACAATACGTTTTCTGAATTCATATAAATTAGTTTTGTTACAAAGATAACATAAAAAAGAAAATCCACCCCAAGGAGTGGACTTTTTCTATCTTCTTGTCGGAACGAGAATCTTCTCTATATCGTTCACATATTGCTTGAAGGTCTTGTCTGTCGACATAAGGTCACCTACCGTCGTGCAGGCATGTAGCACAGTCGCATGATCTTTACCTCCGATTTCTGCTCCGATGGTCGAAAGAGAGCAATTTATCAGATTACGCGAAAGATACATCGCAATCTGTCTTGCCTGAACAATCTGACGCTTTCTTGTCTTGGACAGAAGTGTGTCAAGAGTGATATTGAAATAATCGCATACTGCTTTCTGAACCTTGTCGATGGTCACTTCGTTCTGCTGTTCTCCGACAATCTTTTCCGTGATCTTCTCAGCGAGTTCCACTGTAACCTCCTTATGAGCGAGGGTTGCATTGGCAATCAATGAGATAAGCGCACCTTCAAGCTCTCGGAAATTCGACTTGATCCTGGTAGCAAGGAAGTGAAATACCTCGTCACTGAGTTTTACACCTTCACGGAAAGCTCTTGCCTTAAGCATTTCAAGTCTTGTAGCGAAATCAGGCTTCTGAAGCTCGACGGAAAGTCCCCACTTGAGTCGTGAAAGCAAACGTTCTTCAAATGTCTCTAGATCTACCGGTGCTCTGTCCGAAGTAAAGATAAGCTGCTTTCCGGACTGATGCAGATGGTTGAAGATGTTGAAGAATGCGTTCTGTGTTCCCTGTCCCATAAGATCCTGGATGTCGTCCATGATCAGGACATCGATCTTCATATAGAATGCAAGGAAGTCTGTGATCTTGTTCTTCACATGCTGCGCATCCATATATTGGGTCTTGAATCTGTTTGCAGGGACATAAAGTACCACCAGTTCAGGATATTTCTTCTTGATCTCGATACCGATTGCCTGTGCGAGATGGGTCTTACCTAATCCAGGGCCACCGAAAAGGAAAAGAGGGTTGAATGCTGTCTTGCCAGGTGACATTGAGATGCTCTCGGCAGCTGTGAATCCCATCTTGTTACACTCACCCACGATAAGGTTCTCGAAACAATAAACAGGATTAAGATGAGAATTGATCTGCACTCTCTTGATGCCAGGGAATACAAACGGACCGGGATTACCTGCTTTGCTGTAAGTTTCGATGGAAACAGACTTATTGACAGGAGTATTTCCATGAGCTGCAGGATAGACAAGTGACTGCTGCTTCTGGACCGGAGTCACGACATAGACAAGCTTAGCCATCACTCCCAGTTCTTTCTTCAAAGACGCCTTCAATATCTCAAGGTATGCCCCCTCGACATATTCACGGAAGAACTCAGAAGGAACCTCGACTGTCAAGGTTGATTCAACCAATGACACCGGCTTGATCGGTGTGAACCAAAGGTTGAATTGCCTTGGATCGATGTTCTGCTCAATGAATCTGAGACAGTTGTTCCATACTGATATGTGTCTTTTATTTGTCATTTATTTTCCTCTCGTCAAGTTTTAGACCCGTATCAACTAACGGGAATGCAAAGATGAGGAAAAAAAAGTAATAAAAAATAAAAAAATCTCTTGTATTTTAATTTTATTTTACAGACTATCGAAATGAATCAACTAGATAACATTATTGTTATAATATTGATTATCAATTATTTAGGGCGAGCACTTCAGCGTAAATACTTAATAAATACGATAGTTATAGTTTTGAAATATTCCAATTTACCAAAATACCGTTTTTTCCCTTGCAGGAGACATTAGAATACAGAAATTCTTAAATATTTCTTAGGATTTTCCTGAATTTTACGGATAAGTGTATCAATATCGTTCAAAAGTGTATCTACTGAATCATAAACAGAGTTATCAACAAAAAGTTTTCCGATGCTACCCTCCGGATCATTCATGTTGTCCAGAAGAATCTTCAGCGATGATATCACTCCCTGAAGATCGGATTCGGATATAGTTGTCACGACATCATTCACGCCGCTCATGGCAGTATCAGCTTTTTCAGCTATTGAATTAAGCTTTCCGGAAAGAATCGAAAGGTTCTCCACAAATGAAGAGAGTTCCTCAGAACGGCCATCAATTGTACGCGAAACTGACTGGACACTTGCCATTGTTTTATCCAGGTGAGCAAGAGTATTGCTGATATGGGCACGATTCTTATCAGAGAGCAAAGAATTGATGCCGGAAACAGTAACAGCGAGACTGTCCATAGTATTATTGACCTTCTGGAGAAGAGGACCCACACTACCCGCCATGGCATCTATCAAGCCTGCTTCAAATCCGGCTCTCAAGGCATCACCGTCTGCTGCATATGAATCTGAAGTTCCAAGCTCAATCTTTATGCCTTTACCTCCCATGATGTCCACACTGTAAATAGTCATACGGGAATCCGATGGAATCCTGAACTCTTTATTTATTGAACAGATGACCTGAAAATCTTCAGTCTGAGCATCGTAATTGACCTCAGCTACTTTTCCAGCCTTATATCCCTTTATGAATACCGGAGCCGAAGGAACAAGTCCTTCAACACTGACATAACGCGACGAAAGTTCGATTTCGCGATTGAACAGGTCTTCACCTCTAAGATAATTTATCAGGAAGAACGATACTATCAGGATGGTGACCGCAAAGAGTCCTATTTTTAATTCCTTGCTCATACTATGTTATTATTTTACTATTTCAACTTTTGTTCCTGTAACCTTAACTACGAAAGCTCCGGAAAATTTCTTACGGACTGTCGGTAGAGATTCTCTGGCACTGCTGCTTGTGCGGAAATTACCATATATATATTTATATACAGAAGAATCAGGTGCCTTGACTGCGCTGACCTTAAGACCTTTCAATGCAGGGTCATCTGCCTTCAGAAGTCTTCCAAGGCCCATTATCTGGATACCATAATATTCATCTGCATTCTGGGATGCTTCTTCAGACTCCGGCTGAACATGTGATTCTGCAGAAGTTGATACCGAAGCATCATAACGGGTCTTGTATGCCTTGAAGGCCTTGAAAAGTCTCTGGGCAATTTCTTCCTGCCATTTTGCAGAGACCAGAAGCTGACGTTCATTCGGATTTGAGAGGAAGGCAGTTTCCACAAGTACTGCAGGACAGGTCATCTTCTTCAGAAGGTGGAAATCGTTCTGATGTATGCCCTTGCCCCATTTATGGAAAGGGTTTGTAGCCAGATTGTCCACAACCAGCTGGGCGAAAAGTAGACTATGGTCGAAGTTCGCATGAAAAAGAAGCGAGTTAAGTATCTGGTCTGCAGGCGAATCCTCAGTATAGCTTGACTGATCGTCCTCGAACTGGATGACAGAGTTCTCAAGTCTGGTCAGTTCCAGATTCTCATCAAAAAGATCGCGATCAGGATTACGGGTATCCTTTCTTGAAAGTATATGTGCAGATGAACCGGATACGGTCTTCTTGCTGTTCGCATTGCAATGAATGGAAATGAAAAGATCGGCATTGTTCTCATGAGCGATCTTTATGCGGTCAGTCAATTTCGGAAATGTATCACCGCTTCTGGTATAGACCACCTTGACGTCCGGATATTCTTTCTTGATTTTCTCGCCAAGGAGTCTGGAAATCTTTAGAACTATGTGTTTCTCATCGTTTTTTCTGTCAGGACCGGCAGTTCCGGGGTCCTTTCCTCCGTGCCCAGGATCGATGACGACAGTCCTCAGACCAACATCTGCAGAAGTATTCTGGCAAAGTACATTCTGAGCCGGGAGAAGCATCACGACCAGAGTGACGATTATCGTTGAAAAGTAAAGTTTAAAGTCCATATAGTCATCTCAATTTGGTAATAATTGAAATTAGTTTTAAATTTGCGACTTGCAAAAATAGCAAAAACTTGCAATAACAGGAAATTATTGATGTCAATATATAGGATAGTAAAGATGAGAATGTGGCTGGCGAAATGGGGATTAGTGACAGTTATGTTGCTGATACTCAGTTCTATTGCTCTATATTCTCAAGACGACAGAAGGAACCGTCGCCAGCGTAGAGAGGTGAAGGTTCCCGAAGCTGTTTCCGATCTTCATTTCCATTCAGATTCAATCCACGTTCATAATGATTCCCTTATTGCAATAAATGACTCGCTCAGATTCGTAAAGGATTCCATTGCCAGAG
Organism: Candidatus Cryptobacteroides sp.; assembly: GCA_045614445.1. Classification (GTDB taxonomy): domain Bacteria; phylum Bacteroidota; class Bacteroidia; order Bacteroidales; family UBA932; genus Cryptobacteroides. The sequence continues at coordinate 4,506 of JAZLCW010000001.1, read as the reverse complement.
CGGACTCCATTTTCCGCCAGGACTCATTATCTATGCTTAGGAAAAGTTCCCTTGAATCTCCTGCATTTACTGTTGCAAAAGACTCTATCATTGAGGATTTCAGCGATGGAAAGCGTCTCATATATTACTACGGCGATGTAAGCGTAACATACGGAAACATGAAGCTTACAGCCGATTATATGGAGTATGACCTCAATACTTCCACTTTGTACGCCCGAGGAACCAAAGACACCACAGGTGTCATCAAAGGTCGTCCGGTAATGGAACAAGGAAGTACGACCTATGAAATGGAGGAGGTAAGGTACAATTTTGAGACAAACAAGGCCAGGATCACGAATATGGTGACCCAGGAACAGGACGGTATCCTTCATGGAAAGAAGATCAAGATGATGCCGGACCGTTCCATCAATATCGCCAACGGACGCTATACTGTCTGCGACTGTGAGGAGCCTCACTATTATCTCCATCTGAGTCGTGCGAAAGTGATGACCAAACCAAATCAGAAGACTGTCTTCGGTCCTGCATGGCCGGTCATCGGAGACGTGCCGCTTCCGGTTGCATTGCCTTTCGGATTCATTCCTGACCGTCCAGACAGAGCTACAGGTATCCTCTTCCCATCATTCGGAGAAGAGGCGTCACGAGGTTTCTATCTTCGCGATGCAGGATTGTATTTCGTTATCGGTGAATACTTTGACATTGCCTTGACCACTGACATATATACCCTTGGTTCATGGGCAGTCGATCTGAATTCACGCTACAAGGTGAACTATAAATTCAACGGAAACCTTTCACTTACATACTCTAATGACCAGACGGGTGAAAAAGGTAGTTCGGACTTCTTCCAGTCCAAGAACTTCGGTGTCCGATGGACTCATACACAGGATGCGAAAGCAAGACCTGGAACAAGTTTCTCCGCATCGGTGAACTTCTCCAGCCCTTCTAACAGCAAATATAACTCGACATCGGTAACTGAGGCGCTGCAGAACCAGATTTCATCATCGATTTCATATTCGAAGAACTGGAACGGAAAGCTCAATCTTTCCATCAATGCCCTGCATAACCAGAACTCGAAGGACAGTTCCTACTCATTCACACTCCCTAACGTGACATTCTCGGTGAACAGATTCTATCCTTTCAAGAGAAAACACAGGGTCGGCAAGGAGAAATTCTATGAGAAATTCTCTCTCGGTTACAATACTGCTTTTCAGAACAAGATCAACTTCAAGGCATCCGAGTTCAACAAACCGGGATTCTGGGACAAGTTCCAGAACGGTATGACACACACCTTCCAGATAGGTCTTCCGAACTTTACGGCATTCAAATACATCAATATCACTCCGAGCGTCCAATACGGAATGAACTGGTATTTCAAGAAGATCGAGCAGGAATACAACCCTGAGACAGGAAAGGTTGAAAAGATCGAAGGTAAGGCCTTCAGCCATTTCGGAACTTCACACAATTACTCCGGAAGCATATCGATGAGTACCCGAATATACGGTCTGTTCCAGTTTGGAAGACACCGTAAGCTTCAGGCTATCAGACATGTAGTATCCCCTTCCCTTTCGGCCTCATTCAGTCCTGAGAAGGGAACATATTTCAACGGATACCGAACCTTGACATATACCGACAGAAATGGTCAGGTAAAGACCCAGGAATATAATGTATATAGCGGTGCCGGCACCGGATCTCCTCCAGGAAAGGGAAAGACCGCAAGTCTCAATTTCTCTCTCGGAAATAATTTCGAGGCCAAGGTGCGTGACCTTACCGATACGACAGGAAAAGGCACGAAGAAAATCAAGCTTATCGACCAGCTCAACCTTTCTACAGGATACAACTTCCTCGCTGAAGAATTCAAGATGAGCAATATCAGCCTGACAATGTCGACACAGGTGTTCGGCAAACTCGGAGTCAATGCCAGTGCCCAGCTGGATCCATATGCCATGCTGGTGGACGCTCAACACACTTCCGGCCAGAGGATCAACAAATTCGCCATTACACAGGGCCAGGGACTCGCACGACTGAATACAGCCAATGTCTCGCTCTCATACTCGATAAGTGGCGAGGGAAAGATAAATGGAAATGATGGAGGACAGGCTGCAGCTTCCACTACAGCCAACTATACCAGAGTATTCTATCACCCGGTAACCGGAGAATATATCCCCGGAGGATGGCTCTATTATATGAACCCGAATTCTCCGTGGAACCTTAGCTTCAACTATTCATACAGCTTCAGAAGAGGCTATCAGTTCGCAAACGGCAGACAGACTGCCAATAACACCCATACCCAGACATTGGGTATCAACGGTAGCTTGAAACTGACATCCCGTCTATCTATGAACCTTACTACGGGATTTGACCTTATGGCTCTTAAAATGACCACCACACAGTTCAGTGCATCATATGACCTGCACTGTTTCAACATCCGTGTGTCATGGGTGCCTAACGGCCAGTGGGAGTCGTGGACATTCCAGATTGCAGCCAATGCAGCAGCTTTGGCAGACCTTTTGAAATACAAGAAGAGCAGCAGTTACTGGGACAACAATTTCTAATAAAAAAGACACTCCGCATTGGTTGTTATGTTTTTTTTATTACCTTTGTAAACCCCGTGCAATGGGGAATTATTCCATTCAATTCCAATTTCCCAATATCGCGGGAGGTTCCAAATTGATAACAATCACATTAAATACTTTTTATGCACAAGATTTTCGACCTTAGGGAAATGGATATCGAACAGCTCCATTCTCTTGCAGAAGAACTCAAGATCAAGGGTTACAAGAAGCTTGAGAAGGATAAACTGATATATGATATCCTTGATGAAGAGGCCAAACTTAATGCACAGAATGCACCGGAAAAGCCTAAGAGAGGCCGTCCACGCAAGGAAAAGGCCGCAAGCGAGGCTAAACCGGCAAAGCAGACTGAGGCAAAGGAAGAGAAGCCGGTAGAGAAGAAGGAAAAGGGTCCTGTCTCAAAGACAGAGGCTCCAAAAAAGGAAGATACTGTAGCTACAACAGAAGCGGTACTAGAGCAGACAACTTCTAAAGAGCCTGCAGAAAATACAGGCAAGAAGAAAAGCAAAAAGCAGAAGAAGGCAGCGAAGCCTGAGGTAATGCCTCAGGAGCCTGCACCACAGACAGAGCAGAAAGAGCCAAAGGCAGCGGAAACAAAGGTAGAAGTTACCGCAAATGAAAACACCCAGCCAGCAGGCTCAGACAGAAATCCAAGACAGAAAAGAGCAAGGATTCAGAAGCCACAGCAGCATGCCGAGCCTGTAAGACAGTCTGAGGCTGTCACCGTTCCGACTGAACAGCCGGAAGAAGAGCAGAAACCGGCAACACAGCAGCAGAACAATAATCATCAGCATAACGGAAAACATCACAACGGGCAGAAACAGCATCAGCATAAGAACCGTGATAATTCCACAGAAAATCCTGCTGCCAATAACAATGACCAGCCACGCCAGCAGGAGCAGAAAGAACAGAAGGAACAGAAACAGCTGGAACAGCGTCCTGCAGAGCCTGTAATCGAATTCGAAGGCGTTGTAGAGGCGACAGGAGTTCTGGAAATACTTCCAGAGGGATACGGATTCCTTCGTTCATCTGACTATAACTATCTGAACTCTCCTGATGATATCTATGTATCTCAGTATCAGATCAAACAGCACGCATTGAAGACTGGAGATACCGTGACAGGTGAAATCAGGCCGCCTAAGGCAGGTGATAAGTATTTCCCACTCGTACGTATCAAATATATCAACGGACGTACTCCAGAGTTCATCCGCGACAGGATTCCATTCGACTTCCTTACTCCGCTCTTCCCAGAAGAGAAATTCAATCTCCTTGGAAATGGACACAATGATATGTCATGCCGCATCGTTGATATGTTCACCCCTATCGGAAAGGGACAGCGAGGTCTGATCGTGGCTCAGCCAAAGACCGGTAAGACAATGTTGCTCAAGTCAATAGCCAATGCGATTGCGGACAATCATCCGGAAGTCTATATGATCGTACTCCTGATCGACGAGCGCCCTGAGGAGGTTACAGATATGGCCCGCAGCGTAAAAGCCGAGGTAGTTGCCTCTACATTCGACGAGCCTGCAGAGCGCCATGTCAAGGTAGCAAATATGGTATTGGAAAAAGCCAAGAGAATGGTGGAATGCGGTCATAACGTAGTAATATTCCTCGACTCTATAACACGACTTGCCAGAGCTTACAATACTGTTGCACCAGCATCAGGCAAAGTGCTTACTGGTGGTGTTGACTCAAATGCTCTGCAAAAACCAACACGCTTCTTTGGAGCTGCAAGAAACATTGAAGGCGGCGGTTCACTCACAATCATAGCTACCGCACTTGTAGATACAGGAAGTAAGATGGACGAAGTGATATTTGAGGAGTTTAAGGGAACAGGAAACTCTGAGATTCAGCTTAACCGCTCTCTTGCCAACAAGCGAATATTCCCTGCTATCGACCTTGTGCAATCTTCAACACGCCGTGATGACCTTCTTCAGGA